>BNBA01000001.1 GCA_014654535.1 Xanthomonas boreopolis
AGTCGACCGACCTGCAGGACCTGTTCATCGCGCACATCGGCGGCATGGACGCGTTCGCGCGCGGGCTGGAGGTGGCGCACGCGCTGCTGACGGCCTCGCCGTGGGAGCAGTGGCGCCAGCAGCGCTACGCCAGCTTCGACAGCGGCGCGGGCAAGGACTTCGTGGACGGCAAGCTGGACCTGGCGGCGCTGGCGGGCCTGGCGGCCCAGCACGGCGAGCCGAAGCAGACCAGCGGCCGCCAGGAGGCCTACGAGAACCTGCTCAACCAGTACCTGTTGCGCTGACCGCGTACGGCCGGTGGTCGCGGTGACCGCCGGCAGGCGGTAGAGTCGGCGCGGCCGCCGCGCTGGCGAGGGCCGGCACCGGGCGATACGGTGCCGGCAGGCCGGCGGCCACGATCATGCGAGGGGCACCGGCACGCCGGTGCGGTCAATCGAACACAACCCGGGGAGAACCACCGGAATGAGCACCACCACCACGGCTGCGAATCCAGCCGCCGCGCACGCCGCGGAGAACACCCGTTTCATCATCCTGATCAGCTGCGTCGCCACGATCGGCGGCTTCCTGTTCGGCTTCGACAGCGGCGTCATCAACGGCACGGTCGACGGTCTCAAGCAGACCTTCCATTCCAGCTCGGCCGGGATCGGCTTCGAGGTCGCCTCGATGCTGCTCGGTTGCGCGATCGGCGCGTTCTTCGCCGGCCGCCTGGCCGACCGCTGGGGCCGCCGCGCGGTGCTGATCATCGCCGCGGTGCTGTTCCTGCTCTCGGCGCTGGGCGCGGGGGCCTCGCACAGCTCTGCGTTCTTCATCTTCTCGCGGGTGATGGGCGGCTTCGCGGTCGGCGCGGCCAGCGTGATGTCGCCGGCCTACATCGCCGAGGTCGCTTCGGCGCGCTACCGCGGCCGGCTGGCGACGGTGCAGCAGATCGCGATCATCAGCGGCCTGTTCTGCGCGTTCCTGTCCAACTACCTGCTGGCCAAGGCGGCCGGCGCGTCCACGCAGCACCTGTGGTTCGGGCAGGAGGCCTGGCGCTGGATGTTCTGGATGCAGGCGATCCCGTCCGCCATCTTCCTGATCCTGCTGCTGACGATCCCGGAAAGCCCTCGCTACCTGGTGGTGAAGAAGCGCAAGGAAGAGGCCCTGGCGGTGCTGACGCGCCTGTACGGCGCCTCCGAGGCGCAGGCCAAGCTGGGCGAGATCGATGCATCGCTGTCGGAGGACCACCACCGGCCGAGCCTGTCGGACCTGATCAACAAGGCGACCGGCAAGATCCGCCCGATCGTCTGGATCGGCATCGGCCTGGCGGTGTTCCAGCAGCTGGTCGGCATCAACGTGGTGTTCTACTACGGCGCGGTGCTGTGGCAGGCGGTCGGCTTCTCGGAGAACGACGCGCTGCTGATCAACGTGCTCTCCGGCGGCCTGAGCATCGGCGCCTGCCTGGTGACGGTGGTGCTGATCGACAAGATCGGCCGCAAGCCGTTGCTGTGGGTCGGCTCGGCGGGCATGGCGGTCACGCTGGCGCTGGTCACCTACGCCTTCGCCAGCGCATCGCTGGATGCAAACGGCAAGCTGGCGATGTCCGACTCGATGGGCCTGCTGGCGCTGGTCGCGGCCAATGCCTACGTGGTGTTCTTCAACATGTCCTGGGGCCCGGTGATGTGGGTGATGCTGGGCGAGATGTTCCCGAACCAGATCCGCGGCTCGGGCCTGGCGGTGGCCGGCGCGGCGCAGTGGACCTCCAACTTCGCGATCACCGTGACCTTCCCGATCCTGCTCGGTAGCATCGGCCTGGCGGGGGCCTACGGGATCTACACCGTGGCGGCCTTCCTGTCGGTGTTCTTCGTGCTCAAGTGGGTCTACGAGACCAAGGGCAAGGAACTGGAGCAGATGGAGGGCTGAGCCCTGCTGCCGCCCCTTTCCCGCCAGGGGAGAGGGGTAAGGCATGCATGCCATGGCGCGCATGCCCCCGGGCGCCCACGCCGCCGGCGTGGGCCGGGACGGGGAGGACCAGGGTGCTTCCCCCCGCCTCACCCGGGGGGGAGGGAAAAACAAAAAGCCCCGCATTGGCGGGGCTTTTTCGTTCTCGCATCCGACGTGGCGCTCCCTAGGGGACTCGAACCCCTGTTTTAGCCTTGAGAGGGCCACGTCCTAACCACTAGACGAAGGGAGCGTTTTGTTACGTCGATGTGAGCGCGCTAGTATAGTGGGCTCGAATCCGTTCGGCAACATCCTGCACCACTTTGGGAAGCGCCACCATCGAACCTTCAGTTACATCTCCGTTCACCCTGCGGGTGATTCCGCGCGAGCAGCATGTCATCTCGCGCAAGGACATCAGTCCCAACGCACTGCGGGTGCTGTACCGCCTGCGCGAGGCGGGCTTCGGCGCCTTCCTCGTCGGCGGCGCGGTCCGCGACCTGCTGGTCGGCGGGCATCCCAAGGATTTCGACGTCGCCACCGATGCCACGCCGGAGGAGGTCAAGAGCCTGTTCCGCAATTGCCGCCTGATCGGCCGCCGCTTCCGCCTGGCGCACGTGGTGTTCGGCCGCGAGATCATCGAGGTGGCCACGTTCCGCGCCAACAGCGACGACGGCAGCGGCGACCGCGAGGTCGAGAACGGCCGGCTGGTGCGCGACAACGTCTACGGCACGATCGAGGAGGACGCGATCCGCCGCGACTTCACCTGCAACGCCCTGTACTACGCGATCGAGGACTTCTCGGTGCGCGACTACGTGGGCGGGTTCGACGACGTGCAGGCGCGGGTGATGCGCCTGATCGGCGATCCCGAGCAGCGCTACCGCGAGGACCCGGTACGCATGCTGCGCGCGGTGCGCCTGGCGGCCAAGCTCGGCTTCGAGATCGAGCCGGCCACGGCCGGGCCGATCCCGCGCCTGGCCGGGTTGCTGGCCGACGCCGCGCCGGCGCGGTTGTTCGAGGAAGTGCTCAAGCTGTTCCTGTCCGGCCACGGCGTGGCCAGCTTCGAAGGGCTGGAGCGGCACGGGTTGCTCGACGCGCTGTTCCCCGAGAGCGCCGCGGCGCTGCGCTCCAACCGCAGCGGCGCGTTGCGCCGGATGCTGATCGCGGGCTTGGGCAATACCGACCAGCGGGTCGCGAACGACGAGCCGGTCTCGCCGGCATTCCTGTTCGCGCTGCTGCTGTGGCCGGCGTTCTGCCGGACCCTGGCGATGCTGCAGGCCCAGGGCGTGCCGGTGGAGGAGGCGCAGCGGCGCGCCGCCGACCGCGTCACCCTGCACGAGACCGAGCGGGTCGCGCTGCCACGGCGCTTCTCGTTGCCGATGCAGGAGATCTGGCTGCTGCAGACCCGCTTCTCCTCGCGGCAGCGCAAGCGCGTGTTCCGCACGCTGGCGCACCCGCGCTTCCGCGCGGCGTTCGACTTCCTGGCGCTGCGCCAGATCGCCTCGCCCGACCATGCCGCCGATGTCGAGTTCTGGCGCGAGGCGCAGCAGCAGTCCGGGCAGGAGCTGGTCTCGGCGATCGAGTCGGCGCAGGTCGAACTCGGCGACGACGCGCCGGCCCCGCACAAGCGCCGCCGCCGGCGCCGGCGCGCCACCGGCTCCAGCCCGGAGTAACGGGTTTGGTAAGGGCCTGTATCGGCCTGGGAGCCAACCTGGGCGATGCGCCGGCGGCCGTGCGGCAGGCGCTGGCGGCGCTGGCGGCCCTGCCGCGGACCCGCCTGGTGGCGGCATCGCGGCTGTACCGCACGCCGGCATGGGGCCGCGAGGACCAGCCGGATTTCATCAACGCCGCCGCACTGGTCGAGACCGGCCTGGCAGCCGAGCCGCTGCTGGACGCGCTGCTCGGGATCGAGCGGCGCTTCGGCCGGATCCGCCTGCCGGGCGAGCGCTGGGGGCCGCGCACGCTGGACCTGGACCTGTTGCTCTATGGCGAACGGCGCATCGGGCTGCCGCGCCTGCAGGTGCCGCACCCGCACCTGCACGAGCGTGCGTTCGCGCTGGTGCCGCTGGCCGAGGTCGCCCCGGAGGCGATGATCCCGGGCCATGGAACGGTGAAGTCCGTACTCGCCGGTATCGATGCCTGCGGGATCGAGCCGATTGGGTAGATAATGCTGGGCTTATCACCCCACGTAATGAGTTCATGAGCAGCCACGCCGATAGCAAGCCCTGGACCGTTCCCGCCCTGGCCGAGGCCAAGCGGGAAGGTCGCAAGCTGGTGATGTTGACCGCCTACGACGCCGGGTTCGCGCGTACCTTCGAGGCCAACGGCGTCGACCTGATCCTGATCGGCGATTCGCTCGGCATGGTGGTGCAGGGCCACGATTCGACCCTGCCGGTGACCGTGCGCGACATGGTCTACCACACCTCGGCGGTCGCGCGCGTGCTGCAGCGGGCGCTGCTGGTGGCCGACCTGCCGTTCGGCGCGGACGCCACCCCGGAACGCGCCTTCGACGCCTCGATGCAGCTGCTGCAGGCCGGCGCGGAGATGGTCAAGATCGAAGGCGCCGGCTTCAAGCTGGACGTGATCCGCCACCTGGTCGAGCGCGAGATCCCGGTCTGCTCGCACCTGGGCCTGACCCCGCAGTCGGTGCTGCGCCTGGGCGGGTTCAAGGTGCAGGGGCGCGGCGACGCCGCGCAACGGCTGGTCGAGGATGCCAGGGCCGTGGTCGAGGCGGGCGCCTCGCTGCTGGTGCTGGAATGCGTGCCGAGCCCGCTCGCCGCGCAGATCACCGCCGAGGTGGCCGCCCCGACCATCGGCATCGGTGCCGGTCCCGGCTGCGACGGCCAGGTGCTGGTGATGCACGACTTCCTCGGCCTGGACAGCGGCCACCGCCGGCCCAAGTTCGTCAAGGACTTCCTGGCCGAGGGCGGTTCGGTCGCGGGCGCGGTCCGCGCATATGCGGAAGCCGTCCGCGACGGCAGTTTCCCCGACGAAGAGCACGCCTACGCCGCATGATCGAGACCGTCAAAGACCTGGCCCGGCTGCGCGCGATCGTCGCCGGGTGGAAGCGCGAGGGCCTGCGCGTGGCGCTGGTGCCGACCATGGGCAACCTGCATGCCGGCCACTTCTCGCTGGTGATGCTGGCGCGGCAGTATGCCGACCGCGTGGTGTCGAGCGTGTTCGTGAACCCGACCCAGTTCGGCCCGAACGAGGACTTCTCGCGCTATCCGCGCACGCCGGAGGCCGACATGCGCGGCCTGGAGGACGCCGGTTGCGACGTGCTCTGGCTGCCGAGCGTGGAGACGATGTACCCGCTCGGCACCGAGCTGGCGATGCGGATGCGGGCGCCGGGCATCAGCGAGGTGCTGGAGGGCGCGCACCGCCCCGGCCACTTCGATGGCGTGTGCACGGTGGTGGCACGCCTGTTCAACCAGGCCCAGCCGGACGTCGCCGCGTTCGGCAAGAAGGACTACCAGCAACTGGCGGTGATCCGGCAGATGGTGGCCGACCTGGCGTTCCCGATCGAACTGCTGGCCGGCAGCATCGTGCGCGAGCAGGACGGCCTGGCGATGAGTTCCCGCAACCAGTACCTGTCGGCGGAGGAGCGCCCGCGTGCCGCGCTGATCCGCAAGGTGCTGCTGGGCATGCGCGAGGCCTGCGAGGCGGGGACGCCGCGCGCGCAGGTCGAGGCGGCGGCGGCGGAGCGGCTCGCCGGAGGCGGTTTCGCGGTGGACTACGCGGTGGTCCGCACGCCGGAGCTGGCCGAGCCGGAGGATGGCTACGACGGCCCGCGCGTGGCGCTGGTCGCGGCCAAGCTGGGGCGCACCCGGTTGATCGACAACCTGGAGTTCTGAGGCCGGCTCCCTGGAGAGCCGGCTTCGGCGGAACCGCCGCTGCGGGAGGGGCTCCGGTCCCTAGGCTTTGCCGGTCCTCTGTCGGGATTGAAGTCCCGACCACGAACAAACAGGCATCCTGCAAGCGTTCGATCGCTCGACGGCCCGACCCGGGCGAGTTCGCTTTCCCAAGTCCCGGGTCCCGGGTCCCGGGTGTAAACTCAATCCTTTCTTTACGCCGTCCCCCGTCATGCAACTGTCCCTGCTGAAAGCCAAGATCCATCGCGCCACCGTCACCCATTCGGAGCTCAACTACGAGGGCTCGATCGCCATCGACGGCCTGCTGCTGGAGGCCACCGGCATCCGCGAGTTCGAGCAGGTCCACATCTGGGACGTGACCAACGGTTCGCGCTTCACCACCTATGCGATCCGCGCGGAGGAAGGCAGCGGCGTGATCTCGCTCAACGGCGGCGCGGCGCGCCACGTGCAGGTCGGCGATCTCGTGATCATCGCCGCGTTCGCGAGCATGACCGAGGCGGAGGCCAACGCCTTCAAGCCGAACCTGGTCTACGTCGACGGCGCCAACAAGATCACCCACACCAACCACACGATCCCCACACAGGCCGCATGACCCAGAACAACGGATTCGATTCGCTGCACTCCCACGCCCAGCGCCTGCGTGGCGCTGCCATCCCCGCGCTGCTGGCCGCCGAGCCCGACCGGCCGGAGCAGTACGCAAGGCGGGTCGGTCCGTTGTATTTCAACTTCGCGCGGCAGAAGTACGACCGCGCGGCGCTGGACGCGCTGCTGGCGCTGGCGGCCGAGCGCGACGTGGCCGGCGCGTTCCGGCGCCTGTTCCGCGGCGAGCAGGTCAACGTCACCGAGCAGCGCGCGGCGCTGCACACCGCATTGCGCGGCGACCTGACCGGCGCGCCGGTCGCGGCGGAGGCCTATGCCACGGCCGCCGGCGTGCGCCAGCGCATGAAGGGGCTGATCGAAGCGCTGGAGAAGAGCGGCGTCACCGACGTCGTCAGCGTCGGCATCGGCGGTTCGGACCTCGGCCCGCGCCTGGTCGCCGATGCCCTGCGCCCGGTCGCGGGCGCGCGCTTCCGCGTGCACTTCGTCTCCAACGTCGACGGCGCGGCGATGCAGCGCACGCTGGCGACGCTGGACCCGGCGACCACCGCCGGCATCCTGATCTCCAAGACCTTCGGCACCCAGGAAACGCTGCTCAACGGCGCGATCCTGCACCAGTGGCTGGGCGGCAGCGAGCGCCTGTACGCGGTCAGCGCCAATCCCGAGCGCGCCGCCAAGGCCTTCGACATCGCGCCGGGCCACGTGCTGCCGATGTGGGACTGGGTCGGCGGCCGCTATTCGCTGTGGTCGGCGGTCGGTTTCCCGATCGCGCTGGCGATCGGGTTCGATCGCTTCGAACAGCTGCTGGCCGGCGCGGCCGAGTTCGACCGGCACGCGCTGGAAACGCCGCTGGCCGACAACGTCGCGGTGCTGCACGGCCTGACCGCCGTATGGAACCGCAACCTGCTCGGCAGCGCCACGCACGCGGTGATGACCTACGACCAGCGCCTGGCGCTGCTGCCGGCCTACCTGCAGCAGCTGGTGATGGAAAGCCTGGGCAAGCGCGTCAAGCTCGACGGCTCGCCGGTCGACAGCGACACGGTGTCGGTATGGTGGGGCGGCGCGGGCACCGACGTGCAGCACAGCTTCTTCCAGGCCCTGCACCAGGGCACCAGCATCGTTCCGGCCGATTTCATCGGCATGGTCCGCAACGACGATCCCTACGTAGAGAACCACAGGGCGCTGCTGGCCAACCTGCTGGCGCAGACCGAGGCGCTGGCCAACGGCCAGTCCAGCGACGATCCGCACCGCAGCTACCCGGGCGGCCGTCCGAGCACGCTGATCCTGCTCGATGCGCTGACGCCGCAGGCGCTGGGCGCGCTGATCTCGATGTACGAGCACAGCGTGTACGTGCAGTCGGTGATGTGGGGCATCAACGCGTTCGACCAGTTCGGCGTCGAGCTGGGCAAGCAGCTGGCCAACCAGTTGCTGCCGGCGCTGAAGGGCGAGGCGACCGAGATCGCCGACCCGGTGACGCGCGGCGTGCTGCGGCAACTCGCCGCGAAGTAGCGCCAAACCACTTGCGCGCGCGGAGAAACGGATGCCGGAGGCATCCGTTTTTCGTTGGCCGGTTCGACGCCGCAAACCCTGGCCGGGGTTTCGTGCGGCGAGTGGGGTTGGCGCCTATGCCGCCCGCGGTTTTGCGCAGCCGCGGCGCAGTTCGATATTGCGTTGCAGCATGGCGCCTGCCGGCCCTTCGCCGCCCGTGGCGCGGAACCCGGCGAAAACCCGCAAATCGCATGGGTTTGGGCGCAGGCGGGATATATCGCATTCCGATATACGGTTGCACATGGGCTATATCGTTCGCTTTTGTTGACAGCCATTCACGAATGGGAAAGCGTACGCGCCGGATGACGGCCCATGCACGGGCCGGTCGGTAACCCGTACGGAGATCGCCCTTGCAAACCACCCATCGCGCTTCCGCGCCCATGATCCGTCGCGCGCTTTCGGTCGCCACCGCCAGCGCCGTGCTGTTGCTGGCCGCCTGCCAAGGCAAGCCCGCCGCCAATGCCAACGATGCCACGCCGGCGCAGGATGCTTCCGCATCGACCACGATCCATCCGGACAAATGGCCTTCGCCGAAGTGGCCGTTCGCGGAGGACCCCGCGCTCGAGAAGCGCGTCAGCGACGTGATGGCGCAGATGAGCGTGGAAGAAAAGGTGGCGCAGACCGTGCAGGGCGATATCGCCAGCATGACCCCGGAGGACGTGCGCAAGTACCGCATCGGCTCGGTGCTCGCGGGCGGCAACTCCGATCCCGGCGGCAAGTACGACGCCAGCCCGGCGGAATGGCTGAAGCTGGCCGACGCGTTCTACGAAGCGTCGATGGACACCTCGCAGGGCGGCCACGCGATCCCGATCATCTTCGGCATCGACGCGGTGCACGGGCAGAGCAACATCGTCGGCGCGACGCTGTTCCCGCACAACATCGGCCTGGGCGCGACCCGCAACCCGGCGCTGATCAAGAAGATCGGCGAGGTCACCGCGATCGAGACCCGCGTGACCGGCATGGAGTGGACCTTCGCGCCGACCGTGGCGGTGCCGCAGGACGACCGCTGGGGCCGCAGCTACGAGGGCTATTCCGAGTCGCCGGACGTGGTGGCCAGCTATGCAGGCGAGATGGTCAAGGGCCTGCAGGGCGAACCGGGTTCGCCGCAGTTCCTCGACGGCCGCCACGTGATCTCCTCGGTCAAGCACTACCTCGGCGACGGCGGCACCACCGACGGCAAGGACCAGGGCGACACTGCAGTGTCCGAGGACGTCCTGCGCGACATCCACAACGCGGGCTATCCGCCGGCGATCGCCGCCGGCGCGCAGAGCGTGATGGCGTCGTTCAACAGCGTCAACGGCGAGAAGATGCACGGCAACAAGGTCATGCTGACCGACGTGCTCAAGGGCCGGATGAACTTCGGCGGCTTCGTGGTCGGCGACTGGAACGGCCATGGCCAGATCAAGGGCTGCACCAACCAGGACTGCCCGGCGGCGCTGCTGGCCGGCCTGGACATGTACATGGCCCCGGACAGCTGGAAGAGCGTGTACGAGACCACGCTGGCCGCGGTGAAGTCCGGCCAGGTGCCGATGGAGCGGCTGGACGACGCCGTGCGCCGCATCCTGCGCGTGAAGGTGCGGCTGGGCCTGTTCGAAGCGGGCAAGCCGTCGCAGCGTCCGCTCGGCGCCAAGTTCGAATTGCTCGGCGCGCCGGAGCACCGCGCGGTGGCGCGGCAGGCGGTGCGCGAGTCGCTGGTGCTGCTGAAGAACCAGGGCGGCATCCTGCCGCTGGATCCGCGCAAGCACGTGCTGGTGGCCGGCGACGGCGCCGACGACATGGGCAAGCAGTCCGGCGGCTGGACGCTGAACTGGCAGGGCACCGGCACCAAGCGCGCCGACTACCCGAACGGCAACACCATCTGGGAGGGCCTGTCCAAGCAGGTCAAGGCGGCCGGCGGCAGCGCGGAACTGGCGGTCGACGGCAAGTACAAGCGCAAGCCGGACGTGGCGATCGTCGTGTTCGGCGAGAACCCGTATGCCGAGTTCCAGGGCGACATCCCGAACCTGCTGTACAAGGCCGGCGACGAGAGCGACCTGCAGTTGCTGAAGAAGCTCAAGGCCGAGGGCATCCCGGTGGTGTCGGTGTTCCTGAGCGGCCGCCCGCTGTGGCTGAACCGCGAGATCAACGCCTCCGACGCCTTCGTGGCCGCCTGGCTGCCGGGTTCGGAAGGCGAGGGCATCGCCGACGTGCTGCTGCGCAAGCCCGACGGCAGCGTGCAGTACGACTTCAAGGGCAAGCTGAGCTTCTCCTGGCCGCGGACCGCGGTGCAGTTCCACAACAACGTGGGCCAGAAGGACTACGACCCGCAGTTCGCGTTCGGCTACGGCCTGACCTACGCGGACAAGGGCGACCTGGCGCCGCTGCCGGAGGAATCGGGCGTGAGCGGCGAGCAGTCGGCCGCCGGCGTCTATTTCAGCCGCGGCAAGCCGTCGATGGGCATCACGGTGCACCTGTCCAACGCCGGGCAGGCGAACATGCCGGCCACCACGCTGCCGGTGGCGCTGTCGGACGGCAGCCTGAAGCTGAGCGCGGTGGACCACAAGGCGCAGGAAGATGCGCGCCGGCTGCAATGGTCGGGTTCGGAAGCGGCCAGGCTGGTGCTGATCGCGGCCAAGCCGTTCGACCTGACCCGCGAGAGCAACGGCGACGTGCAGCTGCAACTGACCTTGCGCCGCGACAGCGCGGTGAGCGCGCCGGTATGGCTGGGCGTCGGTTGCGGCGAAGGCTGCAGCGGCCGCGTCGACCTGCAGAAGACCCTGGCGGCGTTGCCGCAGGGCCAGTGGAAGGTGGTCGGCGTGCCACTGAAGTGCTTCGCGGCCGCGGGCGCGGACGTGAGCAAGCTGCTGCAGGTGCCGACGCTGGAAAGCGCCGCGGCGCTGGACCTGTCGGTGTCGCGCATCGCGCTGGGCGCGTTGAACGAGGCCGAGGTCACGGTGGAGTGCCCGGCCAAATAAGCCGGTCAGGAGTTCGCGCCATCGTTGGCGCGAGCGACAAGAGCAACGGCTGTCTTTGCGGCAGCCGCGACGACAGCAAGCGAAGGCGCTGGCGGTCGTGGGTCCTGTTGTTTTTGTGGGAGCGACTTCAGTCGCGATGGGGGCTTTACCGATAAAGCCCCGTCGCGACTGAAGTCGCTCCCACAGGGAAACGCGGCTTCGGAACCAGCGCACGATCCACGGTTGAACGGGAGAGGGATGCAATGGGTCTTGCGACATTGGACATCGTGATCGTGCTGGCCTACCTGGCCGGCATCTTCGTGCTGGCGCAGGTGGTCTCGCGCGAGAAGGCCGGGCACAGCAAGAGCGCGGAGGACTACTTCCTCGCCGGCAAGTCGCTGCCGTGGTGGGCGATCGGCGCATCGCTGATCGCGGCCAACATCTCGGCCGAGCAGATCATCGGCATGGCCGGCTCCGGCTACGCGATCGGCCTGGCGATCGCCTCCTACGAGTGGATGGCGGCGGCCACGCTGTTGATCGTCGGCAAGTTCTTCCTGCCGATCTTCCTGCGCAACCGCATCTACACGATGCCGCAGTTCCTGGAGCAGCGCTACGGCAACCGCATCCGCACGCTGATGGCGGTGTTCTGGCTGGGCCTGTACGTGTTCGTCAACCTGACCTCGATCCTGTGGCTGGGTTCGATCGCGGTGACCCAGGTGACCGGCATGGACCAGATGCTGGCGCTGGCGCTGATCGGCGTGTTCGCGCTGCTGTACCAGCTGTACGGCGGCCTGAAGGCGGTGGCGCTGACCGACATCGTGCAGGTCTCGCTGCTGGTGCTCGGCGGCCTGCTGGTGGCGGGCCTGACCCTGGCCAAGATCGGCGATGGTGCCGGCATCGTCGCGGGCTTCCAGCAGCTGTGGCAGCAGCATCCGGAGCACTTCCACATGATCCTGTCGAAGGACAATCCCTTCTACAAGGACCTGCCGGGCCTGAGCGTGCTGATCGGCGGCCTGTGGATCATGAACATCAGCTACTGGGGCTTCAACCAGTACATCATCCAGCGCGCATTGGCCGCCAAGGACATCGGCGAAGCGCAGAAGGGCATGGTGTTCGCCGCGTTCCTGAAGCTGCTGATGCCGGTCGTGGTGGTGGTGCCGGGCATCGCCGCGGTGGTGCTGGCGCCGGACCTGGCCAAGCCCGACCAGGCCTACCCGACGATGATGCAGTTGCTGCCCACGGGCGTGCTGGGATTGGTGTTCGCGGCGCTGGTCGCGGCGATCGTGGCCTCGCTGGCGTCCAAGATCAACTCGGTGGCGACGATTTTCACCCTGGACTTCTACGCCAAGTCGCGCCCGCAGGCGGAACAGCAGAAGCTGGTGCGGGTGGGGCGCATCGCCGCGGTGGTGGCGGTCGCGCTCGGCATCCTGACCGCGCGCCCGCTGCTGGGCAGCTTCGACCAGGGCTTCCAGTACATCCAGGAATTCACCGGCTTCTTCACCCCCGGCATCGTGGTGATCTTCATGCTCGGCCTGTTCTGGAAGCGCGCCAACGAGGCCGGCGCGCTGAGCGCGGCGATCGGCTCGTTCGCGCTGTCGATCCTGTTCAAGCTGGCCTGGCCGTCGCTGCCGTTCATCGACCGGGTGGGGCTGGTGTTCCTGCTGTCGCTGCTGTTGGCCGCGGTGGTGTCGCTGGCGACGCCGGCGGTGCCCGGCCGCGACCATATCCGTACCGACGACGTCAGCTACGGCACCCCGGCCAGCTTCAACATGGGCGCGGTGGGCGTGCTGGCGATCCTGGTCGCGCTGTATACGCTGTTCTGGTAGGCCGGCTCGTTCCTTCCCCCGCTCGCGGGGGAGGGTGCCCGGAGGGCAGATTGAAGGGCGCCCGAGTCGTTCCCGGCCCTGCACATTCCTCATCCCGCCGCACGCCTGCTTCTCCCGCAGGCGGGAGAAGGGCGCGCATCAAGTGCCCGGTTCGCGCAACGACCCGGGGCTCGGGCGCTTGGTGAGCTTGCGCTGCAGCGAGCGGCGATGCATGCCGAGCAGGCGCGCGGCGGCCGACACGTTGCCCCCGGTCTCGTGCAAGGCCTGCTGGATGTGCTCCCACTGCAGCCGGCTCAGCGGCGTCATCGCTTCGGGCAGGTGCTCCTCGTCGTCCGGCGACTCGCCCGGGTCATCGTCTTCCTCGCCCAGCGCGCGCATGATCGTGGCGATGTTGGCGGGCTTGGGCAGGTAGTCGTCGGCACCGAGCTTGATCGCCTCCACGGCGGTGGCGATGCTGGCATAGCCGGTCACCAGCAGGATCCGCATGTCCTGCCGGATCGCGCGCAGCGGCTGGATCAGCGACAGGCCCGAGTCCTGGCCGAGCTTGAGGTCGACCAGCGCGAAGTCGGGCAGGGCCTGGCGGGCGATATCCAGCGCGGTGGCGGCATCGCTGGCGACCAGGGTCTCGATGCCGCGCCTGGCCAGGCTGCGTTGCAGCGTGCGCAGGTACAGGCCGTCGTCGTCGACCAGCAGGCCCTTGGCAGTGAACTCGTTCATGCGTGTGCCTCTTCGGTTGGGTCCTTCGCAAGAGAACGGCGCATCCCTGCGCCGGGTCGATTTCGTGGATCCTCCGCAGGAGCGGCGCACCGCCCCGCGTGCGGATTCCTGCAGCGTGAGTCGTTCACAACAGCGCGACACCTCCCTGTGCCGGGTCCTATCGGGGCAGGGGCAGGCGGAATCCTACCCGAGCGCCCTGGCCCTCGGCGGGCAGCATCCACAACTCCCCGTGAAGACGTTCGATCGTGGCGTGGGACAGGGCCAGGCCCACGCCCATGCCGTCCGGCTTGCCGCTGTTGAACAGCTTGCCGGGCAGCATGGCCTGGTTGGTGTCGAAGCCGGGGCCGTAGTCGCGCACCTCGGCCAGCAACTGGTCCCCGTCGATGCGCAGGCTCAGGTCCACCTGCGGGCGGCCGCTGCGCTCGCCGGCATCGGCGGCGTTGTTGAGCAGCACCAGCAACAGGTGGCTGACGCCCGGTTCGAGCATCAGCTGCATCGGCGCGTCGGGGTTGCGGTGCAGCTGGATGGTCGGCCGCACCAGCCGCCATTGTTCGAGCACGTCCTGGACCGCCACGTCGCTGGTCAGGTTGCCGTTGTCGGCGGGCGCGGCCAGCGCCAGCACGCGCTCGTGGCATTGCACGAGCAGCTCGCGCAGGGTCTCCAGGTCCTCGCGCAGCTCGGGCTGGTCGCATTGCTCGGCGACGTCGTCGACCAGCAGGGTCATCGTCGCCAGCGGCGTGTTCAGCTCGTGCGCCACCGAGGCGGCGTGGGTGGCCAGGGCGACGATGCCCTCGTTGCGGGCGAAGCGCTCGCGCAGCGTCGAGATCTCGCGTTCCCGCTCGCGCAGTTCGAACGCCAGCCGGGTCGAGAACACCAGCACGACGATGGTGGAGATCAGGAAGTTGGCCGCCATGCCCCACATGTGCAAACTCAGCGGATCGAAGCTGCCCGACGGCAGCGGCATGCCGAACGCGGCGCTGACCACGTAACCGGCCACGCAGGCCGCGGCCACCGCCATGGTCCAGTTCAGCGGCAGCGCCAGCGCGGCCAGCGCGATCAGGATGACGAACAGCGAGCCGAACGGATTGGCGATGCCGCCGCTCCAGCCCACCATCCAGGTCAACACGGTGATGTCCACCAGGATGTGCCCGAACGCGGTGGCCGGGGCGGCGTCGTCCGAGTGCGACACCCGGATCTGCGCGTACAGGTTGAACAGCGCGAGCGCGACCACGCCGGACCACAGCGGGGCTTGCGGCAGGTCCAGGCGCATCAGCCCGGTACAGACCAGGATGGTGGCGGCCTGGCCGGCGGTCGCCAGCCAGCGCAGGCTGCACAGGGTTCGCAGGAACGAAGCGTCGGAAGGATTCATGCGGCCTCAATCGTAGGCGCCGGCCGCCGGGACCGTATGCGACAAACCGTCGCACGGGCGGCCCGGGGATTCAGCTGCCGGCCATGATGGACGCGGCAGCCCGCCCATGGAACCCGCGCAGGCGGGACCATGCAGGCGCGCATCCTCGCCGCATCGAGGGCAGCGCGCCCCGATCCTGCGCAACGACGGCCTGCCACGAGGCTGGCGCCGGGGTGAGCGGCCCCGGGGCTCAGGCTAGAATGCACGCATGCACGACGCCGTCAGCCGCCCCACGCCCCCCACCTCCGCCGCCCCCTGGGCCCGCCGCACGACCCAGGCGGTCAGGATCGGCAATGTCACGGTCGGAGGCGGCCATCCGGTGGTGGTGCAGTCGATGACCAACACCGATACCGCCGACGTCGCCGCCAGCGTCAAGCAGGTGGCCGAGCTGTGGCGCGCCGGGTCGGAAATGGTGCGGCTGACCGTCAACAACGCCGAATCGGCCGCCGCGATCCCGCGCATCGCCGAGAAGCTGGCGATGATGGGCATCGACGTGCCGCTGATCGGCGATTTCCACTACAACGGGCACCAGCTGCTGGCCGGCGAGCCGGCCTGTGCCGAGGCCCTGGCCAAGTACCGGATCAATCCCGGCAACGTCGGTTTCGGCAAGAAGAAGGACCTGCAGTTCGGCCAGCTGATCGAGTTCGCGATCAAGTACGGCAAGCCGGTGCGCATCGGCGCCAACTGGGGATCGCTGGACCAGGCGTTGGCGGCGCAGCTGATGGACGAGAACTCCCGGCGCGAGGAGCCCTGGGACGCCGCCCGGGTGCTGCGCGAGGCGCTGATCCGGTCCGCGGTGGATTCGGCCGAGCGCGCCGTGGAGCTGGGCCTGCCGCGCGACCGCATCGTGCTGTCGGCCAAGGTCTCCGGCGTGCAGGAACTGATCGCGGTGTACCGCGACATGTCCGCGCGCTGCGATTTCGCGCTGCACCTGGGCCTGACCGAGGCCGGCATCGGCAGCAAGGGCATCGTCGCCTCCAGCGCCGCGCTGGCGGTACTGCTGCAGGAAGGCATCGGCGACACGATCCGCATTTCGTTGACGCCGGAACCGGGGCAGCCGCGCACCCAGGAGGTGATCGTGGCCCAGGAGCTGCTGCAGACCACCGGCCAGCGCGCCTTCACGCCGCTGGTCACGGCCTGCCCGGGCTGCGGCCGCACCACCTCCGAGTTCTTCCAGGAGCTGGCCAAGGTGGTGCAGAACCACGTGCGCGAGAAGATGCCGCAATGGCGCATCACCCATCCGGGCGCGGAGAACATGACCCTGGCGGTGATGGGCTGCGTGGTCAACGGCCCGGGCGAGTCGCGCCACGCCAACATCGGCATCTCGCTGCCGGGCACCGGCGAGGCGCCGGCCGCGCCGGTGTTCGTCGATGGCGAGAAGAAGGTGACGCTGCGCGGGGAGAACATCGCGCAGGAGTTCGTCGCGCTGGTCGACGAGTACGTCGAAAACCGGTATGCGCGCCGGGCCGGCTGAGTCGCCGGCCGGTTTCCGCCATTGGCTGCGCGACAACGCGTGGCGGCTCGTGTTGCTGTTCGCCGGGGTGCTGCTGCCGTTGGGCGTGTTCGTCGGCCTGGCCGACGAGGTGCACGAGCTGGAGGACTTCTTCTTCGACGAACCGCTGCTGTGGCGCATGCGCGGCATCGCTTCGCTCGGGCTCGACGCGTTCTTCGTCGTGGTCTCCAAGCTGGGCTACCAGTACGGCGTGATCCCGGTCGATACCGCGATCGTGCTGGCGCTGCTCGCGTTGCGGCGCTGGCGCGAGGCGGCGTTCGCCGGTTTCGGCTTCGTCGGTTCGGCGCTGCTGAACGTCGGCGCCAAGCATTTCTTCCAGCGCGAGCGGCCCAGCCTGTGGGAGTCGATCGCGCCGGAGAGCACCTTCAGTTTCCCGAGCGGCCACGCGATGGGCTCGATGACGCTGGCGGCGGTGGTGGTCGCGCTGGCCTGGCGTACCCGCTGGCGCTGGCCGGTGGCGGTCGTGGCCGGTCTTTTCGCCTTGCTGGTGAGCCTCTCGCGCATCTACCTGGGCGTGCACTATCCGTCCGACATCCTCGGCGGCTGGTGCGCGGCGCTGGCGTGGGTGATCGGCCTGTACCTGATCTGCTTCCGCCGGCACTACCGGCCGTGGCGGCATCGCTCCGCCTGAGCCGCGGCCGGTTCCAGGCTGTGCAGGGCGGCCGCCTCGGCGTGCAGCACGGCGGTGTCCAGCAACGGCACCGTGGCGTCCGTCGCGTCCACCAATAGCGCGATCTCGGTGCAGCCGAGCACGATGGCCTCGGCGCCGTCCGCGACCAGCGCGGCCATGACCTCGCGGTAGCGCTGCCGCGAAGCGTCGCGCAACACGCCCTGGCACAGCTCGTCGTAGATGATCCGGTGCACGTCGGCGCGCGCGGCCTCGTCCGGTATCACGGCCGCGAAGCCGCGTTGCGCCAGGCGCTGCTTGTAGAACGCCTGCTCCATCGTGAAGCGGGTCCCGAGCAGGCCGACCCGGCGCGCGCCGAGCGCGGCGAGCGCATCGGCGGTCGGATCGGCGATGTGCAGCAGCGGCAGCGGCGTGGCGGCCTCGATCGCCGCGGCCACGCGATGCATGGTGTTGGTGCACAACACCAGGAAATCGGCGCCGCCGGCCTGCAGGGCGCGCGCGGTGCCGGCCAGCGCCGCGCCGGCGGCGTCCCAGTCGCCGGCGCGCTGCAGCACCTCGATGTCGTGGAAATCCACGCTGGCGAGCAGCAGCCGGGCCGAATGCAGGCCGCCGCATTCCCGGCGCACCGTCTCGTTGATGTGGCGGTAGTACGGCAGCGTGGATTCCCAGCTCATGCCGCCGATCAGGCCGATGGTGCGGGCGGGCCGCCTGGGCGATGCAGTGGAAGCGTCCATCCGCGCAATCTAGCGCATCGGCGGCGCGGCGTTCGCCCCGCTGTGCCGTTCATTCCCCCGGCTTGGCGCCTTCCGCCGGCGCGTGGGTGGCCGCGCGCCGCGCCAGCACCGTCTCGCGGTGGGCGATATAGGCGTTGGCGGCGATGATGATGGCCGCGCCGAGCACGGTATAGCGGTCCACTTGCTCGCCGAACAGCCACCAGCCGAGCAATGCGACCAGCGGCAACTGCATGAACCCGATCGGCTGCAGCGCGGAGACCTCGCCCAGCCGCAGCGCGCGCGTCCAGAACAATTGGCCGGAGGTACCCAGCGCGCCGGTCAGCGCCAGCCACAGCCAGTCGATGCCTTGCGGCCAGGTCCACTGGAACAGCGCAGGCAGCAGCGAGAGCGGGACCCAGAACGCATAGGTGTAGAAGACCACGGTGTCGGGCGGGTCCAGGTGCGAGAGCTGCTTGATCTGGATGGCGACCACCGCGCCGATCATGGCGGCCGCCAGCGCGACCAGCAGGCCCGGGCTGAAGGCTTCCGACCAGGGCCGCAGCAGCACCAGCACGCCGACGAAGCCGGCCGCCACTGCGAGCCAGCGCCGCATCCGCACCACTTCGTGCAGCCACACCACCGCCAGCACCGTGGCGAACAAGGGCGTGGAGTAGGAGAGCGTGATCGCCTGCGCCAGCGGCAGGTGGCCGATCGCCCAGAAGCCGCACAGCATCGACACCAGCCCGATCAGCGTGCGGACCAGGTAGCGCGACAGGTGCCGGGTGCGCGGCAGCGGCCGCCCGGGGGCGAGGACCAGCGGCAGCAGCGCCAGCAGGCCGAAGGCGTTGCGGAAGAACGCGATCTCGGTGGTGGGGATGCCGGCGGAGGCGTAGCGGATGGTGATCGCCATCAGGCCGAACGACAGCGTGCTGAGCAGCATCAACGCCGCCGCGCGCAGCGGCACCGAGGCGGGACTCACCAGCGCGCCCCGACCAGGCGCGGTTCGGGCTCCAGGACCACGCCGAAGCGCTCGCGGACCGAGCCGGCGACCCGCCGCGCCAGTGCCAGCAGCTCAGCGCCGGTGGCGTCGCCGTGGTTGACCAGCACCAGGGCGTGGTCGGGCGACACGCCGGCATCGCCGTCGCGGTGGCCCTTCCAGCCGCATTGTTCGATCAGCCACGCGGCCGAGAGCTTGGCGGCGCCGGGCCGGTCGGCCGGGAACACCGGCAGCGCCGGATGTTCGTGGAGCAGGGCGTCGACCTGTTCGCGCGGCAACTGCGGGTTCTTGAAGAAACTGCCGGCATTGCCGAGCCGGTCCGGGTCCGGCAGCTTGCGCCGGCGGATGTTGATCACCGCCTGGGCGACGTCGCGCGCCTCGGGCAGCGCGACCTGCATGGCGGCGAGCTCCTCGCGGATGCCGGCGTAGTCGAGCTTCAGTTCGTGCAGGAACGGCAGGTCCAGCTCGAGCGCGCCGATCAGCCAGCGGTCCGGCTCGCGCTTGAACACGCTGTCGCGATAGCCGAACGCGCAGGCCTGCGCGTCGAGCCGGACGAAGCGGCCCTCGGTGCGGTCGAAGGCTTCCACCGCGTGCACGAAATCGCCGACCTGGGCGCCATAGGCGCCGATGTTCTGGATCGGCGCGGCGCCGGCCGTGCCCGGGATCAGGGCGAGGTTCTCCAGCCCGGACAGGCCTTGCTGCAGCGACCACATCACCAGTTCGTGCCACGGCATGCCGGCGCCGGCGCGCAGGATGGCGTGGTCGGCATGGTGGGCGATCACCTCGATGGTGCGGTTGGTGAAGGTCAGCACGGTGCCTTCAGGATCGCCCGCCAGCAGCACGTTGCTGCCGGCGCCGAGCACCAGTGGCGCGGCGCCGGCGACGTCCGGCAGCGCGAGCGCCTCGGGCAGCGCGAGCGGGTCGGCGACCTCGAGCAGCCGCGCCGCGGTGGCGGCGACGTGGAAGGTGTTGAGCGAACGCAGCGGCGCGTGTTCGACCAGCGTCCAGGCCGGCGCAGGGGGAGCGGATGTCATAGGGCGGAGACCGCTCCCCGGCTCGGCGCCTCGCGCCGGCGGCGGATCGCCTCGACGCATTCGCCGACCAGCGCCGGCCCGCGGAAGACGAAGCCGCTGTACACCTGCACCAGGCTGGCGCCGGCGGCCATCTTGGCGGCCGCATCGGCGCCGGAGGCGATGCCGCCCACGCCGATGAGCGGGATCGACTCGGGCAGGCGCGCGCGCAGCCGGCGCAGCACCAGCGTGGACTGGTCCAGCAGCGGCGCGCCGGACAGGCCCCCGGCCTCGCCCGCGAGCGGATGGTGCTCGACCAGCGTGCGCGCCACGGTGGTGTTGGTGGCGATCACGCCGTCCACCGCCAGGTCGGAGAGCACGCGCGCGGCCGCGTCGATGTCGCGGTCGCTCAGGTCCGGCGCGACCTTGACCAGCATCGGCACGCGCCGGCCGTGCCGGGCCGAGAGCGCTTCCTGCGCCTCGCGCAGGTCGCCGATCAACTGCCGCAGCGCCTGCTCTTCCTGCAACTCGCGCAGGCCGGCGGTGTTGGGCGAAGAGATGTTGACGGTGACGTAGTCGGCCAGCGGATAGACCTTGTGCAGGCAGTGCAGGTAGTCGCGCGAGGCCTCTTCGTTCGGCGTGTCCTTGTTCTTGCCGATGTTGATGCCGAGCAGGCCGCCGCGCCGGCGCGCGCGCTCGACGTTGCGCACCAGCGCGTCCACGCCCAGGTTGTTGAAGCCCATCCGGTTGATGATCGCCTGGTGCTCGGGCAGCCGGAACATGCGCGGCCTGGGGTTGCCGGCCTGGGCGCGCGGCGTGACCGTGCCGATCTCGACGAAGCCGAAGCCCAGCGCCATCAGCGCGTCGACATGTTCGCCGTTCTTGTCCAGGCCGGCGGCCAGGCCGACCGGGTTGGGGAAGGTCAGTCCGAATGCGGGCGTGGGCAGCGGTTCGGGGCGGTGCGCCAGCAAGGGCGTGGTGCCGCTCCTGTAGGCCAGTTCCAGGCCCCGCAGGCCGAGGCCGTGGGCGCGTTCGGCATCGAAGGCGAACAGGAAGGGACGGGCGAGGGAATACATGGGCGTCAGTTCAGCGTGTTGCTCGGTCCAACGTGCCGGCGAAGGCGCGCGTGCGGTAGTCGATGTCGACATGGCCGTCCTGCTGGTGGCGGTCGAACAGTTCGCGCAGCGCGGCCAGCATGGGCGCGTGGCGCGGATCGCCCTCCAGCGGCGCATAGGAGGACGAAAGCAGGCGCCCGCGCAGCGCGTCGAAGTCCACCCGCTGCACGTTGGGCAGTTGCACGCTGGCCACCAGGCCGGCGCCGAACCAGCGCTGCATGGTCTCGTCGTCGGCATAGCGCTCGGCCACCGCGCTGTAGTCGGTGCCGTACTCCAGCAGCAGCTGCTCGTAGCCGCGCAGGAACGGCGAGGCGTCGAGCAGGCGCGAATTCCAGTACACCACGGCCAGGCCGCCGGGGACGAGGATGCGCGCCCATTCGCGGCGGACCGCTTCCGGGTCGAACCAATGGAACGCCTGCGCGGCGGACACCAGGTCGATGCTGGCGTCGCCGAGCGTGGTCGCCTCGGCGCTGGCGTCCACTGCGTGGAAGCGGGGATAGCCGGCCAGCCATGCCTCGGCGGCCCCGCGCATCGCCGCATTGGGTTCGACCGCGAACACCTCGTGCCCGGCCTCGAGGAACATCCGCGTGGAGATGCCGGTGCCGGCGCCGATGTCGGCGACCGTCGCGGTGGAGGGGACCTCCAGCTCGCCGTGGATCCATTCCATCAGGGCCGGCGGGTAGCCGGGGCGATAGCGGACATAGTCCGCGACGCGGTTGCTGAAGCGTTGCTGCGAGGACAGGGAGCCCATGGCGTCACGACCCGAGATGGGCGAGCCAGGCCAGCCCGCCGAAGAACAGCACGAAGGCCAGGATGCCGACGATCCACGTGGCCACCGACAGCCAGCCGAGGATCAGCCCGCCGAGGGCCAGGCCATCGCCTTCCAGGCGCTGCGGCTCGCGCCGGATCTCGGCCCGGGCCAGGTGCCCGGTGATGATCGCGCCGATGCTGCCGATGAAGGGCAGCAGGGTCCAACCCAGGATGCCAGCCACCAGGCTGACGACGGCCAGGGTACTGGTCTGACGGGGAACGCTCATCGGCACGACTCCTTGGCAGTGGAAGAGAGGGGGGAGGGGCCGAAACCCCTCCCGCCACGAGGCGCTACAGGTCGAACTTGATGCCCTGCGCCAGCGGCAGCGAGTCGGAGTAGTTGATCGTGTTGGTCTGGCGGCGCATGTAGACCTTCCACGCGTCCGAGCCGGATTCGCGGCCGCCGCCGGTGTCCTTCTCGCCGCCGAACGCGCCGCCGATCTCGGCGCCGGAGGTGCCGATGTTGACGTTGGCGATGCCGCAGTCGCTGCCGGCCGCCGACAGGAAGCGCTCGGCCGCCTTCAGGTTCTGGGTGAAGATCGAGGAGGACAGGCCCTGCGGCACGCCGTTCTGCATGTCGATGGCCTCGTCCAGGGTCGAGTACTTCATCACGTACAGGATCGGCGCGAAGGTCTCGTGCTGGACCACCTCGTCGCTGTTCTTGAGCCCGGTCACGATCGCCGGCAGCACGAAGTTGCCCGGGCGGTCCAGCGCGGTGCCGCCGGTCTCGACCTTGCCGCCGGCGGCCTTGGCCTTCTCGATCGAGGCCAGGAACTGCTGCACCGCCTCGCGGCTGTTGAGCGGTCCCATCAGGTTGGCCGGGTCGGTCGGATCGCCGATCTTGCCTTCCACCTGCTTGTAGGCCTTGACCAGCGCCGCCAGCACGGTGTCGTAGATCGACTCGTGCACGATCAGGCGGCGGGTGGTGGTGCAGCGCTGGCCGGCGGTGCCGACCGCGCCGAACACGATGCCCGGCACCGCCAGCTTCAGGTCGGCCGTCTCGTCCAGGATGATCGCGTTGTTGCCGCCCAGCTCCAGCAGGCAGCGGCCGAGCCGGCGCGCGACCTTCTCGGCGACGATGCGGCCGACCTGGGTCGAGCCGGTGAAGCTGATCAGCGGCACGCGCGCATCGTCCACCAGCTTTTCCGACAGCGCGGTGCCCGCGTCGTTGATCAGGAAGAAGATGTCCGGGAAGCCGCCTTCCTTCAGCGCCGCGTTGCAGATCTTCATCGAGGCGATCGCGGTCAGCGGGGTCTTGTTGGACGGCTTCCAGATGCACACGTCGCCGCAGATCGCGGCCAGGAACGCGTTCCAGCTCCACACCGCGACCGGGAAGTTGAACGCGCTGATGATGCCGACCAGGCCGAGCGGGTGGTACTGCTCGTACATGCGGTGGCCGGGGCGCTCGGAGTGCATGGTGTAGCCGTACAGCATGCGGCTCTGGCCGACCGCGAAGTCGGCGATGTCGATCATCTCCTGCACCTCGCCGTCGCCTTCGGGCTTGCTCTTGCCCATCTCCAGCGCGACCAGCGAGCCGAGCGCGTCCTTGTGCTTGCGCAGCGCCTCGCCGCACAGGCGGATCGCCTCGCCGCGACGGGGGGCCGGCAGGGTGCGCCAGGCCTTGAAGGCTTCCTGGGCGCGGGCGATCACCTGCTCGTAGTCTTCCACCGTGGTCGCCTGGACTTCGGCGATGACTTCGTTGGTGGTCGGGTTGAGGGGCTTGAGCACGCCGGCGCCGGTGGCTTGCGACCACTGGCCATCGCCGAGATAGGTGCCGGGATTGGAGGCGGTGAGCTCGAGCGCCTTGAGCAGCTCTGCGGACATGGAAACTCCTGGAAAACGAAGCGACAGGGAGCGCCGCCGCAGGCGGGGGACGCGGCGCAACGGGATCGCGAATTCTAGCAGAGCGGCCCGGCCGGCCCTCGCCCGGATCGTGCGCGCGGCTTGGCAAAAACGGCGTTCATGCGACAATGCAGGGCATTGGCCCCGTAGCTCAGCTGGATAGAGCGTCCCCCTCCTAAGGGGAAGGTCGCACGTTCGAATCGTGTCGGGGCCGCCAGTCTCCGCATGGCGGCGCCCGTCGATGGTGGCGCCGGCGTTATGCTCGCCCGGTCGCTTCCCCCACGGAGCCGTCGATGGCGCTGCTGAAGTTGCCGTTGTCGCTGCACGCGGTGCAGATCTCGATCGTCGAACCGGCGCTGCCCGGCTGGCTGGACACGCCGCGGGCGCGAGTGCTGCTGATGGCGATCGGATTGCAGGAATCCGGGTTCCGGGTGCGCCGCCAGCGCGGCGGGCCGGCGCGCGGCTTGTGGCAGTTCGAACGCGACGGCGGCGTGCGCGGTGTGCTGCGGCATCCGTCCAGCCGCGGCCTGGCGCGGCAGTTCTGCGCCGAAGCCGGCGTGGCGGCCGATGCCCAGGACTGCTACGACGCGCTGGCCGCGAACGACGTGCTGGCCTGCCAGTTCGCGCGCCTGTTGCTGTACACCGATTCGGCGCCGTTGCCGCGCCTGGGCGCAAGCCAGCAGGCATGGGAGTACTACCTGCGCAACTGGCGCCCGGGACGGCCGCGGCCCGACAGCTGGCCGGACCATTACGCCCGGGCGCGGGCGGCGCTGCTGGCCCGTGGCGAGGCCGCCTGACCGGTCCATCCGCCAGGATGGGCGCGCCCGTTGCCGCCATGCCGGGCGGCTTCCCTCGCATGCGCCCGGCGGTGCGGCGCTTTCAGTCGCCGGCGCGGTCGTGATCGTCGCGGTCGGGCCCGGGCGAGGTCCGCCGCTGCTGCGCCTGCACGGCGCGCCGGGCCAGCGTTTCGTACTGCTTGCGGATCTCTTCCAGGCGCTTCTCGTCCAGCTCTTCCAGGTCCAGCAGTTCGTTGTTGCCTTCGCTGGCGGCCCGGATCAGTTCGTCGAGCTTGATCTGCATCGCGGCGGTATCCGCGTTCTGGGCATGCTGGATCAGGAACACCATCAGGAAGGTGATGATCGTGGTGCCGGTGTTGATCACCAGTTGCCAGGTGTCGTTGAAGCCGAAGATCGGGCCGCTGACCGCCCAGAGCACGACGATGGCGACGGCCGTGCAGAACGTCCAGGGCGACCCGGCGGTGCTCGATGCTTTCCTGGCGATGTTGCTGAAGAAGGCGCGGAGAGTCATTGGCGCGGCAGTGGAATGGAACTGGCTCGACGGTAAGGCGGGGGCCGTCCACGCTGCGCGAAGCCGCGCAGCCGGTGCCGCCGCTTGGTTGCCGATGCAAGCAAGCGGCGGTTGGTTGCAAGTGCAAGTCGCTGAACAGGCGGGATTTTCCGCGGGCCTGCCGCGCGCCCGGGCGGATGCGGCGGCGCAACACTTGACAGCCCCTCGACGCCTGATGTCTTGTTGGGCGCATGCTGAATACCGCGTACATCGCCGCCGTCACCCGTACCGCCCACGGCGGCGCGGCGGGCGCGGGCGCGTCCGGCACCACCATTACCACCATTACCACCGGCACCATTACCCCGGTGCGGTCCGTCGTCTTCGCGTAACTTCCGAAAACCACGGCCCCGCACCCGGATCAGGATGCGGGGGAACCCCACAGCCTGAAGCGGACGGGGCCTCCCCAACGAGGTCTGTCGATGTCATCGCCCGCTGTCCCGCTCGAATCCCCGTCTCCCGCCCAAGCGCCCGCTCCGCGGACCGTCGTGCACAAGTTCGGCGGCACCTCCGTCGCCGACGCCGAGCGCTACCGGCACGTGGCCCGGCTGCTGCTGGCGCGCGCCGAGCCGGTGCAGGTCACCGTCGTCTCGGCGATGAAAGGCGTCACCGATGCCTTGATCGAACTGGCCGAACTGGCCGCCGCGGACCGGCCCGAATGGCACGAACGCTGGCACGAGCTGCGCGCCCGCCATCGCGGCGCGGCGGTGGCCTTGCTGGGGGAGAACGCCGGGCCGGCGCTGGAATGGCTGGAGGCGCATTTCGAGAAGCTGTCCGAGATCCTGTCGGCGCTGGCGGTGATCGGCGAACTGCCGCGCGAGGTGCTCGATCGCGTGCAGGGCCTGGGCGAGGTCTACTCGGCGCAGCTGCTGGGCAGCCACCTGCAGGCGCTGGGCGAGGATTGCGCGGTGCTCGACGCGCGCGAGGTGCTGGTGGTCAACCGCGGCGAGCTGGGCGTGGACGTGGACTGGAGCGTGAGCGCGCGGAAGCTGGGCGAGTGGCGCGCGCAGAACCCGCAGCCGCGGGTGGTGGCGACCGGCTTCGTCGCGCGCGACCGCGCCGGCCGCATCACCACGCTGGGCCGCAACGGCAGCGACTATTCCGGCGCGATCTTCGCCGCGCTGTTCGAGGCCGACGAACTGCACATCTGGACCGACGTGGACGGCGTGCTCTCGGCCGATCCGCGCGTGGTGCCCGAAGCCGTGCAACTGGAGACGCTCAGCTACGACGAGGCGTGCGAGCTGGCGTACTTCGGCGCCAAGGTCGTGCACCCGCAGACGATGTCGCCGGCGATCGAGCGCGGGCTGCCGATCATCATCCGCAACACCTTCCAGCCGGGCCATCCGGGCACGCGCATCACCGCCAACAGCGAGGTCAGCGGGCCGATCAAGGGCCTGACGCTGAGCCCGGGCCTGGCGGTGCTGAACCTGGAAGGCACCGGCCTGATCGGCGTGCCGGGCACCGCCGAGCGCGTGTTCGCCGCGCTGCGCAACGCGCGCGTGTCGGTGGTGATGATCTCGCAGGGCTCGTCCGAGCATTCGATCTGCTGCGTGGTCAAGGAAGAGGAATCGGCGCGCGCGCAGGACGCGCTGCTGCACGCCTTCGCCCACGAACTGGCGGTCGGCCAGGTGCAGCGCGTGCAGCTGACCACCGGCATCAGCGTGCTGGCGGCGGTGGGCGACGGCATGGCCGGCCAGCCCGGCGTGGCCGCGCGCCTGTTCGAATCGCTCGGGCGCGCCCAGGTCAACATCCTGGCCATCGCGCAGGGCTCGTCCGAGCGCAACATCTCGGTGGCGATCGACAGCGCGCACGCGACCAAGGCGCTGCGAGCCGCGCACGCCGGATTCTGGCTCTCGCCGCAGACGTTCTCGGTCGGCGTGATCGGGCCTGGCAACGTGGGCGCGGCCCTGCTGGACCAGCTGCGCGCGGCGCAACCGCAACTGCTGGCCAAGGCCAACCTGGACCTGCGGCTGCGCGCGATCGCCTCGCGCGGCCGCATGCTGCTGGACGAGCGCGGCCTGGCCGACGACTGGCGCCCGGCGTTCGCGGCCAGCGCCACGCCCACCGACCTGGACCGCTTCACCGCGCACCTGCAGGCGGCGCACCTGCCGCACGCGATCATCATCGATTGCAGCGGCAGTCCCGAGGTCGCCGACCGCTATGCCGGCTGGCTGGCCGCCGGCATCCACGTGGTGACGCCCAACAAGCAGGCCGGCTCCGGCCCGCTCGGGCGCTTCCTGGCGATCCGTGAAGCGGCCGCGGCCAGCGGCGCGCGCTTCCGCTACGAGGCCACGGTGGGCGCGGGGCTGCCGGTGATCACCACGCTGCGCGACCTGGTCGATACCGGCGATGCGGTGACCTCGATCGAAGGCATCTTCTCCGGCACCCTGGCCTGGCTGTTCAACAAGTACGACGGCAGCGTGCCGTTCTCCGAACTGGTGGCGCAGGCCCGCGCGATGGGCTACACCGAACCGGACCCGCGCGACGACCTGTCCGGCGTGGACGTGGCGCGCAAGCTGGTGATCCTGGCGCGCGAGGCCGGGCGCGAGATCAGCCTGGAGGACGTGGAGGTGGAAAGCCTGGTGCCGGCTGCGTTGAAGGAGGCGTCGGTGGAGGAATTCATGGCGCGGCTGCGCGAGGTCGATGCGGCGTTCGCGCAGCGCCTGGCCGATGCGCGCAGCCGCGGCAACGTGCTGCGCTACGTCGCGCAGCTGCCCTCCGACGGCCCGCACGCGCTCGCGGCCGGATCCGCGGCCCGGCGCGCGCCGAGCGTGGGCCTGGTCGAGCTGCCGGCCGGGCACGGTTTCGCCAACCTGCGCCTGACCGACAACGTGGTGCAGTTCACCACGCGCCGCTATTGCGAGAACCCGCTGGTCGTGCAGGGGCCGGGCGCCGGCCCCGAGGTCACCGCGGCCGGCGTGTTCGCCGACGTGCTGCGGGTGGCGGCGGGCGAGGGGGCCCGGCTGTGAGCGAGGCCGCGATGACCCGGGCGCCGGTGCAAGGGCGGTCCGGCGTGCGCGAGGCGAGGGCGTTCTCGCCTGCCTCCGTGGCGAACGTGGCGGTGGGCTTCGACCTGCTCGGCTACGCGGTGGCGGGCGTCGGCGACACCGTCACCGTGCGCCGGATCGATGCGCCGGAGGTGCGCATCGCCGCGATCCGCGGCACCACCGTCGCCCTGCCGCTGGAGGCGGCGGACAACACCGCGGGCGCGGCGCTGATCTCGCTGCACCGGGCGCTGGCGCTGCCGTTCGGCTTCGAGGTCGAGATCGACAAGGGCATTCCGCTCGGCTCCGGCATGGGCGGCTCGGCCGCCTCGTGCGTGGCCGCGCTGGTGGCCGCCAATGCCCTGCTGGACCGGCCCCTGAGCAGGGAGCAGCTGTACCTGCACTCGCTGGAGGGCGAGGCGGTCGCGAGCGGCAGCCGCCACGGCGACAACCTCGGCCCGATGTTCCTGGGCGGGCTGGTGCTGTCCACGCTGGAGCGGCTGGTGCCGGTGCCGGTGCCGGCGGCCTGGCACAGCCTGCTGGTGCACCCGGACGCGGTGCTGGAAACGCGCCGCGCGCGCGCCGCGCTGGCGGGGGACTACCCGCTCAAGGAATTCGTCGCGCAGAGCGCCAACCTGGCGCTGGTGCTGGCCGGCTGCCATGCCGGCGACGCGTCGCTGGTGCGCCAAGGCCTGCGCGACGTGCTGGTCGAGCCGCGCCGGGCGCCGCTGATCGTCGGCTTCGACGCGGCCAAGGCCGCGGCCTTGGAGGCTGGCGCGATGGGGGCAAGCATTTCCGGCGCCGGGCCCAGCGTGTTCGCCTGGTTCGAGACGAAACAGGCCGCCGCGGCCGCCGCGCCGCAGGTGCAGGCCGCGTTCGCCGCCGCTGGCTTCGACAGCCAGGCCTGGGTGACGCCGTTGGATAGCCCAGGTGCGCGGCTGCTGTAGCAATGTAGATCGACCGTCGTCCCGGAAGGCGGGGACGACGATCCGACTGGATGTTTTCAAGACCCACGGAACCCCGATGAACTTCATCTCCACCCGCAACAACGCCCCGGCCGCCACGCTCAGCCAGGCCATCGCCGCCGGGCTGGCGCCGGATGGCGGCCTGTACGTGCCGGCGCAACTGCCGGCCGCCCGCACCCTCGCGCCAGGCGCGACCCTGGCCGGCACGGCCGCCGATCTGCTGGCGCCGTTCTTTGCCGGCGATGGCCTGGAAAGCGAACTGGCCGCGATCTGCCACGAAGCCTTCGACTTCGCCGCGCCGCTGGTGCCGCTGGCGACGCCGGGCGACCACAGCCTGGAGCTGTTCCACGGCCCGACCGCGGCGTTCAAGGATTTCGGCGCGCGCTTCCTGGCCGCCAGCCTGGCGCGGCTGCGCCGCGACGCCGACCGGCCGCTGACGATCCTGGTCGCCACTTCCGGCGACACCGGCGCGGCGGTGGCGGCGGCGTTCCATCGCCAGCCCGGGTTGCGCGTGGTCGTGCTGTACCCGGACGGGCGCGTGTCGCCGCGCCAGGCGCACCAGCTCGGCTGCTTCGGCGACAACGTGAGCGCATTGCGCGTGGCAGGCTCGTTCGACGATTGCCAGGCGCTGGTCAAGCAAGCGCTCAACGACGGCGAATTGCAGGCGCAGGTGCCGATGAGTTCCGCCAACAGCATCAGCCTGGGACGGCTGCTGCCGCAGATGAGCTATTACGCGCACGCCGCGCTGGTGCACCACGCCCGCCACAGCGCCCCGCTGAACCTGGTGGTGCCGACCGGCAACCTGGGCAATGCGCTGGCGGCGATCCTGGCGCGCTCGCTGGGCGTGCCGCTGGGCCGGATCGTGTTGGCGACCAACGCCAACCGCGTGCTGCCGGACTACTTCGCCGGCAACGACTATGCGCCGCAGCCGAGCGTGGCGACGCTGGCCAATGCGATGGACGTGGGCGCGCCGAGCAACTTCGAGCGGCTGCGCTGGCTCTACGCGGGCGACGATGCGGCGCTGCGCGGGGACTTCACCGCGCTCTCGGTGGACGACGAGGCGATCCGCCGCACGATCGTCGAACGCCACCGCCGCTTCGGCGAGGTGTTCTGCCCGCATACCGCGACCGCCGTGCACGTGCTGGAGCGGATCCGCGCCGAAGGCGCGGAAGCGGACCTGGGCGACTGGGCGGTCGCGGCCACCGCGCATCCGGCCAAGTTCGAGGGCGTGGTCGAACCGTTGATTGGCGAACCGGTGCCGGTTCCGCCCGCGCTGGCCGAGCTGTTGGCCCGCCCGGCCCAGGCCGAGCCGCTGCCGCCGGACTACGCGCGGCTGAAGGCACGGTTGCTGGCCGGCTGAGCGCGGGCCGAACGCGGCGGCTGCCCGGGCTGGCAAAGTCGGGCAGGGATCGCCATCTAGGGCAGAATGCGGACGGCCGGAACCGGATGTCCGCCCCCCGCCCGTTTCCCGAAAGCCGTCCCGATGCGCCATGTGCTGAAGACGGCGGCCGCCGCCGCGCTGTCCTGCGCGGTCGCGGCCGCCCCCGCCAGTCCTCCCCAAGCCCCGGGCGCCATGGCCGCCGCCGCGCCGGTGCCCGCTTCCGGGCTGGCCGGCGTGTTGGCGTCGCAGGCGCCGACGCTGGACCGGCATGTGCTGGCCCTGGCCACCGAAGCGTTGCAATGCGCGCGCCATCGCGGCGAGGTGGCCGGGGACGCCCTGCTCAGCGTGATCGACTATTCCCGGCCCTCGACCGAGCGCCGGTTGTGGGTCTTCGACCTCAGGCAGCAGCGGCTGCTGTTCCAGGAATGGGTGGCGCACGGCCGCAATACCGGGGCCGACCTCGCGACCAGGTTCTCCAACGACGACGGCAGCTACATGTCGAGCCTGGGCGCGTTCGTCGCCGAGGACGCCTATACCGGCCACAACGGCTATTCGCTGCGGCTGAAGGGGCTGGAGCCGGGCTTCAACGATCGCGCGCACGATCGCGCCATCGTCATCCACGGTGCGCCCTACGTGAGCGAGGCGATCATCCGGAACCAGGGGCGGCTCGGCCGCAGCCTGGGGTGCCCGGCCGTGCGCCCGGCGATCGCGCACCGGCTCATCGACGCGATCCGCGGCGGTTCGTTCGTGTTCGCCTACTACCCGGACCCGGATTGGCTGCGCCATTCGCGCCTGCTCGGCGATTGCGGCGCGACCTAGCGGGTGCCGTTCGCGACCGCCCGGGAGGCGTGGCGCGCCCGGGGCCGCCGGAGCCGTCAGAAGTCGTCGTCGCCCGCGAGCCGGCGCAGGCCGGGGTAATCCAGGATCTGCACCAGGTGCAACTGCGGCAGCGCGATCAGCCGTTGCTGCTTGAGCTTGGTGAAGGTGCGGCTCACCGTTTCCATGGTCAGGCCGAGGTGGTCGGCGATGTCGCCGCGCCCCATCGGCAATGCGACGGTGTCGCCGGGCAGGCCCGGCTGGGTGGAACGCGCGGCCAGCCGCAGCAGGAAGTGTGCGAGCCGCTCGCCCGGCTGCAGCCGGGCGAGCGCCAGGCCGGTGTCCTGGGCGGCGGCCAATTCCATGCTGGTGCGCTGGAGCAGCTTGCGTTCCAGGTGCGGGTAGCGCTCGCGTATCGCGCGCATGTCGGCGACCGGGGTCCGGCACACCTGGCTGTCGACGAGGGCCTCGATGTCGTGGCGATGCTGCGGCGTCCCGGTCAGGCCGACGTAGTCGCCGGGCAGCACGAAGCCGGTGACCTGGCGGCGCCCGTCGGCCAGCGTCCGCACCATCCGCAGCACGCCGGAGGTGAGGGTATAGACGTACTGCCGGGCGTCGCCGGCGCGCACCAGGGTGCTGCCGGCGGAGCAGCGCAGGTGCTGGGTGGCCCGGTCCAGCGTCTCCATCTCGTGCTCGGACAGCGCAGAGCAGACGGCGCGGCCGCGCACGGCGCAATGGGCGCATTCCAGCGCCTGCGGGGGCGGCACCGAGGCGTCCGTGCAAGGGGTCCCGGCGATTGCGCTCTGCCGATACATGGCGGATTCCCCGGCGAAAAGACGCTGCCATGATACGCCATGCGGCCTGCGCGGCCGAGGCCGGATAGAATTGCGTTCTTTCGTCCCCCCGTTCCGCAGGAGTCCCGCACGTGATCAAGCCCCGCACGCCGCCCGGCATCATGGAATTGCTGCCGCGCGAGCAGATCGCGTTCCAGCGCATGCTGGACGTCATCCGCCGCAACTACGAGCGGTTCGGGTTCCTGCCGGTGGAGACGCCGGTGTTCGAACTGTCCGACGTGCTGCTGACCAAGTCCGGGGGCGAGACCGAGCGGCAGGTGTACTTCGTGCAGTCCACCGGCGCGCTGGCCAATGCCGCCGGATCCGGCGAGGCCGGGCTGCCGGAGCTGGCGCTGCGCTTCGACCTGACCGTGCCGCTGGCGCGCTACGTCGCCGAGCACGAGCACGAGCTGGCGTTCCCGTTCCGCCGCTACCAGATGCAGCGCGTCTACCGCGGCGAGCGCGCCCAGCGCGGCCGCTTCCGCGAGTTCTACCAGTGCGACATCGACGTGATCGGCAAGGACGCGCTGAGCATCCGCTACGACGCCGAGGTGCTGGCGGTGATCCACGCGGTGTTCTCCGAACTGGGGATCGGCGACTTCCGCGTGCAGTTGAACAACCGCAAGCTGCTGCGCGGCTTCTTCGAGAGCCTGGGCGTGGCCGAGGGCGAGCTGCAGCTGGCGGTGCTGCGCGAGGTCGACAAGATCGACAAGCGCGGCGCCGACTACGTGCGCGAGACCCTGGCCGGCGAGGGCTTCGGCATCCCGGCGCAGCAGGTCGAGAAGATCCTGGCGTTCATCGCGGTGCGCTCGAACGGCCACGCCGATGCGCTGGCGCGGCTGGATGCGCTGCTAGCGGAGGCCGGGCCGAGCGAGGTGCTGCGCGAGGGCGCGGCCGAGCTGCGCGAGGTGCTGGAACTGGTGCGGGCGCTGGGCGTGCCCGAGGACGCCTATTGCCTGAACTTCTCCATCGCCCGCGGCCTGGACTACTACACCGGCACCGTCTACGAGACCACGCTGGTCGACCATCCGCAGATCGGCTCGATCTGCTCCGGCGGCCGCTACGAGAACCTGGCCAGCCACTACACCAAGTCGAAGCTGCCCGGCGTCGGCATCTCGATCGGCCTGACCCGTTTGTTCTGGCAGCTGCGCGATGCCGGGCTGGTCTCGGGCGTGGAGGCCAGCAGCGTGCAGGCGCTGGTGGCGCTGATGGACGAGGAGCGGCTGGCCGATTCGCTCGACATCGCGCGCTTGCTGCGCGCGGGCGGGATCAACACCGAAGTGCAGATGGAGCCGAAGAAGATCGGCAAGCAGTTCCAGTACGCGGCGCGCGCCGGCATCCGTTTCGTGGTGCTGGCCGGCGAGGACGAGCGCGCGCGCGGCGTGGTCGCGGTGAAGGACCTGGTGCGCGAGCAGCAGTTCGAGGTCGCCCGCGAGGAGTTGGCGAGCGCCCTGCAGGTCGAGCTGGAGCAGGCGAAGGTGATGTGAACCGGGTTCGCCGGGCTCCGTGCCGGCGAACCGGTGGGGCCTTCGCCCCGGATGGAAAGATCGGGCCGGGCCGCTTGTCCCGGCCCTTTTTTTGGTTTAATGTATTAACACGCTATTACATTAACGCAATGAAACAACGTCCCAACCCCCGTTCCGACCGCGATGCCAGCGCCCCCCTCCGGGCGCTGGCCGATGCGCTGGCGTGCCTGGGCGAGGCCGCGGCGGTCGAGGCTTTCCTGCGCGACCTGTGCACCCCGGCCGAGCTGGAGGCCATGGCCGATCGCTGGCGGGTGGTGCCGTTGCTGGTGCAGGGCGTGCCGTACCGCGAGATCCATGACCTGACCGGCGTCAGCGTCACCACTATCGGGCGCGTCGCCCGCACCCTCGAGCACGGCACCGGCGGCTATGCCGCGGCGTTGCGCGAGTCTTCGGCACGGCCTGCCGGATCCCACTGAGAGATCGATATGAGTGCTTCCCATGCGGCACCGGTGCGCGACCGGTTGCGCATCGCCATCCAGAAAAGCGGCCGGCTGGCCGAGCCCGCGCGCAGCCTGCTGACCGCGTGCGGGCTGAGCTGGCGCCAGAGCCGCGACAAGCTGTTCTGCTATGGCGAGTCGCTGCCGGTCGACCTGCTGCTGGTGCGCGACGACGACATCCCGGGCCTGATCGCCGACGGCGTGGCCGACCTGGGCATCGTCGGCCTCAACGAGCTGGACGAGCAGGCCGCCGAGCGCCGCCGCAACGGCCTGCCGCCGGCCTATCGCGCGTTGCGCGGCCTGGACTTCGGCCAATGCCGGCTGATGCTGGCGGTGCCCGAGGAATGGGAGTGGCAGGGCGTGCGGCAGCTCGCCGGCATGCGCATCGCCACCAGTTATCCCGCGATCCTGTCGGAGTGGCTGGCCAGGCAGGGCGTGGACGCGCAGGTGGTGGAGCTGTCCGGTTCGGTCGAGATCGCGCCGCGCCTGGGCACGGCCGACCTGATCTGCGACCTGGTGTCCTCCGGCGCCACGCTGGCGGCGAACCAGCTCAAGCCGGTGGAGCTGGTGATGGAGAGCGAAGCCGTGCTGGCCGGTTCGGTGCGCGAACCGGCGGACGCCCGCGCCGGCCTGCAGGCGATGCTGCTGCGCCGCCTGGACGGCGTGGTCAAGCTGCGCGACAGCAAGTTGCTGATGTTCCGCGCCGAACGGGCGCAGGTGGCGGCGCTGAGCCGGCTGCTGCCCGACGCCGACCCGTTGGTGCAGCTGCCCGACGACGGCAGCAACGGGGTGCGCCTGCAGACGATGTGCCACGGCGCGGTCACCTGGCAGCGCCTGGAGGAACTGGAGCGCGCCGGCGCGCGCGGATTGATGGTGTTGACGGTGGAGCGGTCCCTCGCATGAACAGACTCGACTGGAGCCAGCTCGACGAACGGGCGCAGGCCCGCGCGCTGACCCGCCCGGTGCAGGCGGTGGCTGCGCAGACCCGCGATTCGGTCGCCCGGTTGATCGCCGAAGTGCGCGAGATCGGCGATGTCGCGCTGCGCGAGATCACCGCGCGCTTCGACGGCGTGGCGCTGGCACGCTTCGAGGTGGAGGCGGAGGAATTCGCCGCGGCCGAGGCGTCGATCGCGCCGGAACTGCGCGAGGCGATGGTGGAGGCGATCGGCCGGATCGAGGCGTTCCACCGTGCCGGCATGGCGCAAGGCTATGCGGTGGAGACCGCGCCGGGCGTGGTCTGCGAGAAGATCGTGCGGCCGATCGGCCGGGTCGGGCTGTACGTGCCCGCCGGCAGCGCGCCGCTGCCCTCGACCGCCTTGATGCTGGGCGTGCCGGCGCGCCTGGCCGGGTGCCGCGAGGTCGTGCTGTGCACGCCCCCGCGCAAGGACGGCACGGCCGATCCCGCGGTGCTGGTCGCCGCCAGGCTGACCGGCGTGAGCCGCGTCTTCAAGCTGGGCGGCGCGCAGGCGATCGCGGCCATGGCGTACGGCACCGAGAGCGTGCCCGCCTGCGACAAGCTGTTCGGGCCGGGCAACGGCTTCGTGACCGAGGCCAAGCAGCAGGTCGCGCAGTCCGGGGCGGCGGCCATCGACATGCCGGCCGGGCCGTCCGAGGTGCTGGTGATCGCCGATGCCGGCGCCAACGCCGCCTTCGTCGCGGCCGACCTGCTGTCGCAGGCCGAGCACGGTCCGGACTCGCAGGTGCTGCTGCTGTCCGACAGCGATGCGCTGATCGACGCGGTGCAGGTCGAGATCGAACGCCAACTGGCGCGGTTGCCGCGCGCGCAGATCGCGCGCCAGGCGCTGGCGCAGTCGCGGCTGGTCAAGGTCGCCGCGCTGGAGGACGCGTTCGCGATCAGCAACCGCTACGCGCCCGAGCACCTGATCCTGGCGCTGCGCGAGCCGCGCGCGTGGCTGGAACAGGTGGAGGCGGCCGGCTCGGTGTTCCTGGGCGACTATACGCCGGAGGCGCTGGGCGATTACTGCAGCGGCACCAACCACGTCCTGCCGACCAGCGGCGCGGCGCGCGCCTACAGCGGCGTGTCGGTGGCCAGCTTCCAGAACATGCTCAGCGTGCAGGCGGCCAGCCGCGCCGGCATCGCCGCGATCGGCGGTTGCGCGCTGACCCTGGCGCGCGCCGAAGGCCTGGACGCGCATGCGCTGGCGGTGGCGCTGCGGATGGAGGCGGCATGAGCGGGGCCTCGATCCTCGAGCTGGTGCGCGAGGACCTGCGCGCCTTCGCCGGCTATTCCTCGGCGCGCAGCGCCCGGGTGACGGGCGACGTCTGGCTCAATGCCAACGAATCGGCCTGGGCCAACCCGGCCGATCCGCAGGCGGGCGCGCGGCGCTATCCGGAACCGCAGCCGGAAGCGCTGCGGCGGACCCTGGCCGCGCTGTACGGCTGCGCCCCGGAGCAACTGCTGATCGGCCGCGGCAGCGATGAAGGCATCGACCTGCTGGTGCGCGCGCTGTGCGTGCCCGGCCGCGACGCGGTGGTGACCACGCCGCCGGTGTTCGGCATGTACGCCGTGTGCGCACGGCTGCAGAACGCGCCGCTGGTCGAGGTACCCCTGGTGGACGGCGAGGGCGGCTTCCATGCCGACATCCCGGCGATCGTCGGGGCCGCACTGGCTTCGCGCGCCAAGCTGGTGTTCCTGTGCTCGCCGTCCAATCCCGCCGGCTCGGCGATCGCGCTGGAAGAGATCGAGGCGGCCCTGCAGGCGTTGAGCGGCAAGGCGGTGGTGGTGGTCGACGAGGCCTATGGCGAGTTCTCCGACGTGCCCTCGGCGGTACCGCTGCTGCAGCGCCATCCCAACCTGGCGGTACTGCGCACCTTGTCGAAGGCGCATGCCTTGGCGGCCGCGCGCATCGGCAGCCTGGTCGCCGACGCCGGGCTGGTCGCGGTGCTGCGCCGCTGCCAGGCGCCGTACCCGGTGCCGGCGCCGTGCGCTGCGCTGGCCGAGCAGGCCTTGCTGCCGCAAGCCCTGGAAACCACCGCGCGCCGCGTGGCCGAGGTCCGCGCCGAGCGCGAACGGCTGCAACGCGCGCTGGCCGCAGTGCCCGGCGTGCGCCGGGTGTATCCCTCGCAGGGCAACTTCCTGCTGGCGCGCTTCGCGGACGCCGGGTCGGCGTTCCAGGCACTGCTCGATGCCGGGGTGGTGGTGCGCGACCAGCGCGCCGCGCCGCAGCTCGGCGATGCCTTGCGCATCACTATCGGCACGCCGGAACAGAACGCGCGCGTGCTCGCGGCGCTACGGGAACCGAAAACCGGCAGCAAGGACGCGGCGCGCGCTCGAGAGGGGTTCGCACCGGACGGGGAGGCCGCATGAAACCGATCCTGTTCGTCGACCGCGACGGCACCCTGATCGAGGAGCCGGCCGATTTCCAGATCGATGCCTTCGAGAAGCTGCGCTTCGTCCGCGACGTGATCCCGGCGATGCTGAAACTGCGCGATGCGGGCTACGAGTTCGTCATCGTCAGCAACCAGGACGGCCTGGGCACGGACAGTTATCCGCAGGCCAGCTTCGATGGCCCGCACGGGCTGATGATGCAGGTGTTCGAAAGCCAGGGCATCGTGTTCCGCGACGTGCTGATCGACCGCAGCCTGCCCACCGACAATGCGCCCACCCGCAAGCCGGGCCTGGGCATGATGGTGAAGTACCTGCAGGACCGGAACATCGACTGGGCGCGTTCGGCGATGGTCGGCGACCGCCCGACCGACATCCAGTTCGCGCGCAACCTCAACATCCGCGGCTTCCAGCTCAAGACCGACCAGTTCGGCGGCGAGTGGAACTGGAGCGGCATCGCCCACGAGCTGGCCGATGCGCCACGCCGCGCGGTGGTCCGGCGCGATACCAAGGAGACCCGGATCCGGGTCGAGCTGGACCTGGACGGCGCGCCCGAGGCGCGCGTCGCCACAGGCCTGCCGTTCTTCGACCACATGCTCGAACAGATCGGCAAGCACGGCGGTTTCAGCCTCGACATCCGCGCCGAGGGCGACCTGCACATCGACGAGCACCACACCATCGAGGACACCGGCCTGGCGCTCGGGCAGGCGCTGCGCGAGGCGCTCGGCGACAAGCGCGGCATCGGCCGCTATGGGTTCACGCTGCCGATGGACGAGACCCAGGCCAGCGCGGCCCTGGATTTCAGCGGGCGGCCGTACTTCGTGTTCGAGGGCGAGTTCAGGCGCGAGCGGGTCGGCGACATGCCGACCGAGCTGGTGCCGCATTTCTTCCGCTCGCTGTGCGATGCCTCCGGGCTCAACCTGCACCTGTCGGTGCGCGGCGAGAACGACCACCACAAGGTCGAGGGATGCTTCAAGGCGTTGGCCCGCGCGCTGCGCCAGGCCATCCGCCGCGAGGGCACCGCATTGCCGTCGACCAAGGGGGCGCTATGACCGAGGTCGCGTTGATCGATGCCGGCGGCGCCAACCTCGGCTCGGTACGCTATGCGCTGGAGCGGCTCGGCGTGCAGGCCAGGCTGGTGCGCGACGCCGATGGCCTGCGCGGTGCCGGGCGGGTGATCCTGCCCGGCGTCGGCGCGGCCCCCGAGGGAATGGCGCGGTTGCATGCGCAGGGCCTGGTCGAGCCGCTGCGCGCCCTGCGGGTGCCGCTGATCGGCATCTGCCTCGGCATGCAGTTGCTGTTCGAGCGCTCGGAGGAGGGCGACGTCGAATGCCTCGGACTGCTGCCGGGCGTGGTGCGCAGGCTGCATCCGGCCACCGGCATCCGGGTGCCGCACATGGGCTGGAACCGGCTGTTGCCGCTGCGCGCCTCGCCGTTGCTGGAAGGGCTGCCCGAGCGCGCTTACGCCTATTTCGTGCATGGCTACGCCGCGCCGCTCACCCCGGCCACCGTGGCCGCCAGCGACCATGGAGGCCTGTTCACCGCCGTCGTGCACCAAGGCCTGTATTGCGGCGCGCAGTTCCATCCCGAGCGCTCGGCCGATGCCGGCTCGCGCATCCTGCGCAATTTCCTGCAGATGGATTTCGAATGAGCTTCACCGTCTATCCCGCGTTGGACATCCGCAACGGCCAGGTGGTGCGCCTGCTGCAGGGCGACTACGACCGCGAGACCCGCTACGGCGACGATCCGCTGGAACGCGCGCGGCGTTTCGCCGCGGCGGGCGCGCGCTGGATGCACCTGGTCGACCTGGACGCGGCCAAGGCCGGCGGCTATACCTTGTCGCCGCTGCTGGCGCGGATCGCTTCGCAGACCGGGCTGCAGGTGCAGACCGGGGGCGGCGTGCGCTCGCGCGAGGACGTCGCGCGGATCCTCGACGCAGGTGCCGCGCGCGTGGTGATCGGCTCCCTGGCGGTGCGCGAGAGCGCGGCGGTGCTCGGCTGGCTGGACGAGTTCGGCCCCGAACGCATCACCATCGCGCTCGACACGCGCCGCGACGAGGCCGGCGCGTGGCGCCTGCCGGTGCATGGCTGGACCGAGACCGCCGGCACCACGCTGGACGAACTGGCGACGCGCTACGCGCAGGCGGGCCTGCGCCACCTGCTGTGCACCGACATCGCCCGCGACGGCATGCTGTCCGGGCCGAACATGGATCTGTACGCGCACCTGCGCCGGCTGGCGCCCGGGCTGCAGGTGCAGGTCTCCGGCGGCGCCCGCGACGTGGCCGACGTCGCCGCGGCGAAGGCGGCCGGCTGCGCCGGGATCGTGCTCGGCAAGGCGCTGCTGGAAGGCCGCCTGCGGCTCGAGGAGGCGCTGGGGGCTGCCAGCGCGATCGGGACCGGCCACGCCGCGCCCGGCTGCGTGCGGGCCCAGGAAGAGGGAGGAAATGTATGTTGATGCATGCCCGGGCGATGACGCCGGCCTGCGCGCAGCCTGGCGTGGGCCTTTCGGGTCGCCGTATCCGGCCATCGGAAGGCCGGATACGGCAACGTGGCCTGTCCCGACCGCATTGGCGGACGCCGTCATGCTGACCCGCCGGATCATTCCCTGCCTGGACGTGCGCGATGGCCGCGTGGTCAAGGGCGTCAGGTTCCGCGACCACGTCGACATGGGCGACATCGTCGAGTTGGCGCTGCGCTACCGCGAGCAAGGGGCCGACGAACTGGTGTTCTACGACATCGGCGCCAGCCCGGAAGGGCGCTCGGTCGACTACGGCTGGGTCGAGCGCGTCGCGCGCCTGATCGACATCCCGTTCTGCGTCGCCGGCGGCATCCGCGACGTGGAAACCGCACGCAAGGTGCTCTACGCCGGCGCCGACAAGATATCGATCAACTCGCCGGCGCTGGGCCGCCCCCGGTTGATCAGCGAACTGGCCGAGGCGTTCGGCGTGCAATGCGTGGTGGTCGGCATCGATTCGATCCGCGAGGACGACGGCCAATGGCGGGTGCGCCGCTTCACCGGCGATCCGGACAAGACCCAGGCGGTGCCGCTGCGCACCGTCGATTGGGTGGTCGAGGCGCAGCGCCTGGGCGCGGGCGAGATCGTGCTCAATTGCATGGACAACGACGGCGTGCGCCGCGGTTACGACATCGCCCAGCTCGCGCAGGTGCGGTCGCTGTGCGGAGTGCCGTTGATCGCCTCGGGAGGCGCCGGCGAGATGCAGCACTTCGCCGACGTGTTCGAACAGGCCGACGTCGATGGCGCGCTGGCCGCCAGCGTATTCCACAGCGGCGCGATTCCGATCCCGGAACTCAAGCAGTACCTGCGCCGGCAACAGATCGAGGTGCGCGATGTGCAGTGACGCGACAACGGCGCCGGAACGGCTCGACTGGGAAAAGGGCGGCGGCCTGCTGCCGGTGGTCGTGCAGGACGCCGATACCCTGCGCGTGCTGATGCTCGGCTACATGGATGCCGAGGCGCTCGCCGCCACCCGCGCAAGCGGCCATGTCACCTTCTACAGCCGCAGCAAGCAGCGCTTGTGGACCAAGGGCGAAAGCTCGGGGCATTTCCTCGACCTGATCTCGATCGACGTCGATTGCGACGAGGACACCTTGCTGGTGCTCGCGCGCCCGCGCGGGCCGACCTGCCACACCGGCCGCGCGAGCTGCTTCCCCGGCGCGCCGGGGATCGAAGGGGCGCCGTCGGCCCCGGACGTGTCGTTCCTGGGCACGCTCGATGCGCTCGTGGCCGAACGCGAGCGGCAGCGCCCGGAAGGCAGCTATACCACCCGGCTGTTCGAGAAGGGCACGCGCCGGATCGCGCAGAAGGTCGGCGAGGAGGGCGTGGAGACCGCGCTGGCCGGCGTCGCGCAAGGCGACGAGGACCTGCTCGGGGAGTCCGCGGACCTGCTGTACCACCTGATCGTACTGTTGCGTGCGCGCGGGCTGTCGCTGGCGGACGCGGTCGCGGTGCTGGAGTCGCGGCACCGCTGAAGTGGCGGCCTTGCTGGAGGCAAGGAGCGGTAGCAGGTTCACATGACGGCCCCAAGTCGCTGGGTCCCCGCCCGCGCGGGGACGACGGCCGAGATGCCATGCGATCGTTACGATCGTGGGGTTTCACCGAAGATTTTCCAGTCGTCGTCCCCGCGCAGGCGGGGAGCCAGCGACTTCCGGGACAGGCAAGGCAGCGACCGGGCACCGGAAACGAAAACGCCTCCGCAAGGGAGGCGTTCGGGGATTCCGGCTGGCAGGCGATGGCTGGCGGGCGGGAATCGCGGCTGGCTGGCGCTCGAGGCGGGCTGGCTGCGCGGCAGTCTAGCCATCCGCGCGGGAGCATGCGGAAATGCGAATTACTCGCAGGAAGCGGTGCGCCGCCGCGCAGCCCGCATGGCCTGCAGGTTGTCCAGCGGAGCCAGCGGCTCGGGCACGCTGTAGGGCACGGCCGGGCCCGGATGCAACCCGGCGCGCCAATGCTGCAGGACCTGGCCGATACGGCCCCCGCGCCAGATCTGCGGCATCGAAGGCTGTTCGCCTTCGGCCTTCTCGCGCGCGGCGATCTCGTCCACGGCGAGCCGGTAGGCCTGCTCGAAGTCGTCGGTGCGATTGAGCGCGTCCACCAGCCAGGCCTTGCCGAAGTAGGTGGCGTCCTCGGTGTTGCCGCAACCGAACGAGGGACGGTCGGCGCGGGCAGCCGTGATCACCATCGTGTCCGGGTTCTTGAGCGCCGGGATGAAACCGCCGGAATAGCAGGCCGAAAGCACGATCACGCGGTTGCGGATGCCGGCGTCGTCGAGGGCCTGGCGCAGGTCCTGCGGCGTGATGAAGTCTTCCTCGTCCTCGCTGACCTGCACGTAGAGCGTGTGGTCCTCGGTGCCGTGCGTGGTGGCGAACAGCAGCAGCACGTCCTCCTTCGGGTCCATCAGCTTGCCGATCCGCGCCAGCGTGTCGTAGAGATTGTCGTAGGTCGCGAGCGGCGCGTACGGGCGATCGGTGAGATTGTCCGAATGGTTGACCAGCGTGACGATGTGCCCGGCGGCATCGAAGCGCTGGCTGAAGAGTTCCTTGAGGTACAGGGTCTCGTTGCGGAACACGTCCTCGCTGGCGTCGCCGGCGAAGCCCACCACGTACAGGTCGGTCGCGCCGGGGCGTTGCGGCGCGAGCGCATCCAGTGCCTTGTCCAGCGCGGCATCGTCCTCGGGATCGGAGACCTGCTGCTGGCCGGGCTCGTCCTGCGCGGGGGCGGGGCCGGCCTGGGACGAGCAACCCGCGGCGAGCCACAACAGGCCGGAGAGCAGGACGATCGCGCCCTTGGACGGGCGCCGCGGAAGGGGGATGTGGGACGACATCGAACGCCAACGACGGAAAGGCAGGCGCAGGTTTACAGCGAGCCTGCCGGATTGGCAAGGCGAGCGGCGCGACGGGGCGCCGAAGTGGAACCGGAAAGCGGAACCGCCGCTGCCGGCGGTCACGGCGGGCGGCAAGCGCCGGCGGGACAGGTGCCCGCCGGCGCGCCGGGGTCAGGGAGAGAAGACGATCTCGTCGAAGTCCTGCACGCGCGGATGCTTGCCGATCTCGTGCAGGGTGCGCGGGGTCGGGTAGTCCTGGACGCGGTCGAGCAGCGAGGTCTTCATGCCGGCCCGGGTGGCGGCATCGAGTTCCTCGACCACGTCCGACAGGAACAGCACCTCGCCGGCCGGCAGACCGATCTTCTCGGCGATGCGGCGGTAGCTGTTGCTCTCGCGCTTGCCGCCGATCTCGGTGTCGAACCAGCCGGAGACCAGTCCGCTCAGGTCGCCCGCGTCGCTATGGGCGAAGAACAGCTTCTGCGCCGGTACGGAGCCGGACGAGTACACGTAGATCGGGATGCCGGCGGCGTGCCATTCGCGCAGGCGCCGCGCGGCGTCGGGGTAGATGTGGGCGGTGAAGTCGGCGGTGCGGTAGCCGTCTTCCCAGATCATGCCCTGCAGCGCCTTCAGCGCGGTGTTCTTGCGGTCCTCGTCGATCCAGCGCTGCAGCGCGGCGACGAGCGTGTCGTCGTCCGCGTCCTCGCCGACCTCGTCGGCCACCTGGTTCAGCCAGTGCCGCACCTGCGGATGGTTGCCGTGCTCGCGCACGAACCCGGGCATGGCGCGGCGCGCATACGGGAAAAGCACGTCCTTGACGAACGAGATGCTACTGGTGGTGCCTTCGATATCAGTGAGGATCGCCTGCGGTTGGGTCATCGTCAGCTCGCCTTCTGGGTTTTCTCAGGTTCGTAGCGGGGGAACTGTCGTGCGATGTCGGTCCCGGTGAAATGGCCCACCCAGCCGTCCGGCTCGGTGAAGAAGCGGATGGCCACGAAGTACGGCTCGGCGCCCATGTCGAACCAGTGCAGCGTGCCGTCCGGCACCGCGATCAGGTCGTCCTTCACGCACTCGATCTCGTACACCTTGTCGCCGACGTGCAGCGTGAACAGGCCGGAGCCTGCCACGAAGAAGCGTACTTCGTCTTCCTTGTGGAAGTGTTCGTCGAGGAACTTGGCGCGCATTTCCTCGCGCTTGGGGTTGTCCGGGGCGATGCTGACCACGTCCACGGTCTTGAAGCCGCGTTCGGCGACCAGGCGGTCGATGTCGGCGCGGTAGGCGTCCATCACCTGCTCGGGCGTCGCGCCGGGTTCGATCGGCTGGCTGGCCCGCCAACGCTCGAAGCGCACGCCGATCTTCTCCAGTTCGGCGGCGATCTGGGCGCCGTCGCGGCTGTCGAAGTGCGGCTGCCGGGGATCGGTGTCGGAAAAGATGCGGAGTCGGCTCATGGCGGCAGTATCGGCTGTGGGGAGGGGAACGGGGAGCGCTTCAGCGCGTTCCCCGCAGCTTGATCAGCTCCAGTTCGCAGCCGATCAGGAATTCGAACGCCTCCAGGTGGCGGCGGGCCTCGGCCATGTTGCGGCCCCAGGCGTACAGGCCGTGTCCATCGATGAGATACCCCCACATCGGCTGCTTGTCCAGCAGCGCGTCGACCTGGCCGGCCAGCACGGTCATGTCCTGGGTGTTGGCGAACACCGGCACGTCCACCGAGGTTTCGTGGGTGTGGTTGCCCTCGAAGGCCTTGAGCAGCTCGTAGCCTTCCAGGCGGATATGCCCGGCGCCGGCGAACAGGCGCGAGGCGACCGTCTGTACCGGCGAGTGCGTGTGCAGCACGCAGCCGATCTCCGGGTAGCGGCGGTAGAGCTGGGTATGCAGCAGGGTTTCGGCCGAAGGCCGCAGCTGGCGGCCGACGGGGCGGCCGTCGAAGTCCACCACCATGATGTCGTCCTCGACCAGCCGGCCCTTGTCGCGGCCGGACACGGTGATCGCGGCATGGCGGTCGTCCAGGCGGTGCGAGAAGTTGCTGCTGGTTGCGGGGGTCCAGCCGGCCTGGGCCAGTTCGCGGATGTTGCAGATCAGCAGCTTGGCCAGCTCGTGCAGCCGTGCGGCGCTGTAGGGATGCGGGGCGGTGGTGGCGTTCATCGCCGTATTCTAGGGCGTGTTGTCATGTCCCGAGTAGACCGCGTTGGGTCTGGAGAGCCGCCATCCGGTGTTGCGCGGCTTGACCTGACGGCCAGTCAGGCGCTGCGCCGCGCAACACCGGCTGGCGGCTTTCCAGGCCCAACCCACGGGGCAGCCGCTGCGCGCACCCGGGACTGCGTCATCGCTCGGGCGTGGACGGACGTCCACTTCCTTACTCTTCCTTGCCCCGAGCACGCGCAGCGACGGCGCGGCCTATTCGGGACATGACAACACGCCCTGCTATCCCGCCCGGGGCCGGCCAGCCCCGGCTCATGACATTCGCTCATCGGGACGTGCCCGCCGGGCGGGGACGGTGGCATGGGCCGCGCCGTCAACGGCGCAGCTTGCTGTGGCGGTAGCCGTAGCCGAAGTAGAGCGCGAAGCCGGCTAGCGTCCACAGGCCCATCAGCATCCAGTTGTGCGCGGTCATCGCCGACAGCAGCGCCACGCAGCTGAGCACGCCGGCCGAGCAGATCAGCCAGGCGGCGGGCATGCGGAACGGGCGCGGCAGGTCCGGCTGGGTGCGGCGCAGGATCAGCACGCCGGCGCAGACCGCGGCGAAGGCGATCAGCGTGCCCATCGAGGTCAGCTCGCCCAGCACGTCCAGCGGGAACAGCGCGGCCAGCAGGGCGATGCCGATGCCGGTGATCACGGTGTTGATGTGCGGCGTGCGGTACTCGGGATGGATCTTGGTGAAGACCGGCGGCAGCAGGCCGTCGCGGGCCATGATCATGAAGATGCGCGGCTGCCCGATGATCATCACCAGCACCACCGAGGACAGGCCGATCAGCGCGCCCACCTCGACCACCACCCGCAGCCAGCCCAACTGGGGATGCGCGGCGACGGCGGTCACCACCGGCTCGTCGGTGCCGAGCACGCGGTAGGGCACCAGGCCGGTCATCACCGCGGCCATGGCGATGTAGAGCACCGTGCAGATCACCAGCGAGAGCAGCATGCCGATCGGCAGGTCGCGCTGCGGCCGGTGCGATTCCTGCGCGGCCACCGACACCGCCTCGAAGCCGATGTAGGCGAAGAACACCATCGCCGCGCCGCGCAGCACGCCTTCCATGCCGTACTTGCCGGGTCCCTCGTTGGCCGGGATGAAGGGCTGCCAGTTGGACGGATCCACGTACTTCCAGCCGACCGCGATCACCAGCACGATCAGGCCGCTCTTGAGCACGACCATGGCCATGTTCATCGCCGAGGACTTGCGGATGCCGACGTAGCACAGCCAGGTCAGCAGCAGCACGATCGCCGCCGCCGGCAGGTTGGCGATCGCGCCGGTGGGCCGCAGCTTCGCGTCGAGCGGCGCGTTGACCAGGCTGGCCGGCAGGTGGATGCCGAAGTGGTCGAGCAGGCTCAGGAAATAGCCGGTCCAACTCACCGCCACCGCCGAGGCGGACACGCCGTACTCCAGCACCAGCATCCAGCCGATGAACCAGGCGGCCAGCTCGCCGAAGGTGGCGTAGGTATAGGTGTAGGCGCTGCCGGAGACCGGCACCATCGCCGCGAACTCGGCGTAGGCCATCGCGCAGAACGCGCAGCACACCGCGGCCAGCACGAAGCTGAGCATGATCGCCGGCCCGGCATGGTTGGCCGCGGCCTGGCCGGTGATCACGAAGATGCCGCCGCCGATCACCGCCCCGATGCCAAGCGCGGTCAGGCCCCAGGGGCCGAGCGCGCGTTGCAGGCCCAGGCCGCCGGCGTCCTGGTGGCTGGCGTGCGGATGCTTGGTGGCCCAGAGTTGTTTGAACATGCAGCAGCGGTTCCGGCGTGGGGAGTTGGGAAGGCCACTGCGCAAGGATGCGCAGCGACCCCGTCCGTTCGTATCACCGCACGTGCTCGTGCGGGCTGTTGCGAGGGACTCGTTTTCTCAAATCCCGCACCGGGGCGTGCGGGCGGTTGCCAAGGGATTCGCGGTCAAGCCTTGCCGGCCAGGCGGCTATGGCGGATGCCGTAGCCGAAGTAGATGAACAGGCCGAGCACGGTCCAGCCGACGAAGACCTTCCAATGTTCCTGGAACGCCTGGAAGAACAGGAACAGGCAGGCCAGCGCGCCCAGCGGGCAGATCACGATCGCCAGCGGGACGCGGAACGGGCGCGGCAGGTCGGGCTTGGTGAAGCGCAGCACCAGCACGCCGATGCAGACGGTGGCGAAGGCCAGCAGGGTGCCCATCGAGACCAGCTCGCCGAGCACGTCGAGCGGGATCATGCCGGCGAGCAGGGCGGCGACCACGCCGACGGCGACGGTGCCGATGTAGGGCGTGTGGAACTTCCTGTGCACCCTGCCGAACGGCTTCGGCAGCAGCCCGTCGCGGGACATGGTGTAGAAGATGCGCGGCTGCGCCATCAGCATCACCAGCACCACCGAGGACAGGCCGGCGATCGCGCCGATCTCCACGGCGGTCTTCAGCCAGGCCAGCTGCGGATAGCTTTCCAGGGCGGTCGCCACCGGCTTGGCGGTGCCGAGCTGGGTGTAGGGCAGCAGGCCGGTCAGCACGGCGCAGACGATGATGTAGATGATCGTGCACACCGCCAGCGAGCCGAGGATGCCGATCGGCATGTTCTTCTGCGGATCCTTGGTCTCGCCGGCCGAGGTGGAGACCGCATCGAAGCCGATGTAGGAGAAGAACACGATCGAGGCGGCGCGGAACACGCCGTCCCAGCCGAACTGCCCGGGCCCCTTGTTCTCCGGGATGAACGGGTGCCAGTTGTCCGGATTGACGTAGGCGGCGGCGAAGCCCACGAACAGGCAGATCACCGCGATCTTGATGGCCACCACGATCGCGTTGGCGAAGGCGGACTGGGTGACGCCGACGTAGCACAGGCAGCTGACCGCGACGACGATCAGCACCGCCGGCAGGTTGACGATGCCGCCGGAGGCGACGAAGGCGTGCCCGGTCCAGCTCAGCGGCGCGCTGGCCAGCTCGGCCGGGAACGGCAGGCCGAGCGTGCTGGTCAGGAAGCTGATCAGGTAGGCCGACCAGCCGACCGCGACGCTGGAGCCGGCGAACAGGTACTCGAGCACCAGGCACCAGCCGATGAACCAGGCCACGCCCTCGCCGAGCGTGGAATAGGAGTAGGAGTAGGCGCTGCCGGACACCGGCATCATCGCGGCGAACTCGGCATAGCACAGGCCGGCGAAGGCGCAGGCGATGCCGGCGAACACGAACGAGAGCATCACCGCCGGGCCGGCATGGTTGGCCGCGGCCTGGCCGGTGAGCACGAAGATGCCCGCGCCGATCACCGCGCCGATGCCGAGCATCACGAGGTGCCTGGCCGTGAGGGTCCTTTTCAGCGTGGCCTCGCCTTCCAGGCTGCCTTCGAACGGTTCGCCGGCATCGACGTGCCCGGCCGGCTGGACCGGTTTGACCCTCAACAGAGCTTTCAGCATTCAGTACGTCCCCAGTGTGCGGTAGGCGTGGCCGGCAGGCCGCGACGGAGCGCGGCCGCGTCCGGCGGACGCCGCGCAAGCGCCGTACCTTGCCAAAGCCCGCGGTTTGCTACAAGCGCAACCGCAGCATGCCCGGCGATAATGGGCCCGGTTCGACGACGGAAGAGGGCGCATGGCAACGAGGGAAACCGGGCAGGGCGTGGACGTCCTGCGCGCACGGCTGCTGGACTACCGCGAGCGGTGGCGGGAGGAGGCCGCGGTCGCCGACGCGTTCCTGGAACTGCTCGACGATGCCGCCGACCCGTTCGTCCGCGAGCGCCTGGCCGGCCATTTCACCGCCTCGTCCTGGCTGGTCAGCCGCGACCGCCGGCGCACCTTGATGACCCACCACCGCAAGCTGCGGCGCTGGCTGCAGCTGGGCGGGCACGCCGACGGCGAGCGCGACCTGGCCCGGGTGGCGCTGAAGGAGGCCGAGGAGGAGTCCGGGCTGGCGGGCCTGGCGCTGGCGGGCCCGGCGATCTTCGACCTGGACCGGCACTGGATTCCTGAACGCGGCGACGTGCCCGGGCACTGGCACTACGACGCGCGCTACGTGGTGCTGGCCGGCGAGGACGAGGCGTTCGCGGTCAGCGAGGAGTCGCTGGCCCTGGCATGGCGGCCGATCGCCGAGTTGCTGGACGATCCCGACCTGGATCCGTCGATACGGCGGATGGCGGGGAAGTGGCTGCGATCGGAGTCCCCGCTGCCCCCGGAGTGACGAGGCAAGGGCGTGCGCGCCATGGGCGCGGGCCCGGAGGGCGGAGCCAGGGCCACGGGAGGGCCTTGGGCGCCGCATCCGGCATGGCCGGTCGCCTGTGGAAAAGACTTCGGTCCCGACAGGGCTTTCGCCTGAACCCCGCGCAGGAGCGCGGGGGTTATTGCCCGGGGGCCGCCACCAGGGCCTGCCGGGATCGAAGTCCCTCCCGCAGGCACTGCGTGCATGCGCTCCTCTCCCGGGAGCGGGAGGGGCGGCGGATCAATACAGGATGCGCGTCCGCAAGGTTCCCGGGATCTTCGCCAGTTCGTCCCGCAGCGCGTTCGCCTGTTCCTCGCTGGCATCGACGTCGATGACCACGTAGCCGACCTTCGGGTCGGTGCGCAGGAACTGGCCGTCGATGTTGACGTTGTGGCGGGAGAACAGCTCGTTGATCTGCGACAGCACGCCCGGCACGTTGCGGTGGATGTGCAGCAGGCGCAGGCTGCCGGCGTGCTCGGGCAGGGTGACCTCGGGGAAGTTGACCGCCGAGAGCGTGCTGCCGTTGTCGCTGTAGCGCACCAGCTTGGCCGCCACCTCCACGCCGATGTTGTCCTGCGCCTCGAGCGTGCTGCCGCCGACGTGCGGGGTCAGGATCACGTTGTCGTGCGCGGTCAGCGGCGACTCGAACGCATCGCCGTTGCCCTTCGGCTCGACCGGGAACACGTCCACCGCCGCGCCGCCGAGGTGGCCCGACTTGAGCGCGGCATCCAGCGCGTCGATGTCGACCACGGTGCCGCGCGAGGCGTTGATCAGGTGCGCGCCGGGCTTCATCCTCGCGATCTGCGCCGCGCCGATCATGTTCTTCGTCGAAGCGACCTCCGGCACGTGCAGCGTCACCACGTCGGCCACCGCCAGCAGTTCGTCGAGGTCGGCGGCGGCGCGCGCATTGCCGAGCGAGAGCTTGGTCTCGATGTCGTGGAACACCACCTGCATGCCGAGCGCCTCGGCCAGCACGCCGACCTGGGTGCCGATGTGGCCGTAGCCGATGATGCCCAGCACCTTGCCGCGGGTCTCGTGGCTGCCGGCCGCCGACTTGGACCAGCCGCCGCGGTGGCACTCGGCGTTCTTCTGCGGGATGCCGCGCAGCAGCAGGACCGCCTCGGCGATCACCAGCTCGGCCACCGAGCGGGTATTGGAATAGGGCGCATTGAAGACCGGGATGCCGGCCAGTTCCGCCGCTTCCAGGTCGACCTGGTTGGTGCCGATGCAAAAGCAGCCGACCGCGATCAGGCGCTTGGCGTGCGCGAGCACGTCGGCGGTCAGGTGCGTGCGCGAACGGATGCCGATGATGTGCGCCTCGGCGATGCGCGCCTTCAGCTCCTGCTCCGGCAACGACTTGGCGTGCGTCTCGATCTGGGAATAGCCGGCGGCACGGAACGTGTCCACGGCGGTCTGGCTGATGCCTTCGAGCAGCAGGACGCGGATGTCCTGCTTGGGGAACGAGGTCTTCTTCGGCGACATGGATGCAGCTTGGGGCGGCGGATCGGGCGGCCACTATGCCAGATGGCGCAGGCCTTTGGTGCGTTGCCGCATCGCTTCGGCACGCATCGGACACAGCGTTCCCGGAATCGCCGGATGCTTTGCGCTGCAACCGTTTCAGCTGCATCGAAAGCGGCGATGCGCCGGGGCGGTTCGCTGGACGGCCCGGGGGTTCGCTGGCACGCTGTGCCGCCCTGCCAAAGCGCCCCGCCGCACGATGACCGACCCTCGCATCGCCTCGCTCGAACAGTCCGTGCACGGGCTGCGCCTGAAGACCGATCCGGCCGACCTGGAACACTACGGCCGCGACTGGACGCGGCGCTGGACGCCGGCGCCGCTGGCGATCGCGCTGCCGGCCAGCGTGGAGGAAGTCCAGGCGATCGTGCGCTGGGCCAATGCCCACGACGTGGCGATCGTGCCCTCCGGCGGCCGCACCGGCCTGTCCGGGGGCGCGGTGGCCGCCCGCGGCGAACTGGTGCTGAGCCTGGAGCGCATGAACAAGGCGCTGGCCTTCGATGCGGTGGACCGCACGTTGACGGTGCAGGCCGGCATGCCGCTGGAGGCCGTGCACAATGCCGCCCGCGAGCACGGGCTGGTGTACCCGGTGGACTTCGCCGCGCGCGGCTCGTGCTCGATCGGCGGCAACATCGCCACCAACGCTGGCGGCATCCGCGTGATCCGCTACGGCAACACCCGGGAGTGGATCGCCGGCCTGAAGGTGGTGACCGGCACCGGCGAGGTGGTGGAGTTGAACAACGCGCTGGTCAAGAACTCCAGCGGCTACGACCTCCGGCAGCTGATGATCGGGTCCGAGGGCACGCTCGGCATCGTGGTCGAGGCGACGCTGCGCCTGATCGATCCGCCGCCGCCCACCAACGTGATGCTGCTGGCGCTGCCTTCGTTCGAGGTGCTGATGCAGGTGTTCGCGGCGTTCCGCGCGCAACTGCGGCTGGAGGCGTTCGAGTTCTTCACCGACCGAGCGCTGCACCACGTGCTCGCACACGGCGCGCAACAGCCGTTCGACGAGGTCCACCCGTACTACGTGGTCACCGAGTTCGCCAACGACGAGGCCGGGGAGGCGGCGGCGCTGGCCGCGTTCGAGACCTGCATGGAGCAGGGCTGGGTGCTGGACGGCGTGATCAGCCAGAGCGAGGCGCAGGCGCAGCAACTGTGGCGCCTGCGCGAGGGCATCACCGAGAGCCTGGCGCGCTACAAGCCCTACAAGAACGACGTGTCGGTGCGGATTTCGGCGATGCCGGCGTTCCTGGCGCAGACCCAGGCGCTGCTCGGCGAGGCCTACCCGCACTTCGACGTGGTCTGGTTCGGCCACATCGGCGACGGCAACCTGCACATCAACGTGCTCAAGCCCGACGACACCCCGGATGCGGAATTCATCGCCGCGTGCGAGCAGGTGACCAAGTTGCTGGCGGAGGTGCTGCAGCGCTTCCAGGGCAGCATTTCCGCCGAGCACGGCATCGGCCTGGTCAAGAAGCCGTACCTGGGCAGTACCCGCAGCCCGGCGGAGGTGGCCCTGATGCAGGGCATCAAGCGCGCGTTCGACCCCAAGGGATTGCTGAATCCCGGCAAAGTGTTCGATGCCCCGCCGGCATCGGCGCCCATGACGGCCCAATGATCGCCGGCTAGGCTGTCCCCCGTTCCCTCTGGATACTTCCCGATGAAAAGGCATTCGCTGTCGCTCGTCCTCCTCCTGCTCCTGCCGGCCTCCGCGTTCGCGGTGAGTTCGGCCGGTACTTCCGCCGCCGGCAGTTCGGCGGGCAGCTCGGCTTCGTCCGACAGCACCTCCGACGACGACAAGGTCGTGCTGGACGCCCGCGACGACGCGGCGGGATTCGTCGCCAGCGACGGACGCATCCGCGGCGCCAGGCTGGAGGCGGCGCTGATCCAGCTGCGCGAGCGCAGCGAAGCGGCGCGCTCGGCCAGCGACATGGCGTTGGCGCGCGCGATCCTGGCCCAGTGATCGCGCCTGGCCGGCCACCGTTCCGGTGGCTGGCGGGACTGCTGTTCTGCCTGCCCGGCACCGGCTGGGCCCAGGCATCGCTGCAGCTGCAGCTGCATGCCGAAGGACTGACGGCCGAGGAAGCCGAGGCCAGTGACCGGCTGGTGGAGCAGGTCGCAGACCGGCTCCCGGCGCGCTGGCGCGAAGCGTTGGCCAGGCCGATCCGGCTGGAATGGACGCAAGGCCTGCCGGCGCACGTGCAAGGACGCGCCGCGGCGACGCGGATCCGCCTGGACCGCCGCCTGCTGCAAGCCTGGATGGCGCTGCCGGCCGGCAGCGATCCCGAGCTCCCGGCGGCGCACGCGGCGATGGCCGCATTGATCCACGAGCTGGCGCACGTGCTGGACCGTTCCCAGGCCCGTGGCTTGTCGCGCGATCCGCGCCTGCTCGACCTGGCCGGCTGGCAGGTGCGGCCATGGCGGCTCGGGCGCGGCGGGAACCATTTCGCCGACCGCAGCCCCGACCGCTACGAACTGCACGATCCGGCCGAGTTCGTGGCGGTGAACCTGGAGCACTTCGTGCTCGACCCGGACTACGCCTGCCGGCGACCGGCGCTGTGGCAGTGGTTCGCCGCGCGCGTGGGCGTGCCGGCGACGGCGGCGGCCTGCGACGCCGCATTGCCGTTCCTGCAGGCGGACAACGAGGACGGGGAAGTCTCGCTGCTGCACCTGGACCCGGCGCGGGTCTACCAGGTGGACTATCTGCTGGCCGAAGGCAACGAACAGCCGATGAGCCGCTGGGGCCACAGCATGCTGCGGTTGGTGGTCTGCGCCCCGGGACGCGCCCCGGGACCGCAATGCCGGATGGACCTGCAATACCACCGGGTGATCTCGTTCCGCGCCTTCGTCGGCGACCTGCAGATCTCCAGTTGGCGCGGGCTGACGGGTTCGTATCCGTCGCGGCTGTTCTTGCTGCCGCTGGACCAGGTGGTGGACGAGTACACCAAGATCGAACTGCGGGCGCTGTCGTCGGTCCCGCTGGCGCTGGACCGGCAGGAGATCGCGGCGCTGCTGGAGCGCGCCGCGCGGGTTCACTGGAACTACGACGGGCGCTATTACTTCATCGGCAACAACTGCGCGGTGGAGACCTGGAAGCTGTTGCACGACGGCATTCCGCGCCTGGCCGCGATGCCGCTGTCGGGCATCACCCCGAACGGCCTCCAGCGCCGGCTGCGGCGCGGCGGCGTGCTGCAGGCCGGCGTGCTCGACGACCACGCACGGGCGGTGCGGCAGGGCTATTACTTCGAGTCCGCGCAGGCGCACTACCAGGCGATGTTCGACGTGGTGCGCGCGGCGCTGCCGGTGCCGCAACGCACCCTGCAGGATTGGTTCGAGAGCGCGCCGGACGAACGGCGCGGCTGGATGGCGCAGGCCGATCTGCGTGCCAGTGCGGCGTTGCTGTTGCTGGAACAGGCGATCCGGCGCCGCCAGGAACAGCAAGTGAGGGAGGACGTGAAGCGACGCCTGCTGCGCGGGCGAGGGGACGCGCGCGACGAGGTGCTGGGCGTGCTGGAACAGGTCGGCGTCCTGGCCCGGCCGGCCGCCGTCCTGGATCGGCTGGACGGCTACGGCATTCCGCAGCGCGAAGAGCAGGCCGCCGCCGCGCAGCGCGCGCGGGAGCGCAGCGTGCGGATCCACGAGGAATGGACGGAACTGCGCCGGCGCACGCGCTCGGCGCTGCCGGCGCACCAGCGCGACGCGCTGGCGCAAGTCGAGGACAACCTGACCTTCATCGGGCAGCGGTTGCGCGAATTGAATGCCGGGGCGGACGTTCCCGGACTGCCGGAGAATCCGTAGCCCCTCTCCCGCCGGGAGAGGGGAAAGGGCGCGGCCTCGCGCGCACCCTCGTCCTGCCTCTCCGGGGCGAACCGGCGGTTCGCAAGCAACGCGCCTTCACCCGAAGGGCAAGGGAAGACCGCCGCCTTCCCCTCGGAGCGCTGCGTCAATCGGCGCGGCCGCCGAACTCGCCGGTGGTCGTGTTGACCAGGATGCGCTCGCCGTTGGCGATGTACTCCGGCACCATGATCTCCAGGCCGGTGCTGAGCTTGGCCGGCTTCGGGCGCTTGGTCGCAGTGCCGCCCTTCAGTTCCGGCGGCGTGTCCACCACTTCCAGGGTCACGTGCTGCGGCAGCTGCAGCGCCACCGGGGACTCGTCGATGATCTGCACGTAGCAGCCGGCCAGGCCATCGGTGATGTAGCCGGCGTCGTCGCCGATCACGTCGGCGTCGAGGGTGTAGGGGGTGTAGTCCTCGTCGTCGAGGAACACGAACGCCTCGCCATCCTTGTAGGAGAACGTGGCCTGGCGGCGCAGCAGCTCGACTTCGGTCAGGTTGTCGTCGGCATCGAAGCTGGCGTCGAGCTTGTTGCCGCCCGGCACGCTGTACATGATGAAGCGGAAGCGGACGTTGCCGCCGCGGCCCTGCGGCGAGCTGCGCTCGATATCGCGGATCTGGTAGACGCCGTTGTTGTACTCGACGACGTTGCCTTTCTTGACTTCGCTGGCTTTCATTTTTTGAGTCGGGGATTGGGGATTCGGGATGGGTGAAAAGCGGGGCCGGGGAACCAGGACGGGGCGCTTTCGCGAATCTCGGTCCCGGATCTCCGATGCCGGTTACTTCGCCGCCAGCCGCACGGCGCCGTCGAGGCGGACAACCTCGCCGTTGAGGTAGCGGTTGCGCAGGACGAAGGCGACGGTCTCGGCGAATTCCTCAGGCCGGCCCAGCCGCGACGGGAACGGGATCGAGGCCGACAGCGACTGCTGCACGGCCTCGGGCATGCCGTCCACCATCGGCGTCCAGAAGATGCCCGGGGCGATGGTCATCACCCGGATGCCGAAGCGCGACAGCTCGCGCGCCATCGGCAGGGTCATGCCGACCACGCCGCCCTTGGAGGCGGAGTAGGCGGCCTGGCCGATCTGCCCCTCGTAGGCGGCGACCGAGGCGGTGTTGACGATGACGCCGCGCTCGCCGTCCTCGCCGGGCGGGTTGTGCTGCATCGCGTCCGCGGCGGCCTTGGCGACGTTGAAACTGCCGACCAGATTGACCATCACCGTGGTGCGGAACGTCGCCAGCGGCATCGGCGCCTCCTTGCCGAGCACGCGGCCCGCGCCCAGGATGCCGGCACAGTTGACCGCCACGTTCAGGCCGCCGAGGAACTCCCGGGCCGCGGCGACGTTGTCGGCCACCTGCTGCTCGTCGGTGACGTCGGTGCGGAAATAGCGGGCGTTGGCTTCGCCCAGCGACGCGACGGCGGCGGCGCCTTTCTCGTCGTTGACGTCGAACAGGGCGACCTTGCCGCCTTGTTCGGCAATGGACTTCGCGACGGCCAGGCCCAGGCCGGAGACGCCGCCGGTGACGATGGCGCGGGTGTCGGGGAGCTGCATTCAGGTGCCTGCGAAAGGAAAAGGCGGGATTCTAGGGCATGTCCGCGAGCACGGGCGGCGAGGGGACTGGGAGGCGCCGACCCTGGCACTTGAATCGAACGATCGTTCGTGTTTTTATCGCCGTCATGAACGCACGGCCGAGCAAAGGCGACCTTACCCGCGACCGGTTGATCGCCACCGGTTCGATGTTGGCGCGCACCGAAGGCCTGGACGGATTGACCATCGGCGCGCTCGCGTCGGCCGCCGGCATGTCCAAGAGCGGGGTGTTCGCCCATTTCGGCTCGCGCGAGGACCTGCAGCTGTGCATCCTCGACCACGCGGCGGAAGTGTTCACCGAGCAGGTGTTCCGGCCGGCGCTGCGCGAGCGCCGCGGCGTCCCGCGCTACCGTGCCGTGATGCGGCACTGGTTGGACTACCTGTGCGGCCTGGGCAAGGGCGGCGGCTGCATCCTGATCGCGGCCGTCAGCGAGTTCGACGACAAGCCGGGCCCGGTACGCGAGCGGGTGCATGCCTATGAGCGCCAACTGCGCGGGGAACTGCAGCGTTGCGCGCAACTGGCGATCGACGCGGGCGACCTGCGGGCGGACAGCGATGCCGCCCAGATCGCGTTCGAGACCTATGCCCTGGCGCTGGTGGTCCACCACGACCTGCGCCTGTTCGGCCCCGGCGAGGTGGTCGCCCGGGCCGAGCGGGCATTGGATGCGCTGTTGCAGCGCCACGTCCCCTGATTCCCGTTGGATGGAGAGAGTGCCATGGCGGTCGTTGTCGTTCCCAGTAAAAGCACGAACGTTCGTATTAATGAGGCGGTTCGACTGGAGGCAGTGCGGCTCGCCTTCGGCGTCGGAGGCTGGCTGTTCCCGCGCCAGGCCGGCCGGCGGATCGAAGCCGTGTTCACCCGCCCCTCGGTGCAAGGTCGCGAGCGCGCCTTGGCCGCGCCCTTGCTGGATGCGGAACTGGACAGCCTGGAGATCGACGGCGAGACGGTGACGCTGTACCGCTGGGGCGATGCGGCCACGCAGCCGCTGCTGCTGTTCTCGCACGGGTGGTCGAGCTTCGGCCTGCGCGTGTCGCCCTGGTTGCCGCGCCTGCGCGAGCAGGGCTACGCAGTGGCCAGTTTCGACCAGGTCGCGCATGGGCGCAGCAGCGGCAGGCATGCGACGTTGCCGGGATTCGGCCGGGTGCTGGCGCGGGTGGCGCGGCGGCTGGGGCCGCTTGAAGGCGTGATCGGGCATTCGCTGGGCGGCGCGGCGATCGGGCTGGCCTTGGCCGAAGGCATGGAGGCGCGCCGTGCCGTGCTGATCGCGCCGCCGGCCGACGCGCTGGCCGCGACCGAGCGATTCGCCCGCGCCATGGGGCTCGGTGCGCCGGCCTTGCCCATGTTCCGGCGCGCGCTCGAACGACGGGCCGGTGCGTCGCTCCCTGCGATTGCCGTCCAGCACGTCGTGCCCGGATTGGCCGTGCCGGCGCTGGTCGTGCACGACCTGGCCGACCGCGAGGTGCCCTGGGACGAGGGCGAGCGTTATGCGCGTTATTGGCCTGGCTCGCGCCTGCTCAATACCACCGGGCTGGGACACCATCGCATCGCCGGCGACGCGCAGGTGATCGAAGCTGGATTGCGTTTCCTGCGCGGCGAAGCGGTGGGCGAACGAGTGGTGTCCACCCCTGCATTGCCCTACGGCCTGGCGTGAGCCGCGTCATCTTCCGGATGGAAGAACCCAGGCAATGAAAGAACCAAGCAATGGAAGAGCCAAGGCGTTGGAGAACCAAGGCGATGGATGAACCAGGGCATTGGATGAACAAAGGCATTGGATGAACCAGGGCGGAGGAATCGCCATCCCTTCTCCCGCCTGCGGGAGAAGGTGGCGCGAAGCGCCGGATGAGGGTCGACGCAGAACGGCGATCATGAAAAACGCATCGCCCCGCATCCATCGGACGCTTGCTTGGTGAGGGAAGCAGCTGGCACATGGCGCGCGTTTGCCCCTGTTGCGGGGCGCGGGCTCCATGCGGCTCCCTCGTCCGCTCCTCGGGCACCTCGCTCCGCGCCCCGGCCCGGCGCGCCGGGCGTTCAGGCGCGCGCGAGCCTGTGGTTCGCAAGCCGCACGTCTTCACCCCGCAAGCGGGAGCATGGACCGCTTGCGGCTGCCTGGCCTCATGCCGAGGCGCTGGCCAGCGCCTTGCCGGCCTTGCTGCCGGTCTCGCGGCCGAGCAGGGCCGCCAGCCATCGCCCGGTGGCGGCCAGCGCCTGCAGGTCGACGCCGGTGGACATGCCCATGCCGTGCAGCATGTACACCACGTCCTCGCTGGCCACGTTGCCGCTGGCGCCCTTGGCATAAGGGCAGCCGCCGGTGCCGGACACCGCGGCGTCGACCACCCGCACGCCTTCGTCCAGGCAGGCGGCGATGTTGGCCAGCGCCTGTCCGTAGGTGTCGTGGAAATGCACGGCCAGCGCATCGAGGGGGATTTCCGCGGCCACCGCATGCAGCATGGCCCGGGCCCGGCGCGGCGTGCCGACCCCGATGGTGTCGCCGAGCGAGATCTCGTAGCAGCCCAGTTCGTGCAATCGGCGCGCGACGCGGACCACGTCGGCCAGGGGCACCTCGCCCTGGTAGGGGCAACCGAGCACCGTGGAGACATAGCCGCGCACGCGCACGCCGTCCTGCCGCGCACGCGCCAGCACCGGGCGGAAACGCTCGATCGACTCGTCGATGCCTGCATTGGTGTTGCGGCGGTTGAACGCCTCGGACGCCGCCGTGAACACCGCCACTTCCTGCGCGCCGACCTGGCGAGCGCGTTCGTAGCCCTGTTCGTTCGGCACCAGCACCGGATAGGCCACGCCCGGGGCCTTGGCGATGCCGGCGTAGACCTCGGCGGCGTCGGCCAATTGCGGTACCCAGCGCGGGCTGACGAAGCTGGTGGCCTCGATGCTGCGCAGGCCGGTCGCCGACAGTCGGTCGATCAGGGCGATCTTGTCGGCGGTCGCGATCGGGCGGGCCTCGTTCTGCAGGCCGTCGCGCGGGCCGACTTCGACGATGCGGACGAAATCGTTCATGCCGGCCGGCTCCGGAAGAAGCCGGTGGCCGGATGGAGGGAAGGGCGGTCCGGCGGGATCGGCATCGGTCAGGTCTCCGTCACCCAGCCGGGCGAGCGCTTCTCGAGGAAGGCGCCCAGGCCCTCCTGGCCCTCGCGGGAGACGCGCAGGCGGGCGATCAGCGCCGCGTTGTCGCGATCCAGCGCATCGCGGTCGCGGCTGTCCCGGACCCGCCGGACCAGGTGCTTGGCGGTGGCCGAGGCGATCGGGCCGGCCTTGTCGAGCAGGCCGAGCTGGTGCTGCAGGGCATCGTCGAGCCGTTCAGGCTCGACGATCTGGTGGACCAGGCCGATGCGCAACGCGGTTTCGGCGTCGAAGTGCTCGCCGGTGGCGAACCAGCGCCGCGCCTGGCGCGGGCCGATCGCCTCGATCACATAGGGCGAGATCACCGCCGGCAGCAGCCCGAGCCGGCTTTCGGTCAGGCCGAACCGGGCGCTGCCGCTGGCGATGGCGATGTCGCAGCAGGCCACCAGGCCGACGCCGCCGCCGAACGCGGCGCCATGCACGCGCGCGATGGTCGGCTTGGGGAGTTCGTCGAGCGTGCGCATCAGCCGGGCGAGGGCGAGCGCGTCCTCGCGGTTGGCTTGCTCGCTGGCCGATGCCATGCCGCGCATCCACTGCAGGTCCGCGCCGGCCGAGAACGAGGTGCCTGCCCCGGCCAGCACGACGGCGCGCACCGTGGCGGCGTCGGCGGACTGCACGAGCGCATCGGTCAGCGCCGCGACCAGGCCGGCGTCGAAGGCGTTGTGCAGGTCGGGACGGTTCAACAGCAGGGTGCGGACCGGGCCGCGGTCGATGACGCGAAGAACGGGTTCCGGCATGGAGAAGCGAGCTCGTTGGAGTGCGAACGGATGATAACGGCCCGGTCCGTTGCGGCCATGACGCGCTGCGTCGATGCTACAATCGAGAATCATTCCCAATCACTGGTCGTTCCGTGACGCTGTCCGACATGCCTTTGCACCGTCCCGCCATCGTGCAGTCCGTGGAAGATCGCCAGCCGAACGACGCGATCGCGCGCCGGCTGCGCGAACTCGGCTTCGTGGCCGGCGAGGAGGTCGTGGTGCTGGCGACGGGGCCGGTCGGGCGCGAGCCATTGCTGGTGCAGGTGGGCTATACCCGGTTCGCCCTGCGCCGCAGCGAGGCCGCCCGGATCGAGGTCGAGGAGGCGAAGGCGGCATGAGCGCATCGACGTTGCGGCTGGCCTTGGTCGGCAATCCGAACTGCGGCAAGACCGCGCTGTTCAACCAGCTGACCGGCAGCAAGCAGAAGGTCGCCAACTACGCCGGCGTCACCGTCGAGCGCAAGGAAGGGCATTTCCGCGCCCCGTCGGGGCGCGAGTTCGCGGTGCTGGACCTGCCCGGCGCCTACAGCCTGCAGCCGGCCAGCCTCGACGAGGCGGTCTCGCGCGACGTGATCCGCGGCTTCTATCCGGGCGAACCGGCGCCCGACGTGCTGGTCTGCGTGGTCGACGCCACCAACCTGCGCCTGCACCTGCGCTTCGCGCTGGAGCTGCGCGAACTGGGCCGGCCCATGGTGGTGGCGCTGAACATGATGGACGCCGCGCGCCGCCGCGGCATCGTGGTGGATCGCCTCGCCCTGGAGCGCGCGCTCGGCGTGCCGGTGGTGGAAACGGTGGCGGTGCGCCGCAACGGCGCGCATGCGCTGGTCGAGATGCTCGACGGCCTGTCGCCGGCGCGATCCGCGCCGCAGGTCGAACCGCCCGCCGACGGCAACTACCACACCATGGTGCGCGGCATCCTGGCCGAGGCGGTCACGATGCCTTCGCGCACCAGCCGGGTCGACGATGCGCTGGACCGCTGGCTGCTGCACCCGGTGTTCGGGCTGGTCAGCCTGGCGGTGGTGATGTTCCTGATCTTCCAGGCGGTGTACGCCTGGGCGACGCCGCTGATGGACCTGATCGATGCCGGCACCAGCGCGCTCGGCGGGTGGGTGGGCGGCGTGCTGCCCGAAGGCCCCCTCAACAGCCTGCTGGTCGACGGCGTGATCGCCGGCGTCGGCGGCGTGATCGTGTTCCTGCCGCAGATCCTGATCCTGTTCGCCTTCATCCTGGCGCTGGAGGAGTCCGGCTACCTGCCGCGCGCGGCGTTCCTGCTCGACCGGCTGATGGCCTCGGCCGGGCTGTCCGGGCGTTCGTTCATCCCGCTGCTGTCCAGCTTCGCCTGCGCGGTGCCGGGCATCATGTCCACCCGCAGCATCCAGGACCCACGCGACCGCCTGGCCACCATCCTGGTGGCGCCGCTGATGACCTGCTCGGCGCGGCTGCCGGTGTACGCGCTGCTGATCGGCGCGTTCATCCCGCAGAAGACCGTGTGGGGCGTGTTCAACCAGCAGGGGCTGGTGCTGTTCGGCCTCTATGCCGCCGGCATCGCCAGCGCGCTGCTGGTGTCGTGGACGATGAAGAAGTGGCGCCGCGACAAGGGCGAGCACCCGCTGCTGCTGGAGCTGCCGTCGTACCGCCTGCCGCACCCGCGCGACCTGGCGCTGGGCCTGTGGGAGCGCGCGATGATCTTCCTCAAGCGCGTCGGCGGCATCATCCTGGCGTTGACCATCCTGCTGTGGTTCCTGCTCTCGTTCCCCGGCGCGCCGCCCGATGCGACCCTGCCGGCGATCGACTACAGCTTTGCCGGCCGCATCGGCCACGCCATGGCCGTGGTGTTCGCGCCGCTGGGCTTCAACTGGCAGATCTGCATCGCGCTGATCCCGGGCATGGCCGCGCGCGAAGTGGCGGTGTCCTCGCTGGCCACCGTGTACGCGCTGTCCGCCGCGGACGACGACGCAGCCGCGCAGGCGCTGTCGCCGTTGATCCACGACGGCTGGTCGCTGGCGACCGCGCTGTCGCTGCTGGTCTGGTACATCTACGCGCCGATGTGCATCTCCACGCTCGCCACGATCAAGCGCGAGACCAACTCGTGGAAGCAGATGGCGTACGCGGCGACCTACCTGTTCGCGATGGCCTACCTGGCCTCGCTGGTCACCTACCAGGTCGCCAAGGCGCTGGGAGCCGGCTGAACATGTCCGGCTCGCTGCTGCTCCAGTACCTGGTGATCGCGCTGGCGGTACTGGCCAGTGCCTGGGTGGTGCTCAAAAAGCAGTTCCCGAACACGGCGCGCCGGCTGCGCGTCGCCGTGGCGTTGCCGCTGCTGCGCCACGGGCGGCCGGCATGGATGCAGGCGCTGGGGCGGCGCGTGGCGCCGCCGGCGAGCGGCGGCGCGGGCGGCTGCGACGGGTGCAGCAGCTGCGGCCCGGGCAAGCGCTGACGGACCGGCAGGCGATTGCTTCGCTGCAGCGCAGATCGGCAACGCCGGGCGTGGCCGTTATGCTTGTGCGATGACGACATCCTTCTCCATATCCCGCCGTGCGCAGGCGCTGACCAGTTCGGCGATCCGCGAAATCCTCAAGGTCACCGAGCGTCCCGAGGTGATTTCCTTCGCCGGCGGCCTGCCGTCGCCGGCCACGTTCCCGGTCGAGCGCATGCGCGAGGCGACCGAGAAGGTGCTGCGCGATGCGCCGCACGCCGCCCTGCAGTACGGGCCCACCGAAGGCTTCGCGCCGTTGCGCGAGTGGATCGCCGAACGGCTCGGCCGCGCCGGCGCCGCGATCCGCCCGTCGCAGGTGCTGGTGACCACCGGTTCGCAGCAGGGCCTGGACCTGCTCGGCAAGGTATTCATCGACGAAGGCAGCAAGGTGCTGGTGGAAGCCCCGAGCTACCTCGGCGCGCTGCAGGCGTTCTCGCTGTTCCAGCCGGCGTTCTCGCCAATGGCCTCGGACGAGCAGGGCGTGGTGGTCGATGCCCTGGCCCCAGGGCAACTGGCCGGGGGGCGCTTCATGTACTGCCTGCCGAATTTCCAGAATCCCACCGGCCGGCGCCTGCCCGGCGAACGGCGCACCGCGCTGGTCGCGAAGGCCGCCGAAGCCGGGGTGCCGATCGTCGAGGACGATCCCTACGGCGAGCTGTACTACGCCGGCGAGCCGCTGCCGAGCCTGCTGTCGATGAATCCCGACGGCGTGGTCTACATGGGGTCGTTCTCCAAGGTGCTCGCACCCGGACTGCGGCTGGGCTACGTGGTCGCGCCGGAAGCGGTGCTCGGCAAGCTGGTGCAGGCCAAGCAGGCCGCGGACCTGCACACGCCGTCGTTCAGCCAGCGCATCGTGCACGAGGTCGTGCGCGACGGCTTCCTCGACCAGCACATCCCGACGATCCGCGCGCTCTACGGCCGCCAGTGCGAGCTGATGCTGGACGCGTTGGACCGGCACTTCCCGGAGCAGGTCCGCTGGAACCGGCCGGAAGGCGGCATGTTCATCTGGGTCACGCTGCCCGAGGGCATCGACAGCACCGCGCTGCTGGCGCGGGCGATCGAGCGCAACGTCGCGTTCGTGCCGGGCGCGCCGTTCTTCGCGGCCGATCCCCGGCGCAATACGCTGCGGCTTGCGTTCGTGACCGTGCCGGGCGAGCGCATCGAGGCCGGCGTGCGCGTGCTGGGCGAGCTGCTGCGCGAAGTGCTGGCCGAGCACGCGGGGCTGGCGGCATAGCGCGACGCCCGGTGCCATGGGGCCCGGGCCGGCCCGGCTCCATGGATGCGATGGACGGCTTGTGGAGCGCCGCGGCGACCGCTAGCCTGCGCCGATGAATACCGTGCCTTTGAAGATCCTCATCCACGGCGCCTCCGGCCGCATGGGCAAGGCCTTGCTCCGTCTCGCCGCGGAGGACGATGCCCTGGACGTGGTCGCCGCGGTCGTGGGCCGTTCGCCCTCGCAGCGCGTGGTCGACGGCGTGCCGCATTTCGCCGCCAGCGAGCTTTCCGGTGCGCCGCCGTTCGACGTGGCGATCGATTTCAGCCTGCCGCAGGGCTTCGGGCCGGTCCTGCAGCTGTGTGTGCAGCGGGGCGTGCCGCTGGTGTCAGGCACGACCGGCCTGGAGGAGCCGCAGCGGCAAGCCTTGGCCGAGGCCGCGGCGAAGATCCCGCTGGTGTGGGCCTCCAACTTCAGCCTCGGCGTGGCGGTGCTGACCGACCTGGTCGAGCGCGCCGCCGGCACGCTGCCGGGCTGGGATTGCGACATCGTCGAATCGCACCACGTGCACAAGAAGGACGCGCCCTCGGGCACCGCGCTGACGCTGGGCGAGGCCGCGACCGGCAGCGGCGCGCAGCCGCGCTATGCCAGCCTGCGGGCCGGCGACATCGTCGGCGAGCACCTGGTGCAGTTCACCGGCCTGGGCGAGCGCATCGAGCTGGTGCACCGCGCCACCAATCGCGACATCTTCGCGCGCGGCGCGCTGCATGCGGCCAAGCGCCTGCACGGCAAGCCGGCCGGCAGTTACCGGGTGCGCGACCTGATCGGTTGATGGCGTCCATCGGATCTCCACCGCGGCGGCGATGCTTGGCCGCCGCGCCTGGAACCCGGTGCTTCACCCGCGCGGCAGTTTGCGGACGTAGCGCTGCTCCATGACTTCGCGTCCCCACTGCGAACCGGGTCGTTCCTCGACGAGGACGAAACCGCTGGCCAGGTAGAGGTGCCGGGCCGCATCCAGGCCGGCAAAGGTCGATAGCTCGATGTGCGGGACGCTGCGCTTGTCGCAGAACGCGATGGCTTCGGCGAGAAGCCGCTTGCCGACGCCCTCGCCGCGGACGCCGTCCTCCACGATGAACCAGCGCAGGTGCGCGCGGTCCTTACCGAGGTCCTCGCCATCGATGGCGATGGTCCCGACGATTTCCTCGTCCATCAGCGCGGCCCAGGCGTTGTTCCCGGGATGCCCGATCCTGTTGGCGAACTCGGCCATTCCCGCCGCGACGCGGCTCTCGAAGAACGCGCCGAAGCCGCTGGTCCTGGCGTAATGGCGCGCGTGCATTTCCGCGCATCGCCCCACGAGGCCGGGGCGATATCCCGATTCGATCCGGATCGCCGGAGCGGACTCCGGGGATTGCGTACGCAGGTCTTCGAGGGCGCGCGCATAGGCGGCCAATCCCGAGGAGACGCGCCTCCGGCTCGCCGGACCCAGTCGGAGGACCGCGCCGCGGACTTGCCGCTCGGCGAAGGCATCGATCTCCGCCAGCGTTCGCCGGCCCTGTGGGGTCAGCGACAGGAGTTTGGCCCGGGCATCCTCGCTGGATGTCGTCTCGGTCACCTTGCCCGCATCGATGAGCTTGCGGATCAACCGGCTGATGCTGGATTTCTCCAGATTGAGGATTTCGGCCAACGCTACGGCCGTGATCGCCCGGCGCCTTCCGAGTTCGACCAGCGCGTGCACTGCCGAGGCGTGGAGGTCGGTGCCCGCGAGCGTCGGGCGCATGAACCCGAGTTCGCGCACGAGGCGCCGCGACGCATCGCGGATGCGATGGATGTCTTCGGCATCGGGATCTGTCATGGCGGCGGCCTGGTCGGGTTTGGTTGTATGGTGCAACCATTTGCCTGGCCAGGTAAGGAGCGGCGGGGTGGCCACGCATGCTGGCGGCGATGAAGCGGGGCTGTCCGAGGCATGCGCAAGCCGAAGGGCCACAAACCTTGCCGGGCGGCGCGATGATGGGTTTTTTCGCCGCGCAATGCGGCTGCGGCCCGCGCGATCGAATGCGCGCCGCTACGGACGCCGCAGTACATTCGCGCTGGCAAGCGCGGGCACTTGCCGCTACAATTCCGGCTTGCCCGAACCCAGCGTCGGACCGGTTCCAGAACCGCGTCCGCGCTTTGCTGCAACCGGATTTTGGCCGGTGCGCATCGGAGTCCCCCGCAGCCAGAGCGAGATTCCCGTGACCCAACCCGCAATCCTTGTCCTCGAAGACGGCACCGTGTTCGAGGGCGAATCCGTAGGCGCCAACGGACTGTCCGTGGGCGAAGTGGTGTTCAACACCGCGATGACCGGTTACCAGGAAATCCTGACCGATCCGTCCTACGCCCGTCAGCTGGTCACGCTGACCTACCCGCACATCGGCAGCACCGGCTTCACCGACCAGGACGACGAGGCCGCCCAGGTGTGGGCCGCCGGCCTGATCGTGCGCGACGTGCCGCGCCGCCCCAGCAACTGGCGCAGCCAGGCCTCGCTGGGCGATTGGATGATCGCGCGCGGCGTGGTCGGCATCGCCGGCATCGACACGCGCAAGCTGACCCGCATCCTGCGCGAGAAGGGCGCCCAGAACGGCGCGTTGATGGCGGGCGAGATCGACGTCGAGAAGGCCCTGGAGGCGGCGCGCAAGTTCCCGGGCCTGAAGGGCATGGACCTGGCCAAGGTGGTCAGCACCGACAAGCCCTATGCCTGGCGCGAGGGCCAGCTCGACCTTGATACGAACAGCTTCGTCGGTCTGGGCGCGAAAAGCATTGAGAAGTCCGCACATGGATGTGCGGGCTCTGGTGCGGGACGCACGTTTAAAGTCGTGGCCTACGACTTCGGCGTGAAGCTCAACATCCTGCGCATGCTCGCCGAGCGCGGCTGCGACGTCACCGTGGTGCCGGCGCAGACGCCGGCGGCCGAGGTGCTGGCGATGAATCCGGACGGCGTGTTCCTGTCCAACGGCCCCGGCGACCCGGAACCGTGCGACTACGCGATCGCCGCGATCAAGGAGTTCGTCGCCAGGAAGGTCCCGACCTTCGGCATCTGCCTGGGCCACCAGCTGCTGGCGCTGGCCTCCGGCGCGCGGACCGTCAAGATGGGCCACGGCCACCACGGCGCCAACCACCCGGTACAGGACCTGGACAGCGGCCGGGTGATGATCACCTCGCAGAACCATGGCTTCGCGGTGGACGAGGCGACGCTGCCCGGCAACGTGCGCGTCACGCACCGCTCGCTGTTCGACGGCACCAACCAGGGCATCGCGCTGACCGATGCGCCGGCGTTCTCCTTCCAGGGGCACCCGGAGGCGTCGCCGGGGCCGCATGACGTGGGGCCGTTGTTCGATCGGTTCGCCGCGTTGATGCGGGACTCGGGATCCGCGACCCGGGGCCCGGAAAAGGCCGCGTGATGCCGGTGTCCCATTTCAGGGAACTCGAAGTCTGGCAGCTGGCCATGGAACTCGCCCAGGCCGTTCATTCGTCGGCGGCGTCCCTGCCGCGCGACGATGGCCATGGCCTGGCGGCGCAACTCCGGCGTTCCGCCGTTTCGATCCCTTCCAGCATCGCAGAAGGCAATGCGCGCGGCACCACCCGGGACTATGCGCGGTCCGTGTCGATCGCCATGGGAGCGTGCGGCGAATTGCAGACGCAGCTGCTGTTGTCCGAGCGGCTTGGCCTGGGCGAACCGTCGCAGCTGGCTGCGGCGCTCCGGCTCTGCGAACGCGTAGGCCAGATGCTTTCCAAATTGCAGCAATCGTTACAGCGTCGGCTTGAATCCGGGTCCCGGGCCCCGGGTGCCGGGTCCCGCATTTCCGAGAACGTTGAGGATTACTGAAAAATGCCACGTCGTACCGACCTAAAGACCATCCTCATCATCGGTGCCGGCCCGATCGTCATCGGCCAGGCCTGCGAGTTCGACTACTCCGGCGCGCAGGCGTGCAAGGCGCTGCGCGACGAGGGCTACCGCGTGGTGCTGGTCAACTCCAACCCGGCCACCATCATGACCGACCCGGAGATGGCCGACGCCGTCTACATCGAGCCGATCAACTGGCAGACGGTCGAGAAGATCATCGCCAAGGAGAAGCCGGACGCGCTGCTGCCGACCATGGGCGGGCAGACCGCGCTGAACTGCGCGCTGGACCTGGCCGACAACGGCGTGCTGGAGAAGTACGGCGTGGAGCTGATCGGCGCCAAGCGCGAGGCCATCCGCATGGCCGAGGACCGCGAGCTGTTCCGCGTGGCGATGCAGGAGATCGGGCTGGAGTGCCCGAAGGCCGAGGTCGCCAAGAGCTTCGAGCAGGCGGTGGAGATCCAGGCCAAGGTCGGCTTCCCGACCATCATCCGCCCGTCGTTCACGCTGGGTGGCAGCGGCGGCGGCATCGCCTACAACAAGGAAGAGTTCGAGGAGATCATCAAGCGCGGGCTGGAGCTGTCGCCGGTGCATGAAGTGCTGGTCGAGGAATCCGTGCTCGGCTGGAAGGAGTTCGAGATGGAAGTGGTCCGCGACACCGCGGACAACTGCATCATCGTCTGCTCGATCGAGAACCTTGACCCGATGGGCGTGCACACCGGCGACTCGATCACCGTCGCGCCGGCGCAGACCCTGACCGACAAGGAGTACCAGCGCCTGCGCGACGCCTCGATCGCGGTGCTGCGCAAGATCGGGGTGGATACGGGTGGCTCGAACGTGCAGTTCGGCATCAACCCGAACACCGGCCGCGTGGTCGTCATCGAGATGAACCCGCGCGTGTCGCGCTCCTCGGCGCTGGCCTCCAAGGCCACCGGCTTCCCGATCGCCAAGGTCGCGGCCAAGCTGGCCGTGGGCTACACCCTGGACGAGCTGAAGAACGAGATCACCGGCGGGCTGACCCCGGCTTCGTTCGAGCCCTCCATCGACTATGTGGTCACCAAGATCCCGCGCTTCGCCTTCGAGAAGTTCCCGCAGGCCGACGCGCGCCTGACCACGCAGATGAAGTCGGTGGGCGAGGTGATGGCCATGGGCCGCACCTTCCAGGAGTCGGTGCAGAAGGCGCTGCGCGGCCTGGAGACCGGCAAGGTCGGCTTCGACCCGACCGGGCTGGACCTGTCCAGCGAGGACGACCTGACCACGCTCAAGCGAGAGCTGAAGGCGCCGGGACCGGAACGCCTGTTCTACGTCGCCGACGCGTTCCGCGCCGGCATGAGCGTGGAGGAGGTCTACAACCTGTCGTACATCGACCCGTGGTTCCTCGACCAGATCGAGGAGATCATCGCGGCCGAGAGGCAGGTGGCCGCCGACGGCATCGACGCGCTCGACGCCGCGCGCCTGCGCAAGCTCAAGCGCGCCGGTTTCTCGGACGCGCGCTTGGCGCAGCTGACCGGGACCAACGAGGCGGCGATCCGCGCGCTGCGCCGCGCGCACAAGGTGCGCCCGGTGTACAAGCGCGTGGACTCGTGCGCGGCCGAGTTCGCCACCAGCACCGCCTACCTGTACTCGACCTACGAGGACGAGTGCGAGGCCGACCCGTCCGACCGCGAGAAGATCATGATCCTGGGCGGCGGCCCCAACCGCATCGGCCAGGGCATCGAGTTCGACTACTGCTGCGTGCATGCCGCGCTGGCGCTGCGCGAGGACGGGTACGAGACCATCATGGTCAACTGCAACCCGGAAACCGTCTCGACCGACTACGACACCTCCGACCGCCTGTACTTCGAGCCGCTGACGCTCGAGGACGTGCTGGAGATCGTCGAGCTGGAGAAGCCCAAGGGCGTGATCGTGCAGTACGGCGGCCAGACCCCGCTGAAGCTGGCCAAGGCGCTGGAGGCCAACGGCGTGCCGGTGATCGGCACCACGCCGGACTCGATCGACCTGGCCGAGGACCGCGAGCGCTTCCAGCAGCTGGTCGAGAAGCTCGGCCTCAAGCAGCCGCCGAACCGCACCGCGCGCACCGCCGAGGAAGCGCTGACGCTGGCGCGCGAGATCGGCTACCCGCTGGTGGTGCGCCCGAGCTACGTGCTCGGCGGCCGCGCGATGGAGATCGTGTACGGCGAGTCGGACCTGGCGCGCTACGTGCGCGATGCGGTGAAGGTGTCCAACGATTCGCCGGTCCTGCTGGACCGCTTCCTCGACAACGCGGTCGAGTGCGACGTGGACATCATCGCCGACAAGGACGGCGACGTGCTGATCGGCGGGGTCATGGAGCACATCGAGGAAGCCGGCGTGCATTCGGGCGACTCCTCGTGCTCGCTGCCGCCGTACTCGCTGTCGCAGCAGACGCAGGACGAGCTGCGCCGCCAGGTGGTGGAGCTGGCCAAGGCCCTGAACGTGGTCGGCCTGATGAACACCCAGTTCGCGATCCAGTCCAACGAGGACGGTACCGATACCGTCTACCTGCTGGAAGTGAACCCGCGCGCCTCGCGCACCGTGCCGTTCGTGTCCAAGGCCACCGGCGTGGCCCTGGCCAAGATCGCGGCGCGCTGCATGGCCGGCCGCACCCTGGCCGAGCAGGGCGCCACCGAGGAAGTCGTGCCCGACTACTACTCGGTGAAGGAGGCGATCTTCCCGTTCGCCAAGTTCCAGGGCGTGGACCCGATCCTCGGGCCGGAGATGCGCTCCACCGGCGAGGTGATGGGCGTGGGCCGCAGCTTCAGCGCCGCGTTCGCGCGCGCGCAGGAAGCCGGCGGCATCCGCGCGCCGAAGCCGGGCAAGGCCTTCGTGTCGGTGCGCGATCCGGACAAGAAGCGCGTGCTGCCGGTGGCCAAGGCGCTGGTCGAGCGCGGCTTCAGCCTGGTCGCGACCCGCGGTACCGGCGCCTGGCTGCAGCAGCACGGCCTGGCTTGCGAGATCGTGAACAAGGTCGTGGAAGGCCGCCCGCACATCGTCGATTCGATCAAGAACGGCGAGATTTCCTATATCGTGAACACCACCGAAGGTCGCGCGGCGATCGCGGACTCGTTCTCGATCCGCCGCGAGGCGCTGCAGCAGCGCGTGACCTATTCGACCACCATCGCCGGTGCCAAGGCGCTGGTGCAATCCCTCGAATTCCGCGGCACGGGCCCGGTGTGGTCGCTGCAGGAACTGCACAAGGAGTTGGAAGCATGAGAGCCCCCATCACCCTGAAAGGCGCGCAGCGTCTGCGCGACGAACTGGAACACCTGAAGTCGGTCAAGCGCCCCAAGGTGATCGCCGCGATCGCCGAGGCGCGCGAGCACGGCGACCTGAAGGAGAACGCCGAGTACCACGCCGCGCGCGAGGAGCAGGGTTTCATCGAAGGCCGCATCAAGCAGCTGGAGGCGGAGCTGTCGCACGCCGAGATCATCGACGTGACCAAGCTCGGCGCCGGCAGCAAGATCGTGTTCGGCGCGACCGTGGCGCTGGCCGACGTCGAGACCGACGAGGAAAAGCGCTACCAGATCGTCGGCGACCTGGAAGCGGACATCAAGCAGGGCCTGATCGCGATCTCCTCGCCGCTGGCGCGTGCCCTGATCGGCAAGCACGAAGGCGACAGCGTCACCATCGACGCGCCGGCCGGCCAGCGCGAGTACGAAGTGGTCAGCGTCGAGTACCTGGGCTGACCCGGGGCCCCTGGTGACCACGGCGACGCTGCTGTTGCCGGAACGCGGGCGGCTGGCCGGTGCCGCGCTGGCCGACCCGGTCGCGCGCGCGCTCGGGCACGCCGATCGCGATACGCGCGAGAGCGGGGAAACGCCGCAGCTGCGCCGCCACTTCCGGCTGGTGCCCGGGCACTGGCCGGTCGCGGCGCTCACCCGCCAGCTGGACGTCGGCGACGCCTCCGGGGCCACCTGGGTGCGCGCCGACCCCGCCTACGTGGTGCCCGACATGCAGGGCGCGCGGATGATGGCGTATGGCGAGGCGCTCGGCCTGGACCAGGACGACGTCGCCGCCTTGCTGCCGTCGCTCAAGCCGATGTTCGGCGATGCCGGCTTCCTGCTGGATGCGCCGGTGCCGTCGCGCTGGTACCTGCGGCTGTCGCCCGAGGCGAGGCTGCCGAACTTCGACGAGCCGGGCGAGGTGCTCGGCGACGACCTGTTCGACCACCTGCCTGGAGGGGAGCACGGCCGCCGCTGGCGCGCGTTGCTGACCGAGGCCCAGGTCCTGCTGCACCAGCATCCGTGGAACCGCGAGCGCTCCGCCCGCGGCAAGCCGGCGATCAACTCGCTGTGGTTCTGGGGCGGCGGCGTGTATCCGCAGGCCGTCAGTTCCCCGCATGCGCAGGTCCGCAGCCGCGAATCGCTGCTGAGGGCGTTGGCCAAGGCCAGCGGCACCGATGCCGAGGGCGAGCGGCAGGTCGACGCGCTGATCGACCTGCGCCAGCTGCGCTCGCTCGAGCAGTTCTCCACCGACGTGATCGCGCCGCTGCTCGCCGCCATGCGGCGCGGCGAGCTGGACCGGCTGCTGCTCGATTTCCAGGACGGCGCGCAGTTCGCGCTGGAACGACGCCATCGCTGGCGGTTCTGGCGCAAGCCTTTGCTCCAGCTCGCCGGATGAATCGTCCATTGCGGATCGTGCGGCGGCCGCCCGGGGAACCCGGGAACTGGCCCGACGGGATGCTGCCGTTGTTGCGGCGCCTGTACGCCGCGCGCGGGGCGGTGTGCCTGGAGCAGGCGCAGCCGCGGCTGGCGCAGCTGCATGCCCCCACCGGCCTGGCCAACATCGACCGGGCGGTGGACCTGCTGGCGGATGCCATCGGCGCCGGGCGCCGCATCCTGGTGGTGGGCGATTTCGATTGCGACGGCGCGACCGCCTGCGCCGTCGCGGTCCGCGGTTTGCGCCTGCTGGGCGCCGCCGAGGTGATGCACGCGGTGCCGAACCGCATCGTGCACGGCTATGGCCTGTCGCCGGCGCTGGTCGAAGAACTGGCGCCGCTGCGCCCGGACCTGCTGGTCACGGTCGACCACGGCGTGGCCTGCCACGCGGGCGTCGCCGCGGCCAAGGCACTGGGCTGGAAGGTGCTGGTGACCGACCACCATCTCCCGGGCGAGCGGCTCCCGCCTGCCGATGTCATCGTCGATCCCAATCTCGACGGCGATGGCTTTCCCAGCAAGGCGCTGGCGGGCGTCGGCGTGATCTTCTACGTCTTGATGGCGCTGCGCGCGCGCCTGCGCGAGTCGGGGGCGTTCGCCGGCAATGGGCCGGACCTGTCGGTGCTGCTCGACCTGGTGGCCGTCGGCACGGTCGCCGACCTGGTGGCGCTGGACGTCAACAACCGCGCATTGGTCGCCGCGGGATTGCGCCGCCTCCGGCAAGGGCAGGGTTGCGTCGGGCTGCGGGCGCTGATCGAGGCCAGCGGCCGCGACGCTTCGCGGCTGACCGCCAGCGACATCGGCTATGCGCTGGGGCCGCGCCTGAATGCCGCGGGCCGGCTGGAAGACATGGCGCTCGGCATCGAGCTGTTGCTGACCGAAGACGCCACGCAGGCGCGCGAGATCGCCGCGATGCTCGAGGAGATCAACGCCGAGCGGCGTGCCGTCCAACAGTTGATGACCGACGACGCCGAGTCCGCGGTCGCGCGCGCGTTGCTGGCGGCCGGCGATGGCTCGCCGCCCCTGGCGGCCTGCCTGTTCGATGCCGAATGGCATCCCGGCGTGGTCGGGCTGGTGGCTTCGAGGATGAAGGATCGCCTGCACCGGCCGGTGATCGCCTTCGCCCCGGCCGAGCCCGGGAGCGACCAACTGCGCGGTTCGGCCCGCTCGATCCCCGGCCTGCACATCCGCGATGCGCTGGCCGCGGTGGATGCCGCATGCCCAGGCTTGATCGGCAAGTTCGGCGGGCATGCCATGGCGGCCGGGTTGAGCTTGTCGCGCGATGCGTTGCCCGCCTTCGAGACGGCGCTGCTGGCGCACCTCGAAACCAGCCTCGACCGCGCCTTGCTGCAGGCCGAGCTGCACAGCGACGGCGAACTGGCGCCGCACGAACTGGACTACGCCCATGCCGAAGCGCTGCGGATGGCCGGGCCGTGGGGGCAGGGATTCCCGGAGCCGTTGTTCGACGGCGAGTTCGAGGTGGCGCAGTGGCGCCTGTTGAAGGAGCGCCACCTCAAGCTGAACCTGCGATGCCCGGGCCGGGCGGAGCCGTTGAACGCGATTCACTTCAACGGCTGGTCCGGGCGCGAACCCGGCCGCCGCGTCCGGCTCGCCTACAGGCTGGTCGGCGACGACTATCGCGGCGGCGAGGCGATCCAGCTGATCGTGGAGCATTGCGAACCGGCTTGATGCGGCTCGGTGCCCGCGGCTCGACATCGCTGAGCAGCGAAGGCAGCGCGCAGCGCTGCGATCCCGTCGGGCCGGCACCCGCCCGCGCTGCGCCCGGATAGGGCGCTTGCTACAATTGCGCTCTTGTCTGCAGGAATACCGACATGATCGAAACCAATCCGATCCGCCAGCGAATCGCCGATCTGAACGATCGCGTGGTCTCGCTCAGGGGGTATCTTTGACTACGACGCCAAGAAAGAGCGTCTCGAAGAAGTGACCCGGGAGCTGGAAAGCCCCGATATCTGGAACAACCCCGAATACGCCCAGCAGCTCGGCCGCGAACGTTCGCTGCTGGACAAGACCGTGGGCGGCATCGCCTCGGTGCTGGACGGCCTGGCCGAGAGCGGGGAACTGCTGGACCTGGCCGAAAGCGAGCAGGACGAGGACACCGCGCAGGCGGTGGTCGCCGACCTGGACAAGTACCAGTCCCAGGTCGAGAAGCTGGAGTTCCAGCGCATGTTCTCCGGCAAGATGGACGGCGCCAACGCGTTCGTCGACATCCAGGCCGGCGCCGGCGGCACCGAGGCGCAGGACTGGGCCGAAATGCTGCTGCGCATGTACCTGCGCTGGGCCGAAGGCCGCGGCTGGAAGACCGAGCTGCTGGAAGTCTCCGGCGGCGAAGTGGCGGGCATCAAGTCGGCCACGTTCCGCGTGGAAGGCGATTTCGCCTATGGCTGGCTGAAGACCGAGATCGGCGTGCACCGGCTGGTGCGCAAGAGCCCGTTCGATTCGGACAACCGCCGCCACACCAGCTTCACCTCGGTGTTCGTCTCGCCCGAGGTCGACGACGACATCGACATCGAGATCAACCCGGCCGACCTGAAGACCGACGTGTACCGCTCCAGCGGCGCCGGCGGCCAGCACGTCAACAAGACCGAGTCGGCGGTGCGCATCACCCACGTGCCTTCGGGCGTGGTGGTGGCCTGCCAGACCGAGCGCAGCCAGCATGCCAACCGCGACCGCGCGATGAAGATGCTGAAGGCCAAGCTGTACGAGATCGAGCTGCAGAAGCGCAACGCCGAGAAGGACGCGCTGGAAGCGTCCAAGTCCGACATCGGCTGGGGCAGCCAGATCCGCAACTACGTGCTGGACCAGAGCCGGATCAAGGACCTGCGCACCGGCATCGAGCGCAGCGATACCCAGAAGGTGCTCGACGGCGACCTGGACGAATTCGTCGAGGCCAGCCTGAAGGCCGGCCTGGAGGCCGGCGCCAAGCGCGTGGACGCATAATCCGCCGCCACCCCCTTGCGGGAGGGACCGGAGTCCCTCCCGCGGAAATCCCCCCGTTACCGAACATCCCGCCATGACCGACCAGACCGCCACGCCCACGCCTGCCGACGAGAACAGCCTGATCGCCGAGCGCCGCGCGAAACTCAAGGCGTTGCGCGAACAGGGCATCGCCTACCCGAACGATTTCAAGCGCGAGCAGTTCGCCGGCGACCTGCAGGCCGAGTTCGGCGACGCCGGGGCCTGGACCGCCGAGGCGCTGGAAGGGCTGGATCGCCAGGTGAAGCTGGCCGGCCGGCTGATGGCCAAGCGGGTGATGGGCAAGGCCAGCTTCGCCCAGATCCAGGACGAGTCCGGCCGTATTCAGGTGTTCCTGCAGGCCAATGCGTTGGGCGAGGCCTACGATGCGTTCAAGGGCTGGGACGTGGGCGACATCATCGCGGTCGAGGGCGGCCTGACCCGCACCCGCACCGGCGAGCTGTCGGTGAAGGCGGCCAGGCTGCGCCTGCTGACCAAGTCGCTGCGTCCGCTGCCCGACAAGTGGCATGGGCTATCGGACGTGGAGCAGCGCTATCGCCAGCGCTACGTCGACCTGATCGTCACCCCGGAAGCGCGCGAGGTCTTCATCAAGCGCTCCAAGATCATCCGCGCGATCCGCTCGTGGCTGGACGCGCGCGGCTTCCTGGAGGTCGAGACGCCGATGATGCACTACATCCCCGGCGGCGCGACGGCCAAGCCGTTCATCACCCACCACAACGCGCTGGACCTGCAGCTGTACCTGCGCGTGGCGCCGGAGCTGTACCTCAAGCGGCTGGTGGTCGGCGGGCTGGAGCGCGTCTACGAGATCAACCGCAATTTCCGCAACGAGGGCGTCTCCACCCGCCACAACCCGGAATTCACCATGCTCGAGCTGTACGAGGCCTACGCCACGTACCACGAGGTGATGGACCTGACCGAGAGCGTGATCCGCGATGCCGCGCAGTCCGTGCTCGGCACCACCGAGGTGGAGTGGGACGGCGCGAAGATCGACCTGGGCCCGGCGTTCCGCCGTTGGCGCATGGACGAGGCGGTTCGCCACCACAACCCGGAGATCTCCGAGGCCGACTGCACCGATCGCGATGCGCTGCTGCGCCATTGCGAGCGCCTGAAGATCAAGGTCAAGCCGTCCTACGGCTGGGGCAAGCTGCTGCTGGAGATCTTCGAGGCCACGGTCGAGCACACCCTGGTGCAGCCGACCTTCATCACCGACCATCCGGTCGAGGTTTCGCCGTTGGCGCGCGCCAGCGATACCGAACCGGGCTATACCGACCGCTTCGAGCTGTTCGTCAACGGCAAGGAGTTCGCCAACGGCTTCTCCGAGCTCAACGATCCCGAGGACCAGGCCGCCCGTTTCCAGAAGCAGGTCGAGGCGAAGGAGGGGGGCGACGACGAGGCCATGCACTTCGACGCCGACTACATCCGTGCGCTGGAGTACGGCATGGCGCCCACCGGCGGCCTGGGCATCGGCATCGACCGCCTGGTGATGCTGCTGACCGGCAGCACCTCGATCCGCGACGTGCTGCTGTTTCCCTACATGCGTCCCGAAAACTGACCCGGGAGGCGGCAGCGCTCTATGCTGTCGCCCCGTTTCCTGCCTATGCTTGGCATGGCGGCCCCGGGGTGGCCGTCCCGCTACGGCCGGCGCCCGGGCCTATGCTCCTGATTGGAGGGAATGGTCATGCCTGATACGGCAGTTCATGCTCGCGGCGCTCCGGTTGCCGCGCATCCTTCGTGGCACACCAGGACGGATGCCGGTTTGAACATCGTGATCGTCGATGACCAGACCTCCGCGCGCACGATGCTGCGGCACGTCATCGAGGACATCGCCCCGGAACTGCGGGTGTACGACTTCGGCGATCCCCTGGCCGCGCTTTCCTGGTGCGAGAGCGGCCGGGTCGACCTGCTCCTGCTGGACTACCGCATGCCGGCGATGGACCGGCTGGAATTCGCGCGCCGGTTGCGCCGGCTGCCGAGCCACCGCGACATCCCCATCATCCTGATCACCGTGGTCGGCGACGAACCGGTGCGGCAGGCGGCGCTGGAGGCCGGCGTGATCGACTTCCTGGTCAAGCCGATCCGCCCCCGCGAACTGCGCGCCCGCTGCACCAACCTGCTGCAGTTGCGCCAGCAGAGCGAGAGCATCAAGCAACGGGCGCTGTCGCTGGAGCAACGGCTGCTGGCCAGCATCAACGAGGTCGAGGAACGCGAGCGCGAGACGCTGTCGCGCCTGGCGCGCGCGATCGAGTACCGCGACGCCGGCACCAGCGCCTACCTGGAGCGGATGGCGCATATCGCCGGCCTCATCGCCGAGCAGATGGGCCTGTCGGAGGACGAGGTGCGCCTGATCGAGATGGCCGCGCCCTTGCACGACATCGGCAAGATCGCGATCCCCGACGCGGTGCTGCTCAAGCAGGGCAAGTTGACCGAGGACGAGATGGCGGTCATGCGCCGGCACCCGCGGATCGGCTACGAATTGCTCAGCGGCAGCCAGAACCGCTTCATCCAGGTCGCGGCCCTGATCGCGCTGCGGCACCACGAGCGCTACGACGGCAGCGGCTATCCCGACGGACTGATCGGCGAGGCGATCCCGCTCGAGGCGCGCGTCGTGGCCGTCGCGGACGTCTGCGACGCGCTGCTGTCGCCGCGTCCCTACAAGGAGGCATGGACCATGGACGCGACCCTGGCATACCTGTATGCGCAACGCGGCCGGCTGTTCGACCCGCGCTGCGTCGACGCGCTGGTGCGTTCCCGTCCCGCGCTGGAGCGGATCTGCGAGAAGTTCTCCAAGGCCTCGGAACGGCCGGGTCTCTAGTCATGCTGGCTTTGATGGATACCTTACGCAGTCGCCTGGCCCAGCGCGAGGACAGCGAGCATGGGCAGGCCGCCATCCGGATAGGCATGGTCGCCCTGATCCTGGCGTACGAGATCGCGTCGATCTATCGTTGGGATCTCCCGGAAAGGCAGCTGCTCTACGTCATCGGCCTCACGCTGCTGGCGCAATTGCTGTCGCTGCTGCTGTTCGCGTGGATCGTCGCCCGGCCCGCCCGTTCAGACCTGAGGCGGGTGATCGGCATGTTCGCCGATTACGGCTTGATGGCCATGGCGATGAGCGCGGTGGGCGAGCCCATGGCCTGCATCTACGTCGTGGTGATGTGGGTGACGATCGGCAATGGGTTGCGCTACGGCAACCGGTATCTCTACCTCGCCATTGCCATGGCCATGGCGAGCTTCAGCATCACGCTGGCCACCAACGAATACTGGGAGCGCAATCTGCAGCTCGGCCTGGCGTTGTGGCTGGGATTGGCTGCGATTCCCCTGTATCTCTCGGGCCTGCTGCGCCAGTTGACCCGCGCGACCGCGGAGGCGCGTCGCGCCAGCGAGGCGAAGAGCCGTTTCCTCGCGAACATGAGCCACGAGTTCCGCACGCCGCTCAACGGTTTGTCCGGCATGACGGAGGTGCTGGCCGCTACCCGGCTGGACGCGGAGCAACGCGAGTGCGTAAGCACCATCCAGGCTTCGGCGCGCAGCTTGCTGGCACTGGTTGAAGAGGTGCTGGACATCTCGGCGATCGAGGCCGGCAAGGTGAGGGTCAGGCGCCAGGACTTCGCCCTGCGCGAGACCCTCGACAGCATCGGCTTGATCCTGAAGCCGCAGGCACGCAACAAGGGCCTGGACTACAGGGTCCACGTACCGGTGGACGTGCCCGACCGATTGAATGGCGATCCGGACCATGTCCGGCAAGTGCTTCTCAACTTGATCGGCAATGCGGTGAAGTTCACCGAGCGTGGAAGCGTGAACATCCAGGTATCGGTGGCCGATCGCTCGCCGATGCGCTTGCGCTTCGAAATAATCGATACGGGCATAGGCGTGCCGGTAAGCATGCGCCCGAGGCTCTTCGAGGCATTCGAGCAGGCCGACAACGGCTTGACCCGCCGCTACGAGGGCACCGGGCTCGGCACCACGATCGCCAAGGGACTCGTGGAATCGATGGGAGGCAGCATCGGTTACGAGGAGAATCCGGGAGGCGGCAGTCGCTTCTGGTTCGAGGTCCCGTTCGAGGTCACGCCTTCCTTGGAGGCGCAGGGTTCGGCGGAAGCTTCCGTGCCGTCGGGCGCCGAACCGGACAACGTGATCGCGTTTACCGATCCTTTCCTGCGCCATCGTGCCCGGGTGCGCAGCATGCAGATCGTGGTGGGCGACGACCACGAGGCCAATCGCATGGTTCTGCAGCGGTTGTTGCAGAAGGCTGGCCATCGGGTGACGTGCGTGAATGGCGCGGAGGCCGTGCTCGATGCGCTTGCCGACCTGGACTACGACGCCGCGATCATAGATCTGCACATGCCCGGCATGAGCGGACTGGACATGCTGAAGCAATTGCGGGTGCTGCAAGCCGGCGGCGAGCGCCGGACGCCCGTCGTGGTACTGAGCGCGGACGTCACGCCCGACTCCATCCGGCAATGTGAGCGGGCCGGCGCCTATGCGTTCCTGGCCAAGCCGGTCTCCGCCAGCCGATTGCTGGACACGCTTGCCGACATCGCGGCCAATCGCAGGCTCAGGCAATCGGAGCGTCCGGCGATGCAGGTCGCCAGTGCCGCCGATGGCGTGCTCGATCCTGCGGTCCTGAACGAGCTTGCCTCGCTGGGCATGGGCGACACGTTCGAGCGCGAGTTCATCCAGCAATGCCTGACCGATGCGGCCAATTGCATTGCGGGCATACGCACGGCCGCCGCCGGCGACAACTGGCTCGTGCTGCGGGAGCAGGCGCATGCGCTGAAAGGCGTGGCAAGCAACCTGGGGCTGCATCTGTTGGCCGGGCAGGGCGACGAATTGATGCGCATGCAGGATTGGCAGGTCAAGGCGGAAATCCACCAACGGATCGAAAGGCTGGACACGGGACTGCGGGAGGGGCGTGCCGCGTTGGATGCCCATCTGAGCAACCGCTTCGAAAAGGGCAAGGGCGCCGAGCCGAAGTAATAAAAAGCCCGGCGGAGCGCCGGGCCAACTTCGACATGCGTTTCAGGCCACCGCCGCGGACAAGGCCCTGGCGGCCCGGCGGGACTGCGCCTTGACCAGGCGATCCATCGTCTTCAACGATTTTTCGCCAAGGGCGAGCGCCGTCTCGACCCATACGTGCGTGATCGAGAGCAGTTCCTCGCGGGTCACCGGTTGGCACAGCTTCCGCGCCGCGTTCATTGCCAAGTACGAGTGGGGGATGCGTTGCTGGCGCTCGATCAAGTCCCAGACCGCCGCGGCTCCCTGGCCTTTGGGGACCAACAGATCGACGATGCCCATGGCGTGCATCTCCTGGCTGCTGTAGACCTGTCCTTCCAGGATGATCTTCTCCGCCAGCTGCGGCGAGACGCGGCGGGAAAGGAAAGAATAGGCGCCCATGCCCGGGAACAGGCCGAACAGGACTTCGGGCAGGCCCATGCCGACGTCCTCTTCGGCCACGATGGTATGGCACGACAAGGCCATCTCCAGTCCGCCTCCGAGGGCGTCGCCCTGCAGCAATGCGACGGTGCGGAAGTTGCCGTTGAGGCCTTGGTGGAACCGGTGCACGCCGAGAATGCAGCTCTCGGCATAGCGGAGCAGGCCCTCCCTGTCGCGGTTGCGGATCATCTTGCCGAACAGGTCGAGGTCGCCGCCCAGGTTGAACGCGTTGGCATCGGAAGCGAGCACCAAGGTGCTCAGGCTCCCCGGCTGCTGCCGGGAGGGATCCGCGATTTCCGACAGGTAGGCGTGCATCTCTTCCATGAGGGGCGGGCGGAAGCAGGGGCGGACGCCAGCGGCGGCATCGGCATGCATGTACAGCCAGTGGCTGCGGCTGGCATCGTCGGTGGCAACTCGGATGGTGGAATGAAGTGTCTGGCGTTGCAGATTTTCCATCGTGATCATGGGCTTGGCCTCGGGGAGAGCGCCCGCGATGGGTGATCGTGGCGCAGCGGGCGGTGCGAACTCCACTGACCGATGCTACACCGGTGTAACTGCGTGAAACGAAAAGGGCTTTCCGTTACAGGAAAGCCCTTCGAAGTGGCGTCGCGGCCCTTGTGTGCGTCAGGATTTTGGCGCGTCCCGCAGCTCCCGCCTCAGGATCTTGCCGACGTTGGTCTTGGGCAGCTCCTTGCGGAATTCGACGATCCGCGGGTGCTTGTAGCCGGTCAGGTTGGCACGGGCGTGTTCCTTGACCTGCTCGGCGGTCAGGTTCGGGTCCTTCTTGACGATGACGACCTTGACCACCTCGCCGGACTTCTCGTCGGGGACGCCGACCGCCGCCACCTCGGCGACGCCGGGCATCATCGCGATGACGTCCTCGATCTCGTTGGGATAAACGTTGAAACCGGACACCAGGATCATGTCCTTCTTGCGGTCGACGATGTAGAAGAAGCCTTTCTCGTCCATCCGGGCGATGTCGCCGGTGTGCAGCCAGCCGTCGGCATCGATGGCCTTGGCGGTCTCCTCGGGACGGTGCCAGTAGCCCTTCATGACCTGGGGTCCCTTGATGCACAGCTCGCCGGTCTCGCCTGCCGGCAACTGGTTGCCGGCGTCGTCCTTGATGCAGGCATCGGTGGAGGGGACCGGCAGGCCGATGGAGCCGTTGTACTCGGGGAGGTCGGGCGGGTTGATGCAGGCCGCCGGCGAGGTCTCGGTCAGGCCGTAGGCTTCGACGAGGGTGCAGCCGGTGACTTTCTTCCAGCGCTCGGCGACCGAACGCTGCACGGCCATGCCGCCGCCCAGGGTCATCTTCAGCGAGGAGAAGTCGAGCTGCTCGAAGCCGGGGGTGTTGAGCAGGCCGTTGAACAGGGTGTTGACGCCGGTGATGGCGCTGAAGCGGATGCCCTTGAGCTCCTTGACGAAGCCGGGCATGTCGCGCGGATTGCTGATCAGGTGGTTGCAGCCGCCGAGCTTCATGAAGACCAGGCAGTTCGCGGTGAGCGCGAAGATGTGGTACAGCGGCAGCGCGGTGACCACCGTCTCCTGGCCTTCCTGCAGCTTGCCGTCGGAGGCGACCCAGGTGTGCGCCTGCTGCATGTTCGCGACCAGGTTGCGGTGGGTCAGCATCGCGCCCTTGGCCACGCCGGTGGTGCCGCCCGTGTACTGCAGGAAGGCGATGTCGTCGCTGGAGACGTCCAGCGACGGCAACGCGTGCCGGCCGCCGAGCGAGAGCGCTTCGCGGAAGCGGATGGCGCCGGCGATCCGGTACTCCGGCACCAGCTTCTTGACGTACTTGACGACGAAGTTGACCAGGTTGCCCTTGGGGAAGCCGAGCATGTCGCCCAGGCCGGTCGTGATCACCTGGCGGACCGCCGTGCCTTCCAGCGACTCGGCCACGGTGTTGCCGAAGTTGTCGATGGCGACCAGCACGCAGGCGCCGGAGTCGACCAACTGGTGCCTGAGCTCGCGGGCGGTATAGAGCGGGTTGACGTTCACCACCGTCAGGCCGGCCTTGAGGATGCCGAAGGTGGCGACCGGGTACTGCAGGCAGTTGGGCATCATCACCGCGACGCGGTCGCCCTTCTTGAGCTTCAGTTCGCCCAGCAGGTAGGCGGCGAACCGGGTCGCCAGCGCGTCGGTCTCGCCGTAGGTCAGGGTCTTGCCGAAGCTGGTGTAGGCCGGGCGATCGCGGTACTTGGCGACGGACGATGCGAAGACGTCCGCGACCGTCCGGAACTCGTGGACATCGATTTCCGCGGGCACTCCCGCCGGATAGCTCTGCAGCCAAGGACGCGCCTGAGACATTCTGCCTCCCTCCAGGGATGTTGGTCGCACCGGAAACGTCCCGGCGCTCTGGCGGGCAGGATACCGTCCCGAATGGAAAAGGCGAAGCGGGGAAACCGGCCGGCGGCGCGGGAACGGCTCCGGCCGCGACGGGCTTTGCCGGGAAGGCCCGTCGCAGCCGGAGCCGCTCCCGCAGCGGCGGGACGGCTAGGCCGCCTTCGACGCCAGCTGGCGCAGCACGTACTGCAGCAGGCCGCCGTGCTTGAAGTACTCCACTTCCTTCGGGGTCAGCAGCAGCACCTTGACCTCGAATTCCTTGGTGGTGCCGTCGGCCTTCCTCGCCGTCACCCTGGCGCGCTTGCTCGCGCCGTCCTGCAGGCCGGTGACGTCGAAGACCTCCGAACCGTCCAGGCCCAGGGACTGCGCGTTCTGGCCGTCCAGGAACTGCAACGGCAGCACGCCCATGCCGACCAGGTTGGAGCGGTGGATGCGCTCGAAGCTCTCGGCGATCACGGCCTTGACCCCGAGCAGGTTGGTGCCCTTGGCCGCCCAGTCGCGCGAGGAGCCGGTGCCGTATTCCTTGCCGGCGATCACCACCAGCGGCACGCCGTCGGCCTTGTACTTCATGGCCGCGTCGTAGATCGACATCTTCTCCGGCGGCGTGCTGCCGAAGTACAGGGTGTTGCCGCCTTCCTCGCCGCCGAACATCAGGTTCTTGATGCGGATGTTGGCGAAGGTGCCGCGCACCATGACGTCGTCGTTGCCGCGCCGGCTGCCGTAGCTGTTGAAGTCGGCCGGCTGCACGCCGCGCGACTGCAGGAAGCGGCCCGCCGGGGAGTCCTTCTTGATGTTGCCGGCCGGGGAGATGTGGTCGGTGGTGATCGAGTCGCCGAACAGGCCCAGCACGCGCGCGCCGTGCACGTCGTCTACGTGGCCCACCTGCATGGTCATGCCTTCGAAGTAGGGTGGGTTCTTGATGTAGGTGGAGGCCGCATCCCATTCGTACAGTTCGCCGTCGGGCGAGGCGATGGTATTCCAGCGGGTGTCGCCCTTGAACACGTCGGCGTAGTTCTGCTTGAACATCTCCGGCCCGATGGTGGCGGCGATGACGTCGCCGATCTCCTTGTTGCTGGGCCAGATGTCCCTCAGGTACACCGGCTGGCCGTCGCTGCCGGTGCCGAGCGGCTCGCGGGTCAGGTCGATGTCGGTGGTGCCGGCCAGCGCGTAGGCGACCACCAGCGGCGGGGAGGCCAGGTAGTTCATCTTGACCTCGGGGTGCACGCGGCCCTCGAAGTTGCGGTTGCCGGACAGCACCGAGGTCACCACCAGGTCGCCCATGGCGATGCCCGCGCTGACCTCGGTGGGCAGCGGGCCGGAGTTGCCGATGCAGGTGGTGCAGCCGTAGCCGACCACGTAGAAGCCGACCTTCTCCAGGTCGTCGAGGACGCCGGCCTTCTGCAGGTAGTCGGTGACCACGCGCGAGCCCGGCCCCAGCGAGGTCTTCACCCACGGCTGGCGGTTCAGGCCCCTGGCCGCGGCATTGCGGGCCAGCAGGCCGGCACCGATCATCACCGCCGGGTTGGAGGTGTTGGTGCACGAGGTGATCGCGGCGATCACCACGGCGCCGTCCTTGAGCCTTACCTTCTTGCCCTCGATCTCGATGTCGGCATAGCCCTTGGCGAGCTGCTCGTTGCCGACCGCCGCGCCGCCGCCCTCGGCGACGAACCGGCCGACGTCGTCGCTGCGCTTGTCGCGGTTGGCGGTGAGCCCTGCCAGCGCCTCGCGGTAGTTCTTCTGCACGTCCTCGAGCAGCACGCGGTCCTGCGGGCGCTTGGGGCCGGCCAGCGACGGGCGCACGTCGCCCATGTCCAGCTCCAGCGTGGCGCTGTACTGCGCATGCGGGCTGCCGGGCTCGTGCCACAGGCCCTGAGCCTTGGCGTAGGCCTCGACCAGCGCGATCTGCTCCTCGCTGCGGCCGGACAGGCGCAGGTAGCTCAGCGACTCGGCGTCGATCGGGAAGATGCCGCAGGTGGCGCCATATTCCGGGGCCATGTTGCCGATGGTGGCGCGGTCGGCCAGCGGCAGGTGCTGCAGGCCGTCGCCGTAGAACTCGACGAACTTGCCGACCACGCCGAGCTTGCGCAGCATCTGGGTGACGGTCAGCACCAGGTCGGTGGCGGTGGCGCCCTCGGGCAGCTTGCCGGTGAGCTTGAAGCCGACCACCTGCGGGATCAGCATCGAGGACGGCTGGCCGAGCATGGCGGCTTCCGCCTCGATGCCGCCGACGCCCCAGCCGAGCACGCCGATGCCGTTGATCATCGTGGTGTGCGAGTCGGTGCCGAACACGGTGTCGGGATAGGCGATGGCCTGGCCGTCCTTCTCCGCGGTCATCACCACGCGGGCCAGGTTCTCCAGGTTGACCTGGTGGACGATGCCGGTGTTCGGCGGTACCACCTTGAAGTTGTCGAAGGCCTTCTGGCCCCAGCGCAGGAAGCCGTAGCGCTCCTTGTTGCGCTGGAACTCGATCTGGCCGTTGAGGTCGAGCGCGTCGGGCTTGCCGAACACGTCGACCTGCACCGAGTGGTCGATCACCAGCTCGGAGGGGATCTGCGGGTTGATCTGGCCGGCCGCGCCGCCGAGCTTGACCACCGCGTCGCGCATCGCCGCGAGGTCGACCACGCAGGGCACGCCGGTGAAGTCCTGCAGCACCACGCGCGCGGGCATGAACGCGATCTCGGTGTCGGGCTCGGCCTTGGGATCCCACTTGGCCACCGCCTCGATGTGCTCCTTGCCGACGGTGATGCCGCCGTCCTCGTTCCGGAGCAGGTTCTCCAGCAGGATCTTCATCGAGTAGGGCAGGCGGGAGATGTCGAAGCGCTGGCCCAGCTTGGGCAGGCTGTAATAGGCGTAGGTCTTGCCGCCCACGTCCAACTGGCTGCGGGTGGAGAACGAATCGCTCATGCAGTGACTCCTTTTGCGAATGGCTTGCAGTGGCCGGGGCGGGCCTGCTGGCGTTTGCCGGGAGCGTCTGTCCCCTGGCCCCGTCCAGTATGCGGGATGGCAGGCATGGCAAAGATCCGCGGCGCAGGACGCAAGGTTACATGGCTGTATGTAGTGCCGATGTCACGGCTTGTTGCGCCATTGGCTCATCAGCATCTGCAGGAAGCGCTCGGCGCTGGGCGAGAGCATGGCGCCGCGCCGGCGGACGATGCCGATGGTGCGCGAGACCACCGGGTTGCCGATGGGGCGGGTGACCAGGATCGGGTGGTCGCCGTCGGGCGTGGCCATCCGGGGCAGCACCGAGACGCCGATGCCGGCCTCGACCATGCCGAGCGAGGTCGACAGGTGGGTCACCTCGTAGTGCCAGCTCAGCTTGAGGTTCTCGCGGGCCAGCGCGCCGTCGAGCAGGGTGCGGTTGCCGCTGGTGCGGTGCACGGTGATCAGTTGGTGGCGGGCCAGGTCCGACCATTCGATCCTGCGCTTCTTCGCCAGCGGATGGTCGCGGCGGCAGGCCAGCACGAAGGGGTCCTCGGCCAGCACGTCGAAATCCAGGTTGGGGTCGTTGGCGCCCATGAAGTTGATGCCGAACTCGACTTCGCCGCGCTCGACCGCCTGCAGGCCCTCGGTGGCGGGGATGTCGAGGATGCGGAAGCGCACGTTCGGGAACGCCTCGTGGAAGCGCGCCATCACGCTGGGCAGGAAGTAGAACGCCGCGGTCGGCAGGCAGGCGATGGTGATCTGCGCGCCGCGCGTGTCGTCCTGCCCGCGCAGGGAGAACAGCGAACCGTCGAACTCCTCGAGCATGCGCCGCACCAGCGGCAGCAGGTTCTCGCCGACGGCGGTGGTGGCGACGCTGCGGGTGGTGCGCTCCAGCAAGGGCGAACCCACCGCCTGCTCCAGCTTCTGTATGCGCCGGCTCAGGGCCGGTTGGGAGACGTGCAGCGCTTCGGCGGCGCGATGGAAGCTGCGCGTCTCGGCGACGAGCAGGAAGGCACGCAGATCGAGGATTTCGCAATTGATGCTCATAACGTATCAATGAGGAAAAAATAAGCAATTCACAGATCAATCGTGTCCATGCCAGTATCGGATCACACAAGGATATTCATCCGATACAAGCATCAATCTAGCACACGTATGTCCAACGATCTGCTCAGCCTCCCGTGCGTGCTCATGCGCGGGGGAACCTCCAAGGGGCCGTTCTTCCTGGCGTCCGACCTGCCGGCCGACCCGGAGGCGCGCGACCGGTTGCTGCTGGAGGTGATGGGGTCCGGCCATCCGCTGCAGATCGACGGCATCGGCGGCGGCCATCCGCTGACGAGCAAGGTGGCGATCGTCGATCGCGCCAGCCGCGCCGATGCCGACGTCGACTACCTGTTCGCCCAGGTCTGGGTGGAACGGCAGGTCGTGGACACCACGCCCAACTGCGGCAACATGCTGGCGGCGGTCGGCCCGTACGCGATCGAGCGCGGGTTGGTGCAGGCGCGGCATCCGCGCACCGAGGTGCGCATCCACAACGTCAACACCGGCAAGCTGATCGTGGCCACGGTGGAAACGCCGCACGGCCGCGTGGCCTACCGCGGCGACACCCGCATCGCCGGTGCGCCGGGCACGGCCGCACCGGTGCACCTGGCCTTCCTCGATGCGGCCGGCGCGCTCACGGGACGGTTGCTGCCCAGCGGCCGCGCGGTGGACGAGATCGATGGCGTGCAGGCCAGCCTGGTGGACTGCGCGATGCCGATGATGCTGGTGCGCGCGGCCGACCTGGGCGTGCCCGCCGATGCGGCACCGGAGGCGCTGAACGCGGACAGCGCGCTGCTGGCGCGGCTGGAGCGCATGCGCGTGGAGGCCGGGGCCCGCATGGGCATCGCCGATGCCGGCGGCAAGGTGGTGCCCAAGCCGGTGCTGCTTTCCGAGCCGCGGCAAGGCGGGCATTTCCAGGTGCGCTACTTCATGCCGCATCGCTGCCACACGGCCCTGGCGATCACCGGGGCGGTCGGCCTGGCCACCGCCGCGGTCACGCCGGGCACGCTGGCCCACACTTTCGTCGGGTGCCTGCCGTTGCCCGGTAGCGTTACGCTCGAACATCCGAGCGGTGCCCTGGAAGTCGGCCTGAGCCGCGGTGCGGAGAACGCGCCGGTGGTCGCCAGCGTGGTGCGCACCGCCCGCCGCCTGTTCGAGGGGCGCGTGTTCGCCACCTCGCCCGTTTCCGCCGAAGCCCGCCAATGGACGTCCGCGGCATGACCTGAACCGGCCGGCCCGCGCATGGCTGCGCGAGCCGGTCGTCCACAACGCTCCACATCCTGGGAGGGATAGATGTACAAGCAGTTCTTCACCGCCATGCTGGCCGCGGCCAGCCTGTTGCTTGCCGGTTGCGGCAAGGAGGGCGCAGCGGCCGGCGGCGCCTCCGATGCACCGGTGCGTATCAGCGTCGGTTCCTACAACCTCAACAATCTCCCGTTCTTCATCGCCGACGCCAACGGTTACTTCGAGCAGGTCGGCCTGAAGGTACGCACCGAGAACTTCGCCCAGGGCGGCTCGAAGGTGCTGCAGGCGCTGGTGGCCAACTCCACGGACGTGGCGGTGGGCTTCTACGACCACACCATCCAGATGCAGGCCAAGCACAAGGACGTGACCGCGTTCGTGCTGCTCTCGCGCAATTCCGGGCTGGTGCTGGCCGGGCGCGAGAATACGAGCTTCGATCCCAAGCGGCCGGAGACGATCAAGGGGCTGAAGGTGGGCATCACCGCGCCGGGCTCGTCGTCGGATTTCTTCGTGCGCCACTACCTGGCCCGGCACGACATCCCCGAGGACAGCGTGTCGCTGATCGGCGTCGGCTCGGGCGCCGCGGCGGTGGCGGCGCTGGAGCAGGGCAAGATCGACCTGCTGGTGAACTACGACCCCGCCGCCACGCTGATCACCGAGCGCAAGGTCGGCAAGATCCTGATCGACGCGCGCAGCGACGAAGGCGCCCGCGAGGTCTACGGCGGGCTGTACCCGACCTCGGTGATGTACGCCAACCGCAGCTTTCTGGAAAAGCGCCCGGACGCGGCCGAGAAGATCGCGCGCGCCGAACAGATGGCGCTGCGCTTCATCGCCGAGCGCAGCGCCAAGGAAATCGTCGACGCCTTGCCCGACGCGTACGTGTCCGGCGACCGCGCGACCTATGCCCAGGCGGTCGAGAACGCCCGCGCCATCTTCACCACCGACGGCCGTTTCGACCCCGAGGACCTGAAGATCCCGCTGGCCGTGCTGCGCGAGTTCAATGCCGACGTGGCCAATGCGGACATCGACCTTTCCAAGACCTACACCAACGCCTTCGTCGAGCGCGCCAGCGCCGCGGCGACGGCCGACAAACAGTAAGCGGAGGAAACCCATGGCACTCAATGCCAACGTGCGGCGCCTCGACATCGCGCCGCCCACGGCCGCGGCGCAAGTCATGGTCGCCATCAACCGGGTGACGATGTCGTTCGGCAACTTCACCGCGGTGCGCGACGTGGACATCCAGGTCGGCGACGGCGAATTCCTGGCCGTGGTCGGCCCGACCGGGTGCGGCAAGAGCACCATCCTCAATGCCGTGGCCGGCCTGCTCAAGCCGGCGTCCGGCGACATCGCCATCGATGGCCGCCGGGTGCAGGGCGTGCAGGAGTCGGTGGGCTACCTGTTCCAGCAGGATGCGCTGCTGCCGTGGAAGACCGCGCTGCAGAACGTCGAGCTGGGCCTGCGCTTCCGGGGCGTGGCCCAGGCCGAGCGCGAGCAGCGGGCGAAGGCCTGGCTGGCCAAGGTCGGCTTGGCCGGCTTCGAGCACCGCTACCCGCACCAGCTCTCCGGCGGCCAGCGCAAGCGCGTGCAGATGGCGCAGGCGCTGATCGTCGAGCCGAAGGTGATCCTGATGGACGAGCCGTTCTCGGCGCTGGACATCCATACCCGCCACCTGATGCAGAACGAACTGCTGCGGCTGTGGCAGGAGGACCGGCGCTCGGTGATCCTGATCACCCACGACCTGGAGGAGGCGATAGCGCTGGGCGACCGCGTGGTGGTGCTGTCCGCTGGCCCGGCCAGCCGGGTGGTGCGCAGCTTCGAGGTGGACCTGGAAAGGCCGCGCAACGTCGCCGAGATCAAGCTCGACGACCGTTTCACCGATCTGTACCGCGACATCTGGGCCTGCCTGCGCGGCGAAGTGGAGAAGAGTTATGCACGCCAAGACTGACAAGTTCATCCAGGCCGCCCTGGTGGTGGCCATCTTCGGAGGGTGGCAGGCCGGCATCGCGCTGGGCTGGATCGATCCGTTCTTCTTCCCGGCGCCGCTGGACATCGTCCGGCAGATGTACGCGTGGCTGTCGGATACCTCGTTCTACCAGCACGTCTACATCACCCTGACCGAGACCGCGCTCGGCTACATCATCGGCACCGCGCTGGGCGTGGCCGGCGGCGTCTGGCTCGGCCTGAGCCGGCGCTCGGCGCGCATCCTCGACCCGTTCATCAAGGGCTTCAACGCGATCCCGCGCGTGGTGCTGGCGCCGATCTTCGTGCTGTGGCTCGGCCTGGGCCTGTGGTCCAAGGTCGCGCTGGCGGTGACGCTGGTGTTCTTCACCACCTTCTTCAATGCGATGCAGGGCGTGCGCGAGGTCAATCCGGTGGTGCTCGCCAACGCGCGCATCCTCGGCGCCAGCCGCGGCGACCTGCTGCGCCACGTGTACTTCCCCGCGGCGGCGAGCTGGATCCTGTCGTCGCTGCGCACCTCGGTGGGCTTCGCCGTGGTCGGCGCGATCATCGGCGAATACCTGGGCGCCTCGGCGGGCCTGGGCTACCTGATCGCACAGGCCGAAGGCAACTTCAATGCCGTGGGCGTGTTCGCCGGCATCATCATCCTGGCGGCCTTCGTGCTGGTCATCGACTGGGTGCTGGACCTGGTCGAGAACCGCCTCATCACCTGGCGCCCGAACAGCCAGGCCCAGGCGACCAGCTGAGCCTGGCATGAGCCGCGCCGCCGGGTGGTCCGGCGGCGCGGTTCCGTCCACACTTCCCGTACACCACCAGGGCCAGCGCCAGGCCAGGGAGCCGGCTGGCCGGAGAGAACCCATGAACCATCATCCCGTGCTGCCCAAGGCAGCGCTGACGGTCGCGCTCGGCCTGCTGCTGGGCAGCGCCCAGGCCGGCGCCCAGTCCATCGATTCCGGCAACGCCTCGCCTGTCGCGCCCTTGAGCCAGGCCGAACTGAGCGCCCTGGTCCGGCAGCAGGCGCAACAGATCCGGCAGCTCGAGGCGCGCCTGCGCGCACTGGAAGGCGGCTCGCCCGCGGCCGCGAGCGCCGCCCCGGCCGTTCCCGCCACGGATGCGCCCGCGCTCGAAGCGCGCGTGGCCGCGCTGGAATCCGGCCAGGCCAAGGCACCGAAGGTGTCGTGGTCCAAGGGCGCGCCGGAGTTCTCCAACGCCGATGGCTCGGCGACCTTCCGCCCGCGCGGCCGCCTGTTCGTCGACGGTTCCAGCACCAGCGGCTCGTCGGCCGGCGACCGCAACCTGTCCGGCACCGAGATCCGCTCGGTGCGCCTGGGCGCGGAAGGCCGCTACGGCATCCTCGGCTGGGCGGTGGAAGGCGATTTCGCCGACAACGAGGTGGCGTGGAAATCCGTCTACGCGACGGTGGACCATCGCGCGTTCGGGCTGCCGGCGGACCTGACCATCGGCAACCGCCTCAACGACCGCGGCATCGATGGCTCCAGCAGCACCTCCAACACGCCGTTCCAGGACCGCAACGTGGTCGGCACGCTGGTGCTGCCGCAGCGCGGCCTGTTCGGCGTCGGCCTGACCGAGCGCGTGTACGGCAAGGGCTGGCATGCCAGCCTGTCGGTGGCCGGCAACGACCTCAACAATGCGGGCAGCGACAACGACAGCCTGACCTGGGCCACGCGCGCGCACTGGAATCCGCTGGCGCGCCAGGACGCCGTCGTGCACCTGGGCGCGTGGGCGTTCCACGAGGAGATCGCGGCCGGCGCCAGCGGGGTGTTGCGCAGTTCGGCCATCGCCGGCCACTTCAACGACCTGGTGAAGATCGCCCCCGGCACGCTGGCGGGCGCCGAGCGCAGCACGGCCTACGGCCTGGAGGCGGCGGGCTTCTTCGGTCCCGCCTGGGCGACGGGCGAGTGGGGCACGCGCAACCTGCACGGCGTGGGCACCGCCGGCCGCTACGACCTCGACCACCAGGCCTGGGCGGTCTCGGCCGGTTGGTTCCTGGGCGGCGCCGTGCCGGCCTATGCGGGCAAGACCGGTACCTGGGGCAAGGTCAAGGTGAACGACCCGGTCACCGCCGGCGGGCGCGGCGCCTGGGAGCTGAAGGCGCGCTACGAGGACGTGGACTACGCCGAACTGCCGACCGGCGGTACCGGCCACGCCTGGACGGTGGGCGCGAACTGGTACCTGAACGACCTGAGCCGGATCATGCTGGACGTGGTCCGCTGGCAGACCGACAACCGTAGCGGGGCGGTACAGGGCCCGGACAAGGGCACCACGGTGAATACCCGGTTCCAGGTGGCGTTCTGACGGCCAGGCATCGTCCCCGCTCGCGCGGGGACGACCGTTCTGGCCAGCCCCTGGCCATTCCGAGGGGAAGTGCCGGGCCTAGCCGGCACTATCGGTATGACGCCTCAGGTATGTATAATTCGTGCAAACCGAAGAGGGCGTACCCATGGAAGCCACCGTTGCCGAACGCGGCCAGATCACCCTGCCGAAGGCGGTCCGCGACGCCTTGGGCCTGACCAAGGGCACCCAGCTCAAGGTCGAACTCGACGGCAGCCGCATCATCCTGCGCAAGAGCGTGGACGATGCCATTTCCCGTGCCCGCGGCAAGTTCGCGCTGGACGGTTTCGATTCCTCCGAGGCCGCCGTGCGCGCGGTCCGCGACGAGGAATAGCCCATGGCCATCGCCGTCGATTCCCCGGTCCTGATCGAACTGCTCAGCAACGGCCCGCAGGCCGATGCGGTGGAGGCCTGCCTGCGGCAGAGCCTGGTCGGCGGCCGCGTGGTGGTCTGCGGCACGACCCTCGCCGAACTGTGCGCCGCCTTGCAGGGCGGTGCCGAGGTGCTGGAGGCGCTGGAGGAAATGGGCGTCCATTTCAGCGCGCTGGAAGCCAAGTCGGCGTTGCGCGCCGGCGAGATGCATCGCCGCCATCGCCAGCGTCGCGGCGGCCGGCGCAGCCTGGACGGATTCATGGTGGGAGCCCACGCGCTGCTGCAGTGCGACGGCCTGATCACCTGGAACGACACGTTTTACCGCGACTACTTCAAGGGCCTGAAGCTGATCGTGCCGCAAGCCTGAGCCCACCCATCCCCATCCACCGCGTTACCTGGGAGTTGTCATGTTGGAAGCCTACCGCCACCACGTTGCAGAGCGCGCCGCGCTCGGCATCCCGCCGCTGCCGTTGAGCGCGCAGCAGACCGCCGAGGTCATCGAGCTGCTGAAGAACCCGCCGGCGGGCGAGGAGGAGTTCCTCGTCGAGCTGATCACCCACCGCGTGCCGGCCGGCGTCGACGATGCCGCCAAGGTGAAGGCCTCGTACCTGGCCGCGGTCGCCTTCGGCACCGAGAAGACACCGCTGATCACGCCTCAGCGCGCCACCGAACTGCTGGGCACGATGCTGGGCGGCTACAACATCCACCCGCTGGTCGAACTGCTCGACCACGCCGAGCTGGGCCCGGTCGCGGCCGAGGGCCTGAAGCACACGCTGCTGATCTTCGATGCCTTCCACGACGTGCAGGAGAAGGCCGAGAAGGGCAACGCCAACGCGCAGGCCGTGCTGAAGAGCTGGGCCGAGGCCGAGTGGTTCACCAGCAAGCCGGAAGTGCCGCAGAGCCTGACCGTCACCGTGTTCAAGGTGCCGGGCGAGACCAACACCGACGACCTGTCGCCGGCGCCGGACGCGACCACCCGCCCGGACATCCCGATGCACGCGCTGGCGATGCTGAAGAACAAGCGCCCCGACGCGCCGTTCGTGCCGGAGGAAGACGGCAAGCGCGGCCCGATCGGCGAGATCCTCAAGCTCAAGGAGAAGGGCCACCTGGTCGCCTACGTCGGCGACGTGGTCGGTACCGGTTCCTCGCGCAAGTCGGCGACCAACAGCGTGCTGTGGTGGACCGGCGAGGACATCCCGTTCATCCCGAACAAGCGCTTCGGCGGCGTGTGCCTGGGCAGCAAGATCGCCCCGATCTTCTACAACACGATGGAAGACGCCGGCGCGCTGCCGATCGAGCTGGACGTGTCGAAGATGGAGCACGGCGACGTCATCGAGCTGCGCCCGTACGAAGGCAAAGCGCTGAAGAACGGCGAGGTGATCGCCGAGTTCCAGGTCAAGTCCGAGGTGCTGTTCGACGAAGTGCGCGCCGGCGGCCGCATCCCGCTGATCGTCGGCCGCGGCCTGACCGGCAAGGCGCGCGAAGCGCTGAAGCTGCCCCCCACCGACCTGTTCCGCCTGCCGGTGCAGCCGGCCGACACCGGCAAGGGCTTCTCGCTGGCGCAGAAGATGGTCGGCCGCGCCTGCGGGTTGCCGGAAGGCCAGGGCATGCGCCCGGGCACCTACTGCGAACCGAAGATGACCTCGGTGGGTTCGCAGGACACCACCGGCCCGATGACCCGCGACGAGCTCAAGGACCTGGCCTGCCTGGGCTTCTCGGCCGACCTGGTGATGCAGTCGTTCTGCCACACCGCGGCCTATCCCAAGCCGGTGGACGTGAAGACCCACCACACCCTGCCGGAGTTCATCTCCACCCGCGGCGGCATCTCGCTGCGCCCGGGCGACGGTGTGATCCACAGCTGGCTCAACCGCATGCTGCTGCCCGACACCGTCGGCACCGGCGGCGACTCGCACACCCGCTTCCCGATCGGCATCTCGTTCCCGGCCGGCTCGGGCCTGGTCGCCTTCGCCGCGGCCACCGGCGTGATGCCGCTGGACATGCCCGAGTCGGTGCTGGTGCGCTTCAAGGGCCAGATGCAGCCGGGCGTCACGCTGCGCGACCTGGTCAACGCGATCCCGCTGTACGCGATCAAGCAGGGCCTGCTGACCGTCGCCAAGCAGGGCAAGAAGAACATCTTCTCCGGCCGCATCCTCGAGATCGAGGGCCTGCCGGACCTGAAGGTGGAGCAGGCGTTCGAGCTGTCCGACGCCTCGGCCGAGCGCTCGGCCGCCGGCTGCACCGTGCGCCTGAACAAGGAGCCGATCATCGAGTACCTCAACAGCAACATCACGCTGTTGAAGTGGATGATCGCCGAGGGCTACCAGGATGCGCGTTCGCTGGCCCGCCGCATCAAGAAGATGGAAGAGTGGCTGGCCAACCCGCAGCTGCTCGAGCCGGATGCCGACGCCGAGTACGCCGCCGTCATCGAGATCGACCTGGCCGACATCCACGAGCCGATCGTGGCCTGCCCGAACGATCCGGACGACGTGAAGACCCTGTCCGAAGTGGCCGGCGCCAAGATCGACGAGGTGTTCATCGGTTCGTGCATGACCAACATCGGCCACTTCCGCGCCGCGGCCAAGCTGCTGGAAGGCAAGCGCGACATCCCGACCCGCCTGTGGGTCGCGCCGCCGACCAAGATGGACGCCTCGGAGCTGACCAAGGAAGGCCACTACGGCACCTTCGGCACCGCCGGCGCGCGCATGGAGATGCCGGGCTGCTCGCTGTGCATGGGCAACCAGGCGCAGGCGCGCGAGGGCGCGACGGTGTTCTCGACCTCGACCCGCAACTTCCCGAACCGCCTGGGCCGCAACACCAACGTGTACCTGGGTTCGGCCGAGCTGGCGGCGATCGCCTCGCGCCTGGGCAAGATCCCGACCAAGGAGGAGTACATGGCGGACATCGGCGTGATCAACAGCAAGGGCGCCGAGATCTACCGCTACATGAACTTCGACCAGATCCGGGACTACCAGGACGTGGCCGAGACCGTGGCGGCCTGATCCCCGGGGTCCAAGGCAAGCAGGAAGCCCGGCGAAAGCCGGGCTTCTTGTTCGTGCAGGGTGAAGCGGCAGGAATGACTCTTGTGGGAGCGGCTTTAGCCGCGATGGGGCTTTCCCGAAATTCGATTGCCACCGAATTTCAGCAACTTCCGCGCCGTCGTCCCCGCGCAGGCGGGGATCCAGCGACTTGAGCCTTTGCCGCAGCAAGACACTGGGTCCCCGCCTGCGCGGGGACGACGGTCGATGTCGATGCGACAACGGATACCGGATCTTGGGAAAGCCCCATCGCGGCTAGAGCCGCTCCCACAACAGCCGCTTCACAAAAAGCGCTCCCGCAAAAAGGCCGTTTCTGTGGCGATGCTTGCCCGCGCTACGCCGGCGGGTTGGCCAGCGCGACCAGACGCTCCGCCACGCGCTCCAATGGCACGACTTCCTGTGCCGCGCCGAGCTTGAACGCCGCGCCCGGCATGCCCCAGACCACGCTGCTGGCCTCGTCCTGGACCAGGGTCGACGCGCCGGCCTCGCGCATCTTCAGCAGGCCGCGGGCGCCGTCGTCGCCCATGCCGGTGAGGATCGCGCCGACCGCGTTCGGGCCGGCGTTGGCGGCGACCGACTGGAACAGCACGTCCACCGCCGGCTTGTGGCGATTGACCGGCATGCCGTCGTCGATCCGTGCGCGCCAGCGGGCGCCGTCGCGCACGACGCGCAGGTGCTTGCCGCCCGGCGGCAGGTAGGCATGGCCGGGCAGGATGGCCTCGCCGTCGACGGCCTCGCGCACCGACATCGCCGAATGGCGGTCCAGGCGTTCGGCGAAGGCCGTGCTGAAGCTGGCCGGCAGGTGCTGGGTCAGCACGACGGCCGGGGCGTCGGCCGGCATGCCTTCGAGCACGATGCGCAGCGCCTCGGTGCCGCCGGCGGAGGCGCCGATGGCGATCAGGCGCTCGGTGGTACGAAAGCGCATCGAGCGCGCCGCGCCGGGCACCGGCGCTTCCGGCACGGGCCGGACCAGGGGCGGGCGGGCGATCGCGCGCACCCGGGCCTTGGCCGCGTTCTTGACCTTGGCGACGATCTCGGCGGCGTAGTCCTCCAGGCCGCGGGCGACGTCGAGCTTGGGCTTGGAGACGAAGTCCACCGCGCCCAGCGCCAGCGCCTGCAAGGTCGCATCGGCGCCGCGTTCGGTCAGCGACGAGATCATCACCACCGGCGTCGGGCGCAGCCGCATCAGGTTCTCGAGGAAGGCCAGCCCGTCCATGCGCGGCATCTCGATGTCGAGGGTGAGCACGTCCGGGGCGAAGCGCTTGATCTTCTCGCGCGCGACATAGGGGTCGGTGGCCGAGCCGACCACCTCGATGCCCGGGTCGCGGGACAGGATCTCGGTCAGGAGCTGCCGCACGACCGCCGAGTCGTCGACGATCAGCACGCGTACGGGAGCTTCGATCATTCGAACAGCTCCACGCCGCCGGTGACCGGGGCCTTGGACAGGCGTGCGCGCACGGCGGATTCGGCCGCGGCGACCTCGGCCTCGTGGGCGTGCGGCAGGCGCTGCACGACCACGCGCCCGGTGGCCGGGAAGAACCAGATCTTGCGCGGGTGGATGCCCATCAGGTCCTCGGCGAGGATCGGGATGTGCTCGGCCTGCAGGTACTGGCGCACGAATTCGGCGTTGCGCGTGCCGACCGGGTTGCTGGTGAATCCCTTGAGCACGTTGGCGCCGCCGAACACCTTGGCCTCCAGCCGCTTGCGGTGCGCGCCGCGCTTGAGCAGGTCGTTGATCAGCAGTTCCATCGCGTAGCTGCCGTAGCGCGCGGGCGCGCCGTCGCCGACCTGGCCCTCAGGCAGCAGGAAGTGGTTCATGCCGCCGATCTTCAGCACCGGGTCGCGCAGGCAGGCGGCCACGCACGAGCCGAGGATGGTGGTCAGCGCGGTGTCGTCGTCGACCACCAGGTACTGGGTGGGCAGCAACTTGGCGGCGACGGTCTGGAACCGGGTGTCGTGGTAGCGCATCACCTCGTCGATCTTCGGCAGGCTGCTCATGCCGGCGCCCCGTTGCGCGGCGCCCGGCGGTAGAGGGTGCGCCCGCAGGGTTGGATCAGGTCGGACGCGTGCAGGTAGTTCTCCGAGTGGCCGGTGTAGAGCAGGCCGTCGTCGCCGAGGTGCGTGACCAGCCGCGACAGGATGGCGCGCTGGGTGGGCTTGTCGAAATAGATCATCACGTTGCGGCAGAACAGGGCGGCGAACGGGCCGCCGGCGTCGTAGCGCGGCGCCAGCAGGTTGAGCTGGCGGAACTCGACCAGTTGGCGCAGCGCCGGCACCACCCGGCACTTGCCCTCGTTCGGGCCGGTGCCGCGCTGGAAGTACTTGCGCTTGACCGCGATGTCCAGCGAGGCGATGCGTTCGAGCGGATAGATGCCGCGCGAGGCGGTTTCCAGCACCTGCGTGTCCACGTCGGTGGCCAGGATCCTGACCGGCGGCGCCAAGGTGCCGAAGGCCTCGCAGGCGGTGATCGCGATCGAGTAGGGTTCCTCGCCGGTGGACGCCGCGCACGACCAGAGCTTGAGCGGGGCTTGTCCGGCACGCCGGCGCAGTTCCTCGTGCAGCTTGTCGAAGTGGTGGGGTTCGCGGAAGAACGAGGTGAGGTTGGTGGTCAGCGCATTGGTGAAAGATTGCCACTCCTCGTCGCCCTCGCCGCTGGCTTCCAGGCGATCCAGGTAGTCGCGGAACGAACGCAGCCCGAGCGCGCGCAAGCGCCGCGACAGCCGGCCATAGACCATGTCGCGCTTGGCCGGCGCCAGGGCGATCCCGGCGCGCTGGTGGATCAGGTCGCAGACGCGGCGGAAGTCGCGGTCGGCGAACTCGAATTCCCGGGAATCTGCGGTGGCATCGGCAGGCGTCATTGGGCGGAAGGTCGGGGGACTATGGCGATATCGGTCGGCGTGCCGGACGCCTGAAGGCCGAAGGGGCCGAAAAGGAGAACGCCGGGGAGGGACTCCAGTCCCGGCGCCGTGCCGGCACTGCCTGGCGGGACTGAAGTTCCTCCCGCTAGAGAGGCTTCTTCCGCACGACCCGTGCCGCGGCGGCATCAAAAAAAGGCCCCGGGCGGACCCGGGGCGATCGGAACAGCGAAACGGTGGATCAGAATTCCTGCCAGTCGCCATCCGCCAGCACCGGCTCGCTCTCGCTCTTGAGCGGACGCGAGGCGCGCACCGGCCGGGCCGGCGCGGCCGCCGGCGCCGCCTTGGCGGTCCTGGCGACGGTGCGCGGCGGTGCGCTGGCGGCCTGCACCGCCGCGGGCAGGTCGTCGAGCTTGAAGACGGCCACGGCCTCGGCGAGCTGCGCGGCCTGTTCCTCCATGGCACGGGCGGCGGCGGTGGCTTCCTCGACCAGGGCGGCGTTCTGCTGGGTGGTCTCGTCCATCTGGGTGATGGTCTGGTTGACCTGCTCGATGCCGCTGCTCTGTTCCTGCGAGGCGGCGGAGATCTCGGCCATGATGTCGGTGACGCGCTGCACGCTGGCGACGATCTCGCCCATGGTGGCGCCAGCCTTGTGCACGAGCGCCGAGCCGTCGGCGACCTTGCCGACCGAGTCGTCGATCAGGCCCTTGATCTCCTTGGCGGCGTTGGCCGAACGCTGGGCGAGGGTGCGCACTTCGCTGGCGACCACGGCGAAGCCGCGGCCCTGCTCGCCGGCGCGCGCGGCCTCGACGGCGGCGTTGAGGGCGAGGATGTTGGTCTGGAAGGCGATGCCGTCGATGACCGAGATGATCTCGGCGATCTTCTTGGAGGAACGCTCGATCTCGCCCATCGTGGAGACGACCTGGCTGACGACCTGGCCGCCGTCGCGGGCGACGCCGGCGGCGCCCTGCGCGAGCTGGTTGGCCTGGCGGGCGTGCTCGGCGTTCTGCTTGACGGTGGAGGTGAGCTCTTCCATCGAGGCCGCGGTTTCCTCGAGGTTGGCGGCCTGCTGCTCGGTGCGGCGGGAGAGGTCGTTGTTGCCGGAGGCGATCTCGACGGCAGCGGTGTTGATCGCCTGCGAGGACTGCTTGATGCGCCCGACGATGTCGGCCAGCTGCTCGGCGGTGGCATTGGCGTCGTCGCGCATGCGGGCGAACACGCCCTGGAAATCGCCGTGCATGCGGGCCGTCAGGTCGCCGCGCGACAATGCCGAGAGCAGGCCGGAGATCTGCTCGATGCTGGACGAATTGGCTTCCAGCAGGCTGTTGAGCTGCTGGGCCAGCTGCAGGAAGAAACCCTCCTTGCCGTCCTGGGAGACGCGCCCGCCGAGGTCGCCGGCGGCCGCGGCGCGGACGATGCGCGCCACTTCCTCCTCGACGCCGACCTCGACGGTGCGGTCGCGCCATTCGCAGACGTTGCCGCTGAGGTTGCCGTCGGTATCGCGGATGAGCGTGATGGTCTGGGCGATCACCGCCTCGCCGAAGCGTTCCTCGACCTGGGCGCTGCCGTCCTTCTCGAGCTTGCCGGCGACCGCGCGCAGGGCCGCTTCGGACAGGCCGAGATAGGCGACGGGGCGGCCGATCACGTCGTTGCCGTCGAAGTCCGGCGAGACCGTGCGCAGGCTATCCTGGTGCAGCGCCGCGGTCCTGCGGAACGATTCGTTGGCGTAGATGACGATGCGGTCGCGGTCGGTGATGAAGGTCGGGGTCGAGGAGCTGTCCAGCGCGGTGCGGATGCGCAGGTTCTCGCTGGCGATGGCCTGGTCGCGCTCGATGCGCTCCTTCAGGTCGCGCTGCATGCGCTGCATGGCGCGCATCAGGTCGCCGACCTCGTCCGCGCGCGAAACGTCGATATGGCCGTCCAGCTTGCCGCCGGCCACGTCGTTGGCCACGGCGACCGCGCCGCGCACGGTCTTGACCAGGGCATTGGCGAAGAACCACGCCAGCACCAGGCCGCCCGCGATGCCGGCCGCGATCATCACCCCGGTCAGCGTCACGGAGGTCGCGTGCACGTCCTCGGCCTGCTCCTTGGCGGCCTGGGCGAGCTTGTTGTCCTCGGCGATCAGCGCGGCCAGCGAGTCCTGGGCCTTCCGGTGCAGCATGCGGGTTTCGCCGACGAACGTGTCGACCGCATCGTCGGGCAGGTTCAGCTGGATCATCTCCTCGACGCTGGCATAGGAGGCGCTGGCCTTCTTCCAGTCGGCGACGAAAGCGTCGAACAGCTTCTTCTGCTCGGGCGTCTCGATCAGCCGGGGATAGGCCTTGATCGCGGCGTCGATCTGCCCGTGCAACTGGATGGCGCGTTGCTTGGCTTCCTCCTTCACCGAGTCGCTGGCGCGGACCAGGCCCTGGTAGGCGGAGTTGCGATACTCGCCGATCATGCCGCGCAGTTCGCCGGCCTCGCGCACGCTGGACATGGTGTTGCCGGCCAGCTGCTTGCTGGCGCGGTTGAGGGACGACAGACCGGTGAAGGCGATGATGCCCTGGATCAGCATGAGCGTCAGGACGACGCCGAAGGCCAGCAGCAGCTTCGGCTTCAGTTTGAGATTGATGATCCACTGCATGAACGCTGTTCCTTGTTGGGATGCTGCAGGCGGCAGCTGCGAGCCCGCCGCCGGCGGCCGGCGGCGGGGGCAGGAAAGGATTACTTGATCGTGGCCAGCTTCAGGCTCGACGGCGAGCTGACGTCGATGGCCGCGCGCGAGCTGTCGCGCTCGATCTTGCCGATCACGCAGATGTCCTTGCCCTCGAGCGATTCGGGCGGGAAGCTGAACTTGCCGCGGTCGGAACCGGCGATGCGCGCCGAGAAGGTGTGGCGGGGGAACATGCCGCCCATGTAGAGGAAGGTCGGCTCGCCTTCCGAACCCTGCGCGTACTTGGCCTTCTCGACCTTGCCGCAGACCATGCCGTCCTTGCCCACGAACCGGGAAGCCATTTCCGGCGGGATCATTTCCTGCGACTGCGCGAACGCGGTGGAAGCGACGGCGGCGAGGACGAGGGGAAGCAGGGATTTCATCGGTGTTCTCCGGAATACGATACGGGTGGGGCGAGCCTCCGCGACGGAGGTCCTTGCCGGTGCTATCGGCGTGGTCGTCGGCATCTTGACCGGGTGATATGTGATTTCCGTCACTTTTTCACGCATGCGTCACGCGGCTGTCGGGAATGTCCCGACAGCGCGCTCAGGCCGCTTCTTCCGCGGTTTCCTGCTGGGCGAGGTCGGCGCTGTCGAGCAGGCTTTCGATATCCAGCAGGATCAGCATGCGATCGCCTTCCGTGCCGATGCCGGAGATGAAACGGGTGTCGACCGCGGCGCCGAATTCCGGGGTGGGGCGGATCTGTTCGTCGGACAGCGCGATCACGTCGGACACGCTGTCCACCACGATGCCGACCACGCGGCTGTCGACGTTGAGGACGATCATCACGGTGAAGGCGTCGTAGCGCGCTTCCTTCAGCTTCAGCTTCAGGCGCAGGTCGATGACCGGCACGATGGTGCCGCGCAGGTTGATCACGCCCTTGATGTAGTCGGGTGCGTCGGGCACGCGGGTGACGGTGTCGTAGCCGCGGATCTCCTGCACCTTGAGGATGTCCACGCCGTAGTGTTCTTCGCCGAGGGCAAAGCTGAGGAATTCGCCGCCTTTGCCGGCGGTGGGGGTCTTGTCGTTCATGGCGGCTCCAGCGTGCGCTGCGAAGGCAACGGGGGGTCTGTCCGATCCTGATCGGCTGGAGCGGCGGCAACTTTAGGGCCTGGCGTGAGGTGGGGCTGGCGTTCCCGTCGGAGCGAGGGGCGTGGCCGGGATGGGGCGCCGAAGGAGGAATGCGTCGTGGCAGGGACTCCAGCCCCGGCGGGCCTTGCCGGCGTGGTTCAGAACACGCCGCTTTTGCGCGCGTTGCGCTGCCGGTCCACGCGGAAGATGTAGCGCTGGATCGCCTCGCCGGCGCCGCGCGGGAGGTCCGTGAACTGCAGGCCCATGCGGATGCTTTCCTGGCCGTTGGGCAGGGTCTGCCGGAACTGGTTGCATGCGGTCAGCGGCAGCGCGATCGGGTCCTGGTCCGGGAGCTTCAGCACGCAGTCGCGGCAGGTGCGGTGGAGTTCCGGCAGCGGCATGCCGGGGGCGAGTGCGACGGCCAGCCCGCCGCCGCTGATGTCGATGACGCGCAGGTCCAGTTCGATCCTGCGCCCGCTCTCGTGTTCGAAGCGGAGCAGGCAGCTGGGCGACTCGGTGACCGGCGTTTCCAGCCGGTAGTGCTCGCGGCGCTGCAGGTAGTAGAAGGCGTCCGGCAGGGGCGCGCGAAAGGCGACATGGGCGTCGCGCTCGATCCGCCGGTGGCCGGCGACGCGGAAACGGACCCGCACGCGTTCGAGCTGGGCGAAGCAGAGCAGGTAGCCGGCCTCCGCCGCCGCCCGGTTGGAGGCTTCCTGCGGGCTGCCATCGAGGATCAGCCAGGCCTGGTCGCCGGCGTCCTCCACGTCGAGCACGGCGGTGGGGAAGAACAGGTCGCGGCCGCCGACGTGGGCGGTGATCAGCGAGCGCTGCTGGACCAGCGACTGCAGCAACCCCCGGATCTGGCGAGGGTTGCGCACCAGGTATTTCTCGTCGCCCTCCGCGCCCTCGCCGGGCGCGTCTCCTGGGGCTTCGGAAGCGTTGCCTTCGGCCATGGACCCTGGACGCTGCAGGCGTTATCGCGGATTGAGGTTGACCACGGTATCGGCCGTCCGCTCGGTTCTTGAAGGGCCGGGCCGCGCCGCCTGCGCCAGCAGCGCGTCGACGCCGTCCTCCCCGAGCCGGAACAGCGCGACCGCGTCGACCAGCTGGCTGGCCTGGTGTTCCATCGCCCGCGCGGCGGCGGAGGCCTCCTCGACCAGGCTGGCGTTCTGCTGGGTGGATTCGTCCATGTGCGCCAGGGTCCGGTTGACCTGGTCGATGCCCGCGCTCTGCTCCTGCGAGGCGCCGGAGATCTGCGCCATGATGTCGGTGACGCGCTGCACGCTGGCGACGATCTCGCCCATGGTGGCGCCAGCCTGCTTGACCAGCGCCGCCCCGCTTGCCACCCGGCCGGTCGAGTCGTCGATCAGCCGCTTGATCTCCCCGGCCGCGGCGGCCGAGCGCTGGGCGAGGGTGCGCACCTCGCTGGCGACCACGGTGAAGCCGCGGCCCTGCTCACCGGCGCGCGCGGCCTCGACGGCGGCGTTGAGGGCCAGGATGTTGGTCTGGAAGGCGATGCCGTCGATGACCGAGATGATCTCGGCGATCTTCTTCGAGGACGCCTCGATCTCGTCCATCGTGGCGACGACCCGGCCGACCACCGTGCCGCCCTCCGAGGCGACGCTGGCGGCGCCCTGCGCGAGCTGGTTGGCCTGGCGGGCGTGCTCGGCGTTCTGCTTGACCGTGGAGGTCAGTTCTTCCATGGCGGCCGCGGTCTGCTCCAGCGCGGCCGCCTGCTGCTCGGTGCGGCGGGCGAGGTCGCTGTTGCCGGCGGAGATCTCCGCGGCGGCGGTGTCGATCGCCAGGGCGGAGTCCTTGATCCGCCGCACGATGCCGGTCAGTTGCGCGGCGGTGCTGTTGGCGTCCTCGCCGATCCGCGCGAACACGCCTTCCAGGCCACCCTGCATGCGCGCGCCGAGGTCGCCGTGCGACAGCGAGGACAGCAGGGCGGAGATGCCGTCCAGCGCATGCGCGTTGTTGTCCAGCAGCTCGTTGAGCTGTTGCGCCAGCTGGCGGAAGAAGCCCTGCTTGCCGTCCAGCGCGACGCGGTCCTTGAGGTTGCCGCGGGCGGCTTCGCGGACGATGCGGGCGACTTCTTCTTCCACCTGCACCTCGGCGGTACGGTCGGCCCATTCCACGACGTAACCGAGCCGCTCGCCGGCGGAGTCGGCGACCGGGTTGATGATCAGCCGCATGTTGCGCCCGCCGACCTTGATCTGGGCGCGGTGCGTGCCGCTCAGCCGGTCGAGCAGCCGGGCCTGGTGCTCGGGATGGCGGTGGAACTGGTCGATGCTGCTGCCGAGCAGCCGGGCGGCGTCGAAGCCGGGGAGGTCGCGGCGCAGGTCGTCCTGGGCCTCGGCCAGCATCGCGGCCAGCGGGCGGTTGACGTAGACGATCGTGCGTTGCGCATCGGCGATCATCACGTGGGTGGTGACGTTGTCGAGGGCGCTGCGCAGGCGCAGGCTCTCGCAGTGCTCGCGTTGCTGCTGCGCATGCTGGCGCAGCAGCTGGTCGCTGGCGGCCGCCAGCGTGTGCGCCAGCGAACCTTCCGGGAAGTCCATGCCATGGAACTCCTCGGGCAGGGGCTGTTCCTGGGCGATGTTGCGGGCGGCGCGCGCGAGCGCGCGCGGATCGTGGCCGACCGAGCGCAGCTGCCTGCGCATCGGCACCGCCATCATCGCCAGGATCGCGGTTTCGACGATCACGGCGCCGGCGTGGATGAGCAGGACGCCGAACCCGGTGCCGGGCGCGAACGCCCGCAATGGCCAGCCTTGGCGCTGCAGCCAGAAGAACGCCAGGTGGTGGACCGCGATCGCCGCGGCCGCGACCACGATCGGGCGCCAGTCGCGGTAGTACACCAGCAGCGCGATCGCCATGATGACCACGAAATGCACTTCGGCCATGCCGCCGGACTGGTGGATCAGCAGCGCCGACAGCGCCATCAGCACCAGGCCGATGGTGCAGCGGCTCAGCAGCGTGCCCGGGTATAGCAGGTGCTGCCCGGCGGCGACGGCCAGCGACGGCAGCGCCACGATCAGGAACGGCCACCACTGGCCCAGCCAGGCGGCCGCGACCAGGCTGGCGAATGCCAGCAGCCCGCCCAGGCCCAGGAACAGGCGATCGGCGCTGACCGCCAATTGCCGCAGGTACGGAAGCGATTCGTCGTTGGCAGGTCTGGCTGCTGGGTGGCTGGACCGCATGTCATGGCTCCTTGTGACATTGGCAGGTTGGAGGAACGATCAGCGCCCGCCCGGGCCGGGAGAGCAGGGCAGGCAACAGCGTGTCCAGCGCGATCGGCGCGCCGCAGCCGATATCCACGAGGGCAGGGCCGGCATAGACCAGCCGGGCCGGCGGCGCGAGCACCAGGACCGGATAGCCGATGTCGCTGGAAGCGGTGCCCAGGTCGAGCGCCGGAACGGACCGGAGCAGCGCGGCCTGCAGGCGGGACACGCCGGTGTCGGCGCGGCAGCGGCATTCGCCCGAACGCGCCAGGAAGACGGTGGCTCTTGCGAGGTCGCGCGCGGCGGGGCTGTGGGCTTGCAGGCGCGCCACGATGGCGGCCGCATCCTCTTGCGCGCGGACGGGAGCCAGCAAGGTCCGGAAGGCCGGGACCAGCCAACCGAGCCAGAGCGCCAGCAATGCGATTCCGAACCACGGCGCCAAGCGTGGCGCAAAGACGTACCGCATGACGGCCATCGCCCATCCCTCCCTGCACGGTCCTCGTCCGGGTCACGGCCTGATCGGCGCCAAGCAAGAAAGGTTGAGCGTCGTGTCACGGCTTTGTAACTGAGCGCACAGATTACTGAATTCACCTTTGGCAAGGCCATGTGAAGCCAGGGGGCAAACGATGGCCGGGGATCGATCCGGCAGGTGCCGCGATGCAATGCCGGAGGCATCGTGGCCTGCGATCACGCCCGCAGAGGACGTCAAGTCATCGGGCCGTGCGCAGCGATCTCTCGCCAAAGGCGGCGAATCGCGGGGAAGGCATGGCGATGCGGCCGGGCGGAAGGTCGTACCGCGCGGGCGCGGCCTTGCCGGCAGGATGTCGTCGCGGCTGGGCGCCGCTCCGCGGACGCGGAGCCGAGGCTGCGCGCTACGCGGCCTGCGGTACCCGCAGCGAGCGCACCAGGCCGCCGATGTCCACGATCAGCGCGACGCGGCCGTCGCCGAGGATGGTCGCGCCGGACACGCCGGCGATGCGTCGGTAGTTGTTCTCGATGTTCTTGACCACCACCTGCTGCTGGCCGACCAGTTCGTCCACCTCCAGCGCGATCTTCTGGCCGTCGCCCTCGACCACGACGACCAGCGGCTCGCCGCCTTGCCGACCGTCGTAGCCGTAGTAGTCGCTGAGCGAAAGGATCGGCAGGTACTCGCCGCGCACGCGCAGGACGCGGCCTTCGCCGGCCATGGTGCGCACGTCGGCGGCCTGCGGCTGCAAGGCCTCCAGCACGTAGGCGAGCGGCAGGATCAGGGTTTCGCCGGCGACCGAGACGATCATGCCGTCGAGGATGGCCAGGGTCAGCGGCAGCCGGATCAGGGTGCGGGTGCCGAGGCCGGCATTGCTTTCGATCTGCACCTCGCCGCCCAGCGCCTGGATGTTGCGACGGACCACGTCCATGCCGACGCCGCGGCCGGACAGGTCGGTGACGGCATCGGCGGTGGAGAAGCCCGGGGCGAAGATCAGGTCCCAGACCTGCGCGTCGGTGGGGTTCTCGGGCACGGCCAGGCCGCGCTCGCGCGCCTTGGCCAGGATCTTCTCGCGGTTGAGGCCGCGGCCATCGTCGCTGACCTCGATGACGATGTGGCCGCCCTGGTGGGAGGCCGCCAGCGTGATGGTGCCGGTCTCGTCCTTGCCGGCGGCGCGGCGCGCGTCCGGGAGCTCCAGGCCGTGGTCGATCGAGTTACGCACCAGGTGCACCAGCGGGTCGGCGATCTTCTCGATCAGGCCCTTGTCCAGCTCGGTGCCTTCGCCGATGGTGCGCAGGCGCACCTGCTTGCCCAGGCGCGTGGACAGGTCGCGGACCAGGCGCGGGAAACGCCGGAACACCGCGTCCACCGGCAGCATGCGCACGCTGATGACGGCTTCCTGGATGTCGCGGGTGTTGCGTTCGAGCAGTTCCAGGCCGGCGACCAGGCGCTCGGCGACGGCGGGATCCAGGCCGCTGGAGACCTGCTTGAGCATGGCCTGGGTGATGACCAGTTCGCCGACCAGATTGATCAGCGCGTCGACCTTGTCGACGCTGACCCGGATGGAGGTTTCCGCTTCCTGCGCGCTGCCGGCCGCGGCCGGGGCAGCGGGAGAGGCCGGGACGGCGGCAAGGGCGGGGGCGGGCGCGGCGGCGGCCGGTTCCGCCACGGGCGTGGCTTCGACCGCCGACGGCGGGTCCATCGGACGGATGTCCAGCTCGCAATCGTCGACCACCCAGGCGAAGGTGTCCTCGATCTTGCTGCGCGGGACCTTGCCGAGCAGGCCGAGGTCCCAGGCGATGTAGGCCTCCAGCGGGTCGATCTGCTCGAAGCCGGGCAGGCGTTCCAGGCGCGCGGCGACCTGCAGCGGGCCGAGGCTTTCGAGTTCGCGGATGATGCGCAGCGGGTCGTTGCCGCTCATGAACAGCGATGGCGCCGGCGTGAAGCCGATGTGCCAGGCCTCCGGCGCTTCTTCCTTCGCGGCGGCCGGCGGGGCAGGCGTGGCGGCGCCGGACAGCACGGCGTCGAGGCGCTCCAGTACCGCCCGCACCGCGGCCGGGTCGGCCGGCTGGTCGTGCTCGGCCTCGCGCAGCAGCGCGCGCAGCACGTCGACCGAGCCCAGCATGGCGTCGATCGCGGCGGCTTCCAGCGCGCGCTTGCCGGCGCGCAGCTCGTCGAGCAGCGTTTCCAGCACGTGCGTCAGCCCGGCGATCGACTCGAAGCCGAACGTGGCGGCGCCGCCCTTGATCGAGTGCGCGGCGCGGAACACCGAGTTGATGGTCTCCGGATCGGTGGTGCCGCCTTCGAGCGACAGCAGGCCTGCCTCCATCGCGTCCAGCCCTTCGCGGCTTTCCTCGAAGAAGGTGGCGTGGAAGCGTTGCAGGTCCATGCTCATGGCGCGGAATCCGGATCGTGGGAGTCGACGGCGGGTATCGGGGCGTGGCGGGCCCTAGCCCAGCACCTTCTGGACGGTGGCGACCAGTTGCTCGGGATTGAACGGCTTGACCAGCCAGCCGGTGGCGCCGGCGGCCTTGCCTTCGGACTTCTTCTCGGCGGCCGACTCGGTGGTCAGCATCAGCAGCGGGGTGAACTTGTAGTCCGGCAACTGGCGCAGCTCGCGGATCAGCGCGATGCCGTCCATGTTGGGCATGTTGACGTCGGTGACCACCGCGTTGAACTTCTCGCCCTTGGCGCGGCCGAGGGCGATCGCGCCGTCCTCGGCTTCTTCGACCGCGAAACCGGCCGAGGTGAGGGCGAAGGACACCATCTGGCGCATCGACGCCGAATCGTCCACCACCAGGATACGTGCGCTCATGCGGCGTTCTCCACAGATTTCAGGTTGTCGTTGGATGCGGACAGGCCGAGCGTGTGGGCCACGCCGAGCAGGCGCACCGCGTCCTTGAAGATGTCGTTGCAGCCATCGAAGCCGGTCCGCAACCCCGCCTTGCGGCGGCTGTCGACGAAGGCGCACAGCACCTGCACGCTGGCGGTATGGATGCGGCGGACCTGGCCGGCATCGAGCATCAGCTGTCCCGCCTCGGCGAGGTAGGGCGCGAGCTTCTGCTTGAGGTCGGCGCTGGTCTCGATGCCGAGATCCTCGCCCAGTGACACTGTGCTCATCGGTGCTCCGGAAAGACGATTGCCCAGGCGGTATCGGCAGGAAGCGGCCAAGCTTGAGGGGGAATGTCGATGTGCGAAGCGGGCCGGGGTGCGTGGCCCCGGGCCCGGCGTCACTGCAACAGCTGCGAGGCATCCAGCAGGATCACCGGGCGCTGGCCGAGGCGTGCCACGCCGCGGAAGAACTGGTTGGAGATCTTGCACAGGCGGGTGTTGTCCGGCGGCTCGATCTGCTGGTCGGTCAGGGTGGTGACGTCCTCCACGGCCGAGACCCGCAGGCCCATCGTCTCGCCCTGTTCCTCCAGCACCACCACGCGGGTATCGGGATCGGCCGCGACCGGCTGCGAGCCCAGGTACAGGCCGAGGTCGAGCACGGGCACCACCAGCCCGCGCAGGTTCATGATCCCGAGCATCGAGCGCGAGGTGCCGCGCAGGCGCAACAGCGGGGTCGGCAATACCACTTCCTGCACCTTCAGCAGTTCCAGCGCATAGGCCTGTTCGCCGCAGCGCAGCCGCAGCCAGCGCGAGCTGCGTTCGGCGGGCTGCGGCGGGACCTGCGCGCGATCCGCGTCGTCGGGGCGGAACAGGGCCTGGATGTGCGGCGGCAGCCGGGCGGGCTGCCCCGCTGCCGACCGGGCCGGCAGCCGGGACTTGGACATCGCCGGCGGGTTCGTGGCGGCCTTGCTGCGCGCGGGCGCGCTTTCGAGGGCGGCGGGCTTGGCGGGCGCGAACGCGGGGTCGTTCTCCATTTCCGCGATCAGGTCGGCGGCCATGGGATCGACGAGTGCCGGAGCGCTCGCCACCCCGGCGACCGGGGACTTGGCCCGATCGGCCGGTGCATCGGCGAAGGCGGGATCGGCCAGCATCTCCGCGATCACGTCCGCGCCGACATCCGCGGGTGCGGGGGCTTCGGCGGCGAAAGCCGGGTCGGCCATCATCTCGGCGATCACGTCGTCGGCGATCGTTGCGGCGGACGCGTCCGGGCCCGCGGCGGGCGTGGGGTCTCCGCACGCGGCGGCAGGCACCTCGCCGGTCGCGGATGCGGCCGCCGGGGGCGCCTGCGCGGCACTGCAGGCCACCGCCTGCAGCAGGCCGTCCAGGTATTCGTCGAGCGCCTCGGTGCCGTTCACGCGGCCTGCTCCATGCGCGCGGCGTCGTTGGCGAGCATCCACTCGAGCGCGCGGCGGTACGCGGCCAGGCCGCGGCCCGGATAGTCGTCGGTGCTGGCCGGCGCGGTCAGCAGGTCGACGTTGCTGATGCGGGTGTCGACCGGGATCGCGTCTTCCCACACGCGCTCGCCGTAGCGGGCCTGCATCTCCTTGAGCGACTCGTGGCCGGCGCGGGTGCGGCGGTCGAACAGGGTCGGCAGGATCGACAGCGGAAGCTCGCGCCGGCGCGAGCGCTGCACCATGTCGGCGGTGCGCACCATGCCGGCCAGGCCGTGCAGCGCCAACGGCTCCGCCTGTGTGGGGATCACCAGGTGGTCGGCCGCGGCCAGCGCGTTGATCATCAGCAGGCCGAGCGTCGGCGGGCAATCGAGCAGGATGTAGTCGTGCGCGCGGCCGTGCCGTGCCAGGGCGTTCTGCAGGGCCAGGCCGAGGCCGGGCTGGTTGGCGCTGCGCCGCTCCAGCGTGGCCAGGGCGGGTTGCGCGCAGACGTAGGCCAAGCCTGGAATGTCGCTTTCGCGCAGCAGCGTGGACAGGTCGGCGGGCGGGGTGCCGAACAGGTCGAGCACGCCACGCAGCGGCGGCTCGGCCGGCACGCCGAAGGCACGGGTCAGCGAGGAGTGCGGGTCCAGGTCGACCAGCAGCACGCGGTGTCCGAGCGCGGCCAGGCCGCGGCCCAGGGCCAGCGTCGTGGTGGTCTTGCCCACGCCGCCCTTCTGGTTGGCGATCGCCCAGATGCGCATCAGTTCACTCCTTCGATGACCGCGGGAACGCTCTTGACGCCGCGGCTGCCGGGGACGACCCCGGCGGTTTGCGATTCGGTTGCCTTGGTGGGGTCCGGCGACGTCGCCTGCAACGGCGGCGTCAGTTCCGGGGCGAGGCTGGCGTCGGAGTCGGCGAGGATGATCAGCACCACCCGCCGGTTGGCGTTGCGACCGGCCTCGCTGGCGTTATCGGCACGCGGGCGGAATTCTCCATAGCCGACCATCGCCAGCCGCTGCGGCGCGATGCCCTCGTCGACGAACAGGTGCACCACGCTGGCGGCCCGCGCCGTGGACAGTTCCCAGTTGGACGGGAACTGCGCGGTGGCGATCGGCTGGTTGTCGGTATAGCCCTCCACGCGCACGCCGTTGGGCGCCTCGCGCAGGACCGTGGCGAGCTTGGCCAGGGTGTCGCGGGCATTGCGGTCGAGCAGGGCCGAGCCGGTCGCGAACAGGATGTCGCTGTGGATCTCCACCTCGATCCACAGGTCGTGGCGGCGCACGGTGATCAGCCGGGCGTCGACCAGCGGGGCCAGCGCGCGGGTGAGTTGCCGGGCGACCTGGTCCATCTGCCGCTGCGCGCGCGCCAGCCGGTCCTGGTCGCGCAGCGACACCGGCATGCGCATCTGCGAAGCCATCGACGGCAGCAGGGTGGGGTCGGGCGCCGGCGACGGCGCGGTCGGCCCTTCCTTGGCGCCGGACTTGATCGGCGAGGGCCGGTCCCAGTCGGACCCCTGCAGCTGGTGGTTGCCGACCTGCACCGGGTTGATGGTGCGCGGGGCGCCGCCGAACGCGGCGGTCAGCGCGTCGGCCATCACCCGGTACTTGCCCTCGTTGATCGAGGAGATCGCGTACATCACCACGAAGAAGGCCAGCAGCAGCGTCAGCAGGTCGGCGTACGGGATCGCCCATGCCTCGTGGTTGTGGTGCTCTTCGTGGTGCTTGCGGCGGGCCATCAGTGCAGGAAACCGGCCAGCTTGGCCTCGATGTTGCGCGGGTTCTCGCCGTGCGCGATCGCGATCAGGCCCTCGATGACCATCTCGCGCTCGTTGCTGGCGTGGTGGATCACGCTCTTGAGCTTGGCCGCGACCGGCAGGAACAGCAGGTTGGCCGAGGCGATGCCGTAGATGGTGGCGGTGAAGGCGGCGGCGATGCCGTGGCCGAGCTTGGACGGGTCGGCCAGGTTCTTCATGACCGCGATCAGGCCGAGTACGGCGCCGATGATGCCGAGCGTGGGCGCATAGATGCCCATGCCTTCGAACACCTTCGCCGCGGCGAGGTCCTGCCGCTCCTGGTTGGACACCTCGATCTCCAGCATGTGGCGCATGGTTTCCGGCTCCACGCCGTCGACCAGCATCTGCAGGCCCTTGCGCAGGAAGGCGTCGTCTTGGCCGTCGAGCTGGCTTTCCAGGCCGAGCAGGCCCTGGCGGCGCGCGATGTTGCTCCATTCCAGGATCTGCGCGAGCAGCGCCTCGCGCTGGCTGGCCGGCGGGTTGAACACCCAGCCGACGATCCGGAAGGCGCGGCGGAAGATCGCCGGCGAGGTGTGCAGCAGGATCGCCGCGAGCGTGCCGACGATGACGATCAGGAAGGCGGCGGGCGACCACAGCGAGGCCAGGCCCGCGCCCTTCAGGACGCTGCCGCCGACCACGGCGATCAGCGCCAGCACGATACCGGTGAGACTGAGCTTGTCCATGCAAGCGGTATCGGCGCGGGTGCGGGGGACTTGATAGGGCTTCATAGCGCTTCGCCGGGGGAATCGGTCACAAAGCGGCGTGAAGCCGCGTGAAGCGGGCGTTGGCGGTTCGGGCGACGGCCAGCGCTATCTTCGCGGCATGCCACTGCGTCATTTCGTTCATGTCATCGGGTTCGAGGTCCCGGTCCATGGCAAGGCCCGGCCCGATGAACCGCTGGTCGTGCTGCTGGACAAGGTGCCGGTCGAGCGGTGGCGCGCGGTATTCCAGGAATGCGCGGAGGAACTGGTGCCCGGGCTGCGGCGCGGGGCGCCGACGCTGCAGGACGACACGATCCGGTTCCTGGTGGCGGGGCCGATGTCGCACAGGCAGGCGGCGGACATCCGCGGTTTCGTCGACCGGGTCAACCGTTTGACGTTCCTGCAGGACCGGGGCTCGTTCCAGCCGTTGTGAGCGCCGGGGAACCAGCGGGCCCGCAATCGCGGTGGCCGCTCAACCGTCGCTGGCGCGCAGCCCGTCCACGTCGAGGATCAGCGCCATGCGGCCGTCGCCGATCAGGGTGGCGCCGGCATAGCCGGGCAGGCCGCGCAGCACGCGCGGCAACGGCTTGATCACCACTTCCTCGCGGCCGCGGACCTGGTCCACGACCAGGCCGAACCGGGTATCGCCGGCCTGCAGCAAGACCACGGTCAACAGCGGGGTGGGGCGCGGATCCAGCGACAGCCAGCGGCGCAGGTCCACCAGCGGCAAGGTATGCGAGCGGCGGTCGAGCACGGCGCGGCCGTCGAACCATCCCAGCGAGGTCTGCGGCGCGTGCAGCACCTCCACGACGCGCGCCAGCGGCAGCGCGTAGACGTCCTCACCGGCCTGCACCAGCAGGGTCGGCAGGATCGCAAGGGTCAGCGGCACGCGGATCATGAAGCGGGTGCCGCGGCCGAGTTCCGACTGGATCTGGATGGTGCCGCTCAGCTCGCGGATGCGCGACTGCACCACGTCCATGCCGACGCCGCGCCCGGAGATGTCGGTGACTTCGGTCTTGGTCGAGAAGCCCGGCAGGAAGATCAGGTGCAGGCATTCGTCCACGCTCAGGCGCGCGGCCGCCTCGTGGTCGATCAGGCCCTTCTCGCGCGCCTTCTCGCGCAGCCGTTCCGGATCGATGCCGGCGCCGTCGTCCTGGATCTCGATGCTGACGTAGTCGCCTTCCTGCTGGGCCGACAGGCGCACGCGGCCGCTGCGCGGCTTGCCGCTGGCCTCGCGCAGGTCCGGGTCCTCCACGCCGTGGTCGATCGCGTTGCGGACCAGGTGCACCAGCGGATCGGCCAGGGCTTCGACCAGGTTGCGGTCCAGCTCGGTCTCGGCGCCGACCAGTTCCAGCTCGACCTCCTTGCGCAGCGAGCGGGCGACGTCGCGCGCGACCTTGGGAAAGCGCGAGAACACCTTGCCGACCGGCTGCATGCGCGTGCGCATCACCGCCGACTGCAGGCGCGCGGTGGCGATGTCGAGGGTGCTGACGGCGCGGTCGAGTTCCTCGTCGCGGATGCGCGCGCGCAGCGTCTTCAGGCGATTGCGCGCCAGCACCAGCTCGCCGATCAGGTTGACGATCGCGTCCAGGCGCTTGGTGTCGACGCGGACGGTGTGTTCGGCTTCGGCGGCCGGCTTGGCGACGGGCGCCGATGCCCGGGTCCCGGGGGCCGGAACGGCCGCAGCCAGCGGCTTTGTGCCGGGCGCGGCGCGGCCGTGCAGTTCGTCGAGCAGGGACTCGAACTCGTCCTCGCCGATCAGGCCATCGTCGTGGGACGCTGCAGGCTGGGGGGGGCTGGCCTGCGCCTTGCCGGATCCCGTCGCCGGCGGTGGCTCGCTCCCGGCATCGAACTGGGCGATCAACGCCGCCGGCACCTGCTCCGGTTCCCGCCCGGCGGACAGCGCATCGAGCATCGCCTGCAGGTGGTCCAGCGACTGCTGCGCGGCATCGAAGTGATGGGGGGCGAGCGTCGCCTGCCCGGAACGCGCGCGGCCCAGGGTTTCCTCGGCCGCGTGGCACAGTTCGACCATCGGCTGCACGCCGAGGAAGCCCGCGCCGCCCTTGAGCGTGTGGAAGCCGCGGAACACCGCATTGAGCTGGGTCGCGTCCTCCGGCGCCTGTTCCAGCGAGACCAGCTGCTCGCCGAGGCGGTCCAGGATCTCCTGGGCCTCGACGATGAAGTCGGCGACGATGTCGTCGGGAACGGCGCTCATGACCGCTCGCTCCCTGGAACCGTCGGCAAGGCCTTGGTCGTCATTCCCGCGAAGTGCTTTCCAGCAGCCGGATGGCTGGTGAGGCGGGAATCCACCGACGTGGACCTGCCATTCGCAGGGTTTGCCCCATTGCAACGTCCCGGGATTCCCGTTCTCGCGGGAATGGCGGTCGTTTCGGGACGCCTCATGCTCACGTGCAAGGCTCCTACAGCCCCAGTCCGGACAACAGGTCGTCGGCGTCGTCCTGCGAGACGGCGTGGTGGTCCAGCCCCTTCAGCGCGGGACCGGACAGCGCCGCGTCGGGCTTGCCGTCCTTGGGCGGCAGGCCGAGCGCGCCGAAGCCTTCGTGCACGCGCCGCACGATTCCCGCTACGCGGCGGATGATCTGGCCGGTCAGGTCCTGGTAGCTCTGGGTGAGCGCCATCTCGGTGAGGTTGTGGCGGATCTTCTCCAGGATCGCCTGCTGGTCGGCGCCCAGGCCACCGGCCTGCAGCTGGTCGGCGAGCGTGCGGCATTCCTCGGCCAGGTCCAGGGTGCGATGGCTGGCCTGTTCGGTCATCTGCACCACGTGGTCCAGGCGCGCGCAGGCATCGTCCAGCTGGCCGGCTTCCTCCGGCAGGCTCGGCAGTTCGCCCAGCGCCTGCCCGAGCTCGCGCGCGAGCCGGCTCAGGCCCTGGATCATCGGGCGCGTGCGCCAGGCGGCCAGCGCGTCGATTTCCCGGCGCCAGCCGCCCTCGTCGCCGCCCTCGAGGGCGTCCAGGGCATGGTGCAGGCGCTCGATCAGCGCGGCGCGCTCGGCGTTGGTTTCGATCGCGCTCTCCATCATGCGGTGGCCGCCAGCCGCTCGAAGATCTTGCCGAGCTTCTCTTCCAGGGTCTGCGCGGTGAACGGCTTGATGATGTAGCCGTTCACGCCGCTCTGGGCGGCCTCGATGATCTGCTCGCGCTTGGCCTCGGCGGTGACCATCAGCACCGGCAGGGCCTTGAGCTTGGGATCGGCGCGGATGGTCTTGAGCAGTTCGATGCCGGTCATGCCCGGCATGTTCCAGTCGGTGATGACGAAATCGAACGGCCCCGAGCGCAGCGCGGACAGCGCGGCATTGCCGTCCTCGGCTTCCGCGGTATTGGTGAAACCCAGATCGCCGAGCAGGTTCTTGACGATGCGCCGCATCGTCGAGAAGTCGTCCACGATCAGGATTCGCATGTTCTTGTTCACGGGGTACTCCTAGGGAAACGGAAATCTTGGCCGGGACGCGGGCCTGGGACCGGCGGGCGTGGAAAACCAGAAGCGCCGATATCCCCGCTTTCCCGAGTCCCCGGTGGCGACCTCACTCTTCATCGTCCACGCCGGTATCGGCCAACTCGAAGACCTTCAGGCGACCGCGCAGGCGCACCATCGCCTGGCCGTGGATCTGGCATACGCGCGATTCGCTCACGCCGAGGACGGCGCCGATCTCCTTCAGGTTGAGCTCCTGCTCGTAATAGAGCGACAGCACCAGCTGCTCGCGCTCGGGCAATTGGGAGATGGCCTTCGACAGTTCGCGGCCGAACTCGCCGCGTTCCACCATCTGTTGCGGGGTCGGGCCGCCCTTGGCCGTGGTATCGAGCTCGCCGTGGTCCTCGATCCGCGATTCCAGGCTCAGCACCTGGCCGCGCGCGGCATCCTCCATCAGGCGCAGGTAGTCCGGCAGCGGCATGTCCATCGCCGCGGCGACCTCCGTGGCGGAGGCGGCGCGGCCGGTTTCCTGCTCGATCCTGCGGATGGTGGCGGCGGCGTCGCGGGCGCGCCGGTGGACCGAGCGCGGCACCCAGTCGCCGCGCCGGATCTCGTCGATCATCGCGCCGCGGATGCGGATGGAGGCGTAGGTCTCGAAGGAGGCGCCCTGGTCGGCGTCGTACGAGCGCGAGGCCTCGATCAGGCCGATCATGCCGGCCTGGATCAGGTCGTCGATCTCCACGCTGGCCGGCAACCGCGCGGCGAGGTGGTGGGCGATGCGGCGCACCAGGTCGGCGTGCTGGTAGACGTTGTCGGCGCTGCCGGCGCGCTGCACCGCCTTGTACTGGGCGGCGGCGTTCATGCCGCCACCCCGTTGCGCTGCTGGATGATGCGCTCGAGGAAGAACTCGACGTTGCCGCGCGCCGCGGTCGGGGCCTGCCAGCGCGAGGTGCGGCGCGCGATCTCGGCGATCGCCTGCGCCGACGGGCTGCCCGGGTAGAGCTTGGTCACCGGTTGCTGGCGCTGCACCGCCAACCGCAGCCAGTCGTCCTGGGGCACGTGGCCGAGGTAGTTGAGCGAGACGTCGCCGAGGAACTTCTCGCAGACCCGCGCGAGCTTGTCGTACAGCAGCCGGCCTTCGTTCGGGTCGCGCACCATGTTGGCGACGATCTGCAGGCGGTCCACGCCGCGCTCGCGCGAGAGCACCTTGATCAGCGCGTAGGCATCGGTGATCGAGGCCGGCTCGTCGCAGACCACGACCACCGTGTCCTGCGCGGCCTGGCAGAAGGTGAGCACGCTGTCGGTGATGCCGGCGGCGGTGTCGATCACCATCACGTCCAGGTCGCGTTCCAGCTCGGAGAACACGTTGACCAGGCCGATGTGCTCGGCCTGGGCCAGCTCGGCCATGTGGCGGCGGCCGGACGCGGCCGGCACCACCAGCACGCCGCCCGGGCCGGTGAGGATCACGTCTTCCAGCGAGCAGCGCCCCGCGACCAGGTCGGCCAGGGTCAGCTTGGGCTGCAGGCCGAGGATCACGTCGATGTTGGCCAGGCCCAGGTCGGCATCCAGCAGCAGCGTGCGCCGGCCCATGTCGGCCAGCGCCACGGCCAGGTTGGCCGAGAGGTTGGTCTTGCCGACGCCGCCCTTGCCGCCGGTCACGGCGATGCTCCGCACCGGGCCCAGCGGCTCGGCACGGGTCGTGGACAACGGGTAGGCGTTGGTCAGCTGGGCGTATTCACGCGACGGCATGGGTGTGCTCCGGAGTACAGGGCTTATCGGCAGCGCGCCGCAAATCTTCAAGGCGGAGTACGAGGCTGGCGGCGTTGGCCCGGTGCAGGTCGTCGGGGACGCGCTGGCCGTCGGTGATCCAGGTGATCGGCAACTGGTGGTCGACTACCACGGACAGGGCGCTGCCGAGCCGCCCGGTCTCGTCCAGCTTGGTCAGCACCACGCCCTGGGGCCGGGCTCCGGCGAAGCGGCGCGCCACCTCGTCCAGGTCCGAGAAGTGGGCGTTGGCCGGCAGCACCAGCAGCGAGGTGACCTGGCGTGCGGCGCGCAGCCAGTTCAACTGCGCCGCCAGGGCACGGTCGCGCTGGCCCATGCCGGCGGTGTCGATCAGCACCAGCTTGTAGTCGCGCAGGCGTTCCAGCAGGGCCATAAGGCCCTGGTCGCTGTCGGCCTCGTGCACGGCGATGCCGAGCTGGCGGCCGTAGCCGTGCAACTGCTCGCGCCCGCCGACGCGCAGGGTGTCGGTGGTGACCAGGGCGACGTCGCGCGGGGCGTGCTGGGCGGCGAAGCGCGCGGCGAGCTTGGCGATGGTGGTGGTCTTGCCGGCGCCGGTGGGGCCGACCAGCGCGATCACGCCGCCGATCTCGAGCGGATCGACCGGGGCGATCGGCAGGCGCTTGGACAGCAGGCCGAGCATCAGGCCGCGGCCCTTGTGCAGTTCGGTGTCGGCCGGGATCTGCATGGCGACGTCGCGGGTGATGCCGGCGTCGAAGCCGTAGTCGTCGAGCAGTTCCAGCGCCTGGGCGCGCACCGGCGAGCCGCGCAGGCGCTCGTCGGTGAGCCGGTTCATCTCGCGCTCGATCATCTGCCGCATCAGCGCCAGTTCCTCGCGCAGCTGCCGCAGTTCGGCGTCGTCCTGCGGCTTGGGCAACGGCGCGTGCGCGAGGGAAGGCGCGCCCGCGGCCGGTTCGGCGGGCGGCAGCGGCCGGGGCGCGGCGATCGGCGGCAACGCCGGCAGCTCGGGAGCGTCCGGCGCTGGCTGTACGAACGTGGCGAAGATCTCTTCGGGCAACTGCACCGGGGCGCGGCCGGAAGCGGCCTTCGCGCGGGCCGCGGGCTTCTCCGCGACCGGCACGCCGCGTTCGCGCGGCGCGGCGGCCGCGCCACGCCCGGGCTGCTGGCGCTGGGCAAGCGCGGCGATCATCTCGTCGGCCGGCGTGCGCGCCGGCGCGGATTCGGCGATGCCCGCCGCGGCGGCGCGCGCCGGCGGCTGGCGCACGTTGTCCAGGGCGCGCTGCACCAGCTCCTCGTCGTAGTTGCTGGCGGCGACGATCTCGATGCCTTCCTCGGTGCGCCGGTTGGACAGGATCACCGCGTCCGGGCCGTGCTCTTCGCGCACCATGCGGAAGGCCGTGCGCATGTCGGGGGCGACGAAGCGTTTGATCTTCATGGGGTGCCGGGATGGGAGATTCGGGATTCGGGATTGGCAGGAGCAGCGGGACTGGGGATTCGGGATTGGGGATTCACAAAAGCGGGCGGAGCTTGGCGTTTCCTGGTCGAAGTTCTGGACACTTTCATTCCTGTTCTCTCCACTCGCGGGAACCCGCTCTTGCGAATCCCCAATCCCGAATCCCCAATCCCGGCCTCTAACTGATCGTCCCCACTAGCTTCAGCCGCTTGTCCTCCGGCACCTCGCTGTAGGCCAGCACCGACAGCTGCGGGACGCTGTGCCGGACCAGGCGCGCCAGCGCGGCGCGGACCTGGCCGGGGACCAGCACCACCGCCGGCTCGTTGCGGGCCTCCTGCTTGCCGACGCAGTCGGCCAGGCTCTGGTGCAGGCGCTCGGCGAGGCCGGGTTCGAGGGCGACGTTGCCGCCGCCCTGGGCGGACTCCTGCAAGACCCGTTCCAATTGCGGGGCGAGGGTGAACACCGGCAGCTCCGGCGACATGCCGGCGATCTCCTGGACGATGAAACGGCCCAGCGAAGTGCGCACCGCGGCGGTCAGCATGGCCGGGTCCTGGCCATGCGGGGCGTGCTCGACCAGCGCCTCGACGATCTTGCGCAGCTGGCGGATGGGGATGCGCTCGACCAGCAGGTTCTGCAGCACCCGCACCACGACGGCGAGCGGCAGCGCCTTGGGGGTGAGGTCCTCGACCAGCTTGGGTGCGCTCTTGCCGAGCTGGGCGAGCAGTTGCTGCACTTCCTCGTGGCCGAGCAGCTCGGGCGCGTGCTCGCGGATCAGGTGCGAGAGGTGGGTGGCGATCACCGTGGCGGGATCGACCACGGTATAGCCCATGGCCTCGGCCTGGGCGCGCTGGCCGGGCTGGATCCAGGTGGCGTCGAGCCCGAACGCGGGATCCTTGCCCTTGATGCCGTCGAGCTTGCCGAGCGCGCCGCCCGGGTCCAGCGCCAGTTCGCGGTCGGGGTGCACCTCGGCGGTCGCCACCGGCACGCCGTGGATCAGCAGGCGGTACGACGTGGCGGTCAGTTCCAGGTTGTCGCGGATGTGCACCGGCGGGATCAGGAAGCCGATGTCCTGGGTGAGCTTGCGTCGCACGCCCTTGATGCGTGCCATCAGTTCGCCGCCCTGGTTCTTGTCCACCAGCGGGATCAGCCGGTAGCCGACTTCCAGGCCGAGCGGGTCGATCGGGCGCAGTTCGTCCCAGCTTAGTTCCGGCGAGGGCGCGGGCGCGGCGCCGGGCAGCTTGGGATCGCCCGGTTTGCCCGGCGCGGCGCCCGTACCCGGCGACGGAGTTCCGGCGTCGCGCTTCCACAACCGCCACGCCACGAAACCGAGCAGCAGGCCCAACGTCAAAAAGGCGACGTTCGGCATGCCCGGCACCAGCCCGACCAGGCCGAGGATCGCCGCGGCGATCGCCAGCGCCTTGTGCTGCCCGAACACCTGACCGACCATCGCCTGGCTCATGTCCTGCGCGCGCGAGGCGCGCGTGACCAGCATCGCCACCGCCGAGGACACCAGCAGCGCCGGCAGCTGCGCCACCAGGCCGTCGCCGATCGACAGCAGGGTATAGGTCGAGGCGGCCTCGCCGAACGGCATGCCGTGCTGGAGCACGCCCACCGCCAGGCCGCCGAGCAGGTTGATGAACAGGATCAGGATGCCGGCGATGGCATCGCCGCGGATGAACTTGCTGGCGCCGTCCATCGCGCCGTAGAAGTCGGCTTCCTCGCGCACCTCCTCGCGGCGGGCCTTGGCTTCCTCGCGGGTGAGCAGGCCGGCGTTGAGGTCGGCGTCGATCGCCATCTGCTTGCCGGGCATGGCGTCGAGGATGAAGCGCGCGGTCACTTCCGACACGCGCCCGGCGCCCTTGGTGATGACCACGAAGTTGATGATGGTCAGGATCGCGAACACCACGATGCCGACCGCGTAGTTGCCGCCGATCACGAACTCGCCGAACGCGGCGATCACCTTGCCGGCCGCGTCGTGTCCGTTCTGGCCGTTGAGCAGGATCACGCGGGTGGAGGCCACGTTCAGCGCCAGCCGCAGCATCGTGGTCATCAGCAGCACGATCGGGAAGATCGTGAAGTCCAGCGGCCGCTTCACGTAGACCACCGCCAGCAGCACCATCAGCGAGATCGCGATGTTGAAGGTGAACAGCGCGTCCAGCACCGGCGCGGCCAGCGGCACCACCACCATCGCCAGCATCGCCAGCACGATGAGCGGCGCGCCCAGGCCGTGCCGGACCATGTCCAGCAGCTTGCGGGCGTTCACCGGCGAGGCCTGCGCGCTCATGCGCGGCCGTCCGTGCCGGCGAACTCGTCGAGTTCGATCGCGGGCAGCTGCGGCATCGGGCCGCGCCGCCAGGCGCGCAGCTGGTAGACGTAGGACAGCACCTGGGCGACGGCCGAATACAGTCTCACGGGGATTTCCTTGCCGAGTTGCGCTTCCCGATACAAGGCGCGTGCCAAAGGCGGGGCCGACACGATCGCGACACGGTGCTGCTCGCCGACCTCGCGGATGCGCTGGGCGACCTCGTCCACGCCCTTGGCGACCACGATCGGCGCACGCATCCGCTCTCCCTCGTACTGCAGCGCCACCGCGTAGTGGGTGGGGTTGACCAGCACCACGTCGGCCTTGGGTACCGCCTCGATCATCCGGCGCTGCGCCAGTTGCTGCTGCATCTGCCGGATCCGGCTCTTGACCTCCGGGCTGCCCTCGCTTTCCTTGATCTCGCGCTTGACCTCCTCGCGGGTCATCTTCAGCCGGCGCAGCCAGTTCCACTTCTGGTAAGGCGCGTCCAGCGCGGCGAGCAGCCCGAGCGCGAGCGCGGCGTACATCAGCAGCCGCAGGGTGAAGCCCAGGCCATCGACGATCGCGCGTTCCAGCGGCGCGTTCAGCAGGGTGCGCAGGTCGTGCAGGCCATGCCAAATGCACAGGCCGGTGGCGGTGCCGACGAACAGCACGCGCAACAGCGACTTGACCAGCTCGCCGATGCTCTCCGCGCCGTACAGGCGCTTGAGGCCGGCCAGCGGGTTGAGCTTGTTGGGGTCCGGCGCCAGCGCCTTGCCCGAAAACCGCAGTCCGCCCATCAACAGCGGCCCGGCCAATCCCGCCAGCAGGCAGACCAGGACCAGCGGCGCCGTCACCCACAGCAACTGCACGAGCAGCTCGCCGAAATGGCCCAGCAGCTTGGACGGGTTGTCGCGCAGGCCCGGGTCCGGGCTCAGCGCGGCCTTCATCCAGCCGTGCGCGCCCGACGCCAGGCTGCCGGACATCGCCATCAGCGCGAACACGCCGGCGGTGAACACCGCGGCGGTCGCCAGCTCGCGCGAGCGCGGGATGTTGCCTTGCTCGCGGGCCTCGCGCAGGCGTTTCTCGGTAGGCTGTTCGGTGCGTTCGGCGCCGTCTTCGTTCTCGGCCATCGCGTTGCGGGGGAGGGGCTCCCGCGGGGCGATGCAAGTTCTATTCCTTCGGGGGCGGGCCCCGGGTTTGGGGACTGGGACCGGGACTCGGAAAGGCGACGAGCCTGCTTCGGAGGGAATCCCGTTGTGGGAGGGACTTCAGTCCCGACAGGGCTTTACAGGCCCTCCGTCGGGACTGAAGTCCCTCCCACGAAAGAACAAGAAAGCGGCAAGAAGGGCCTCGGATCGCTTGACAGCCAAACCCAGGCAAGGAGGCTTTCCCGAATCCCGAATCCCGAATCCCGAATCCCGAATCCCGAATCCCGAGCCTAAAGGCTCGCGGCAGCAATGAAACTACGCGGCTCGAGCGGCCGGCTCATCAGGTAGCCCTGCAACTGGTCGCAGCCCAGGTCGCGCAGGTGGTGCCGCTGAAGTTCGGTCTCCACGCCTTCGGCCACCACCTTCATGTTGAGCGTGCGCGCCAGGCCGACGATCGCCGCCACGATCGCCCGGTCCTCGCCCTCCTGTTGCAGGCCCTGCACGAACATGCGGTCGATCTTCAGCTCGCAGGCCGGCAGGCGCTTGAGGTACATCAGGTTGGAGTAGCCGGTGCCGAAGTCGTCGATGGCGATGTTGACGCCGAGTTCGTGCAGGGCCTTGAGCACTTCCAGGCTGGCGTCGGCGTCGCGCATGGCGGCGCTCTCGGTGATCTCCAGGGTCAGCCGGGCCGGGTCGATGCCGTGCCTGGCCAGGGCCTGGCCGACGCAGGCGACCAGGCCCGGGGAGGCCAGCTGCACCGGCGACAGGTTCACGGCCACGTTCCAGTCGCCACGACCGGCCTCGCGCCACTCGCGCATCTGGCGGCAGGCCTCCTCCAGCGCCCATTCGCCGATCGGCACGATCAGGCCGATCCGCTCGGCCACCGGGATGAAACGGTCCGGCATGATCAGGCCGCGCTCCGGATGCTGCCAGCGCATCAACGCCTCCGCGCCGACCACGTCGCGGCCGTGCGCGCCGTACTTGGGCTGGTAATGGAGCACGAACTGGCGCCGCTCCAGCGCCAGCGGCAGGTCGCGCACCAGCAGCATCTTCTCGTGGGCGCTGCGGTTCATCGACGGCTCGAAGAACGCATAGCCGTTCCGGCCGGTCGCCTTGGCGTGGTACATCGCCGCATCCGCATTGGCGATCAGCACGTGGTCGTGCGTGCCGTCCTCGGGATAGATCGCGATGCCGATGCTGGTCGAGACCCGCAACTCGATGTCGTTGGACTTGAACGGCGCCACGAGCGCGGCCACGACCCGCTCGGCCAGGGCGGCGGCGTCCTCCGGTTCGTCCACCGGCAATGCCAGCACGAACTCGTCGCCGCCGAGCCGGGCGAGGGTGTCGTCGCTCCGCAGCAGCGTGCCGAGCCTGCTGGCCACCGCGACCAGCAGGGCATCGCCGGCCTGGTGCCCGTAGGCGTCGTTGATCGCCTTGAAGCCGTCCAGGTCCAGGAACATCACCGCGAACCGGCGGCGCCGTCGCTGCGCCCGCTCGAGCCCCTGCTGGATCCGGTCCTGCAGCAGCAGCCGGTTGGGCAACCGGGTCAGCGAGTCGTGCAGCGCGGCCTGTTCCAGCTCCCGGTTGGCGGCGGCAAGCGAGCTGGCCAGCAGTTCCGTGCGCTGCTGGAAGTGACGGTCGAGCACCGACACGCCCAGCGCCATCGCGGTCACGCCCAGCGTCACCACGACCACCAGCACCGCCAGCCACTGCACCGGCATGCCGCCGTCGCGCGCGGCGCCGCAGATGCTTTCGGGCGGGAACCGGGCCGCGGCCATGCCGGTGTAGTGCATGCCGACGATCGCCAGGCCCATCACCAGCGCCGCCAGCGGCTGCACCACGTAGCGGCGGTGCCCGCTGCGCAGGCGGAACGCGATCCACAGCGCCGCGGCCGAGGCGGCGATCGCGATCGCCAGCGACAGCGCGAACCAGCCAGGGTGGTAGTCGATGCCGGGCTGCATCCGCATCGCGGCCATGCCCAGGTAATGCATCGCGGCGATGCCCAGCCCCATCAGCAGGGCGCCGGCCGCCAGCCGCGGGTAGGGCAGTTCGCGGCGCGACACCAGCCAGAGCGCGAAGGCCGAGGCGAGCACCGAGACCACCATCGAGTACAGGGTGAGCCCCAGGTCGTATCCGAGCGGGACCGGCAGGCTGAAGGCGAGCATGCCGATGAAATGCATCGACCAGACCCCGAAACCCATCGCCAGCGCGCCGCCGGCCAGCCACCAGCCGGCCGCCCGGCCGCGCGTGGCCGAAACCCGGCCGGCCATGTCCAACGCGGTATAGGAGGCCAGGACGGCTACGGCGAGCGAGATCGCCACCAGCCATTCGTTGTAGCTGCCCTGCATGTAAGGCCCGGGAGGAAAGAGCAGAAGTGCCCTGGCGATAGCGGCCGCGTTCGAGCGGACTTGAGCGTGGCGGCCGCAGGTCGGGGCGGCAGGGCGGTCGCTTCACGGGGGGTGCTCCAGTCCCGGCGGGAGTTGCCGGCGCTGCCCGGGTGGTCATGCCAGCGGGCAGGCGCGGTATCGGCCTTCGGTCCCAACGGAAATCCTTGGCCGCCGTTCGCGGGCAGCCCCGTCGGGACTGGAGTCCCTCCCGTGGGGGGCCTGGGCTGGCGTCAGCCGCCGAGCTGGCGCGCCGCATCGAAGGCGGCGTCGAACATGCGCTGTACCGGCGCGGACATCTCGCCGGCCAGCATCGCCAGCAGGAACAGTCCCAGCAGCAGCGAGACCGGCAGGCCGAGCTGGATCGGGTTCAGTGCGGGCGCGGCCCGCGACAGCGCGCCGAAGGCCAGGTTGACCGCCAGCATCGCCACGATCATCGGCAGCGCCAGCGTGAGCCCGCCGCGCAGCACGTGCAGGAAGAAAGTGGGCGCGACCTCGGCGAAGGCATGCACGTCGGGCAGCGCGGTGCCGATCGGCAACGCCTTGTAGCTGTCCACCAGCAGCGCCACCAAGGCCAGGTGGCCGTTGGCGGCGAAGAACAACAGGCCGAAGCCGATGTAGAACCACTGCGACACCACGCCCGAGGTGACGCCGCGCAGCGGATCCGACATCTGCGCGAACGACAGGCCCATGCTCTGGGAAATCATTTCGCCGGCCAGCGCACCGGCCTCGAAGATCAGCCGCAGCATGAAACCCATCGACGCACCGATCGCCAGCTCGCGCGCGATGCCCAGCACCGCGGCCGCATCGAATCCGTTCCACTCCGGGACCGGTGGCAGGATCGGCGCCAGCGCCATGGCCAGCGTGCCCGCGAGCACCACGCGTATCCGCGCCGGCAACGCGCGGGTGCCGATCAGCGGCATCGCCGCGAGCAGCGCCCCGATGCGCAGCATGGTCCACAGCACCGTACCGATCATCGCGAAGGCCTGCTGGCCGTCGATCACCATTTGGGTGGCGGCGTCCATCAGTGCGGCTCGCACTGCACGACAATGGCAATACCGTCGTCCCCGCGCAGGCGGGGACCCAGCGACTTGCGCGAAACCCGTCCGCAATCGTGGTTCATGCGTTCAACCGGCCTTTGCGCCATCTGCTCGAAAGCCACTGGGTCCCCGCCTGCGCGGGGACGACGGTATCAACGCGCGATAGCGGCATTGCCATCCCGCTACCCGATCAAATGCGGGATGCGCTGGAACAGCATCGTGGTGTACTCGACCAGGTGCGCCAGCAGCATCGAGCCGGTGGCGAACAGCAGGACCGTCAGCGCGACCGCCTTGGAGACGAAGGCGATGGTCGGTTCGTTGAGCTGGGTCGCGGCCTGCACGATGCCGACGACGATGCCGACCACCAGGATGGCGAGCAGGATCGGGCCGGCGATCCACAGCACGGTGACCAGCCCGCCGCGGAGCTCGGTGAGAGCGATTTCGGGACTCATGGTTCGGGACTCGGGATGGGAAACCCGGGAAGGACGAGCCGCCGGGTCGTGCCCGGGGCCGCGGCCTCACACCGCATTGAAACTGGCCGCCAACGTGCCGACCACAAGCACCCAGCCGTCCACCAGCACGAACAGCAGGATCTTGAACGGGGCCGACACCAGCATCGGCGACATCATCATCATGCCCATCGACATCAGCACGCTGGCCACGACCAGGTCGATGATCACGAAGGGGATGAAGATCAGGAAGCCGATCTCGAAGGCGGTCTTCAGCTCGCTGGTGACGAACGAGGCGACCAGCACCGGGAACGGCACCGCGTCCGGGCCGGCGTACTTGCCGTCGCCGGCCATGCCGGCGAAGGTCATCAGGTCGGTCTCGCGCACCTGCGCCAGCATGAAGGCGCGCAGCGGCTGGGTGGTCAGCGTCCAGGCGGTCTGGAAGTCGATCCGGCCGTCGAGGTAGGGCTGCAGGCCGGCGCTCCACATCTTCTGCCACACCGGCATCATCACCAGCGCGGTCAGGAACAGCGCCAGGCCCAGCAGCACCTGGTTGGACGGGGTCTGGCCGGTGCCCAGCGCCTGCCGCAGCAGGCCGAGCACGATGGTGATGCGGGTGAACGCGGTCAGCACCAGCAGCATCGACGGCAGCAGGGTGATCGCCGTCATCAGCAGCAGCGTCTGCAGCGGCAGGCTCACCGGCTGGTTGCCGATGCGCCCGACGTTGACGTTGGGCAGCGAAGGTATCTGGTTGGCGCCGGCCGCCGGCGCGGGTTCGATCGAGGCCGGCTGCGCAGCGGCCGCCGCGGCCTGCGCCATCGCCGGTACGGCCGCCGGGGCCGCCATCGCGGCGGACGCCAGCATCGTTGCCAACAGGATCAGCACCAGCCTGAGGCTGCGCCTCCAACGGTTCCAGCGGAGCAGCATGTCAGGAATCCTTGCGCAGCTTCTGCGACAGCAGGCGCGCGAAATCGGGGAGTCGTTTCAGGTCCGGCAGCGCCGGGGCCGGGGCCTGCGGCAACGGCTCGGGCAGGGTGTGCAACGTGCGGATGCCGCCCGCGGCGACGCCCAGCAGCAACTGCTCGCCGTTGACCTCGACGACCACCACGCGTTCCTTCGGGCCGAGCGGCAGGCTGGCGACCAGCTTCAGGCCGGCGGCGGGACGGAAGCCGCTGCCGGGCATGCGCTTGAGCAGCCAGCCGAGGCCGACGATCAGGCCCAGCACCAGCAGCAGCGCGAACACCGCGCCGAACACGCCGGGCGAGGACGGCGCCTGGCTGCCGACCTTCGCCGCCTGGGCGCCGGTCGCCACCGTGGCCAGGAGCCATGCGCTCACCGCAGCCTCCGGATGCGCTCGCTCGGGCTGACCACGTCGGTCAGGCGGATGCCGAAGCGGTCGTTGATGACGACCACCTCGCCGTGCGCGATGAGCGTGCCGTTGACGTACACGTCCAGCGGCTCGCCCGCGCCGCGGTCCAGTTCCACCACCGAGCCCTGGTTGAGCTGCAGCAGGTTGCGGATCGGGATGCGCGCGCGGCCGACTTCCAGCGACAGCGTCACCGGCACGTCCAGGATCACGTCCAGGTTGAGGTCGGCCGCGGCCGGGTCGTGCTCGGCCTGGAGGTTGTCGAACTGCGCCGCGGGCGCTTCGGTATGGTTCATGGCAGGGAGTCCTGTGGAACGGCGGCACGCGCCGGGGCAGTGGCGGCGGGCGGTTTCACCGCGGTGATCTTCACGGCGTTGTTGCCGTTGGCGACGCCGAATTCGCCGGTGAACACGGGGATGTCCTCCACGCACAGCGGCACCTGCGCGGGCAGCTCGATCGGCAGGATGTCGCCGACCTTCAGCCGGGTGAGCTGGCGCAGGCTGATGCGCTTGCTGGCCAGCACGCTGGAGAGGGTGACCTCGGCGATGTCGAGCTGCTCGCGCAGCGACACGTTCCAGCTCTCGTCGCGGTCGTTGCGGTCGCTCTGGATGCCGGCGTCGAGCACGTCGCGGATCGGCTCCAGCATCGAGTAGGGCAAGGTGACGTGGATCTCGCCGCCGCCGCCTTCCAGCTCGACGTGGAAGCGGCAGACCACCACGTACTCGCGCGGCGTCACGATGTTGGCGAAGTGCGGGTTGATCTCCGAGTTGATGTACTCGAAGTCCACGTCCATCACCGGGGCCCAGGCTTCCTTCAGGTCGGCGAAGGTCTGCTTGAGCAGCAACTGGATCACCCGCATTTCGGTGGCGGTGAACTCGCGACCCTCGATGCGGGTGGGGTAGCGGCCGTCGCCGCCGAAGAAGTTGTCGACCACGGTGAACACCAGGGTCGGCTCGAACACGATCAGGCCGGTGCCGCGCAGCGGCTTGAAGCGGATCAGGTTGAGGTTGGTCGGCACGTACAGCGAGTGCATGTACTCGTTGAACTTGATCAGGTCGATGCCGCGCACCGACAGGTCGGCCGAACGCCGGATCAGGTTGAACAGGCCGATCCGCCACAGGCGCGCGAAGCGCTCGTTGACCATCTCCAGGGTCGGCATGCGGCCGCGAATGATCCGGTCCTGGCTGGACAGGTCGTACGGCCGGGCCTCGCCCGGGGCAGGCTCCGGCTCGGTGCTGACCGCGCCGGAATCGACGCCGTGCAGCAGGGCGTCGATCTCGTCCTGGGAAAGCAGGTCGTTGATGCTCATTACTGGGTCACGAAGCTGGTGAACAGCAGGTCTTCAACGCACTTCTTGCCGGTCTCGGCGGTCATCACCCGCTGCGCCTCGGCCAGCGCGGCCTTCTGCAGCTTCAGCCGCCCCGCGACGTCGGCGATCTCGGTGGATTGCACGCCCGACAGCAGCATCAGCAGGTGGGCACGGATCGCCGGCGCGTTCTCGACGATGGACTTCATCTGGTCCGGATTGCGGGTCATCAGCTGGATCTCGACCTGCAGGTAGCGCGGGCCGTCGATCGGCCCGTTGAGATTGACCACGAACGGCGGATCCATCGGGAAGTACTGCGCCGGCGCCGGCAGCGCGGCGGCTTTCCCGGCGGCCTTGGCCTGGCCGGCCTTGCCGTCCTGCTGGGCGTAGAACCACGCGCCGCCGCCCGCCGCGGCGGCCGCGACGACAGCCGCCGCGGCGACCAGCACGAGGGTCTTGCCGCTTCCTTTGGGCTTGTCCTGGGCGTCGGTCTTCTTGTTCTTGTCGGCGGCAGTGGCCACGTGCAGGTTCCGGAAACAGTCTGCCGTGGCGGATGCAATCCGCGTGCCAGCGTCGGCGCGTCGGGTTTCCGGCGTCGCCATGCCCGCCGCCGCGGGAATGACGGACGACGAGCGGGTGGCCGCGGCTCAGCGCCCTTCGACCAGGATCGCGCGGAAATCGTTGACGTTGGTCAGCGTGGGGCCGGTGGCCACGGCGTCGCCCAGGGCGCCGAAGAAGCCGTGGCCGTCGTTGGCGTCCAGGTGCTCCTTGGGACGCAGGCCCAGCTCCCAGGCGCGGGCCAGGGTGTCCGGGGACAGGTAGGCGCCGGCGATCTCCTCCTGGCCGTCCACGCCGTCGGTGTCGCCTGCCAGCGCGTGGATGCCGGGTTGGCCGTCGAGCGCGATGCCCAACGAGAGCAGGAATTCCACGTTGCGGCCGCCGCGGCCCGGGCCGCGCACGGTGACGGTGGTTTCGCCGCCGCTGATCAGCACGCAGGGGGCGGCCATGGGCTGGCCATGGCGCTGCACCTGGCGGGCCAGGGCGGCCAGCACCTTGCCGACCTCGCGCGATTCGCCTTCGATGCTGTCGCTCAACAGGTAAGGGGTGACGCCGGCTTGACGGGCGACCTCGGCCGCTGCTTCCAGTGCTCGCTGCGGGGTCGCGATGATGTGCGATTGATGGCCGTGCAGGCGCGGATCGTCCGGCTTGACCGATTCGCCGGCGCCACTTTCCAGCGCGGCCAGGGCGACCGGCGGCAGCGCGATGCCGTAGCGGCGCACGATCGCCAGCGCATCGGCGCAGGTGGTGGGATCGCCGAGGGTGGGGCCGGAGGCGATGTCCTCGGGGTGGTCGCCGGGGATGTCGGAGATCATCAGCGTCACCACCTTGGCCGGATGGCAGGCGGCGGCCAGGCGCCCTCCCTTGATCGCGGACAGGTGGCGGCGCACGCAGTTCATCTCGCGGATGGTGGCGCCGGATTTCAGCAGGTCCTGGTTGATGCGCTGCTTGTCCTCCAGCGTGACGCCTTCGAGCGGCAACGCCAGCAGCGCCGAGCCGCCGCCGGAGATCAGGCACAGCACGGTGTCGTCGGCGCCCAGGCCCTCGACCAGCGCCTTGATGCGCCGCGCGGCCTGCATGCCGGCCGCGTCCGGCACCGGATGCGCGGCCTGGACGATCTCGATGCGCTCGCACGGCACCTCGTAGCCGTAGCGGGTGACCACCAGCCCGTCGAGCGGACCATCCCAGTGGGCTTCGACCGCCTGGGCCATCGCCGCCGAGGCCTTGCCGGCGCCGATCACCACCAGCCGCCCCTTCGGCGGGGACGGCAGGTAGGCGGGAATGCAGTGGGCCGGCTGGGCGGCGGCGATGGCGGCCCGGAACATGCGCTCGAGCAGCACGCGCTGGGGCGTCGCATGCCGTGGCGTCGGATCGATCATGGTGGCAGGCGCTCCCGGTGGTTCAACGGTTGACGGTCTTGGCCGGCACGCGCAGCACCAGCAATGCGCCCAGCAGCAATACGGCCGAGAGTATGTACAACGCTACGTCGGTGCCGCCGGTGGCGTCCTTGATCCAGCCCACCAGGAACGGGCTGACGAACCCGGCGACCTGGCCCAGCGAGTTGATCAGCGCCAGCCCGCCGGCGGCGGCCGCGCTGCCGAGGAAGGCGGTAGGCAGCGGCCAGAACATCGGCAGGCCCGACAGCGCGCCCATGGTGGCCAAGGACAGGCCGACGATGGCGAGCACGGCATTGCCGTCGGCCTGGGTGGCGAGCATCAACCCGCACAGGCCCATCAGCAGCGGACCGCTCAGGTGCCAGCGCCGTTCCTTGCGCGCATCGGCCGAACGCCCCACCCAGATCATGAACAGGCATGCGCAGAAGTACGGGATGGCGCTCACCCAGCCGACCGCCAACGGGCTCTGGAAGCCCAGCGACTTGACGATGGTGGGCAGCCAGAAGTTGATCGCGTACACGCCCATCTGGATGCAGAAGTACACCAGCCCCAGCATCCACACGCTGCCGTTGCGCAGCACGCTGGCGAAGGAATCGGTCGATTGCGTGGCCTGGCGGCGCTGGCGCTCGTCCTCGGCGAGTTCGGCCAGCAGCAGGCGTTTCTCGTCCGGGCGCAGCCAGTTGGCCTTCTCGATGCCATCGTTCAGCAGCATGTAGACCAGCACGCCCAGCGCCACCGTGGGCAGGCCCTGCAGCAGGAACATCCACTGCCAGCCGTCCAGGCCGTGGTGGCCGGCGAAGGTCTCCATCATCCAGCCCGAGAGCGGGCTGCCGAGCACGCCGGAGATCGGGATCGCCGACATGAACAGGCCCATCACCCGGCCGCGCCGCGAGGACGGGAACCACTGCGTGAAGTACAGCACGATGCCCGGGAAGAAACCCGCCTCGAACACGCCGGTGACGAAGCGCAGCACGTAGAACTCGAGCGGCGTGCTGACGAACATCAGCGCCGCCGATGCCGCGCCCCAGGCCACCATCAGCGTGCCGATCACCTTCCGCGCGCCGAGCCGGTGCAGCAGCAGGTTCGCCGGCACGCCGCTGAGCACGTAGCCGATGAAGAAGATGCCCGCGCCCAGGCCGTACACCGTCTCGCTCCATTGCAGCGCGTCGAGCATCTGCAACTTGGCGAAACCGACGTTGACCCGGTCCAGGTAGTTGAACAGGTAACAGACGAAGATGAAGGGGATCAGCCTCAGGGTGATCTTCCCGTAGGCCGCGTCGAGCGTTGCCGGGTCGGCCGGCCGCGACGTGCCGACACCCTCCTCGCGGATGTGCATGGTGGTCTCCTCCCAGAGAATGTGCCGCCCGGTCCGGATGGCGGGGCGGGCACGGGCCATCATAGGGAGGATGGCCGGCGCCTCCATCGGTCGCATGCACAAATAAACATGCCATCATCGGCTAATGATTGTGCATTTCGACAATGACCGCCTGGCCGTGCGGGAGCCCGCCCCGGAGGGGAGCGCATGACCATCGACCCGCAGATCGCGCAGGAAGTCGTGGCGCGCACCATGAAGATCATCCCCTACAACATCAACGTGATGGATGCGCGCGGGATCATCATCGCCAGTGGTACGCCCGAGCGCGTGGGCACCTTGCACGCCGGCGCCCAGCAGGCGCTGGCCCGCGGCGAGGCGGTCGAGATCGGCAACGGGTTGGGCGCCGACGCGCGGGGTACCAAGCCGGGCATCAACCTGCTGATGCGGGGCAGGGGCGAGGTGTGCGGCGTCGTCGGCATCACCGGCGACCCGGACGAGATCCGGCACTTCGCCGAGTTGGTGCGGGTGACCGCGGAAATGATCGTGGAGCAGGCGCTGTTGATCGGCGAGTTGCAGAAGCAGCTGCGCTACCGCGAGGAATTCGTCTTCCAGCTGCTGCGGCCGACCGGCGTCTCCGCCGGGCACATGCAGGCCTGGGCCGCCCGGTTGAAGGTGGACCTGGGCACGCCGCACGCCGTCACCGTGCTCAGCCTGCAGGACGGACCGGCCGCACCCGATGCGCAGCTCGCCAGCCTGCAGGCGGTGCAGGCTGCGTTGTCCGCACGCTGGCCGGGGCTGTTGCTGGCCGTCACTTCACCGCGGGAGCTGGCGCTGGTGGAGCCATGTGATGCCTCGGGCACGCGCGCGCAGTGCGCCGCGCGTGCAGCGGCGCGGCTGGCTGCGCTGGACAAGGTCGTCGCGCCGCTGCTGCCGCACGGCTTCTGGCTCGGTGCCGGGGTGGCCCTGCCGAGCCTGGAAGGCGCGGCCATCTCCTGCCGTACCGCCCGCGAGGCGTTGGCGATCGCAAGGGCGCGCAAGCTGAGGACGCACCTGGTCACCTACTACGACCTCAGCCTGCCGGTATTGCTGGCCGACCTGGATACAGGGTGGAAACATGAGCAGTTGCGCCAGCCGATCGAGCTGCTGGCGCATGGCGACCAGAAGTCCGGCCAGCTGATCAAGACGCTGCGCAGTTGGCTGGCCCACAACCAGAACATGGCCCGCACCGCCGAGGCGTTGCGCATCCATCGCAACACGCTCAACTACCGGCTGCAGCGGATCCAGGAGATCACCGGGCTGGACCTGGACGACATCGACGATCTTTTGCTGCTGTACGTGGGGCTTGCGTTGAGTGTGGAGGGGCAGAGGCGATAAGAGCAGCCCTTGGGTCGGTCTCTTGGGTCTTTGCAGGCGCGGCCCGAGCCGCGGTGAGGCTTTCCCAGGGACGTGCCGATCGGGTCGCCGATGCCTTCGTGCAGATGCGGCGCCGATCATGCCGACGTCGCCACCACGAGCGGCGCACTGAGACATTTATTGCACTTGCAACGGGATCAGCCGCACAGCTTCAGCTTCGATCTTTGGATAGCTTCGCTGGACGCCACGGACGTGGCGGACGCCGCCTCTCGCTCTGCGGGGGAATGCCGTAAATCCCAGAGAAGGAATCAAAATGAATCGCAAGAACGCGCTCTACCTTGCTTTGTTCTCCGCACTGTCCGGCACCGCGCTGGCGGCACCGCAGGAGATGAATACCGAACCGGTCACCACCGCGCCCCAGGCCGCCCGGCTTGGCGCGGCCGAGCTGAAGTCCACCACGCTGACCCGCGGCATCATCGCCACCCAAGCGGTGAACCTGGCTGCGCCTTCCAACGCTGAACTGTCGGCGCTCAAGCAGCGCCGTATCCAGCAGGTCAAGCACGGCCAACCGCTGCAGATCGGCTTTGCGCGCGCCGTGGCCCAGCCCACGGTCGCGCTGGGCAAGCTCGACTGGCAGATCGCCGCGGACGGTTCGCGGGTGGCGACGCTGAAGATCACCTCGGCCAACGCCGCCTCGCTGCGCGCGGCGCTGCAACTCAAGGGCATCGGCGCGGGACGGCCCGAGTTGGTCACGCTGCGCTTCGCCGGTGATGATGGCCGAGTGTTCGAGCAGTCCGGCGACAGCTTCGCTGGCGACGAGACAGGCTGGTCGCCGGCCGTGGCCGGAGCGACCTTGCTGGTGGAGATCGAGCTGCCGGCCGGGCAATACCCGGAGAACTTCAGCCTGAGGATCCCGCAGCTCTCGCACCTGGACATCAGCCCGACCGCCAGCACGCGCGACATGCTGCGCATCGCCATCGGCGAGAGCGATTCGTGCCAGAACGACGTGGTCTGCCGCAGCAATCCCAGCACCGGGTTCACCAATGCCGCCAAAGCGGTGGCGCGGATGGTGTTCACCCAAGGCGGCAGTTCCTACCTGTGCACCGGCACCCTGCTCAACAACGGCAACTCGCCCAAGCGGGCGCTGTTCTGGACCGCAGCGCATTGCATCAGCACCCAGACCGTGGCCAATACATTGCAGACCTATTGGTTCTACGATGCGGCCACCTGCAACGGCAACACGGTCAGTTCGGCGGCGGTGACGCTGTCGGGCGGCGCCTACCTGCGGCATGCCAACACTACCCGCGACACCGCGCTGCTGGAACTCAAGAGCGCGCCGCCGAGCGGGGCCTTCTACGCCGGCTGGAATAGCGCCGCGATCGCCGCCACCGGTACCGCGATCGAGGGCATCCACCATCCGTCGGGCGACGTGAAGAAGTACTCGCTGGGCAGCGTGACCGGGCTGTCCACCTCGATCGATGGCAAGTCGCCGCTGTACCGCGTGGTGTGGACCGACGGCACTACTGAAGGTGGTTCCTCCGGCTCGGCCCTGTTCACTACCGCCTCGGGCAACTACCAACTGCGCGGCGGGCTATACGGCGGCTATTCGTATTGCAGTGCGCAGAACGATCCGGACTACTACTCGCGCTTCTCGGACGTCTACTCGACGATCCAGAGCTACCTGGCGCAGTAGCGTGCGCGACCGCCTGGAACCCGGTCCGATGCATGCGCGCCGGACCGGGTTCCATGTCACGCGTAGGCGTCGAGCAAGCCGTGCTGCCGCAGCGTCGCCGCCGGGATCGCGGTGCCGGCGACGCCGTCCAGCGCGATGTCGTCCGGATGGGGAGGGGCATCGCCGCGTGCGTCCGCCGGGCGCCCCTGCGACTGCTGCCCGCCGACATCGGCGTGCGCGAGCTGGAAGCCGTGTTGCCCCAGCATCTCGCGCAGGCGCGGGATGCTCTGCTCCAGCGCCTGGCGCACGTCGGCGTGGGCACTGGTGAAGTTCGCCTGGACCTTGTCGCCGTCGAGCTGTAGGCGGACTTCGACCGGGCCCAGGTCGTCCGGGGCGATCTTGATATGGGCATGGCCGATCTTCTGGTCGGCCAGCCAGCTCAGGCGCGTGCCGATCGCATCGTCGAAGCCTTCGTGCAGGTGCGGCGCCGGAGTGGGCGAACCGTCGAACACGGCCGCCTCGCCGCGGACCACGCCCGCGTGGCCGGCCGGCGCATGCAGGGCGAACAAGGTGCCGGCATCCGGCGCCTGGGCGCCGGTCGCCTGGCCAGCGACCACGGCATCCGGTTTGCCCGGCGCGAGCTCGGGAACGGCATTCGCCAGCGTGGCGGCGAAGTCCCCGGTGCCCGGCGCGACTGTCGCACCGTGCGCGGGAGTGGGCGCAGCGACGGCCGGGCCGGCCTGCAGCGCAGGCGACGCGGGCGCCCGCGCGCCCGTGGCCTGGACGACCGCCGCCTGGGCATCTCCCGGCGGCGTGCCGATGGCACCTGCCGGAGAGGGCTGCACGGCCTGGGGTGCCGCCAGCAGGTTCTCCAGGCCGCCCAGCCCGGCCGGTGGCCAGGGGGCGTCCGCGGCTTGCGAGTCCGTATCGGGGCGGGTGTCGCCCGGCGCTTCGCCATCGGCCGGCGCCTGCGGATCCTGGGCGCGCTCGGTGGTCCGGCGAGGGGAGGCGGTGCGTGCGTCCTCCCGGGCGGAAGCGGCGCGGCTGGGTTCCTGGCCGCGTTCGTCCGGGCGCGACGGACGCGCATCCGTGCGGGGATGGGAGGGAGCGTCGCGCTCGGTGCCGGCCGTTTCGCCGCGGGCCTGTTGTGCATCGCGCGGCGTGCCGGGCGTGGGCAACGTGCGCGGCCGTGGCGCCAGGGGTTGCCGCGGTGGCGCAGGCGACTGCAGCAGGGCCGAGAAATCGCGGCCGTCGTCGTTATGGCCGGCATCGCTCCCGAGCAGGGAACTCGTCCCGAGCCCGGCGATTCCCAACGGCAAGGTCTTCATGGGCCTTCTCCGGTTTCGTTGTCGCCGTCGCGGGCGGCGGCGCGGGCACGGCGTGCGCCCAGGTCGTCCAGTTCGCGCTGCTCGCGCCGCCCCATCGCCTGCGCTTCCTGCGCGCGGTAGCTGGCGGCCAATTGCTCCAGCACCTGTTTCTCGCGGCTGGCCAGCAGCAGCCGGGCGCGTTCGGCCTCGACCTTGCTGCGGTTGAGGTCCACGGTCTGCATCTGCTGCTGCACGGCGCTGTCCAGGCGGTCGAGGAAGGCGCGGCGGTTGGACAGGGCGGCGGCGCTGGTCGCCGCCATCTGGCCGTTGGCGTATTCCTCGGCGTAGCGGCGCAGCTCTTCCAGGCGCGCCACGTGGGTCTCCAGCACGCGCTGGCGCTCGGCCAGGTCGCGGGCGACCTCGTCCTCGTGTTCCTGCGCGCGGCGCAGCAGCGGATCGATGCGGCGGGATTGCATCATGGCGGTGTTTCCTCGTTACGCGACTTCACGTTCGACCAGTTGCTTCAAGGCAGCCAGGCTGTGGGGCAGGTCGGCGGCGCGCGCGACGTCCTGCCCCAGGAACTCGACGATCTCCGGCCAGCGCAGCAACGCTTCGTCGGTGGCCGGATCGTTGCCGCGTTGGTAGGCGCCGATCGCGATCAGGTCGCGGTTGGCGCTGTAGGCCGAGACCAGCCGCTTGAGCTTGCGGATGCGGCCGCGCCAGGCCTCGTCGGCGATGTCCTGGACCACGCGGCTGACCGAGGATTCCACGTCGATCGCCGGGTACAGGCCGGAGTCGGCGACCCGGCGCGAGAGCAGGATGTGGCCGTCGAGGATCGCGCGCGCGGCATCGGCGATCGGGTCCTGCGGGTCGTCGCCCTCGGTCAGCACGGTATAGAAGGCGGTGATCGAACCACGGCCCTTGGCGCCGTTGCCGGCGCGCTCGACCAGCGCCGGCAGCTTGGCGAACACCGACGGCGGATAGCCGCGCGTGGTCGGCGGTTCGCCGACCGACAGGCCGATCTCGCGCTGGGCCTGGGCGAAGCGGGTCAGCGAGTCCATCAGCAGCAGCACGTTGAGGCCCTGGTCGCGGAACCACTCGGCGATCGCGGTGGCGCGGTAGGCGCCGTGCAGGCGCGCCAGCGGCGGCCGGTCGGCCGGCGCGGCGACCACCACGGCGCGGCGCAAGCCTTCCTCGCCGAGCGTGGTCTCGACGAAGTCGCGCACTTCGCGGCCGCGCTCGCCGATCAGGCCGACCACGATCACGTCGGCGGCGGTGTAGCGGGTCATCATGCCCAGCAGCGTCGACTTGCCGACGCCGGAGCCGGCGAACAGGCCGACGCGCTGGCCGCGGCCGATCGGCAGCAGCGCATTGATCGCGCGCACGCCGACGTCGAGCGGCTGCGTGATCGGCTCGCGCGAGAGCGGGTTGATCGAGACGCCGGCCATGCCGGTGCTGCCTTCGCCGCGGATCGGGCCCTTGCCGTCGAGCGGCACGCCGTCGCTGTCGATCACGCGCCCGAGCAGGGCCTCGCCGACCTCGACGCCGCCGCGCTGGCGCGCCGGCACCACGCGGGCATTGGGCAGCAGGCCGTGCAGTTCGGCGCTGGGCATCAGGTAGGTGCGGTCGCCGGCGAAGCCGACCACTTCGGCCTCGACCCAGCCACCGTCCACGACCTCGACCTTGCAGGTCGCGCCCATCGGCGCTTCGCAACCGATCGCCTCCAGCGTCAGGCCGACCGCGCGGCGCAGGATGCCTTCGCGGATCAGGCCGCGCCCGTGCGCGTGGTCCAGCCCGATGCTGCCCAGCCGGGTCGCCAGGCGCAGGTTGCGCGCGGCGAGCCAGTCGGCGGGAGTGGCGCCCATCAGTGCGCTCATGGGGTGGCACCTTTCGTGAGCGGTGAAGCGGAGCGGAGGCGGGAGGATAGGGTCGATCGGAATGACGGAAAGGAGATCGCTGTTGCCTTCTCCCGCTCGCGGGAGAAGGTGGCGCGCAGCGCTGGATGAGGGGATTGGCGGTTGTGTGGTGCATGCCCCCATCCGCCCTTCGGGCACCTTCCCCCGCAGGCGGGAGAAGGGACAAGCTCGGCGTGGGTTGTCTTTTTCATACCCTGGCCCCCGACTTGCGCAGTACCGTTTCCAGCGCGGCGCGCAGGCGCGCGTCGAGCGTGCCGTCGATGCGCACGGTCTCGGCGTGCACGCGCAGGTCGCCGCGGCTCAGGCCCATGTCCGGTGCCAGGCGTGCGCCCGACACCAGCGACAGCAGCGGCGTGAGCGCGGCGATGTCGTCCGGGTGCAGGCGCACCTCGACCTCGCGGCTGGCGCCGCCGACCGCATCGATGGCCTCGCTGACCAGGTCCGACAGCAATACGGGATCGGCCTCGTAGGCACGGCCGACCAGCACGCCGGCGATGCGCACGGCCAGTTCGCCCAATGCGCCGACCACTTCGTTCTCCAGGCGGGCGAGGGGACGGCTGAAGTTGTCGAGGATGCCCTCGATCTGCGCGGTCAGCCGGCGCACCTCCGCCTGGCCTTGCGCATAGCCTTCGGCATGGCCGCGCTCGAAGCCCTCCTGGTGCGCCGCGTCCTGGATCGCCTGGATCTCCTCCAGCGTCGGCGGGCGCGGCGGCGGCGCTTCCTCGAACGGGTCCGGCGCGATGTCCGGTTCGGCCGGCTGCGGCGGCAACGCCAGGTCCGGTGCGATCCAGCGCACGACGTTGCTCATATCATCGCCTCCGCGCTGCCGCCGGCGAGCGAGATCGCGCCTTCGTCGGCCAGGCGGCGGACGATGGTGAGGATTTCCTTCTGCGCGGCCTCGACGTCGGACAGCCGCACCGGCCCGCGCGCCTCCATGTCCTCGAGCAGGATCTCGGCGGCGCGCTGGGACATGTTGCGGGTGATCTTGTCGCGGACGCGGGCGTCGGCGCCGCGCAAGGCCAGCCCGAGCTTGTCGCCGGACACCTCGCGCAGCAGCGTCTGGATCGCGCGGTCGTCCAGGTCAACCAGGTTGTCGAACACGAACATCTGGTCCTGGATCTTGCCGGCGAGTTCGGCATCGACCTTGCCGATCGCCTGCAACACGCCCTGGTCCTGGCCGGATTCCAGGAAGTTGAGGATGTTCGCGGCGCACTTCACTCCGCCGATGGTCGAGGACTTGAGGTTCTGGTTGCCGGCGAACTGGCGCTCCATGATCTCGTTGAGCTCGCTCAGCGCATTGGGCGGGATGCCGTCGAGCGTGGCGATGCGCAGCAGCACGTCGGCGCGGGTGCGCTCGGGCAGCAGCTTCAGCGCTTCGGCGGCCTGGTCGCTGTCCAGGTGAGCCATCACGATGGCGATGATCTGCGGGTGCTCGTTGCGCACGAGGTCGGCCACCGCGCGCGGGTCCATCCACTTGAGCGTGTCCAGGCCGGTGGTGTTGCGCCCGAGCAGGATGCGGTCGATCAGGCCGCTGGCCTTCTCGGCGCCGAGCGCCTGGATCAGCACGTTGCGGATGTAGTCGTCGGCGCCCACGCCCAGCGAGGTCTTGCCGGCGAGTTCGCCGTTGAAATCGTCCATCACCTGCTCGACCTGCTCGCGGGTGATCCCGGACATGGTCGCCATGGCGATGCCGATCTTCTGCACCTCCTTGGGTTCCATGTGCTTGAGCACCTCGGCCGCATCGGCCTCGCCGAGCGAGAGCAGCAGCACGGCGGCGCGCTGCACGCCGGTCAGGGGCTGCGCGTCAGGCTTCATTGGCCACCCATCCCTTCACGACCTGGGCCACCCGCTTGGAATCGGCCTTGACCGCCTCGCGCGCCTGGCGCAGGCGGTCCTCGTAGGCATCCGACGGCAGGGCGATGGCTTCCTTCCGCTTGTCCGCGGCGAGCTGCGCGGTGTCCTCGGCCAAGCCCGACAGCAACCCTTCGCCGTCCTCGTCGAGCATGCGCACGTCGGCGAGCTGCGGTTCGCGGCGGCCATCCGCCTCGTCCTTGCGCCGGGCCGGCATCGCGCCGGCCAGCTGGCGCAGGGTGGGGCGCAGCACGCCGAAGGCGAGCACCAGCACCACCAGCGCGCCGACGCCCAGGCGCAGCCAGTTCTGCACGCGCGGGTCTTCCCACCAGGCCGGGCCTTCCTCGGCCATGGGCTTCTCGCGCACGAACGGCGCGTTCATCACCGACACCGTGTCGCCGCGATCGGCGTCGAAACCCACCGCCTGCTTCACCAGGGCCTCGATCCGGGTCAGCTCGGCCGCGCTCAGCGCCTGTTCGGTGATCTTGCCGTCGCTGCCCGGCCGCGGCACGTGATCGACCAGCACCGCCACCGACACGCGCTTGATGCGGCCGGCCGGTTGGCGGGTGTGCTGCAGGGTGCGGTCCAGCTCGTAGTTGCGGGTGGCGCTCCGGGAACTCTCGGTCGGATTGGCCGCGGCGGCCTGCTGCGCCTGCGCCGCGGCGGGAGCGGCGCCATTGCCGGCATTGGCCGGGGCCGGCGCGCCGGCCTGGCCGGGCGGGGTGTTGCTGGCGGCGCCGGGCACGCCCTGCGGGCCGGGCACGTTGGAGCTGTTCTCGCTGACCTGTTCGCTGCGCAGCTTCGGCGGCTCGCCGTTATACAGCTCGCGCGCTTCCTCGACCACCGAGAAGTCCATGTCCACGTTCACTTCCGGATTGACGCGGCCGGGGCCGGTCATCGGTTCGAGCAGCTCGCGGATGCGCTGGCCGTAGGACTGCTCCTGGCGGCGCACCTGCTCGAACTGCGCCGCGTTCATCGCCGCGTCGCTGTTGGGATCGGCGATGGTGAGCATGCGGCCGCTCTGGTCGACGACGGTGACGCGTTCCGGCGCGAGGTCGGGGATGGAGGAGGCGACCAGGTGCACGATCGCATCGACCTGGTTGCGTTCCAGGGTCTGGCCGCCGCGCAGTTCCAGCACCACCGAGGCGCTGGCGACGTCGCGCTGGCGGGTGAAGGCGCTCGGCTTTGGGATCGCGAGGTGCACGCGCGCGTCGCGGACCGGGCGCAGCGTGGTGATGGTGCGCACCAGCTCGGTTTCGAGCGCGTGCTGGTAGCGCGCGTTCTCGACGAACTGGCTGACGCCGAAGCCGGGATCCTTTTCCATCAGCTCGAAGCCGAGCCTGCCGCTGTCGGTCAGGCCGGAACCGGCGAGCTTGAGCCGCGCGTCGTGCAGGTTGGCCTCGGGCACGGTGATCGCACCGGTGGCCGGATCGATCTTGAACGGGATCTTGGCGGTGCGCAGCAGGTCGGTGGCCTCGGCCGTGGCCTTCTCGTCCAGGCCGGTATAGAGCGGCGTGTAGGCCGGCTTCTGCGACCAGAAGAACACCGCGAGCCCGGCCGCCACGGCGATGGCGACCATCGCCATCAGGCCGAGCCGACGGGTGATCTGCAGGCTCTGGATGCGGTCGAACCACGCCCCGGCCTTCTCCGAGGTGTTGGCGAGGTTTTCCTTGCTCAGTGCGAGTGCCATCGCCTAGACCCTTACAGCGGCATGTTCATGACGTCCTGGTAGGCCTGGACGAGTCGATTGCGGACTTCCACGGTGGCGCGGAAGGCGATGGATGACTGCTGGGCGGCGACCATGACCTTGGCCAGGTCCGCGCTGGGATCGCCCATTTCGAACGCCTTGGCCAGCGCTCCGGACGCCTGCTGCGCCTGGTTCACGCCGCTGAGCGCGCCGCGCAAGGTCTCGGTGAAGCTGGGCGCAGCGGTGGCCTGCACGCCGTCCGGCCCCGGCAGGCCCTGGATGGCATTGCCGCGCGCGACGTCGCCGGTCGCCGTGGCGCCCGCCTGGCCGATCTGGCCCTGGTAACTGCGGATCTGCGAAAGGATCGAGGAAATGGAATCGCTCATCGGAATGACCATGCCGGTGGGGCACGGTCATTCATGCAAGCGGCGTGCCGGAATCGCGCCGGGATTCCGGCGGGGCCCGCATGGGATGGCGGGCTCGCCACGGCACGCGGCCATGGCCTCACCCCGGCAGCCACTGGGCCAGCCAGGCTTGGGCCTTGGTTTGGTCGAGCATCCAGTCGCGATGGATCGCCTCGCGCAATGCATCGCCCGCCTTCGCGGCCGCGTCCAGGTCGTGGACATGCATGCGGATGGCGTCCACCCAGTCGCGGAACCGGGGCTTGACCCGGGTCACGGGCAGGTCGCACTGGTACGGGCGCACGTCGCTGCACACCACCGGAAAACCGCAGGCGCCCAGCTCGAGCAGCCTGAGATTGCTCTTGCACTGGTTGAACAGATTGTCCTCCAGCGGCGCCAGGGCCAGGTCCAGGTTCAACGAGGCCAGTTTTGCCGGGTAGTCCTCGATCGGGACGCCAGGATGGAACTCGTGGACGTACGGGCGGATTCCGTCCGGGCACATGCCGAAGAACACCCATTCGACCTCGTCGGCCAGCGCCGCGACCACGTCGGCGATCATCTCCAGATCCCCGCGGTGGCCCGCGCCGCCGCCCCAGCCGACCCTTGGCTTGCGTCCCTGGCGGCGCAAGCCTTTCGCCTGGCCCCACCACGGCAGCGGCAGACGGTTCTCGACCACCCGGATGTCCGGGTGCAGGCCGTCCAATGCCTCGGCCAGGGCCGGCGTGGAGACGATGAAGCGGTCCACCAGCGTCAACGCCTTGCGCATGGTCTTGAGGATGTCCTTGGGCAAGGTCCCGTAGTGGGCGCTCTTCCTGGGAACATTGGGCAGGTAGTCGTCCAGTTCGGCGACCTTGAAGCAACCATTGAAGCGGATCACGCGCTTTTGTTGCTCGATCTGTTGTTCGGTCATCTGCCGCTGCAGCACCAGCGTGTCCGGGGCGAGCCGCTCCATCTCGACAGGCGAAAGGTAGCGATGGCTGACGATGCCCTCGGCCAGGCCGAACTCCTCGATCGCGCGGACCGGCTGGATGATGCGGTAATGGCCGCAACCGGCCTGGTCGGCCGGGCAGGCCAGCACCACCGGCAACGGGCGCCAACCCAGCGGGCGCCAGTTGAGCTGGGACTCCGTCTGCACCTGGAACGCCGCGCCGTTGAGGGTGAGGTTCCGGTTGTAGGCCGGATCACGGGCGATCGTCGGCAGCCAGCGCTCGTAAAGCCGGTCCTGGTCGGCGACGGCGCTCCGGGCCTTTTCCTGGATGCTGCGCGTATCGACCCGCGCCAGGCTGGCGCCGCCCTCGTGCATCAGCAGCGCATGCGGCGTCCACACGACCAGATAACCGGCCGCGCGCACCTTCAGGCACAGGTCCACGTCGTTGCCCGACACCTCGAAGCCGGTTTCGTCCAGCCCGCCGACCTGCTCGTAGAGCGATTTGCGGATCATCAGGCAGGCTCCGCTGACCGCGCTGTAGTTCTGGTCCACCTGCAGGCGGTACATGTAGCCAGGGGCGTCCAGGGGTTGGCCGGCGAAGGGATGCTCCTTGGGCGAACTCAGGCCCAGCACCATCCCGGCGTGCTGGATGCGCCCGTCGGGGTGCAGGAGCTTGGCGCCGACGACCCCGACTTCCGGGCGCTGGGCATGGTTGAGCAACGCGTCCAGCCAGTCCGCCTGCAGCACGGCGGTGTCGTTGTTCAACAACAACAGGTACTCGCCGCGTGCGTGGCGTGCGGCCAGGTTGTTCATCGCCGAGTGATCGAACGGGTGCGGATAGCGCAGCACCCGCAGCTGCGGGTTGCCCATCGCCTCGATGCCGTCCAACCAGGTGCAGGCATCTGCCTGGGTGCTGCCGTTGTCGACGATCAGCACCTCGTAGTTCTCGTAGGCGGTCTTCTCGAGCAGGCTTTCCACGCAGCGCGACAGCATCCCGAACTGGTCGCGGGTGGGAATGATGATCGAGACGCCCGGGCGCGCCTGGTGGCCATAGTCGATGCGATAGCAGCCGGGCCGGGTCGGTTCGACCCGCGCTCGCTCGTAGCCGCGATTGCGCAGGTGGTCCTCGATGGCATCCAGTTCCTGCCGCCGGGTCTCGATCCGTTGCGGCGGGACCGCCAGCAGGGGCTCGTGGACGTGGCCAAGGCCTTCGATGCCGCCGTGTTCGATCAGCCGCAACAGCAGGTCCAGTTCGGCGGCTTCCGCGCGGGCCGGATCCAGTCCGCCCGCATCGAGGAATACGTCGCGCCGGAACAACCAGTGCCGCGACATGCCGGCGGGCATCGACAGCAACAGGTCGAGATTGAAATCCGGCCGGAACAGGGCCACCTGTTCGCCGTCGTCCTTGCGCATCATCTCGTCGGCGTAGACCGCGCGGATGTCGGAGGCGTCGAGCAGTTCCAGCGCGATCGCCGGCAGTCCGAACCGGGTGAACGCTTCGCCGGCATCGACGATCAGCAGCCAATCGCTTCCGGTGGTGCGGGCGACCCGGTTGATCGCTGCGATCTCGCCGTCCTCGCCCACGGCGATCGAACGCAGGCCGGCAAGCCTGGACGGCGGGGGAAACGCCTCGCCGTCGCCGAGCACGAACACGTCGGGCGCCATGCCTTCGAGCAGGCAGGCTTCCAGGCTCTCCAGGGTCGACCGCAGGCCCTGGCCGTCGGTTCCGGCGCCGCGCACCACGATGGCGAAAGAGACCGGCGCCGGATACGACGCCAGCCGCCGTTCGATCCACCGGGCTTGCGCGGGCGAGGGGACCCGGGCCGCCAGCCATTCCGACACGCTGGCGCGGTTCAATCCCCACGAGGCAAGCAATTGCTGCCGGTGGCCATCGAGGCTCGCGCTGCCCGGCCCAGGATGGCGGCGATAGATCTCCTGCAGCAAGGCCGGGAAGTTCTTGCGCTCGCGCCCCTGCAAATGGTCCCCGTCGGCCGACATGTCGCGGACGCGGACCTCGGCGGTCACCGTCGGCACGTGCACGAAGCGGCGGTTCGCCAGCAGCCGCAGGAGCATGTCCCAGTCCTCGTAGGCCGCCAGGCCTTCGTCGAACTCGCCGACCGCGGCGATGGCCTCGCGCGGATGGGCCCAGGTATTGACCGGGATGTAGTTGGCGGTGAGCAGGCGTTCCGGATCGAAGTCGTCGTGCCGGTAAGGCATGCTCCGGCCCTGCTCGATGCGCTTGCCGTCCCGGACGACCTCCTGGACGTACTCGGCATCGGTATAGGCGACGCAATCGGGATCGCGCTCGAACGCCTCGGCGAGGGTGGCCAGGTGGTGCGGCAGGTACAGGTCGTCGTCGTCCAGGTAGGCGACATAGCGTCCGCTGGCCTGCCTGAGGCCGGCATTGCGCGCCGCCGAAATGCCCCGGTTGCGTCCCTGGCGGATATAGGTCACGGGGAAATCGCAGGCAGCGAGCAGATGTTCGACCGGCGCGCCGTGGTCGTTGACCAGGATGACCTCGAAATCGCGCAGCGTCTGCCGGCCCAGGCTGTCGAGCGCGTCCTTGAGCAGGTGGGGCCGATTGTAGGTGGTGAGGATGATCGAGAATTTCATGATGTCTTGCGCGGGATGCCCATCGCTCTCGGCGATGGACATCCGCACGGGCGTCGGCAGTTCTTGGCGGGCGGGCGTGTCCGGCGCGTGGCGGGCTCGCTGGCTTCGGTCGTCGCCATCCAGCCGCCATTGCGCATGCGCACGGGGCTGGGGCCCGGCAACTGCATTCGGGGGGGCGACATTCATTTCGGTTCGTCCTCGTTCATGGAAGCCGCTCGCGCGGATGCCTTGAGGAAGCAAGAACCGTTCCGGAAACAGGGCAGCGGCCCCGGTCGGGCGCGTGCCTGGCCGGGGCGATGTGCCGGGCACGTGGGGCGATTCAGCAGGCCCGCTGGCGGTCGGCCATCGCACAAGCGAGCGCGGGTATCGAAGGCTTCTGGCGCAGGTGCGGCATCGGCCCGTGAAGCATCTGGCGATCCCGGCGCATTGCGTGCCGGCCGCTTTCCCGCGCAGGTCTGGGCACGGGTTCGCCGGCGCTCCCGGCGGGCCGTCTCCGGGCAAGCGCGGTCAGTTCGTCAGTTCGGTCTGCTCGCGGTCGATCCCGTACTTGCGCAGCTTCTCCACCAGGGTGGTGCGGCGCAGGCCCAGCAGCTGGGCGGCGTGGGCGACCACGCCCTGGGTGCGCTGCAACGCCTCGTTGATCAGGGCGAGTTCGATGTTCGCCATGTGGTCGCGCAGGTCGATGCCGTCCTCGGGCAGGCTCGTCGCGGCGGCGGGAGGCTCGCGGGTCGATGCCGTCTCGCCGCCGGCCGGGGCGGCGGCGGGCTCGACGGCCGGCGCCGTCGCGGGTTCCTCCACCGGGGTCGCCTTGAAATCGCCGCGGTAGCGTGCGGGCAGGTCCTGCACCCGCACCAGGCCGCCCGGATGCAGCACCGCCAGGCGCTCGACCAGGTTGGTCAGCTCGCGCACGTTGCCCGGCCAGTCGTAGCCGCGCAGCGCCTGCAGCGCCTCGTCGGCGAAGCGGACCTCGCCGCGGCCGGTGCGCGCCAGCTGCGCGGCGATGGTCTGCACCAGCATCGGCAGGTCGTCGGCGCGGTCGCGCAATGCCGGCATTTCGATCGGGAACACGTTGAGCCGGTAGAACAGGTCCTCGCGGAACTGGCCTTCGCCGATGCGGGCTTCCAGGTCGCGGTGGGTGGCGGCGATCACGCGCACGTTGCAGCGGATGGTCTGGTGGCCGCCGACGCGCTCGAAGCTGCGCTCCTGCAGCACGCGCAGCAGCTTGACCTGCATCGGCAGGCTCATGTCGCCGATCTCGTCCAGCAGCAGGGTGCCGCCCTCGGCCATCTCGAAGCGGCCCTTGCGCGCGCTCAGCGCGCCGGTGAAGGCGCCTTTCTCGTGCCCGAACAGCTCGCTTTCGAGCAGGTCCGGCGGGATCGCGCCGCAGTTGATCGCCACGAACGGGCCGTCGCGTCGCGGCGACTGCTGGTGGATCGCGCGGGCGACCACTTCCTTGCCGGTGCCGGACTCGCCCAGCACCAGCACGGTGGTGTCGAACGGGGCGACCTGGTCGATCAGCCTGCGCAGCCTGACCACCGCCTCGCTGTTGCCGGTCGGGCCGCTGGGCTCCTGCGCGCCGGCCTGGTGCTCGGCATCCAGCCGCTTCAGGCTGGCCCGGCGCAACAGGGCCTCGAGCTGGGCATGGCGCAAGGGCGTCTCCAGCGGCCAGACATTGGCCTCGTGCATGCGATGGGCCGCGGCGAACGCCTGCGCGTCGCCGTCCATCAGCATCACCGGCGGCGGCAGCTTGGTGCCGGCCAGCCAGTCGAAGAACGCGTCGGCCTGCGCGGCGTCCTCGGCCGAGCCGACCATCACCGCCATCCATTCGTCGCCGCGGTGGCGGCCGGGGCTCAGGTCGGCGCCATCGCTGACCCAGCGCGGGTTGAAGTCCATGAACTCGAGCAGCGAGATGGTCCGCTCGGCGCGGACGGCGTCGCTGTCGATCAGCAGGATGCGCGATTCGCTCATGGACGCATCCCGGTCAACCCCTCCAGGATCGGCATGACTTCCTGGATGTAGGACAGTTTGCTGACGAAGTTGTCGGCACCGGCGCGCAGGGCGTGCTCGCGGTGCTCGGCATCGTCGAAGTGGCTGGCGATCACGATGTAGGGCGGGTCGTCCTGGGTCTTGATCAGGCGGGTGGCCTGCAGGCCGCCCATTTCCGGCATCGCCAGGTCCATGAGCACCACCTTGGGGCGCAGCGCCTCGGAGCGCTCGATGGCCTCCAGGCCGTTGGCGGCGCTGCCGACGACATCCAGCCACTCGATCTTGCGGAAATGCCGCATCGCCGCGTTGATGAAGCCTTCGTGGTCGTCGACCAGCAGGACGGTCAGCTTGCTCATGTCAGTTCCTTTTGCTCATCCCGCGCGTGCCAGCAGCGGCTTGGTGTTGCGGCGGCGCTCGCGCGCGGGTGCGATGTCGAGTTGCTCGCGGTACTTGGCCACCGTCCTGCGCGCAATATTAACGCCTTGGCGGGCCAGCAGGCCGGCGATGGCCTCGTCGGCGAGCGGCCGGCCGGCCGGTTCGCTCTCGATCAGGCGCTTGACCATGGCCTTCACGGCGGCTCCGGAGACGCTCGCGCCCTCCAGCCGCACCGCGAAGAAATGCTTCAGTTCGAAGGTGCCGCGCGGGGTCTGCAGGTACTTTCCGGTGGTGATGCGCGAGACCGTCGATTCGTGCATGCCGATCGCGTCGGCGATCTCCTTCAGCGTCAGCGGCGCCATCGCCTCCTCGCCGCGGGCCAGGAACGCAGCCTGCCGCTCGACGATGGCGCGGGTGGCGCGCAACAGCGTCTCGTAGCGCATCGACAGGCCGCGGGTGAGCCAGCGCGCCTCCTGCAGCATCTCGCGCATGGCGGGCGAGGCGTCGGCATCGGCCAGGGCGCGCTCGTAGCCGGGGTGGATCCCGACCCGGTGCGTGGTGGCCGGGTTCAGCGCCACGCGCCACTGGCCGTCGGCGTGCCAGGCGACCACGTCGGGGATCACGTGGCCGTGGTCGCCGGCCAGCGTGTCCTCGCCCGGGCGCGGGCGCAGCGACAGGATCAGGCGCACCGCTTCGCGCACGTCCGCTTCCTCGGCATCGAGGCGGCGGGCGAGGGCGGGGTAATCGTGGCCGGCCAGCAGGTCGAGGCCGTCGGCGAGGATGCGGGCCGCCAGGGGCCGCGCGGCGACCGGCCCGGGCAGCGCCGACAGCTGGGCCAGCAGGCACTCGCGCAGGTCCGCCGCGGCCAGGCCGGCCGGTTCGCCGTGCAGCAGGCGCTGGCGGATCGCCTCGACGCGTTCGCCCGGCAGGTCGTGGCGGGCCGAGGCGAGCAGGGCGAGGGGCTCGCGCGCCTCCTGCAGGTAGCCGGCCTCGTCGGTGTGTTCCAGCCAGAACGCGGCGACCGCGAGTTCGCGCTCGTCCAGTTCCAGCGCCAGTGCCTGCAGTACGCGCAGGTGCAGGTCGGTGGACTCGCCTGCGGCGATGTGCTGCAGGCGGTCGTCCTCGCCGCCGTTCCAGCTGGCGCCTGCCACGTCCCACATCGAGCCCTCCGGAAGCTCGTCGAAGGCCGCCGTCTCCAGTGCCGCCCCGGCGGCATCGCCCTGCTCGGGCGCCTCGTCGCCGGGCTCTTCCAGTTCCAGCAGGGGATTGGTCTCCAGGGCGCGCCGGATTTCCAGCTCCAACTGCAACCCATCCAGTTGCAGCAGGCGGATCGACTGCAGCAGTTGCGGGGTGAGGTGGAGTTGTTGGCCCAGCTGGGCGGAAATGGTCGGCTTCATGCAAGGTCCCCATGGCGTGGCGGCACGCCGTGGAATGCATCTTGCATGTGGATGCGTCGGGGTTTTAATCGGGAGTTCTTGCAGGGGGTGACGTGGAATTCCCTACGTCGTGTAAGGAATTTCCCTACAAGGCATCCAGAAGTGTGATGGGCGCCGATTCGCCGGCGCGGCAGTCAGGTCAGCTCGCCGTGGTGCCGGGCGGCCAGCAGCACCAGATCGTTGGCGCGACGGCAACCCAGCGATTCCATCATCCTCGCCCGATGGGTCTCCACGGTCTTGACGCTGATGCCCAGGTCCGCGGCGATCTCCTTGTTGCTCTGGCCGCGCCCGATCTCGCGCAGGATCTCGCGCTGGCGCGGGGACAGGGCCGCGATGCCGACCGGCTTCTCGCGGCCGAGCAGCGGGGCGATCATCTTCGAGGAGATCTGCGGGCTCAGAAACACTTGGCCGGCGGTGGCGGCACGCAGGGCGAGTTCGAGTTCGAGCGGGGCGGCGTCCTTGACCACGAAGCCGATCGCGCCGCGGTCGAGCGCGTCGCGCACGTGCGCCGGGTCGTCGTGCATCGACATCATCACGATGCGGGTGCGGGGTACGGCGCGCAGCACGTCGCTCATCGCGTCCAGGCCGCTGCGTCCCGGCAGCGAGAGGTCCATCAGCACCACGTCGGGGCGGTGCAGGGTGGCCAGGTCGAGCGCCTGCTGGGCGTTGCTGGCCTCGGCGACGACATCGATGCCGGCGAAACCCTGCAGCAGGCGCGACAGTCCTGCGCGCACCAGCGTGTGATCGTCGACGATGATGACTCGCACGGTCGTTTCTCCCAGACGGATGGGAACCTTAGCCGAGCGGCCGGGTCACGCCAACCGGTGCCGGGTCACCGGGCCCGCCGCGCGTCGGCGATCTGGCGCCGGTGCAGGCGGAACAGGTGCCGTTCCAGCGCCGCCTCCAGGCCGGGGCCGAGCTCGCCGAAACGCAGCCAGAGGAAGAAACCGCCGGTGCCGCTCGCCGCCTCGGCCACGACGGCGACCGGCAGCTCGATGTTCTCGGGGAGCCAGTCCGCCGGCTGCAGGCTGAGGGTGCCGGCGGCGCCGGGCACGGCGCCACTGCGCGCGCCGGTTTCCAGGCGGATGCCGCGGCGCGACCAGCGCACCGGACGCAACGGCAGGGCCTGGCCGGATTGCCGCGCGAGGTGGCCGATCAAGGCCAGGACGAGGTCCAGCTTGGCTTCCATCCGGGCCACCGCCTGCGGCAGCTCGCCGCGATCCTCGCCCGGGTCGTCGCTGCGCAGGTCCTCGACCTGGGCGATGCTGCGCAGGACCGATTCGGCCGCGCCGGCGCGCGCGATCCCGGCGCCGGGCCGGAATTCCGCGGGCAACGCCAGTTCGCAACTCAGCGCGTCGGCGAACAGGCCCGATTCCGCCTCGTGCTGGATCGGCATGCTCATCGTCCCAGGCCCGCCTGCGTGTAGACGCGCGCGACGCGCGTGGATCGATGCTGTGCGCGCATCAGGTCGAGCAGCTGGCGCTGGCGCTGGCGCATCAACGCGACCACTTCCTGCTGTTCGGCTTGCAGCATGCGCACCTCGGCCTGGAAGGCGCGCGCATCGGGTTGGGCGCAGAACGCCTGTACGTGTTCGGTATGCAGTTCCAGCATCGCCGGCAGCGAGGCGAAATCGCCGCGCTCGAAGGTCGCGCGAATGGCCGAGATTTCCGCCCGCAGCGACGCGATCTTCATGATGCCCGTCCAGCGGCCCGTTGCTCGACCGGGATGGCGGCCCAGGCCGACTGGACCTCGCCGAGCAGGTCGAGGACCTCGGCCAGCGCCGCAGTGTCGTTGTGGAGGTTCGCCTCGGTCAGGCGCACCACGAGGTAGTCGTAGAGCGAGGAGAGATTGGCCGCGATCTCGCCACCGGCTTCATGGTCGAGCGAACCGTTCAAATGCCCGATGATGGCGCAGGCTTCGCCGATCGCCTTGCCCTTGGCCGCGTGGTCGCGCTGGATCATGCAGGCCTGCGCCAGCCTGATGCGCTTGCTCGCTCCCTCGAACAGCAGCGCGATCAGCATGTGCGGATCGGCTTCGGCCACCCGGGCGGACACCTCGATGTTGCGGTATTGCTCTGCGTAGCGGCGGCTGGGTCCATACATGTTGATCATTCCTGCGATGGCGACCGGTCTGCGTGGAGACGCTGCCCGGCGCGGGCGGGCGGCTGGTACCCGGATATCGACCGGCCGGCGCGCATCTTGAGCGGAGGGGCCCCGGTCATTGCGAAAGCAGCCCGTTGAGGGCGCTGCCGTTGCTCTGCAGTTGCTGCACCATCGTTTCCATTGCCGTGTACTGGGCGGTGTAGAGCGCGCTGAGCTTGTCCATCTTGGCGTCCAGCGCGCTGGTCTGGTCCTGCAGGTCCTTCAACTGGTCGTTGAGGCTTTCGGTGCGCAGGGTGAGGCTGCCGGTATAGGCGTCGAGCTGGTTGCCGATGATCTTCCCGACCGGGGTGCCGAAGCTGCTGTCGGTACCGAACAGCTTGGCGGCGGCGCCGGGATCGCTGGAGATCGCGCTGTCGAAAGTCGCGGTATCGAAGCTCATCACGCCGTTCTTGTCGACGGTGATCCCCAGGCCCTTGAGGTCGATGACGTTCGCGCTGACCTGGTTGCGCAATTGCTGCTGCAGCGAGCGTACCAGCGAATCGCCGGTGAGCGCCGAGGCCGTCTGCGTGGTGCTGTTGTAGGCGCTGCTCGACTTGAGCAGGTTGATGGTGCTGTTGTAGGCGGTCACGAAGGCGCTGAGCGAGCTCTTGAGCGACTCGTTGTCCACCGCCAGGTCCAGGCTGTAGGTGGTGCCTTCCGCTGCCTTGGTCAGCGTGAGCGTCACTCCGGGAACCAGGTCTTCGACGCTGTTGCTGGCGGAGGTGCGCTCGAATCCATCCACGCGGACCACGGCATCGGCCGCGGCGACGGTCTCGGTGAGTCCTCCGCCGGCGGTCGTCAGGCTGTCCAGTCCGCCATCGCCGCCGCTGGCGGTGATGGTCAATGCATTGGCGGTGCCGGTATCCGCGGCGCTGAACACCAGGTGCTGGCCATCGCTGGCGGTGATCACGCTGGCGACCACGCCCTTGCCGCCGGCCGCCCTGTTGATCGCCGAGGCGATGCCGGTCAGGCTCGTGCCCTCGGCGATCTGGACATCCACGCTCTGATCGCCATAGCCGATCGTGAGGGTGCCGTAACCGACCGTGGCGCCGCTGGCATAGGCGGAGGAGGCGAGTTTCTGTGCGCTCGCGAGCGCGACCACCTCCACGTTGTACTTGCCGGGACTCGCGCCGGTGCCGGCACTGGCGGTGAAGCCCGCGCCGGTCTGCGCGGTCGCGGTATAGGTAGGGGTGCTCGCGGCGCTGGTCAGCTTGTCGAGGGCGGTCTGGAGGCTGCTGAACGAGCTCTTGATCTGGCCGATCGCCGAGATCTTGGCGTTGACCGCCGTGGTCGCGCTGGCGATCCGCTTGTCGGCGGGCGCGCGGGCGGCCGCGACCAGGGCGGACACGGTACCGGGAATGTCGAAGCCTGAGCCGGTGACGGAGATTGCCATGTGCGGTTCCTCCAGGGAGGGCGAAGGGATATCGGCCGCCGGGGCCAGTGCTTGAGCTGCAGCTGCAATTTCCGTGCCGGGCGGGCGCCGCATCTGGAATGACACCCGCAGGAACGGCTTCTTGTGGGAGCGGCTTCAGCCGCGATGGGGCTTTCATGCAGATCCCTCTGCAACAGCCTGCGCATCCCTGTGCGGGGGCAAATGAGAAAGCCCCATCGCGGCTGAAGCCGCTCCCACAGAAGCGGGTAGTGAACGCGAGCAATGCGAAAGACCCCTCCTGGGAGGGGTCTTTCGTCTGCAGCGGGATGGTGCTCCGCGTATTACTGCAGCAGGCTCAGCACGTTCTGCGGCAGCGACTTGGCTTGTGCCAGCATCGCCGTGCCCGCCTGCTGGAGGATCTGCGTGCGGGTCAGCTCCGCGGTCTCCTTGGCGTAGTCGGTGTCCTGGATGCGGCTGCGTGCGGCCGACAGGTTCTCCGAGTTGCTCTGCAGGTTGGAGATCGCCGAGGTGAAGCGGTTCTGCACGGCGCCGAGGTCGGCGCGGGCGTTGTTGACCGTGGTCAGCGCCGCGTCCAGGGCGCCCAGGACGCCGGAGGCGCCCGAGCCGGCGGTCAGGCCGCTGACGCTGAGGCCGCTGATGCCGCTCAGCGCGGTGCTCAGGTCGTTCAGGGTGATGTCGATCTTGTCGTTGTCGGTGCCGTCGGCGCCCACCTGGATCGAGATCGTGCCGGACGAATTCAGCAGATTGGTGCCGTTGAACTTGGTGTTGTTCACGACACGGGTGATTTCGCTGGTCAGCTGGTCGATTTCCTTCTGGATGGAATCCTGGTCGTTCGCGTCGTTGGTGCCGTTGGCGGCCTGGACGGTCAGTTCGCGGATGCGCTGCAGGTTGTCGCCGATCGAACCCAGCGCGCCTTCGGCGGTCTGCGCCAGCGAGATGCCATCGTTGGCGTTGCGCGCGGCCACGTCCATGCCGCGGACCTGGGCGGTCATGCGCTGGCTGATCGCCAGGCCGGCGGCGTCGTCCTTGGCGCTGTTGATGCGCAGGCCCGAGGACAGCCGCTGCACCGTGGTGGCCAGGCTGTTCGTGGTGCTGTTCAGATTGCGCTGCGAGTTCAGCGACAGGATGTTGGTGTTGATGACTTGTGCCATGGTGTTATCTCCAGTTGGGATGTGACCCGGCGGAGAGCTCCGGCCGGCTTTCGCAGCCAGCCGGGTGAACTACCCTCGCCTCTGCTGGAATGGATAACGGCGATGCGGCGACAAGCTTTAAGTTTTTTTGCGGAAATCTCGCTGTTTTTCAATCTGTTGCGGCGCCGCCCGGGACGCGCAGAAGATCAATAGCGGCAGCGGCCGCGGGAGCTTTAGGGATGCGCCGGGATGGTCGTTCGGGCCATGCCGGCCAATGCGATGGCCGCCGGCCGGGCAGGGAGCCCCGAAGAAGGCGGCGAAGAGGATTGCGCCCCGCTTGCGCGGCCGGCCGAGACGGGTTCCGTCCCGGCGATCAGATCGTGTCGAACAACGACATCTGCTGAAAGCGTGCGAACACCTTCTGCGCCGCTTCCAGTGCGATGCTCTGCTGGCTGTAGCGACTCAGCGCCTCGGCATAGTCGAGGTCGCGTATGCCCGACAGATCGGTCTTGACCGCGACGGTGCGCGATTCGTTGAGCGAATTGGCGTTGTCGATCGCCGCCAGGTTCGAACCGCCTTGGGCGCGCACGTCGATGAAGTGCTCGGTGGCGGTGTCGATGTCGCGCAGCGAACTGCGCAGGGCATTGTCCTGCGCCGCCTTCTCGCTCGCGGAAGCGGGCGACGACTTGAGCGTGTCGTACAGCGCTTGCAGCGTGGCGAAGATGTCGCGGCTGCCGGAAGCGCCGACCTGGAAGCTGTCGCCAGGCGCCGGCTGGCCGCTCAACTGCAGCCGGGTGCCGGCGTACTCGATGGTCTGGCCGGAACTGTAGCTGCCGGTGACGGTGCCGGCGGGCCCCTGTATCTGGTAGCTGTCCGCCGAGGTGAACACGACCTGGTAGCTCGCCTGGTTCCAGGCCGATTGGTCGGTGATCCCGAAGTCGCCCACGATGCCCGTGCCGGTGTTGCCGGTAGCCGGCCGGGCGTCGAGCTGGCCATTGCCGGTGCGGATGCGCATGAACACCTCGCTTCCTGGCAGCGTGTCGTCGACCTGTTGGCCCGAGGCCACCTCGACCTTGCGCTGGTTCTGGTCGCCGCTGTAGGCCACGCCGCCGTCCTTGATCAGGAACGGCGCGTTGCGGTCCTGGGTGCCGCCGAACAGATGGTTGCCCATGCCGTCGTCGGTGTTCGCCAATGCCAGCAGCTGATCGCGAATGCTGCCGACTTCGCTGGCGATGGATTGCCGGTCGGCGCCGGAGAGGCTGCCGGAGTTGGCCTGGACGGTCAGGTCGCGCACGCGCATCAACAGGTCTCCCGCTTGCGCCAGCACGCTTTCCTGCTGGTTGAGCCGGCTCTGCAGCGTCCGGGCGTTGGCGACGTACTGGTCCATGCGGGCGATCCCGCGATCCATCTGCTGGGCACGCCCGGCGCCGAGCGGATCGTCCGCGCCGGCGACCATCCGGGACCCGGTGGAGACCTGCTGGTAGGTCTTGGCCAGGTCGCGCTGCTTGGCCAGCATCAGGTTGAGCGAGTACTGGTACTGCCCATTGGTGGAGATGCGGGTGATGCCCATGGTCGGTCGCCCTATACGGCTTGCAGCAGGGTCTGGAAGATGTTGTCGGCGCTGGCGATGATCTTGGCCGCGGCCTGGTAGGCCTGTTGGTACTTGATCAGGTCCGCCGCCTCCTCGTCGAGGTTGACGCCGGAGACGGAATCGCGCGCCGCCACCGCCTGGTTGTGGATGGTCTGCTCCGACTCGTAGGCGTAGTTGGACTGGGCGGCCGCCGAGGCCACGCTCGTGGTGAAGCTCGATGCCGCGCCGTTGAGGCTGACCGAGCCGCCCGACATGAGCTTGGCCTCGTCCAGCACCGCCATCTTCAGCATGTTGGCGTTGTCGCTGGAGCCGGGCCCGGTGGCGGCGATGGTGAAGACATCGCCCGCGGCCGGGGCGCCGTCCAGCTTGAAGCTCCAGCCATTGGCGGCGATCGTCCCGCCAGGCGCGTAGGCGTACGGGCCATTGCCGTCGATGGTGTACTGGTTGGCGTCGGTGAACTCGATCGTCGCGGCGTCGCGCAGGGCGGCGTTGCGGGGATCGGTCACCTCCAGCCCGGCCACCGTGGCGTTGCCGACGTTGTCCAGGTCCGCATGGCCCTGGACCGCACGGGCGGCGGCGACCAGCCCGGGATCGCGGGCCACCAACTGCAACGTGCCGGCACCGCCGCCGGCGTGCAGCAGGAAGCGGTCGCCGCTGGCCGCCGCGCCGCCGACATCGATCCGGATGCCATTGACCACCAGCGGGTCGCCGGCCGCGCCGCTGCCGGCGAGCGCAAGCGACGCACCAGTGCTCGCGTTGGTCGCCGACCACGCCGTGCCGTCGAAACGCAGCAGGATGTCGGCGCTGTCGAGCTTGCCGATGTCCACCACGCTCGCCTGCATCGTCGCGGTGCCGACATTGGCCGCGTGGGGGCTGACCGCCGGCGAGGCGATCGAGAACAGGTCCTGGCCTGGCTTGCCGTAGAGGTCGGTACCGGCGGCCTGCGCATCGTTGATGCTGCCGCCGACCACCGTCGCCAGGCGGCCCAGCTCGTTGCGCGCGGGGTCGAGCACGTCGCTGCGGAAATCCAGCAGGCCGCCGAGTGTGCCGCCCAGCACGTCCTTGCCGAGCGGGATCGTCTGCCCCTGGACCTGCAACGCGAGGTTCAGGCGGTCGGACCGGTACGGATCGGCGACGGTTGTCAACGACATCGGCGTGGCGCCGACCACCAGTGCCTGGCCCCCGGAGGTGTAGACGTTGATCGAGCCATCGTCCTGGACGAACGTGTTGCCGCCGGTCAGGCCGACCAGTTGCTCGATCAGCTGGTCGCGCTTGTCGAGCGTCTCGGGCGAGGGGCCGCTGCCGCGTGAGATCTGCCGGTTGAGCTTGGCGATCTGGCTGGTAAGGTCGTTGACCTGTCGCACGCTGTCGCCGAGGCTGGCATCGACGTCGTGGGCCATGCCGTCCATCGCGGCATCCAGCTGCCGGAAGCGTCCCGCCAGCGCGTCGGCGCTCTGCAGCACCGCCTTGCGCGAGGTGTCGGACGCGGGATTGGCGCTCAGTCCGCTCAGGCTGTCGAAGAAGCCGGACAGGGGGCCGCCGAGATTGGTGGCGCTGTCGGACATCAGCGTGTCGAGATCGCCGGCCTTGCCGGACAGCTGCTGCAGGCGGTTCAGCTCGCCGGTGCTGTTGAGCACGCGGTTGATGGCCAGCGAATCGGTGAGGCGCTTGATGTCCTGCACCTGCACGCCGCCGGTGCCGCGCGTGGCCAGCTCGGCCACCTGCCGGCTGTAGCCGGGGGTACCGGCATTGGCGACGTTGTTGCCGATGGTGCCGAGCGAGCGCTGGTAGCTGAGCAGGGCGCTGGTGCCGGTGGCGAGCAGGCTGGACATGCGTTGGGCTCCTGGGATCCTCGTCAGCGGCTGGCGACGAGGTTGCCGGTGGCGGTGGACAGGGCGCGGTCCAGCGTGGGGCCGTTGGCGATGGCGTAGATCTTGCGGGCGTAGGCCGGATCGGTGGCGTAGCCGGCACGCTGCAGTTCGCTGGCGAATCGGCGCACGTCGTCGCCGGCGTTGAGCGCCTGCTGGTAGCGCGGATTGCTCTTGAGCAGCCTGACGTAGTCGTCGAAGCTCTCCGCCGGCGAGCGGTAGGCGCGGAAGTCGGCGCGTTCGGCGCGGCGCTCGCCGTTGACGTACTCGTGCGTCGAAGTGCTGACGCGCGCGCCCTGCCAGCCGGTGGCCTTGATCCCGAACAGGTTGTTGGCGCTGTTGCCGGCGCTGTCGCGGATGCCGCGGCGGCCCCAACCGGTCTCCAGCGCGGCCTGCGCGACCAGCGCACGCGGATCCACGCCGAGTTCCTTGGCGGCGCGGCGCGCGTGCGGCCAGATCCTGGCGACGAAGTGCTCGGGCGATCCCGCCGGGAACGCGCTGGGGTCGGTCTCGGCGACGCTCTGCACGTCGTCGCAGGCGCGCGAATCGACCAGCGCCGCCTCGTCCACCGCCACGGCGTTGCCGCGGCTGCGGTCCCCGCGCCCGGCGATCGCGTCGAGCGCGTCGGCGCTGGCCACGCCCGCCGGGAACCGCTTGTAGAACGCGGCCTGCGAACGCCGCTCCGAGGGCGCGGGATCGACCATGCCATCGCTGCCGGCCTGCGTCCCGGCATCCGGCGACTGCCCGCCATTGAGTTGGCGCGCGATCAGCGGCGCCAGGCCGAGTCCCTTGCCCTGGCTGAGCAGGTCCGAGAGCTGGCGGTCGTACAAGTCGCGATAGGTCTGGTTCTGCTCCGGGAACATCGGGTCGCCCAGGCTGGCGTCGCGCATGCACTTGACCAGCATCTGGGTGAACTGGCTCTCGAGCTTGCGCGAGACCTCGTCGATGCGCTGCGGGGAGGGCTTCTGCGCGGGCGGCGCGAGCGAGAAGGCGGGGCGGGTGATGTTCATCAGATTACCTCCAGCTCCGCCTGCAGTGCGCCGACCTGCTTGAGCGCTTCGAGGATGGCGACCAGGTCGCCCGGCGCGGCGCCGATCTCGTTGACCGCCTTGACGATCTGGTCGAGGGTGACGCCCCCCTGGAACTTGAACATGTGGCTGCCTTCGGCGTTCGCGGTGATCTGCGATTGCGGCGTCACCACGGTCTGGCCGTTCGCGAAGGCGTTCGGCTGGCTGACGTTGAGCGATTCGCCCACCGTGACCGTCAGCGAGCCGTGCGAGACCGCGGCCGGCATCACCCGCACCGCCGAGCCGATCACCACCGTGCCGGTACGCGAGTTGATCACGATCTTGGCGGCGGCCTCGCCCGGGGTGAGCTCGAGGTTCTCCACTTGCGCGAGGAAGTTGATGCGTGCGCTCGAATCGGTCGGAGAGCGCAGCGCGACCGTGCCGCCATCGATGGCATGGGCGCTGCCGGGACCGAAGGTGGAATCCAATACCGCCACCAGCCGCGAGGCGGTGGTGAAGTCGGGCTGGTGCAGGTTGAGGGTGATCTCGCCGGTGCCGGCGAACACGTCGGGCAGGGCGCGCTCGACGATCGCGCCGCCGGGAATGCGCCCGACGCTGGGCACGTTCACCGAGACCCGCGAGCCGTCCCGGCCTTCGGCGCCGAAACCGCCGACCACCAGGTTGCCCTGGGCCAGCGCGTACACCTGGCCGTCGGCGCCCTTCAACGGCGCCATCAGCAGCGTACCGCCGCGCAGCGAGACCGAGTTGCCGATCGAGGACACGGTGACGTCGATCGGCTGGCCCGGCTTGGCGAAGGCGGGCAGGTCGGCGTGGATCGCCACCGCGGCCACGTTCTTCAGCTGCGGGTTGACGTTGCCCGGCACGTTGACGCCCAGCTCGTTGAGCAGGTTGCGCAGGCTCTGCACGGTGAACGGGGTCTGGCTGGTGCGGTCGCCGGTGCCGTCCAGGCCGACCACCAGGCCGTAGCCGACCAGGGGATTGCTGCGCACGCCGCCGACCTGCGCCAGATCCTTGACGCGCTCGGCATGGGCCGGCGCCAGGAAAACGCCCAGCATCGCGAGCGCGCAGAACGCCGCCCGGATCCGGCCCCTGGATCCCCGCACGGAGATGCGCGGGCCATTGCGGAGGACTCGCATCATGGCTCGCCTGCTCAGTACGGATACAGCGGTGAGTTGAAGAAGCGCGCCAGCGCGCCGGCCTGGTTGCTCTGCGAGAGCGTGCCGCGGCCGTTGTAGGAGATGCGCGCGTCGGCCACCAGGCTGGACGGCACGGTGTTGTCGCGCGAGATGTCGACCTCGCGCACCACGCCTTCCACCTGCACGAACTCGTTGCCCTGGTTCAGGCGCAGGTTCTTCTGCCCGCGCACGACCAGGTTGCCGTTGGGCAGGCGCCGGATCACCGTGACGGTGAGGTTGCCGTTGAGGCTGTTGCTCTGGCTGCTGGCGCCGGTGCCGCTGAAGTCGCGGCTGGCATCGACCTCGTTCTCGAGGATGTCGCGCCCGTTCCAGGTCGGATTGCGTCCGGCGATGGTGGGATTGGCCATGTCCAGCTTGGTGGTCTTCTGCGTGTTGGTCGAGGCGCGCGTCTGCGCGGCGGTGGTCTCGCTCAGCACGATCGTCAGCAGGTCGCCGACGTCGCGCGCGCGATGGTCCGAGTACAGGTTCAGGCGGCCGGGCGCGCCCTCGCGGTAGATCGCGCCGGCGGTCGGCGCGTACTCGATGGCGGTCTGCGGCAGCGGTTCTTCCTTCTTCTTGTCGCCTCCGCGGATGCCGGCCGAGAACAGCGGGAAGCTGACGCAACCGCTGAGCAACATCGAGGAGGCGAGGGCGCACAGCGCCAGGCGGCAGGTGCTCATGGAACGAGGCCTCAGGTGTTGTTGTTCAGGTAGCCGAGCATCGAGTCGGTGGTCGAGATCGCCTTGGCATTCATCTCGTAGGCGCGCTGCGTCTCGATCATGCTGACCAGCTGCTCGACCACGTTGACGTTGGAGCCTTCCAGCGCGCCCTGGACGATGCTGCCCAGCCCGTCCAGCCCGGCCGTGCCGTTCTGCGCGGGGCCGGACGCGGTGGTCTCCACGTAGAGGTTCTGTCCCTTGGCCTGCAGGCCGGCGGGATTGATGAAGTCGGCGATGCTGATCGTGCCCACCTCGGTGGCGGCGGCCGAGCCGGCCACCTGCACGCTGACGGTCCCGTCGCTGCCGATGGTGATGCTCTGCGCGCCTTCGGGAATCTGGATGCCCGGCTGCACCGGATAGCCGCTGTTGGTGACGAGCTGGCCGTCGGCGTTGACGTGGAAGGTGCCGTCGCGCGTGTAGGCCGGGGTACCGTCGGGCAGCTGCACTTCGAAGAAGCCGCGGCCGCTGATCATCATGTCCAGCGCATTGCCGGTCTGCTGCTGGCTGCCTTGCTGGAAATCCTTGGAAGTGGCGACCACGCGGGTGCCGGTGCCGAGCTGCAGGCCGGTGGGCAGCGTGGTCTGCTGCGAAGTCGAGCCGCCCGGCTGGCGCACCTGGTGGTAAAGCAGGTCCTCGAAGCTGGCGCGGTCGCTCTTGAAACCGGTGGTGTTGGCATTGGCCAGGTTGTTGGAGACCACCGACATGCGCGTCTGCTGCGCGTCCAGTCCGGTCTTGGCGACCCACAAAGCCTGATTCATGACGTCGTTCCTCGATGCGGCGCCGGATGTGCGCCGTTGCCGTCGGTCATGCAAGGGGTGTTCCAAAAGCGGGGATCGGGGATTCGGGATCGGGGACTCGTCAAAGCAGGGGGCGCGCGCCGCTCTTGCCTATCCCTAGTCCCCAATCCCCAATCCCGGCTCTCAGCCATTCAATCTCAGCAAGGTGTTGGCCGACTGCGCGTTCTCGTCGCTGGCCTTGACCACCTTGACCTGCATCTCGAACTGGCGCTGCAGCTGGATCATCTGCACCAGGGCGGCGGCGGTGTCCACGTTGCTGCCTTCGACCATGCCCGTGGCCAGCACGTCGCCCATCGCGCGCGGCAGCGGCGCGCGCGGCTCGGCATTGCGCATCAGCCCGTCCAGGCCGCGCACGAGTTGCTTCTGCGTGGCGGTGACCGTGCGCAGCCGGCCGACGATCGCCATCGATTCCGGGCCCTGGCCCTGCGGGACGATGGAGATCGTGCCGTCGTTGCCGATCTCCATGGACTCGTGCGGCGGCACCGTCACCGGCATGCCGTTGTCGTCGAGCAGCGGGCGACCGCCGGACAGCAATTGTCCGTTCGGGGTCAGTTGCAGGTTGCCGGCACGCGTGTAGCCCTCCTGCCCGTCGCTGGACTGCACCGCCAGCCAGGCGTCCTGCACCAGCGAGACGTCGAGCGGATTGCCGGTGACCTGCTGTGGCCCGGGCCGGCCGTTGAAGCCGGTATCGCCGAGGATGGTGTCGTAGCGCGAGGCATGGCCCGGCCCCGCGATGCGGAAAGCCTGCGTGTTCGCCAGCGCTTCCTTGAAGCCGGCGGTGTCGGCGTTGGCGAGGTTGTGCGATACCGCGGTCTGCGCCTGCAGCGTGGCGCTGGCCCCGGTCATCGCGACGTAGGCGGCCTTGTCCATGTGGAAGGGATCCCGATCTCAGGCACCTGGAGGGCGCCATCCCGGCGTGGGCGGGGACGGCGGTCGTGGCAGGACGGATCAGCGGTTGATGTTGATCACCGTCTGGGTCAGCTCGTCCTGCGTGGTGATCATCTTGGCGTTGGCCTGGAAGTTGCGCTGCGCCACGATCATGTTCACCAGCTGCTCGGTCAGGTCGACCGTCGAGGCTTCCAGCGCGCCGGATTGCAGGCTGCCGAAGTCGGCGCTGTCCGGCGCGCCGGTGCGCGGGGAACCCGCGGCGGCCGTCGCCGCCCAGCAGTTGTTGCCCTGCGGCGCCAGGCCCTGCTTGTTGTTGAAGGTCGTCAGGGCGATCTGGCCTAGCAAGGTCTTGTTGCCGTTGCTGAAGGTCGCATAGACCATGCCGTCCGGGTTGATCTCGAAGCGCGACAGGTTGCCGGTCGCATACCCGTCCTGGCTCAGGTTGTTGACCCCGAACGATTCGCCGAACTGCGCCGATCCGTTCACAGACAAGGTGAGCGGCAGGGGCGCCGCGCCGTTGGTCGGAGTGAAGGTGCCGAGCGCGACGGTGCCGTTGACCGGTGCGATCAACGTGCCGCTGGGCGAGTACTGCAGCGTGGTGCCGCCCACCGGCGTCACGTCGGTGCCGTCGACATAGGTGTGCTGCGACCAGGTGTTGGCGCCGGTCTTCACGTAGTACATCGTCATCACGTGCGAGATGCCGAGCGAGTCGTACACGGTCACCGAGGTCGAGTAGTTGTAGCTGTCGGTGTCGGCAGGATCGAAGGCTGCCGTGGGCGCCGTGGCATTGGCGGGCAGGGTCACGTTGGTGGTGACCGAGGTGGTGGCCTTCGGCGCGCTGCTGGTGCCGGTGAGCTGCAGGTTCTGCAGCTGCGAGGTGCTGACGGTCGCGCCGTCCGCGTTGGGCGCGAACACCTGCAGGTTGTAGCCTTCCGGCGTCACCACGTAGCCGTTGGCGTCCATCTGGAAGTTGCCGGCGCGGGTATACAGCGTGGAGCCGTTCTTGGCCACGTTGAAGAAGCCTTCGCCCGAGATCGCCACGTCCAGGCTGTTCTGGGTGCTGTCGATGTTGCCCTGCTTGAACTGCTGGGCGATGTCGGCCACGCGCGTGCCGCTGCCGACCGCGTTGTTGGCGATGCCGTAGGTGCTGCCCATGAAGATGTCGGCGAACTCCGCGCGCGACTCCTTGAAGCCGGTGGTGGCGGAGTTGGCGATGTTGTTGGAGGTCACGTTGAGGTCGGTGTTGCTGGCGCGCAGGCCGGAGAGCGAAGTGTTGAAACCCATGGTGGTTCCTCGAGGGTAGGGGCAGCCGTGGTTCGGGGACGGGCCTAGCCGATGCGCAGCACCTTGGACAGCGGCAGGCGCTGGCCACCGGCGAGATTGAGCGTGGCGCCGTCCTTGTCGAGGCTGACGCTCTCGACCTTGGCGCTGCCGAAGGTTTCCAGCGACACCGGCTTGCCGTCGGCGCCGGGCTGGCTGGCGGCGAACCGGTAGTCGCCCGCGGGCAGGCGGTTGCCGGCCGCATCCTTGCCGTCCCATTCGATGCGCCGCGGCCCCGGGTTGCCGTCGGGCAGGCTCAGCGTCCGCACCGGGCTGCCGTTGCCGTCCTGGACCACCACCGTGACCGGGCCCTTGCCCGTGGCGGTGGCCGAAGCGACGGCATTGCCGTCCGCGCCCAGGGCGAGCGCGCCGCCCGGCACCTCCACCTGGCGGCCGATCAGGGCCGCGCCGCGCAAGGCCTGGTCGGTGCCGTTCGCGCTGAGGAACTGGTCGGCCTTCTTGTTGAGCTCGCCCAGCCCCTGCACGGTGGAGATCTGCGCCAACTGCGCCAGGAACGCGCCGTTGTCCATGGGATTGAGCGGGTCCTGGTTCTTCAGTTGCTGGGTCATCATCAGCAGGAAGTCGGCCTGGCCGAGCTTGTCCTTCTGCGCCTTGTCGTCGGCCTGCTGGCGGTCGGCGGCGCTCTTCTTGCCGGCGCCGGTCAGGCCCAGGCTGGAAAGCGCGTCCATGGAAATCGCGTTCATCGTGGTGGCTCCCGGGCGGCTCAGCGGCCCATGGTCAAGGTGGCCAAGGTGAGGTCCTTGGCGGTGTTCAGCACTTCCACGCCGGCCTGGTAGCTGCGCGAGGCGGAGATCAGGTTGACCATCTGCGCGACCGGATCCACGTCCGGCGCATAGACGTAGCCATCCGCGTCGGCGAGCGGATGGCCGGGTTCGTAGCGCTTGATCGGCGGCACGTTGCTCTGGGTGATCTCCTTGACGCGCACCCCCGTGAGGCTGGAGTCCTCGCGGCTGGGCTGGGCCTGGAAGATCGGTTCGATCGGCCGGTAGGCCTGCTCCGGGGTGGAGGCGACCGAATCGGCATTGGCCAGGTTCGAGGCGATCGTGCTCAATCGCACCGACTGCGCCTGCAGCGCGGAGCCGGCGACATCGAAGATCGGCAGGTTGCTCATGGCGCCGCTCCCTTATTGGCCGGTGATCGCGGTCAACATGCTCTTGACCTTGGATTCGAGGAAGGACAGCGATGCCCGGTATTCCAGCGCGGCGCGGCCATAGGCGGCGCGCTCCAGGTCGGGATCGACGGTGTTGCCGTCCAGGCTCGGCTGGGTGCTTTCGCGGTTGAACAGGAACGGGCCGGGCCCCTGGTCGGGAATCGCGACATGCCGCTCGTCGGTCGTCGCCAATGGCCCCTGCCGGCGCATCGAGGCTTGCAGGGCGGCGTCGAAGTCCAGGTCCTTGGCCTTGTATCCGGGCGTGTCCGCATTGCTCAGGTTGCTGGCGATGAGCTTCAGCCGCTCCTCGCGCAAGGGAAGCGCGGCGCCATGGACGCCGAAGTAGGCCGAGATCGGGTTGGACATGGCACCCCCTGGTAATGACTCACCAGGGAGCAGGCAAGCGGCGTGCCAAACCGGGAGCGGGCCGGGCGTTAAAGATCGCCCGGCCCCGTGCCGCTATCCCTTCACGGATTGTTCGCGGGCCGGCTTGGCCTGCGGTCCAGAAGCCTGGAACCCTTGGCGGGCCCCGGCATTTTCGGGAGAGAAGCAGTGGGCATCGTTTCGTCTGTGGCGAACCACACCCTGGGCGCGGGCTGGCGGGCAGTGAAGGACACCGTGCAAGGCGCCATGAAGGGCGAAATGGAAGACATCGCCAAGATCGCGGTCGCGGCGGGCATGGCGACCGGTTCGATCCCGCTGGCCACCGGCGCGGTGGCGTTGGCCGGCGATGCCGCGCTCGGGGCGCTGGTCGACGTTTTCGCCTGAGCCCCAGCCGGTTCGTCATTTTTCCGGCGCAGGGCGTCGCGCGCGCCGGCCTGCCTTCGCCGATTGGCCGCGCGGGGTTCGTTCTTGCGGCCCGTCAGGCCGGTTCGGCCACCATCCTCAACCGGGCCAGCACGTACTCGGCCAGCTCGTGCGCGCTGTACTTCGCCACGAAGGCATTGGCGCCGACCTGCTCGACCATCGCGTTGTTGAACACGCCGGACAGGGAGGTGTGCAGCAATACGTACAGGCCGGACAGGCCCGGGTTGCGCCGGATTTCCGTCGTGAGCGTGTAGCCGTCCATGGCCGGCATCTCGATGTCGGAGATGACCATGGCATAGCGCTCGGCCGGGTCCTCGCCGGAGGCCAGCACCTGCTGCAGGTGGTCCAGCGCCTGGCGCCCGTCCGAGAGCAGGGTGGCGCCCACGCCGAGCTGGTCGAGCACGCTGCGGATCTGCTGGCGCGCCACGCGCGAGTCGTCGACCACCAGCACCTGCAGTTGGCGTCCGGCGGTGTCCAGCATCAGCGAGGGGTCGAGCTGGATGTCGGTCTCGACCTGGGCGATGTCGGCCAGCACGCTTTCCACGTCGATGACCTGGATCAGCTCGCCCTGGAAACGCGTGACCGCGGTCAGGTAGGTGGCTTCGGCCCCCAGCTCCGGCGGCGGGTGGATGTCCTCCACCGCGATGTTGACGATGCGCTCGACCTCACTGACCAGGAAGCCCTGCACCGAGCGGTTGAATTCCGCGACCACCAGGTAGCCGGGGGTGGCCTCGGCCTCCGAGCGGCGCTCGGGATGGCCGATCACCCAACCCAGGTCCAGTACCGGCACCGAGCGTCCGCGCACGTCGGCCACGCCGGCGAACTCGGAAGGCAGCCCCGGCACCTGGAACAGGGGCGGGCGCCGCAGCACTTCCTGCACCTTGAATACGTTCACGCCAAAAAGCTGGCGACCGCCGAGGCGGAACAGCAGCAATGCCAGGCGATTGTGCCCGGCCAGGCGGGTACGCTGGTCGATCCGGTTGAGCAGGTCGTATGACATGCAGCCGTTATCGACATGCCGGCGGCGCAACTTGAGGGCCGCGACCCGCCCGTTCCGGCACGCGGCTTGCACGGCCAGGGCGAACTGCTGCCCCGGAGTCCCCGATGCGTCCGATCCTGCTGCTGCTCCTGATGGCGACCGCGCCCGCCTGGGCGAACGGTTTCCAGCCGGTGGACTCGATCCGCGCCGCCGCGCTGTCCACGCTCGGCCCCGGCACGGACGCCGAAGCCACGCTGGACGCCGGGCTGCGCATGCCGGCCTGCGCGGCGCCGTTGCAGGCCCAGCCCACCGGCAGCAACACCGTCGAGGTCGCCTGTCCGGGTGGCTGGCGGCTGTTCGTGCCGGTCAAGGTCCGGCGCAACCAGGACGTACTCGTGCTCAACCGCGGCATCGCCGCTGGAGAAACCATCGGCTTGGCCGATATCGGCATCGAGAAGCGCGACGCCGCCCGCATCGCCGGGGCGGTGCTGGCCGATCCTGCCGAGGCGGTCGGCAAGGTCGCCCGCCGCGTGCTGCAGGCCGGTACGCTGCTGTCCGCCGGCGACCTGGTCTCGCCGCGCCTGGTCCGGCGCGGGGATACCGTCGAGCTGGTGTCCCGCCGCAGCGGGCTGGAGGTGCGCATGCGCGGGCGCGCCCTGTCCGACGCCGGCCAGGACGAGCGCGTATCGGTGGAGAATGCCTCTTCGCGCCGGATCGTCCAGGGCACGGTCGATGCCAGCGGCGCGGTGGTCGTCTCGCGCTGACAAATTCCCCTAAAGTCCGTTCGCATCCGGCCGCTAACCCTTGCGAACCGTAAAGGACCCAGCCTCATGAGCCAGAAAATCGACGGCAGTCTCCCTGTATCCGCCACCGCGCGGAGCAGCAGCGTGAGCAAGGTCTCGTCGGCCGGCGAGGACCGCTCCTCGCCGATCGCCGCCGCGAGCGCTGGCGACAGCCTCCGCCTGACCGGCGAGGCCTCCCACCTGCAGGCCGTGCAACGCAACCTCTCGCAGGCGCCGGCGATCGACGCCAACCGCGTGCAGGCGGTCAAGGACGCCTTGCAGAGCGGCAGCTACAAGGTCAACGCCGACACGATCGCCAGCCGCCTGCTCGACCTGGACAAGCAGCTTGGCGGATGAGCCTGCCGGTGAGCGAGCCACTGCAATGCCTGAGCGACGCGCTCGCCGATGAACGGCGTGCGCTGCTGGAGCACGACGTGGAAGGCCTGATGCAGGCCGTCCAGCGCAAGCTCGAAGCCCTCCGGGAGCTCGAGGCGCATGTCCCGCAAGGGCAGCAACAGCGACTGCGCGAACTGGCCGAGGCCAATCGCGCCAATGGCGCGCTGCTGGCGCGTCGCCGCCGCGAGGTCAACTGGGCCTTGCGCCATCTCGGCCGCAGCGAGAGCGCGCCGGCATACGACGCCAACGGACAGTCGAACTCCCTGCAGGCCAGCCGGCCCCTCGCGGTGGCTTGATCCCGGATTCAGATTCACATTTGAATCCGCGCACATGGATGTGCGCTGCTTTTGCGAAGGACTCGCACTATAGTGGGCGGATCGTTGCATCCGTCCCGCACCGTGACCGATATCCCGTTCCTCGACCCCGCACTGCTGCCTTCTCCCAATACCTTGCGCGCCTTCAGCGAACGGACGCTGGAGGGCATCGTGTTGTTCCGCGCCGATGGCCGGCTGGTCTTCGCCAATGCGGTGGCCCGCGAAGCGCTCGAACAGGAGAAGGCCAGGAGCGACGGCGATTTCGAGAGGCACGTCGCGCGCCTGCTTCCGGCCGACGCGATGGCGCAGGCGCGCGACAAGGGCCACTGGAGCGGCAGCCTGCCGATCGGCGACCGTGTGGTGATCGCGCACCTGTATTTCCACGAGGACGACGGCGTCGGGCACTACCTGACGATCTTCCACAACCTGGAAGGGCAGCAGGACTACGAGCGCGAACTGCAGCAGCGCCACGCCGAGCTGCGGCAGGCCTACATGCGGCTCAACGGCGCCCAGGACAAGCTGCTGCAGTCGGAGAAGATGGCCTCGATCGGCCAGCTCGCCGCCGGCGTGGCGCACGAGATCAACAACCCGATCGGCTACGTGCATTCCAACCTGGGCAGCCTGCAGGAGTACCTGCGCAGCCTGTTCACGCTGATCGAGGCCTACGAGCGTGCCTTGCGCGCGCCCGACCCCAAGGCGCTGATCCCGGAGATCGACGACATCCGCAACCGCGCCGACATCGACTTCATCACCCGCGACCTGCCGCAGCTCATGGCCGAGTCGCGCGAAGGCATCGAGCGGGTGACGCGGATCGTGCGCGACCTCAAGGACTTCTCGTACTCGGACCGTTCCGAGTCGTGGAAGCTGGTGGACCTGCACGCCGGGCTGGAATCGACCATCAACATCATCTGGAACGAGCTCAAGTACAAGGTGACGCTGGAACGCCGCTATGGCGAACTGCCGCTGGTGGAATGCCTGCCCTCCGAGCTCAACCAGGTCTACATGAACCTGCTGCTCAACGCCGGGCAGGCCATCGCCGAACGCGGCACGATCACCGTGGCCACCGGCAAGGAAGGCAACGACCACGTGTGGATCGAGTTCAAGGACAGCGGCAGCGGCATCCCGGCCGACCTGCAGCAGCGCATCTTCGACCCGTTCTTCACCACCAAGCCGGTCGGCAGCGGCACCGGGCTGGGCCTGTCGATCTCCTACGGCATCATCAACAAGCACCATGGCCGCATCGACGTGGACAGCGCGCCGGGGCAGGGCGCGACGTTCCGCATCGTGTTGCCGGTACGGCAGCCGCGGTGAAGGCCGGGACCTGGGTTCGATAACCCGGGTCCCGGGAAAGCGGCGAGCCGCCCCCGGATCGAGTGCCGTTGTAGGCGGGACTGAAGTCCCACAAAAAAAGCCAAAAAAAGCATCAGGTCGCTTGACAGCCCGATCCGGGCAAAGACGCTTTCCACGAATCACGAATCACGAATCACGAACCCCGGCCTCACCCCACCTGTCCATCCCGCCGCTGCTCGTCATGGGTGCGGAACGCCTGCCGGATGTGCTCGCGCAGCTCGTCGTCGTTCCACGGCTTGGTCAGGAACCGGTAGATCGCGCCGCGATTGATCGCCTCGGTGACGGTGGCCAGGTCGGTGTATCCGGACAGCACCAGTCGCACCGTATCCGGGTAGAGCATCTTCACCCGGCCCAGGAACTCGGTGCCGCTCATGTCGGACATGCGCTGGTCGGACAGGATCACCTGCACGTCGTTGGTGGCGAGCAGGTCGAACGCATCGCGCACGTTGCCGGCGGCGAGGATGCGATAGCCGTCGCGCCGGAACAGGCGCACCAGCGAACGCAGCACGTTCTCCTCGTCGTCCAGCAGCAGCAACGTGCGGTCCGGCCGGCTCTCGGCGAACGATTCCGGCCGCAGGTAGCGCCGGCGCAGCGCCATGCCGGCCGACTCGGCCGACATCGGCTCGCCGAACAGGTAGCCCTGGAAGATGTCGCAGTCGTTGCGGCGCAGGAAACCGAGCTGCGCCTGCGACTCCACGCCGTTGGCGATCACCGTCATGCCGAGCTGGTGGCCCATCGCGATGATCGCGCGGGCGATCGCCGCCTCGCGGCTGCCGGCCGGGGCGCTCTTGATGAAGCTGCGGTCGATCTTCAGCCGGTCCACCGGATAGCGCACCAGCGCGCTCAGGCTCGAATCGCCGGTGCCGAAGTTGTCCAGGCTCAGGCTGATGCCCTCGTGGCGCAGGTTGGCCATCGTCTCGTGGACGAAATTGACGTTGTTGGTCAGCGCGCTCTCGTTGATCTCCAGCGTCAGCAGCTGCGGCGGCACGCCGGCGGCCTGCAGCATCGCCATCACCTCGCCGAAGAAGCTCGGGCGCAGCAGCTGCAGCGTGGAGACGTTGACCGCGATGCTGAAGTCGTCGAAGCCCTGGTCGCGCCACAGGCGCGCCTGCCGGATCGAGTTCTGCAGCACCCACTCGCCGATCTGCACGATCACGCCGAGTCGCTCGGCCGTGCGCATGAACCGCTCGGGCACCAGCGTGCCTAGCGTGGGCGACTGCCAGCGCAGCAGCGCCTCCATGCCGACGATGCGGCCGTCGCGCGCGCTCACCAGCGGCTGGTAGCGCAGGCGCAGCTCGCCGTGCGGGATCGCATCGACGATCTGGCGCGCGATGATGCTCTCGCTGTGCGCGCTGGACACCGGGTTGCGCGAGTAGACGCGGACCGTGTTGCCGCCCTCGCGCCCGGCCTGGTAGCAGGCCTCCTCGGCGAAATCCAGCAGCATGGAAAGCTGGGTGGCGTCTTCCGGGCACAGCGCCACGCCGACCTTGCCGGTCATGAACAGCGTGTAGGGCAGCACCGACAGCGGCAGCTCGAGCTGCAGGCGGATTTCCTCGGCCAGTTCCTCGGGCGAGGCCATGCCGTCGCCGCGCTGGACCACGACCACCATCTCGTCGCTGCCATGGCGCCACAGGCGGCCTCGGTCGCCGAGGTGCTCCTGCAGCCGCTGCGCGATCAGGGCCAGCGCCTCGTCGCCGACCTCCACGCTCATGTTCTCGTTGATCGACGCGAAATGGTCGATGTCCACGTGCATCACCGCCAGGGCCGGCCCGCCCGAGGCGGCGGCGTCGACGAGGCGGGTCAGTTCCGGATTGCTCGAACCGAGGCGCAGCGGGCGCGGCGTGTCCAGTCCGGAGGGAAGGGCGGAATTCCACATGGCGTTCAACGTCCGCTGTCGGGGTCGAGGGTTTCGCCCGCGGGAGGATAGGGCAGCAGCAGCGACACGCGCGTGCCTGCGCCGGGGGACGAATCGATCCGCAGGGTGCCGCCTGCGGTCTGCGCACGCTCGCGCATGACGATCAGGCCCAGGCCGCGCGGCCCGTCCGGATCGAAGCCGTCGCCGTCGTCCGCGACCTGCAGGGCCAACTGGTCGCCCTGGGGGCGCAGCGTGAGCGTCACCTCGCCGGCGCAGGCATGCCGCATCGCATTGGTCAGGCTTTCCTGGGCGATGCGGAAGCAGGCCTGCTCCACTTCGTTGCCGGGCCGGTGCGGCAACGGCGCGATATCCAGTTCCAGGCGGACCTGGGAGGAGCGGAACAGCATCGTGGCCTGCCAGCGCAGCGCGGCCTCCAGCCCGAGCGCGTCCAGCTGCGGCGGGCGCAACAGCATGGACAGGTTGCGCAACTTGTTGACGGTGCTGTCGGCCAGTTCCACCACGCTCATCAGGTCCTCGCGCCGGCGCGCCTCGTCGCTCTCGTCGGCGGCGGCGCAGGCCGACAGCTTCATCGCGGTGATCGCCTGGCCGATGTCGTCGTGCAGGTCGCGCGAGATGGCGCGGCGCTCGTCTTCCTGCAGCGAGAACAGCCGGCGCGCCATCGCCTGCAGCTCGGCATTGCTCTCGGCCAACGCGCCGCGCATGCGCTCCGGTTCGCTGAGGTCGTTCGCCACCACCAGCCGGGCCGGGCCGGAAGGCAGCAGCAGCTGGCTGCTGCGTATCTCGGCATGGCGCAATCCTTCGCGGGTGCGCAGGTCGTGGGCGACCACGCAGCCTTCCGCGCCGCCGGCGCGCACCCGTGCGACGAGCGCCTCCAGCGTTCCGGCGCGGTCGTCCGGCCAAAGCGAATGCAGCGTCCACTGCAGGAACTCCTGGCGCGGCACGCCGAAGAAGGCCAGCGCCGCCGGATTGGCATCCAGGATGCGCAGCGTGTCCAGGTCGTAGACCCAGGCCGGGCAGGGCAGGGCCTGGAACCGTTCGCGCGACAGCGCTTCGGCCCGTGCCGTCTCGGCATGCGCGCGCCAGAACCGGCCGGCCAGCCAGCGCATGCCCAGGTACAGGGCGGCGCCGGTCGCCAGGATGAAAACGAGGAGCTCGACGCCGGATACCGGGGCGGCCGGACCCGCGAAGGCGCGCCTCGCCCACGCCCAGAGCCCGACCAGCAGCGCGTAGCCGGCCGCGATTCCCAGGATCCCGCCGAGCAGCCGCGAGCGCAGGCGCGCGGCCGGCAACGGCTGCGCCGCGGTGGAAAGTGGCGAACGTGGCATCGTGCTTCCAGACATCATCCCCATTCCATCTTAGAGCGTTTGCGGCGAGATGCATCGTCCGGCGACGGCACCGACCGGTGCCGGATGCTTTCTCGATCCCCCGGCTGCCTCCGCCCGCCGCAGCACCTGGCGCACCGCGACCGTGGCGCGATTGAAGCGGCCGTGCTCCCCTCAACTATTGAGATCGACGGCCGCTATCCATCCAGATCCCCCGTGGGGGCATGGTATTCGGAGCCGTCGAGCGTGGATTCAGGCGTCATTGCAAGCTTGCTCCAGCACCCCCTGACCTCGGCGGTGGTGGTGCTGGACGCGCTCGGCCGGCCGCTGGCGGCCAACCGGGTGGCGCAATCGCTGGGACTGCCGGCGACGCTGCGCGCCTACCGCGACGGGCTGGCCGGCTGCCGCAGCCAGCTCGCCGACGGCAGCGACATGACGCCGTGCGTGCTGCCGGGCGGCGGCGGGCGCAGGATCGAAGGGTGGGTGCGCGCGGTACGCGACGAGAACGGCGAAACCATCGCCTACACCCTGAGCGTGCCCGAGCCGATCGGCGCCGAGGGCACCAGCCGCTGGGAAATCGGCCTGGACAGCGCCGAGCACGGCCTGTGGGACTGGGACATCCCGACCGACGCCGTCTACCGTTCCGAGCGCTGGATGCGCATGCTCGGCTACGACGACCAGACCCTCCCGCACAACCTGGCCGCGCTGTCCGGGATGATCCATCCGGACGACTATCCTCGCGTCGGCGAGGCGGTGCGCGCCCACCTCGAAGGCCGCAGCGACACCTACAGTGCCGAGTTCCGCCTGCGCCAGAAGGACGGCCAGTGGCGCTGGATCCTCGATCGCGGCCGGATCGTCTCCCGTACCGCCGAGGGCCGGCCGTTGCGCATGGTCGGCACCCATACCGATATCCACCAGCAGAAGCTGCTCGAGCAGCAGTTGCGCGAGCAACAGGCGCAGCTGGAGGAGGCGCAGCGCATCGCCAGCATGGGCAGTTGGTCGTGGGAGCTGCAGCACGACCTGTTCCGGCTCTCGTCCGATTTCCGCCACCAGGCGCGGCTGGGCGAGGTGCCGCTGGAACGCGGGCGCGACCTGCTGCGCCTGTGCCCGCCCGGCGCGCGGGCCCAATTGCGTACCGCCTGGCGCAAGATCCGGCGCGAGGGCGCTCCGGTCCACTTCGAGATCGAGCTTGGCGCGCAGGCGTCCGTCCAGCACCTGCGCGTCTGGGCGCAACCCGTGTTCGACGGCGATGGCGGCATCAGCCGCATCGCCGGGCAGGTGCAGAACGTGACCGAGCAGCGCCAGACCGATGCCTTGATCCGCTGGCGCACCGAGCTGCTCAACCGGGTATCCGCGCTCGGCCGCATCGGCGGCTGCGAGATCGAGGTCCAGACCCGCCGCATGCAATGGACCGAGGAGTGCTATCGCATCCACGGCTTGCGCAAGGAGCCGATCACGCTCGACCAGGCGCTGTCGCTGTACACCCAGGATTCGCGCGATGCGTTCGAGGGCGCGCTGGTGCGGCTCGCCGAGGGCGGCTTGCCGGAACAGCTGGAGCTGTGTTTCTACCGCAGCTCCGGCCAGCGCGTCTGGGTGCAGGTGCTGATCGAGATGGACCGCCGCGACGGCCTGCCGCCGCGCTTCATCGCCCTGTTCCGCGACATCACCCGCGAGCGCGAGGCGAACGAGCGCATCGAGCTGCTGGCCCACTACGACCGGCTGACCGGCCTGCCCAACCGCTTCCTGCTGCGCGAGCAGGCCGAGAAGGCCATGCGCGAGGCCCGCGACGACGGCACGACGCTGGCGATGCTGCTGGTCGACCTGGACGGCTTCAAGAGCATCAACGATTCCTTCGGCCATGCCACCGGCGATACCTTGCTCAAGCTGGCCGCCACGCGCCTGCACCAGAACCTGCGCAACAGCGACCTGTTCGGGCGCTTCAGCGACGACGAGTTCGTCGTCGTGCTGCGCGGCCTGGCCGCGCCGGAGGACGCCGGCCACGTCGCGCGCAAACTGATCGGCGCGCTGGGCGAGCCGCTGCGCAGGGACCACATCACGCTCAAGATCGGCGCCAGCATCGGCATCGCGGTGCAGGACGAGAACCTGCCGGACTTCGACAGCCTGCTGCGCGCCGCCGACGCGGCCATGTACGCCGCCAAGGAATCCGGCCGCAATACCTACCACTACTACAGCCAGGACGTGCTGCTGCGCGCGCAGCGCCGCCTGGAGCTCGAGCACGCCCTGCACGGCGCGCTGGACCGCGACGAGTTCACGCTGGTCTACCAGCCCCTGGTCAGCACCGAGGAAGGCGCCGCGCCCGCGATCGAGGCGCTGATGCGCTGGCACCGGCCCGGCCACGGCTTCTGCAGCCCGGCCGAGTTCATCCCGATCGCCGAGGAGTGCGGCGAGATCGCCCGCCTGGGCGACTGGGCGCTGGGCGAGGCCTGCCGCCAGGCCGTGGCCTGGGACAAGGCCGGGCTGAATTTCAGCCGCATCGCGGTTAACGTCTCGGCCATGCAGTTGCGCGACCGCGGATTCGCCGAGCGCGTGCTCGCCATCTGCCACGCCAACGACTGGCCGCCGTCGCGGCTGGAACTCGAACTGACCGAGTCGGCGCTGATCCGGGATACCGACGCATTGCGCCGCACATTCGAGCTGTTCGAGCAGAACGGCGTGCTGCTGGCGGTGGACGACTTCGGCACCGGCTTCTCGAACCTGCATTACCTCAACCGCTTCCCGGTACAGCGCCTGAAGATCGATCGCAGCTTCGTGCAAGGCATGCTCGACGACACCAACACCGCCGAGGTGACCCAGGCCATCGTGCACCTGGGCCATGCGCTCGGCATGCAGGTGGTGGCCGAGGGCGTGGAGACGGGGCAGGAGGATGCACTGTTGCGCCAGCAAGGATGCGACGAGATCCAGGGCTACTTCTATTCCAGGCCGCTGGTGCCGCGCGACATGGCGCAATGGCTGCGCGAGGCCGAGGTCGGCAGCCGCCTCGGCCGGCGCCTGACCCTGGCGGGCAGCTGAGGCACGAGGTCGCGCGGCGCGTCCGGCCGAGCGGAAATCCTGCTGGAAAGGTGCCGGCCGGGCCTATGTTCGCGCCATCGCGGCACAAGCCGCCCAGGGTGCCGCTATGCCTGCGGCAGTTCGTCGCCGGCAAGGCTGAGGTCCCACGCCAACGCGAGCAGCAGTTCGTCGTGGCCAGGCTCCATCGCCTGGCCCGACTGCAGCCGGGCCAACTCGCGCCGGGCCAGGCGTTCCAACGCTTCCAACGCGGGCGGCAATGCGGCCGGCGAATGCGACGGCTTCGGGTCGTGATGCATGGCATCGCGGCCTTGCTCGATGGATCCGTCGGCGGCTGGAGGCGCGAGGCTCATGGGGACATGGGAAGGGAAGAACCAGGCAGGCCCCCGGCATGCGACCGGGGACCTGCGGCGGCCGCGGGGCCATCCGGCATTGCGGTCAGAACAGTTCCACGGTGCCGGCCCCGAGGTTCTGCTGCGCCACCGGCTTGTGCGGCGGCCGCTCCCATTCGGCGCGCAATTCGCGCAGGCGCGAGCCCAGCTTCTGCAGCGCGGCGACGAGGTCGCTGTCGAAGGCGCCGCCATTGCGGTGCAGCAGCTCCTGCAAGGCGACCGCCTCGCGGTTGATCACGGTCAGGCGATCGAGGTGGGTGTGCACGCTGCCGAGGGTCTGGTTGGCGATGTCCTCGAACTGCAGCGCGCGTACCGCCTCGGCGACGCTGGCATCGATCGAGCGCGCGCATTCGGAGATCTCGCGCATGCCTTCGCCGAGCGAGGAGTTGATCGCGGCCACGCTGTCCAGCATCGCTGCGGCCTCGTGGCGCGCCTCGCGCGAGCGGTCCTGGTGGCGCGAGGCCATGTGCGAGACGGTTTCGCGCACCTTGGCGATCGCGTCCTTGGAGCTGTGCGCCAGCTTGCGGATCTGTTCGTTGAAGGTGGTGGAGCGCTCCGACAGGTTGCGTACCTCGTCGGCGACCACCGCGAAGCCGCGCCCGGCCTCGCCGGCGCGGGCGGCCTCGATCGCCGCGTTCAGTGCCAGCAGGTTGGTCTGGTCGGCGATCGACTTGACGTCCTCCAGCAACGAGAAGATGCCGTCCAGGTGCTGGGCCATCTCGTCGATGTGGTGCACCGTGGTCGCGCTCTGGCCGCTGACCTGTTCCAGCGCTTCCACCAGTTGTTCCATCCGCGAACTGGCGTGCTGGGCGAAGCGGGTCACGTCGACGCCCGCACCGCCGTCCTCGCCGGCCCGGTCGATGATCCGGGCCAGCGCATGGCTCTGCTGGCGCGACTTGCGGTTCATCGCATCGAAGCTGCCGCCCAGGCCCGCCACCGCCTGCCGGATCAGTTCGCGGGCGCGCTCGACCTCGACCCGCGAGCCCTCGACCTCGTTGGTGACGAAGCTGCGCAGCTCGTTCAGCAACTGGTCCTGCTCGCGCAGCACGCGCGCCTGGTCGGGGTGGCGGCGCGACTGGGACCATGAGCTCCAGCCGGCGAACCCGAGCCAGCTCAGGACCATGGTCACCAACAGCGCCCAGCGGACGGGACCCGGCCAGCCAAACGCCTCGGCAAGCACGAACACGAGCGTAAGCACCAGCGGTGCGGCCATCCGGATGAAGGAGCGTGAATACATGGGCGTTCTCAGCAGAATCACGCTTGCTGTATCGGCCGTCCCTCATGGCTCTTTAGAATCTTCTGCCGATTCTCCGCCCGCTGTCCCGGCATCCCGATGCGACAGAGCCTGCCTGGTCGGAGGGCAGGGCGCCGCGACGCCGCGGAAGCCCGCCCGGCAAGGGCCGATCAGCGCAATGCCCGTTCCACCGCGGCGAGCATGGCGCGCTTGGAGAACAGGAAATCCCACAGGTTGCCGCCCATCTGCCGCCACAGCACCGCCGAGCGCACCGCCGCCAGCAGCAGGGCGCGGATCTCCGAGACCACGCCGGCCTGGCCGAGGTAGTGCGGATTGCCCTGGACCATCACCCGCGGACGCAGGTGGCTGATGGTATCGGCGTAGAGCGCGCCGAGCGCGGCCAACACGTCCGGATGCGCGCTGTCGCCCAGTTCGCGGGCCCGGTCGGCGGCCCTGCCGATGCCGGCGACCACCGCGTTCACCGTCGCCGGCTCCTTCACGAAACGCCGTTCCAGTTGCAGCACGGCCAGCGCCAGCCGGGGCAGGATCTCGTCGCGGGCCTGGTTGTGGAAATAGTCGTGCAGCAGCCGCAGCCCCGGGGCCACGTCCCGGACCGACCCGTACACCGCCTCGGTCGAGCTGGCGTCGATGCGGAACACGCTGTCCATCGCCGTGCGCACCGTGGATGCCTCCGAGTGCCCGGTCTCGGCGATGCGCCGGACCTGTTGCAGCGCCTGGGCCAGGCCGGCCAATGCCAGCACGCGTTCGTCCATCGATGAACTCATCGAACACTTACCTCGTTTTCCGAAAGAGGGCACCCGCGCATGGATGCGCGGCGCTTTTGTGGAGGATTCACGGCGAATCCCCGGCCAGCTGCCGTTCCAGCGGCGCATCGGTGGCGGCGATCACGGCGCCGCCCAGGCATTCCGCCCCGTCGTACAGGACCAGCGACTGCCCCGGGGTGACCGCCCGCTGCGGACGGGCGAAGCGCACGCTGACTGTGCCATCGTCCTCCATCTCGACCGCACACGGCTCGTCGGCCTGGCGGTAGCGGGTCTGCGCGGTGCACTCGAAGCGGCGCGCCGGCGGGCGGCCGGCGACCCAGTGGGCCGGCTCCGAGCGCAGCCAGCTCGACTGCAGCCAGGCGCTGTCGCGGTCCTGGTCCACGTACAGGATGTTGTTGGGGACGTCCTTGCCGACCACGTACCACGGCGCGGCCGGGCGGCCGCGCACGCCGCCGATGTTCAGGCCCTCGCGCTGGCCGAGGGTGAAGTAGAACACTCCCGGATGCTCGGCGATCCGCCGCCCCTGCGGGTCGCGGATCTCGCCGGGCCGGGCCGGCAGGTAGCGGCCGAGGAATTCGCGGAAATCGCGTTCGCCGATGAAGCAGATGCCGGTGGAGTCCTTCTTGGCATGCGTCGGCAGCCCGGCCTCGCGGGCGATCCGGCGCAGGTCGGTCTTCTCCAGCTCGCCGATCGGGAACAAGGTCGCCGCCAGCTGCTCCTGGCCGAGCTGGTGCAGGAAGTAGCTCTGGTCCTTGCCGCGGTCGGCGCCGCGCAGCAGTTTCCAGCGGCCGCCGGCATGCGCGACCCGGGCATAGTGGCCGGTGGCGATGCGCTCGGCGCCCAGTTCGCGGGCGGCGTCCAGGAAATGCTTGAACTTCACCTCGCGGTTGCACAGCACGTCGGGATTGGGCGTGCGGCCGGCCGCGTACTCCGCCAGGAAGTGCTCGAACACCCCGGCCCAGTACTCGCTGGAGAAATTCCGGAAATGGAAGGGGATGCCCAGCACGCCGCAGACCGCGACCGCATCGCGGCGGTCGTCCTCGGCCCGGCACTCGCCGCTGCCGTCGTCCTCCCAGTTCTGCATGAACAGCCCGGCCACGGCCTCGCCGCGCTGGACCAGGCGCAGCGCGGCGACGGACGAGTCCACGCCCCCGGACACGCCGACGATGATCCGCGGGGTGCTCATGGCACGTGCCGTACCGCCGACAGCGGGTGGCGCTGGCCGGAGAGCCAGTCCCGCACGACCTGCCGCACCAGCGGGCTGCGCAGGCGCGGCCCGGCGGCCTCCAGTTCGGCCGGGGTCATCCAGAGCGCCCGGACGATCCCGGCATCCAGCTCGCGCTCCGGCGCGTGCGAGAGCGGCTCGGCCGCGTAGGCGAAGCGCAGGAAGGTCTGGCCGCTGGCCGCGGTCCACAGGTAGCTGCCGACGAAGTGCGTGCAGCGCACGGTCCAGCCGGTCTCCTCCAGGGTCTCGCGCACGGCCGCCTGTTCCAGGCTCTCGCCCGGTTCGAGGTGGCCCGCCGGCTGGTTGATCACCAGCCGGCCGCCGATGGACTCCTCGACCAGCAGCAGCCTGCCGTCCCGTACCACCACCGTGGCCACGGTGACGTCGGGCGACCAGCGATCCTCCGTGGCCGCCATCAGAACCGGTCCTCCCCGGGCGTCAGCTCGGCTTCCATCGCGTCGGCCGAGCGGGTCGCCGCCTCGATGGCGTCGGCCAGCGTCTGGTCGTCCGCGTCGGGGGACAGCTTGATCACGAACGCCGCGGTGCCGTCCTGGTTCACCCAACCTCCCAGGATGCTGTCGTAGGCATCGGCGAGCAGGCGGTTGGCGATCCTGGCAGGCAGCTCCGGCTGTTGGCCGGCGTAGCCCACCGACCAGATCTCGCGCACCTTCACGCTGCCGTAGCTCTCGATCGCCGAGCGCACGTAGGTGAGCTGATTGCGTTCGTGGCCTTGCGCATCCTTCCCGAGGCCGAACAGGATCCGGTAATCGCCGTTGTCGTCGGCGGCCGCCTCGTAGCCCAGGCGCTGCAGCTGCGCGCCGAGCCCGGCGTCCGGCACGGCGGCCGATGCGAACGCGGGCGCGGCTGCGGCCAACAGCAACGCAAGGGAACGGACGGGCTTCATGGGCAAGACGGGTAATGGGTGGCAAGACCGCAAATTGTGCGGCCCGTGCGGTGAATCGTCCAATGACGGCCGTTCCCACCTGCTCGGCGGCGAGCACCGCACCTTATAATTGTCCGCATGTCCCGCAAGACCGCCCACGAACACGATCATGGCCTGCTGGTGGAGCCCGGCAAGCCGGAAGTCGCGCCGCCGCCGCGCTACCAGGTGCTCCTGCTCAACGACGACTACACGCCGATGGACTTCGTCGTGACCGTCCTGCAGCAGTTCTTCTCGATGGACCTGGAGAAGGCGACCCAGGTGATGCTGCACGTCCACACCCGCGGCCGGGGCGTCTGCGGGGTCTATACCCGCGAGGTCGCCGAGACCAAGGTCGCCCAGGTGAACGAGTTCTCCCGGATCAACCAGCACCCCTTGCTGTGCACGATGGAGCAGGCCTAGGCGCCGCCCCGAGAAAGCTCGCGCCAGGCATGCGCGGGGATGCGACGGGGCGGGGATCCGCCTGCCCTAACGCAACGTAAACATGGCAATCCGATAGGGTTGTGGAAAATCCCAGCCGAAGCCGCATATTGTTGGCAACTGCCGTCGGAGTTCCCCATGTTCAGCAAAGACCTCGAGCAAACCATCGGCCAGTGCTACAAGCGGGCCCGCGAGGCTCGCCATGAGTTCATGACGGTCGAGCACCTGCTGCTCGCCTTGCTCGACAACCCGTCCGCCCAGGCCGTGCTGAAGGCATGCGGGGCCGATTCCGTGCGGCTGCACAACGACCTGGAGCAGGCCATCGAGGCCTCGGTGTCGCGCCTGCCCGAGGACGACGGCCGCGACACCCAGCCGACCCTCGGCTTCCAGCGCGTGCTGCAGCGGGCCGTCTACCACGTCCAGTCCTCCGGCAAGAAGGAGGTCACCGGCGCCAACGTGCTGGTGGCGATCTTCGGCGAGAAGGACTCGCATGCGGTGTATTTCCTGAACCAGCAGGACATCACCCGCCTGGACATCGTCAACTACATCTCCCACGGCATCGCCAAGCTGGGCGAGGAGGGCGAGGGCCCGTCCTCCGAAGGCGAGGGCAAGGCCGAGGGCGGCGAGGGCGAAGGCAAGGGCGACGCCCTGAGCGAATTCGCCACCAACCTCAACGAACAGGCCCGCGCCGGGCGGATCGACCCGCTGGTCGGGCGCGCCGACGAGATCGAACGCACCATCCAGGTGCTGTGCCGCCGCCGCAAGAACAACCCGCTCTACGTCGGCGAGGCCGGCGTCGGCAAGACCGCGATCGCGGAAGGCCTGGCCAAGCGCATCGTCGAGGGTTCCGTGCCCGAGGTGCTGGCCGATGCGGTGATCTACTCGCTCGACCTGGGCGCGCTGGTCGCCGGCACCAAGTACCGGGGCGACTTCGAGAAGCGCCTGAAGGGCGTGCTGACCGCGTTGAAGAAGGTGCCCAACGCGGTGCTGTTCATCGACGAGATCCACACCATCATCGGCGCCGGCTCGGCCTCGGGCGGCACCATGGACGCCTCCAACCTGATCAAGCCGGCCCTGGCGTCGGGCGAGTTGCGCTGCATCGGCTCGACCACGTTCCAGGAATACCGCGGCATCTTCGAGAAGGACCGTGCGCTGGCGCGGCGCTTCCAGAAGATCGACATCATCGAGCCGACGGTGGGCGAGGCCTACCAGATCCTGCAGGGCCTCAAGCCCAAGTACGAGGCGCACCACGGCGTGACCTACGCCGACGACGCCCTGCAGGCCGCGGTGGACCTGTCGGTCAAGCACATCGCCGACCGCCTGCTGCCGGACAAGGCCATCGACGTGATCGACGAGGCCGGCGCGCGGCAGCGCCTGTTGCCGGCCGGCCAGCGCAAGGAGCTGATCGACATCGAGGAGATCGAGACGATCGTGGCCAAGATGGCCCGCATCCCGGCCAAGCAGGTCAGCGCGACCGACAAGGACGTGCTGCAGCACCTGGAGCGCAACCTGAAGATGGTGATCTTCGGGCAGGACCCGGCGATCGAGACGCTGGCCTCGGCGATCAAGCTCGCGCGCAGCGGCCTGGGCAATCCCGAGAAGCCGATCGGCAACTTCCTGTTCGCCGGCCCGACCGGCGTCGGCAAGACCGAGGTGACCAAGCAGCTCGCGCTGCAGCTGGGCATCGAGCTGGTGCGCTTTGACATGTCCGAGTACATGGAACCGCATTCGGTGAGCCGCCTGATCGGCGCCCCCCCGGGCTACGTCGGCTTCGACCAGGGCGGCCTGCTGACCGAGAAGATCGTCAAGACCCCGCACTGCGTGCTGCTGCTCGACGAGGTGGAAAAGGCGCACCCGGACATCTTCAACATCCTGCTGCAGGTCATGGACCGCGGCGTGCTGACCGATACCAACGGGCGCGAGGCGAACTTCAAGAACGTGATCATCGTGATGACCACGAACGCCGGCGCCACCCAGGCCTCGCGCCGCACGATCGGCTTCACCAAGCAGGACCACAGCACGGACGCGATGGAGGTGATCCGCAAGAGCTTCACCCCGGAGTTCCGCAATCGCCTCGATGCGATCGTGCAGTTCCAGCCGCTGGGCTTCGACCACATCCTGCGGGTCGTGGACAAGTTCCTGATCGAGCTGGAAGCGCTGCTGCAGGAGAAGCACGTCAGCCTGTCGGCCACGCCGACCGCGCGCGACTGGCTGGCGCAGCACGGGTTCGACCCGCTGATGGGCGCGCGCCCGATGACCCGGGTGATCCAGGACAAGGTCAAGCGTCCGCTGGCCGACGAACTGCTGTTCGGCAAGCTGGTCAATGGCGGCAAGGTCAGCATCGACGTGAAGGACGACGAGCTGGTGGTCGAGGCGCAGGCCGAGCCGGAGCGGCTGCTGCCGGCGACGGTCGAATAAGCCGCGCACGCAAAAGCCAGCGGTGCCGGAGGGCGCCGCTGGCGGCTATTCTCACCAAGCGGAAGGCGGCCATGGGCCGCCTTCTTCATGCGACCGCGCCGGGCGCGATCACTTCATGCGGTAGGTGATACGGCCCTTGGTGAGGTCGTACGGGGTCATCTCGACCTTCACGCGGTCGCCGGTCAGGATGCGGATGTAGTTCTTGCGCATGCGCCCGGAGATGTGGGCGATGATCTCGTGCCCGTTCTCCAGCTTGACCCGGAAGGTGGTGTTGGGCAGCGTCTCGCTGACAGTGCCCTCGAATTCGATGGAATCGTCTTTCGACATGTAGTCCTGTGTGTCGCAGGGGGCCGCAAGGCCCGAGGGGAAAAGGGAATTTTACGCCCCGCCGCCGATGGGTGCAAAGTTTGCGTTAACCGGTCGTGGAACAGGCCAGCGCCGCGGCCGGCAGTTCGCCGAAGCGCCCGGTCCAGGGGCCCGGTCTTTCGGGCTGGGCGACCAGCGCGCGGACCTGCTCGAGGAACGCCTGCCGAGGCCACGATTCCGCCCCCAGGCTGAGCAGGTGCGGGTTCTCGACCTGCGCATCGATCAGCGGCCAGCCCCATTCCCCCAGGCGCCGGGCAAGCGCGGCGAGCGCCACCTTGGAGCCTCCGCTGCGCCGGCTGAACATGCTCTCGCCGAAGAACGCCCGCCCGATCGCCACCCCGTAGATGCCGCCGACCAGTTCCTCCCGGTCGAAGACTTCCACCGAGTGCGCGTGCCCCAGCCGATGCAGCGCCAGATAGGCCTCGCGCATGCCCGCGGTGATCCAGGTGCCGTCCTGCCCGGGCCGCGGCGTGCCGGCGCAGGCCTCGACGACCGCGGCGAAGCAGGTGTCGGCCCGTACCCGCCAGTCGCTGCGGCGCAGCCCGCGGCGGAACTTCGATGCCAGCCGGACGCCGTCGGTACGGAACACCATGCGCGGGTCCGGCGACCACCACAGGATCGGCTGGCCATCGGAGAACCAGGGGAATATCCCTTCCGCATAGGCATTGAGCAGGCGCTGGGGGGTGAGGTCGCCGCCGACGGCCAGCAGGCCGTCCGGTTGCGCCAGCGCATCTTCCGCCGGCGGGAACGGAGCATCGGGCGCGGGCGAAAGCAGGTAGGGGCGTATGGGGCGCATGCGCGGCATTATCGCGCCGACGGCGCGGCGGGGCTGCGCCGGTGTTCGCACGGGTCTCGGCGGGACAAGCAAGGGGGGGGGCTAGCGTGCCGTTCCGGCCGCCTTGAACGGCGCGTGCTCGGCCAATCCCCGCGCGTAGCGCGCCACGGCGACGCGCTCCTCCCGGCACCATTCGGCGAGCGGCACCCGGAAGCCCTCGTCGGCGATCCAGTGGCGGCTGCGCACCAACGTGGGCAGGAAGCCCCGGGCCAGCTTGTGCTCGCCCTGCGCCCCTGGCTCGAAGCGGGCCAATCCCTCGCGCAGGCAGTACTCGATGCCCTGGTAGTAGCAGGTCTCGAAATGCAGGCCGGGCAGCGCTTCGCCGCCCCAGTAGCGCCCATACAGCGTATCGGCGCCGCGCAGGCACAGCGCGCCCGCCAGGGGCGCGCCGTCGCGCTCGGCGAGGAAGATCACCAGCTGCCGCGGTGCCGTCTCCGCCAGATGCCGCAGGAACCGGAGAGTGAGCGCCGGCGAATTGCCGTACTCGTGGAAGGTCTTGAGATAGAAGCCGAACATCGCCTCCAGGTCGCGACCGCTCGCTTCGTCGCCATGCACGACCCGGAAGCCGATGCCGGCGCGCCGCACCTTGGCGCGTTCCTGCCGGATGTTCTTGCGGTGCTTGTGGTCCATCGCGGCGAGGAAGGACTCGAAATCGGTCCAGTCGCCCGGATTGCGCCAGTGGTACTGGACGTCCTCGCGCAGCAGCCAGTCCTCGCCGAAGCATCCGTCCTCGTCGGCCTCGTGGAAATTCACGTGGGCGGAAGAGAGCGCCTCCCGTTCGACCAGCCCGCGCATGGCCTGCAGCAGGAAGCCGCGCCTCCGCGGGTCGCGCGCCAGCAGGCGCGGCCCGGTGACCGGCGAGTAGGGCACCGCGCACAGCCACTTGGGATAGTAGTCCTGGCCGTAGTGGGCATAGGCATTGGCCCAGGCGTGGTCGAACACGAACTCGCCATGCGAATTGGTCTTCAGGTAGCCCGGCGCGGCGGCCACCAGCGCATCGTGCTCCCACAGGGTGAGATGCCAGGGCTGCCAGCCCCAGTCGGGGCGCAGGCAGCCGCCTTGCTCCAGCCCTGCCAGGAACGCATGCGAAACGAAGGGGTTGCGGCCGTCGTGCAGCGCATCCCAGCTTGCGGCGGGGATGTCCGTGAGCCGGTGGAGGATCCGGGCTTCGATCATGCCTGCAGCGTCATCCCTGCACGGGCGGCGTGGATGGCGGCGATCCGCGGCGGGGCCGTCGCCATCTCCCGGAAACGCACCGGTTGCGGCTCATGCGGAGCCTCCGCCATTCCCGGGAATGGCGGAGGGCATGCCTCAGCCGCCGGCCTGGTCCAGGAAACGCTCGGCATCGAGTGCCGCCATGCAACCGAAGCCGGCCGAGGTGATGGCCTGGCGATAATGCTGGTCGGCCACGTCGCCGGCGGCGAACACGCCTTCCACCGAGGTCTGGGTGGCGTTGCCGCCCAGGCCGGAGCGGATCTCGATGTAGCCGTTGTTCATGGTCAACTGGCCCTCGAACAACCCGGTGTTGGGGTGGTGGCCGATCGCGACGAAGAAGCCGTGGGCGTCGATGTCGCGGGTGCTGCCGTCGAGGGTGGACTTCACCCGTACGCCGGTCACGCCCATGTCGTTGCCGAGCACCTCCTCGACGGTGTGGTTCCAGACGAACTCCACCTTGCCGGCCGCGGCCTTGGCGTGCAGCCGGTCCTGCAGGATCTTCTCGGCGCGCAGGCCGTCGCGGCGGTGCACCAGGTAGACCTTGCGGGCGATGTTGGTCAGGTAGAGCGCCTCTTCGACCGCGGTGTTGCCGCCGCCGACGACGACCACGTCCTGGTCGCGATAGAAGAAGCCGTCGCAGGTGGCGCAGGCGGAAACGCCGCGGCCCTTGAACTTCTCCTCCGACTCGATGCCCAGGTACTTGGCGGAGGCGCCGGTGGCGATGATCAACGCATCGGCGGTGTACTCGCCGCTGTCGCCGACCAGCCTGAACGGACGCTGCGACAGGTCGGCGGTATGGATGTGGTCGAAGATCACCTCGGTCTCGAAGCGCTCGGCATGCTCCTGCAACTGGGCCATCAACTGCGGTCCCTGCAGGTCGTGCGGCCCGCCCGGCCAGTTCTCGATCTCCGTCGTGGTCATCAGCTGGCCGCCCTGCTGCAGGCCGGTGATCACCACGGGCTTGAGGTTGGCGCGGGCGGCATAGACGGCGGCGGTCCAGCCGGCGGGGCCGGAACCGAGGATCAGCAGGCGGGAGTGCTTGGAGGTGCTCATGTAGACTCGCGAAAAAGGGAAGGACCCGCGGCGCAGAGCGCTGCGGGCCGTGAGCGGCATAGAGTGGATGCCGCTTGCGGGTGAATCAAGGCGAGCCGATGGAACTCTGTGGCGGGCGTTCGTTCCGGGCCCGCCTGGACGGAGGAAGCGCCGGAGCGGCGCCCCGATGTCCCGGAGGCTTGCCCGGCGATCCCGTCCTGCACGCTGAAACAATGGCTTGATTCGTTTATTATCAACCACTAACAGTAATTTCCTGAGGTCTGGCTGCAGGTGGCGAAACAGGTTCCGGAACGTGGCAAGCCCAGCGAGGGCAAGGCGTCGCGCAAGACCGCGGCCGCGGACAATCCGCGCCGGCAGAAGCTATGGCGCGACCTGGCGCTGATCGCGGTCGCGCCGCTGCTGCTGTACCTGCTCGCCAGCCTGTTCACCTATTCGGCGAACGATCCGGGCTGGTCCCATACCGGCAGCGTGGTCGCGCCGGTGCACAACATGGGCGGCCTGGTGGGCGCCTGGATCGCCGATGTGCTGCTGCAGCTGTTCGGCTACGTGGCCTTCCTGCTGCCGCTGGTGCTGGGCGGCGTCGCCTGGATCGCGCTGTTCGGCGGAGGCGACAAGGACGGGCAGGAGGGCGATCTCGGGCCGGCCCTGCGCCTGGTGGGGATGGTCGGGTTCCTGATTTCCTCGACCGGATTCCTGCACCTGCACCTGTTCCACGGCGACGTGGCCGGGGCCGGCGGCATCCTCGGCAAGCTGGTCTGCAACTCGCTGCGGGCCGGATTCGGCACGCTCGGCGCCAACCTGTTCATCGTGGTGCTGCTGCTGGCCTCGATCACCCTGGCGACCGGCTTGTCCTGGCTGGCGGTGATGGAGCGGATCGGCCGCAGCGTGATGGCGCTGGGGCCGTTGCTGCAGAAGGGCAGCAAGCAGGCCAACGAGTGGCAGCAGACCCGCGCGATGCGCGAGGAGCGCGAGGAGGTCCGCAAGGTCGAGGCGGTGAAGCAGGCCAAGCGCGAGCCGGTCAAGATCGAACTGCCGTCGACGCCGGTGGTGGAGAAGAGCGAGCGCGCCAAGCGCGACACCCAGATCCCGATGTTCCAGGGCGTCAACAAGGACGGCTCCGACCTGCCGCCGCTGGCGCTGCTGGACGATCCCAAGCCGCAGCCGAAGGGCTACGACGAGGAGACGCTGGAAACCCTGTCGCGCCAGATCGAGTTCAAGCTCAAGGATTTCCGCATCGACGCGCAGGTGGTCGGCGCCTATCCCGGCCCGGTCATCACCCGCTTCGAGATCGAGCCGGCGCCCGGCGTGAAGGTCAGCCAGATCAGCTCGCTCGACAAGGACATCGCGCGCGGGCTGTCGGTGAAGTCGGTGCGCGTGGTCGACGTGATCCCGGGCAAGTCGGTGATCGGCCTGGAGATCCCCAACGTCACCCGCGAGATGATCTTCCTCTCCGAGCTGCTGCGCTCGAAGGAATACGACAAGTCGGCCAGCCCGCTGACGCTGGCGCTGGGCAAGGACATCGCCGGCCGCCCGACCGTGGCCGACCTGGCGCGCATGCCGCACCTGCTGGTCGCCGGCACCACCGGCTCGGGCAAGTCGGTGGCGGTCAACGCGATGGTGCTGAGCCTGCTGTACAAGGCCTCGCACAAGGACCTGCGGATGCTGATGATCGACCCGAAGATGCTCGAGCTGAGCGTCTACCAGGGCATCCCGCACCTGCTGGCGCCGGTGGTCACCGACATGAAGGAGGCCGCCAACGGCCTGCGCTGGTGCGTGGCCGAGATGGAGCGCCGCTACAAGCTGATGAGCGCGGTCGGCGTGCGCAACCTGGCCGGCTTCAACAAGAAGGTCAAGGACGCCGAGGACGCCGGCCAGCCGCTGATGGACCCGCTGTTCCGGCCCAACCCGGAACTGGGCGAGGCGCCGCGGCCGCTGGAGACGCTGCCGTTCATCGTCATCTTCATCGACGAATTCGCCGACATGATGATGATCGTCGGCAAGAAGGTCGAGGAACTCATCGCCCGCCTGGCGCAGAAGGCGCGTGCGGCCGGCATCCACCTGATCCTGGCCACCCAGCGCCCGTCGGTGGACGTGATCACCGGCCTGATCAAGGCCAACGTCCCGACCCGCATCGCCTTCCAGGTCAGCTCCAAGATCGACTCGCGCACGATCCTGGACCAGTCCGGCGCCGAGACCCTGCTCGGCCACGGCGACATGCTGTACCTGCCGCCCGGTACCGCCATGCCCGAGCGCGTGCATGGCGCCTTCGTCAGCGACGACGAGGTGCACCGGGTGGTCGAGCACCTCAAGGCCAGCGGCCCCACCTGCTACATCGACGGCGTGCTGGACGAGGTGCAGACGATGGGCGACGGCGTGGTGGTCGGCGCCACCGGCCTGCCGGAGAGCGGCGGCGGCGGCGGGGACGAATCCGACCCGCTCTACGACGAGGCCCTGCGCATCGTCACCGAGACCCGGCGCGCCTCGATCTCCGGCGTGCAGCGCCGCCTGAAGATCGGCTACAACCGCGCCGCGCGCCTGATCGAGGCCATGGAAGCGGCCGGCGTGGTCAGCGCCCCCGAGCACAATGGCGATCGCACCGTGCTGGCGCCGCCCCCGCCCAAGTAGGGCAGGGACGCGATGCATGCCGGCCCGCTCCCGACCGAGCGCATCCCGCGCCCCGACATGAGATTCCCGGTGTTTCGATTCCTGGTGGTCCTGGTCCTGTTCGCCGCCGTGCCAGCGGCCCTGGCGCAAACTTCTCCCGGCGGCAGCACCACGCAGGCCGAGAGCGACTTCAGTTTCGTCCGCTACCGGGCCGACTACGAGGTGCGCGACGACGCCTCCAGCGTGGAGACCGACAGCTACGAGATCCTGCTGAGGACCAAGGCGGCGGTGGAGCGCTTCAGCCAGGTCCGGCTGAGCTACAGCGAGAAGATGGAAAGGCTGGAGGTGCTGGAGGCCTACACCATCACCGCCGAAGGGCTGCGCCAGGACGTGGCGGCCGACAAGATCTACACGCAGGAAAGCTATTCCAGCGCGTCCGCGGCGATGTACGCCGACCGCAAGGTCAAGGTCGTGGTGTTCCCGAACCTCGCCCCGGGCGCGCGCATCGTCTACCGCATCCGCCGTACCCAGGACACGCCGTATTTCCCCGGCTACTTCGGGCTGTGGGAAACCTTCAGCGTGTTCGCCCGCTACGACGACGCACAGGTCACGCTGACCGCGCCCAGGTCGCTGCCGATCCACCTGTACACGCACGGGGTCGAAGGCGCCCGCAAGCCGGAAATCCGCGACGGCAAGGCACACTGGCAATGGCGCTATCGCCGCCAGGCCCCGTTGCAGACCCAGAACTGGGCCGCGGCGCTGTGGGAATTCAGCCCCACCATCATGGCCAGCACGTTCGACCGCTGGTCGCAGATGGGCCTGGCCTACCACGTGAAGGGCGGGGAGGCCGCGCGCGTCACGCCGCGCATCGAGGCGCTGGCCGAGCAGATCACCGCCGGCATCGGCGACCGGCGCGGGCAGGCGGCGGCCCTGTACGAGTGGGTGGCGCGCAACATCCGCTACGTCGCGGTGTACCTGGGCAACGGCGGCCTGGAGCCGAACAGCGCCGACAGCATCCTCGACAACCACTACGGCGACTGCAAGGACCATACGGTGGTCCTGGAAGCGCTGCTGGCGGCGAAGGGCATCGCCAGCACGCCGGTACTGATCGGTGCCGACGGCGGCCCGACCCTGCCGGAGATCCCGGTGCTCGGGCGTTTCAACCACGCCATCACCTATATCCCCGAGTTCGACCTGTACGTCGACTCGACCAATCCCTATGCGCGCTTCGGCCAACTCCCGGCCGGCGACCTGGGCGCTCCGGTGGTGCATACGCTCGACGGCAGGGTCGCGCGCACGCCGCCCAACGATGGCCGGCTCAACCGCTACCTGGCGCGCACCGAGTACCGTTTCGACGAAGCCGGCAACGTCACCGGCACCACCACGCTGGACAGCGGCCAGACCGGCGAGGTCGGCATGCGCGCGATGTTCGTCCAGCTCAACGCGCAGAACCGCCGGCGCATCGAGGAATCGATCATCGCGCAATCCGGTTTCGACGGGACCGGCGAACTGGTGCTGCAGGGCGACCCGCTCGACCTGGACGCGCCGTTCAACTACAGCTATCGCTTCCAGGCCCGCGACTACGTCGATTTCTCGGTGGTCGGCGGCATGACCCTGCCGGACATGCCGGGCGCCGAGTCCGCGCGGGGCCTGTACGCGGTGACCTCCGCCGAGGCCAACCAGGTGCCGTTCTACTGCAACGACAGCCTGCGCGAAGAGACCTACGTGCTGCGCTTCCCCGACGGCGTGCCGGTGATCGCCATCCCGCGCAGCAGCCGTTTCCGCAATCGCGCCGGCGAGTACAGCGTGGAATGGAGCCGGGAAGGGCAGACCGTGACCGCCGTGCACCGCCTGCACCGGCTCGCCGTGCACGGCGCCGACGCGATCTGCCGGCCCGAGGACTACCCGGCCTTCCGCGAGCTGTACCAGCAGGTCCGGCGCGGGTTCCGGGGGCAGATCCTCTACGGCGACCTGTCGCGCGTGCAGACCGCCGCGGCTCGCTGAACGGGTCCATCCGGCGGCGCTCGCCCATTCATCCTCGAACCGTCACAATTTGCACCTGACCAGTGCATCAGGATCCCGTCCGCCATGCTTCGCACGCTCCGCTACGCCGTTCTCGCCACCTCGCTGCTGGCCGGCAGCGCCTTCGCCGGCGCCCGCGCCGAGCTGGATGCCTTCACCCGCGGCCTGAAAGGGCTGGACGGACAGTTCAGCCAGCAGGTGACCGACCAGAACGGCAAGCTCAAGGAACGCTCCAGCGGCCGGGTCGCGCTGTCGGCGCCGCGCCTGTTCCGCTGGGAGTACGACAAGCCGTACAAGCAGCTGATCGTGGCCGACGGCCGCAAGGTGTGGGTGTTCGATCCCGACCTGGAGCAGGCCACCGTGCGCGCCCAGGGCGCCGAGGAGCAGAACAGTCCGCTGACCGCGCTGATCGATCCGTCGAAGCTGGACCGGCAGTACGACGTCAGCGAGGAGGCCACGCCCCGCGACGGCCTGCAGTGGCTGTCACTGACGCCGAAGGTGGACACCGAGGCCAGCTTCCAGATCGCCTCGCTCGGCTTCGGCAAGGACGGGCTGGAGAGGATGGAAGTGGTCGATGCGGTCGGCCAGCGCACCGCGATCAGCTTCAGCGGCTGGAAGCGCAACCCGGCGTTCGCGGCCGATACCTTCAAGTTCACGCCCGGCAAGGGCGTGGACGTGGTCGGCGACGAGCGCTGAGGCCGCTTGCGGCCCTTGGCGGTCCAGCGGCCGCGCCGGAGCCGCCGCGATAGAATGAAGCGTGGCAAGAAACCGCTTCCCGACTCCTGAGAACGACCTGCTGAGCGTCGACCGCGAGCACCTGCGGCCGCTCGCCGAGCGGATGCGGCCGCGCACGCTCGACGAGATGGTCGGGCAGAAGCGCCTGCTGGCGCCCAACAGCGCGTTGCGCCGCGCGGTCGAGTCCGGGCGCGTGCACTCGATGATCCTGTGGGGACCGCCCGGCTGCGGCAAGACCACCTTGTCGCTGCTGCTGGCCCAGTATGCGGATGCCGAATTCCGCGCGATCTCGGCAGTGCTGTCCGGCCTGCCGGAGGTGCGCCAGGTGCTGGCCGAGGCCGCCCAGCGCTTCGCCGAGGGCCGCCGCACCGTGCTGTTCGTGGACGAGGTCCACCGTTTCAACAAGGCACAGCAGGATGCATTCCTGCCGCACATCGAGCGCGGCACGATCCTGTTCGTCGGCGCGACCACCGAGAATCCCTCGTTCGAGCTGAACTCCGCGCTGTTGTCGCGCTGCCGCGTGCACGTGCTGGAAGCGGTGTCGCCGCAGGACATCGTCGAGGCGCTGCAGCGGGCGCTGGCCGACGAGGAGCGCGGCCTGGGCGGGCAGGGCATCGTGGTATCCGGCGAAGCGCTGCTGGAGATCGCCACCGCCGCCGACGGCGACGTGCGCCGCGCGCTCACCCTGCTGGAGATCGCCGCCGAACTGGCCCAGGACGAGGGCGGGCAGGTCACCGCGGCGACGCTGGCCCAGGTGCTGGCCGACCGCACCCGGCGTTTCGACAAGGGCGGCGAACAGTTCTACGACCAGATCTCGGCGCTGCACAAATCGGTGCGCAGCTCCAATCCGGACGCCGCGCTGTACTGGCTCGCGCGCATGCTCGACGGCGGCTGCGACCCGGCCTACCTGGCGCGGCGCCTGACCCGGATGGCGATCGAGGACATCGGCCTGGCCGACCCGCGCGCGCAGTCGATGGCGCTGGAGGCCTGGGACATCTACGAGCGCCTCGGGAGCCCCGAGGGCGAACTCGCCTTCGCCCAGTTGGTGCTCTACCTGGCCAGCACCGCCAAGTCCAACGCCGGCTACGCGGCGTTCAACCAGGCCAAGGCCGAAGTCCGCGAGAGCGGTACGCTGGAAGTGCCGCTGCACCTGCGCAATGCGCCGACCAAGCTGATGAAGAACCTCGGCTATGGCGCCGAATACCAGTACGACCACGACGTCGAAGGCGGCATCGCGCTGGACCAGACCGGCTTCCCCGATGCGATGGGCGAGCGCGTCTACTACCAGCCGGTGCCGCGCGGACTGGAGATCAAGCTCAAGGAGAAGCTGGACCGGCTGCGCGAGGCGAGGGCCCAGGCCCGGGCTGACAAGGCCGCCCGGCCGAAGCCATAATCGGCAGCCACGGGAGATGGCATTCCTCCTCGAACCGCCCGTTCCACGGGCTGATGATGCCTGCCAGGCCCCGCCGGGGCGGCAGGCGCTTGCCCCGGCATCGATCCCCACGGAGACCACGATGCTGCGCCCGTCCATTCCCGCCATACCCGAAACCGCCTTCGCGGCGAGGCCCGCATGAATCCGGCCGTGTGGTGGCAATCCCTGCTGCTGGCGATGGCTGGCGGTGCGCTCGGCTCCGGCCTGCGCTTCATGATCGGCTCCAGCCTGCTGCAGCGCTTCGGCGCCGGCTTTCCCTGGGGCACCCTCGCGGTCAACCTGCTCGGCTCGTTCGTCGCCGGCTTCCTGATGGTCTGGCTGGACGCGCGCGGCCCGTCGAGCTGGCCGTGGCGGGCGCTGTTGATCGTCGGCGTGATGGGCGGCCTGACCACGTTCTCGTCGCTGATGATGGAGTGCCTGGTGTTCGCGCGGGCCGACCGCTCGCCGATGATCGCGCTCTATCTCGCCATCACGCTGCTGGCGGGCCTGCTGCTGGTATTCCTGGGCGCCAGGGCGGGGCAGGCGATGATTCCGCGCTGAAGCCCGGCGTGGATATAGCGGGAGTTGGCTTTTGTGGGAGCGGCTTCAGCCGCGATGGGGTTGCCGGAAAGCTTCATCGCGGCTGAAGCCGCTCCCACAAAAGCCAGCACCGCGGCACTCACACAAAAAAGCGGGGTGGAGAACCGGTGTTCTCCACCCCGCCGCTCCGCTGCCGACGCGCCTTGCCCTCCCGGCAGGCGCGCGGCGCTGGCCTTACAGCGCCTCGATGATACCTGCTGCGCCCATGCCGGTGCCGATGCACATGGTCACCATGCCGTACTTCTGCTGGCGGCGGCGCAGGCCGTGCACGAGGGTGGCGGTACGGATCGCACCGGTCGCACCCAGCGGGTGGCCGAGGGCGATCGCGCCGCCGAGCGGGTTGACCTTGGACGGGTCGAGCTGGCTGTCGCGGATCACCGCCAGCGATTGCGCGGCGAACGCCTCGTTCAGTTCGATCCAGTCCAGCTGGTCCTTGCTGAGGCCAGCCTGCTTGAGCGCCTTCGGGATCGCGGCGATCGGGCCGATGCCCATCACTTCCGGGCGCACGCCGGCCACCGAGAAGCTGACGAAGCGGGCCAGCGGGGTCAGGCCGTAGTCCTTGATCGCCTGCTCGGACGCGAGCAGCACCGCGGCGGCGCCGTCGCTGGTCTGCGACGAGTTGCCGGCGGTCACGCTGCCGCCGAACTGGCCGTTGCGGAACACCGGGCGCAGCTTGGCCAAGCCTTCCAGCGAGGTGTCCGGACGCGGGCCTTCGTCGGTGTCCACGATCCGCTTCTTCAGCTGGACCGTGTTGCCGGCGAGGTCGGGCAGGTGCGAAAGGATCTCGTAGGGGCTGATCTCGTCCTTGAACTCGCCCGCGGCGATCGCGGCCAGCGCCTTCTGGTGCGAGGCGAGAGCGAACGCGTCCTGGTCCTCGCGCGAGACCTTCCATTCCTCGGCGACCTTCTCGGCGGTGATGCCCATGCCGTAGGCGATGGCCACGTGGTCGTCGGCGAACACCGACGGCGACAGCGCCACCTTGTTGCCCATCATCGGCACCATCGACATCGACTCGGTGCCGCCGGCCAGCATCAGGTCGGCGTTGCCCAGGCGGATCTCGTTGGCCGCCAGCGCCACGGCCTGCAGGCCGGAGGAGCAGAAACGGTTGATGGTCTGCCCGGCCACGGTGTTCGGCAGGCCGGCCAGCAGCACGCCGATGCGCGCCACGTTCATGCCTTGCTCGCCCTCGGGCATCGCGCAGCCGATGATGGCGTCGTCGATGCGCGAGGTGTCGATGCCCGGCGCCTGCGCGATCACGGCCTTGAGCACGTGGGCGAGCATGTCGTCGGGGCGGGTGTTGCGGAACATGCCCTTGGGCGCCTTGCCGACCGGGGTACGGGTCGCGGCGACGATGTAGGCATCCTGGATCTGCTTGCTCATTTGCCTTTCTCCGAAAGCCGGGATTGGGAGATTCGGGATTGGGGATTCGTGGAAGCGAATCCTCATGTCCGACGAACTTTTCCCAATGCCCGGCAGTAATGGGGATGTCTCGGGATCAGGGATGCGCTTTTGCGAATCCCCAATTCCGAATCACGAATCTCAGTTCCTAAGCGGCTTGCCGGTCTTGAGCATGTGGGCGATGCGGGCCTGGGTCTTTTCCTGCTGCGCCAGCTCGACGAAGTGCTTGCGTTCCAGCTTCAGCAACCACTCCTCGTCGACCAGCGAACCGCGGTCCACTTCGCCGCCGCACACGACCGTGGCGATGCGCGCGGCGATCTCGTAGTCGTATTCGCTGACGAAGCGGCCTTCCAGCATGTTCACCAGCAGCATCTTGAAGGTGGCGATGCCGACGTCGCCGGCGACCCGGATGCGGTTGGCCGGCAGCGGCGGGCGATAGCCGCCTTCGGCCAGCGCCAGCGCTTCGGCCTTGGCGATGTGCAGCAGCTCGTAGCCGTTGAAGACGACCTTGTCGTTGGCGCGGACCAGGCCCAGCTCCTTGGCGTTGATCGCCGAGGTGGACACCTTGGCCATCGCCACGGTCTCGAAGGTCTTCTTCAGCTCGGCGAACACGTCGCCGTTCGGGCCGGCCGCCTGCGAAGCGCGCACCGCCAGCTCCTTCAGGCCGCCGCCGGCCGGCAGCAGGCCCACGCCGGCCTCGACCAGGCCGATGTAGCTCTCCAGCGCCGCCACCGTCCTGGCGCTGTGCATCTGGAATTCGCAGCCGCCGCCCAGCGCGAGGCCGCGCACCGCGGCCACCACCGGCACCAGCGAGTACTTGATGCGCTGGCTGGTGCGCTGGAAGTTGGCCACCATCTGCTCGAACTGGTCGACCTTGCCGGCCTGCAGCAGGCCGAGCGCGCCGGCCAGGTCCGCGCCGGCGGAGAACGGCTCCTTGTCCTGCCAGATCACCAGGCCCTTGAACTGCTTCTCGGCGATGCCGATCGCTTCCTGCAGGCCGCCCAGCACCTGGTCGGAGACGGTGTTCATCTTGGTCTTGAAGCCGACCACGCCGATGCCGTCGCCGTCGGTCCACAGCCGCACGCCGTCGTTCTCGAACACGGTCTGGCCGCGGTCGAACTTCTCGCCCAGCAGCGGGTCCGGGAAGCGTTGGCGCCGGTACACCGGCAGCGCCGAACGCGGCACCACGCCATCGCTGCCCGGGCTGTAGCTGCCCTCGGCCGAATGCACGCCGTCGCGGCCATCCAGCACCCATGCCGGCAGCGGCGCGTCGCTCATGGCCTTGCCGGCGGCGATGTCCTCGGCGATCCACTGCGCGACCTGCTTCCAGCCCGCCGCCTGCCAGGTCTCGAACGGACCGAGCGACCAGCCGTAGCCCCAGCGGATCGCGAGGTCCACGTCGCGCGCGGTCCGGGCGATGTCGGCCAGGTGGTAGGCGCTGTAGTGGAACAGGTCGCGGAACGTCGCCCACAGGAACTGCGCCTGCGGGTGCCGGCTGTCGCGCAGCTTGGCGAACTTCTCGGCCGGGTTCTTGATCTTCAGGATCTCGACCACTTCCGGCGCGGCGCCGCGGTCGGCCGGGCGATAGTCCTGCTTCTCCAGGTCGAGGACCACGATGTCCTTGCCGACCTTGCGGAAGATGCCGGCACCGGCCTTCTGGCCCAGCGCGCCCTTGGCGATCAGCGCGTCCAGCCAGGCCGGGGACTTGAAGTACTTGTGCCACGGATCGTCGGGCAGGGTGTCGGCCATGGTCTTGATGACGTGCGCCATCGTGTCCAGGCCGACCACGTCGGACGTGCGGTAGGTGGCCGACTTCGGGCGGCCCACCAGCGGGCCGGTCAGGCCGTCGACCTCGTCGAAGCCCAGGCCGGACTGCTGGGTGTGGTGGATCGTCGACAGGATCGAGAACACGCCGATCCGGTTGCCGATGAAGTTCGGGGTGTCCTTGGCATAGACCACGCCCTTGCCGAGCTGGGTGGTCAGGAAGGTTTCGAGGCCTTCCAGCACCGCCTTGTCGGTGGTGTCGGCCGGGATCAGCTCGGCCAGGTGCATGTAGCGCGGCGGGTTGAAGAAGTGCACGCCGCAGAAACGGTGGCGCAGCTGCTCCGGCAGCACCTCGGCCAGCTTGTTGATGCCCAGGCCGGAGGTGTTGGAGGCCAGCACGGCATGGTCGGCCACGAACGGCGCGATCTTGGCGTACAGGTCCTGCTTCCAGTCCATCCGCTCGGCGATGGCCTCGATGATCAGGTCGCAGCCCTTGAGCAGTTCCAGGTCGCTGCCGTAGTTGGCCGGCGTGATCGCCTCGGCCAACGACTGGCTGGCCAGCGGCGCCGGGCTGAGCTTGCCGAGGTTGGCGATCGCCTTGAGCACGATGCCGTTGGCGGGACCTTCCTTGGCCGGCAGGTCGAACAGGACGGTGTCGACACCGGCGTTGGTGAGGTGCGCCGCGATCTGCGCCCCCATGACGCCGGCACCGAGCACGGCGGCGCGGCGAACTAGCAAGGGATTGGACATATCGATGAACCTTTGGTGGATGACGACTATGGATTGGAGGCGGCCAGGAACCCCGCCTCGGCGAAACGGATGAGCTCGCGCGCCGCGTGGGCGCGGTGTTCGGCCTCGCTGACGCCGGCAGGACGCTTGATCAGGCCGAAGTCGGCCATCGCGTAGGTCAGCGCGCCGGCCAGGAAGTCCAGGCGCCAGTACAGCTCCTCCTTGCTCAGGCCCGGCACGCAGGCGGCGATCGCCTTGGCGAACTCCCGCAGCACGTGGCCGTAGTGGTCGGAGAGGAACTTGCGCAGGTTGTCGTTCTTCTCGGCATAGGCGCGCGCGATCACGCGCACGAACGCGCCGCCACTGTGGCCTTCCTGCGCCATGGCCAGGGCGGGTTCGACGAAGGCGGCCAGCACCGCGCCCAGGTCGCCCGGGCGGTCGCGGCGGGCCGCTTCCAGCTGGCTGAGCCGGGCGGCGGTCATCTCGTCCATGCGCCGGCGGAACACCTCGTTGACCAGGTTCTCCTTGGAGCCGAAGTGGTAGTTGACCGCGGCGATGTTGACGTCCGCATGGCTGGTCACCTGGCGCAGCGAGGTGCCGGCGAAACCGTGCTGGGCGAACAGCTCCTCGGCGGCGCCGAGGATCCGGTCCTTGGTCGAGAAATGGGCGGGCTTGGCCATTGAAACGGACGACTGAATCAAACGATTGTTTGATCTTACGCCTGTCCGGAGCCCCCGGCATTTTGCAATGCAACATGATTCAGCCAAGGGCGTGCAAAGCCTTGCCGGGCACGATAGAATTCGCGCCTCGCAAAGTTAGGCTAAGCCCGCGTTTTGACGCGGGTTTTTTTCATGTTAACCTCGGGCCTTTCAAGTGGCCCGCCCAACGGAGATCTTTTCCATGGCGCTGGAGCGCACCCTTTCGATCATCAAGCCGGACGCCGTCGCCAAGAACGTCATCGGCGAAATCTACAGCCGCTTCGAGAAGGCCGGCCTGAAGGTCGTGGCCGCCAAGTACAAGCAGCTGTCGCGCCGCGAGGCCGAGGGCTTCTACGCGGTGCACCGCGAGCGCCCGTTCTTCAACGCGCTGGTCGAATTCATGATCTCCGGCCCGGTGATGATCCAGGTGCTGGAAGGCGAGAACGCCGTGGCCGCCCATCGCGAGCTGCTGGGCGCCACCAATCCGAAGGAAGCCAAGCCGGGCACGATCCGCGCCGACTTCGCCGAGTCGATCGACGCCAATGCGGCGCACGGTTCCGACTCGGTCGAGAACGCCGCGGTCGAGGTGGCCTACTTCTTCGCCGCCACGGAAGTGGTTTCGCGCTGAGGTCGCGTTGACGTGAACGAGATCGTGTCGATTCCTGGCGTGACGACCACCGGCGAGCCCGTCGCCGGCGCGCCGGCGCGCAAGCAGAACCTGCTCGATCTCGATCGCGCCGGGCTGGAGCGCTTCTTCGAGGAGACCCTCGGCGAGAAGCGCTACCGCGCCCACCAGGTGATGAAGTGGATCCACCACCGCTACGTCACCGAGTTCGACCGGATGACCGACCTCGGCAAGGCCCTGCGCGCCAAGCTGGAGCGGCACGCCGAGGTCGTCGTCCCCAACGTCGTGTTCGACAAGCCCTCCGCCGACGGCACCCACAAGTGGCTGCTGGCGATGGGCGCGGATGGCAAGAACGCCATCGAGACCGTGTACATCCCGGACAAGGGCAGGGGCACGCTGTGCGTGTCCTCGCAGGTCGGCTGCGGGCTGAACTGCACGTTCTGCTCGACCGCGACCCAGGGCTTCAACCGCAACCTGACCACCGCCGAGATCATCGGCCAGGTCTGGGTGGCCGCGCGCCACCTCGGCAACGTGCCGCACCAGCAGCGCCGCCTCACCAACGTGGTGATGATGGGCATGGGCGAGCCGCTGATGAACTTCGACAACGTCGTGCGCGCGATGAGCATCATGCGCGACGACCTCGGTTACGGCCTGGCCAACAAGCGCGTGACCCTGTCGACGTCCGGCCTGGTGCCGATGATCGACCGCCTCTCCGCCGAGAGCGACGTCTCGCTGGCGGTGTCGCTGCACGCGCCGAACGACGAACTGCGCGAGACCCTGGTCCCGCTCAACAGGAAATACCCGATCGCCGAGCTGATGGCCTCGTGCGTGCGCTACCTGCGCAGCAGCCACAAGCGCGAATCGGTGACCTTCGAATACACCCTGATGAAGGGGATCAACGACCAGCCCGAACACGCCCGCCAACTGGCCCGGCTGATGCGCCAGTTCGAGAACGCGGTGCAGGCCAAGGACTCGGCCAAGGTCAACCTGATCCCGTTCAACCCGTTCCCCGGCACGCGCTACGAGCGCTCCGGGGAAGCCGAGATCCGCGCGTTCCAGAAGATCCTGCTGGACGCGCAGGTCCTGACGATGGTGCGCCGGACCCGCGGCGACGACATCGATGCCGCCTGCGGCCAGCTGAAGGGGCAGGTCATGGACCGCACCCGCCGGCAGGCCGAGTTCCGCCGTTCGCTGGAAGGCCAGGCCAGTCGAGATGCCGCGGCGTGACGTTGCGCTCGCTCTGATCCTCCTGGCCGCAGCGCTTTGCGCCGGTTGCGGCACCGCCTCGCGCAACGGCAAACCCGGCAAGGTCAGGAACGTCGAACAGGTCGCGCCGCGCTACGACCTGCGCGACAGCGCCGAGACCCGCAACCGGATCGCCCTGCAGGAAAGGCTGGGCCTGGCCGTCAACCGCCTGCAGACCGGCGAGTACGACGATGCCGAGAGGCTGGCCCGGGACGTGCTGAAGCGTGACCCGAAGTCGGTGGACGCCTATACCGTGCTGGCGGTCGTCGCCAGCCAGCGCGGCGACGGGCAGGCCGCCGGGGATTACTATCGCAAGACCACGGAGCTGGCCCCCGGGCAGGGGGACGTGCTCAACAACTACGGGGCCTGGCTGTGCGCCAACGGCTATCCGGCCGAGGCGCTGGTGTGGTTCGATCGCGCGATGTCCGACCCGCGCTACGGCAGTCCGGCCTCGGCCCTGGCCAATGCCGGGGGCTGTGCGTTGCAGGCGGGGCAGAACGAACGCGCCCTGCGCGACCTGCGCAGGGCGCTGGAACTGGACCCGGCCAACGCCTATGCGCTGGAGTCGATGGCCCGCAACGAATATGCGCACGGTCGCTATTTCGAAGCCCGGGCATTCTCCGAGCGCAGGCTGGCGGCTGCGCCGGCCACGGTTTCCGTGTTACAACTGGCTATTCAGATTGAAATGGGGCTTGGCGACAAGGTAGCTGCCGGCCGGTACCAACAGCGGTTGGGCAAGGAGTTTCCTGAAACAGCAGCCGCGCATCCGGGGGGCTAAAGCGTTGTGATCAGCGATTCCAATCCAAACCCTTTCGAGAACCAGAAGGGATGCGGACAATGCCTTCGCGAGGCGCGCGAACGCGCGGGCCTGACGCTCGAAGGCGCGGCGGCGCAGCTGCGCATGCCGATCCAGGTCGTGCGGGCCCTGGAGCAGGAGGATTGGCAGAAGCTCGGCGCGCCGGTGTTCGTGCGCGGGCAGCTGCGCAGTTACGCCCGGCTGCTCAAGGTGGACCTGGAGCCGCTCCTCGAGGCCGCGCCGATCGCCCCGGTCGAGCCGGTGAAGCTGGTCAGCCATACCCATACCCCGAAGATGCGACGGGTGCTGGAAAGCACCGCGAGGCGAGCGGTGTACGTGGTCATGACCGGCGTCCTGGCCATCCCGGTCTGGTACGCCACGCGCAGCCATTTCGACGGGCGCGCCCCGAGCACCGCCTCGCTGGACGAGGTGCCGCCGGAGGCCGCCGCTCCCGCGCCGCCGGACGGAAGCGCCGCGCCGGCGCCCGCTGCCGAGGCCAGGAAGCCGGTGGCGACCCCGTACATCGCCTCGATGGCCCCGGTCCCGCGGCCGGAGCCGGCGCACGACGAGGGCCTGACCCTGCAGTTCAATGGCGACAGCTGGGTGCAGATCTCCGCGCCGGACGGCAGCATCGTCGAGAAGGCGTTGGTCAAGGCCGGCGAACAGCGCCAGTACGCGGCGGGGCAGGTCGCGCGCGTGGTCCTGGGCAATGCGTCCGCGGTCGAGGTTCAGCAAGCAGGCAGTATCGTCGACGTGAAGCCGTTCCAGCGAGCCAACGTGGCCCGTTTTGCGGTATCCTCCGACGGCTCCGTGGTACCGGCTTCAGAGTAGGTCGGACTGCGGTTTTTCGTTTCTCCCTTTTGGTTTGATGCTTCGCGTCCCGTGATGGCGAAGCGAGAGTACGCATGGCGATCGACGAGTTGCTGGACGAACACGAACAGGGCGAACGCGTCCGTTCGTGGCTAAGGAAGAACGGCGTGGCCCTGCTGGGCGGCGTCGCGGCGGGATTGGCCCTGATCCTGGGCGGGCAGTGGTGGAGCAAGCATCGCACCGATGCGCTTGCCCAGGCGCATGCCCAGTACGAGGCCGTGGTGAAGAGCATCGAGGCCAAGGACCTCGACAAGGCCGGCAAGGACATGGCCGCGCTGGCGTCCGGCCAATCCGGGATCTACGGCGAACTCGCCGCGCTCCGGCTGGCCAAGGCCCAGGTCGATGCCGGCAAGACCGAAGACGCCATCCAGGTGCTGCGCAACGTGCAGTCCGACGACCAGTTCAAGCTGATCGTGGACCAGCGCCTGGCCCGCCTGCTGATCGAAACCGGCAAGGCCGCCGAGGCGCAGGCGCTGCTGGCTTCCGCGAACGACGGCATCAGCCTCGAGATCCGCGCCGATGCCGCGGTGGCCCAGAACAAGCGCGACGAGGCCCGCGACCTGTACACCAAGGCCCTGGTCCTGGTGGACGTGGCCTCGCCGCAGCGCCGCCTGCTCGAGACCAAGCTGGCCGACGTGGGCGGTACCGTGCCCGATCCGGCCCAACCGATTTGATGAAGCAGGTGGCCATGTTCAGACGTATTGCAATCATCGCCCTGATGGGCACCGCGCTGGCCGGCTGCAGCACCATGAAGGGCTGGTTCGCCGGCAAGGACGCGGCCGCCAAGAAGGCGCAGGAGCCTGCCGAACTGGTGAAGTTCGAGCCGACCGTCAAGGTCGACAAGATCTGGTCCACCGGCGTGGGCAAGGGCGAGGAACGTCGCGGCGTGCGCCAGCGCCCCGTGGTCGCCGACGGCCGCGTGTACGCGGCGGCGACGTCGGGTTCGATCTATGCGCTGGACCTGCAGACCGGCAAGAAGATCTGGGAGTACGAGGCCAAGAAGGAGCGCAAGGAGCGCCTCAAGGCCGAGGACGATGTCCCCAGCCAGGTCGAGAGCGAATCCAAGGAAGGCCTGTCCAAGGAAGAGAAGGCCTCCCGCAAGGAGCGCCTGCGCAACGAGAAGCAGCAGCGCAAGGAGCGCAAGGCGCTGGCCAAGAAGCGCCCGCTGCCGCGCTTCGCCGGCGGCCCCGGCGTGGGCGACGGCCTGGTCGTCGTGGGCTCGCTGGAAGGCGACGTGATCGCCCTCGATGCCGCCAACGGCACCGAGAAGTGGCGCGCCAAGGTTCCCAACGAAGTGATCACCGCTCCGGCCGTCGCGCAGAACCTCGTGTTCGTGCGCAGCAACGACGGGCGCGTCACCGCGTTCGACGCCGCCACCGGCGAACGCCGCTGGTTCCACGACCAGGAAGGCCCGACGCTGTCGGTGCGCGGCAATGCCGCGATCACCCTCGGCCCGGGCGTGCTGTTCGTCGGCAACGACGACGGCACCATCACCACCCTGGCGATGCAGGACGGCCGCCCGTTGTGGGAGCAAACCGTCGGCGTGCCGGAAGGGCGTACCGAACTCGAGCGCATGGCCGACGTCGACGGCACCCCGGTGCTGGAGGGCACGACCCTGTACGTGACCAGCTTCAAGAACGAGACGCTGGCCATCGAAGGCCCGACCGGCCGTCCGTTGTGGAGCCGCGACCATGGCGGTCCCGGCACCGTCGGCATTTCCTCCAGCCTGGTCGTGGTCGCCGACAACGCGGGCACGGTGTGGGGGCTGGACAAGAATTCCGGTTCCGCCATGTGGTCCCAGGATGCGCTGGCCCGCCGTTCCCTGACCGGCGTGGCGATCCAGGGCGACTATGCGGTGGTGGGCGACTACAAGGGCTACCTGCACTGGCTGAACCTGAGCGACGGCAAGCTCGCGGCCCGCGCCCGCGCCGGCCGCGACACGTTGGTCGCGCAACCGGTGGTCGCCGACGGCATACTGATCGTCCAGAACACCGATGGCGACCTGACCGCCTTCCGGCTGGCCCACTAAGGAACCGTGCGATGCTGCCCCTGGTCGCCCTGGTAGGACGGCCGAATGTCGGCAAGTCCACACTATTCAACGCATTGACCCGCAGCCGTGACGCCCTGGTCCACGACCAGCCCGGCGTCACGCGCGATCGCCATTACGGCGTCTGCCGGCTCGACGAGGCCGCTCCCTTCATCGTGGTCGATACCGGCGGCATCGCCGGCGAAGAGGAAGGCCTCGCCGGCGCCACCGCGCGCCAGGCGCGTGCGGCGGCGGGCGAAGCGGACCTGGTCCTGTTCGTCGTCGATGGCCGCGAAGGCGCTTCCGCGCTGGACGACGAGATCCTGGCCTGGCTGCGCAAGCTGTCGCGGCCGACCCTGCTGGTCATCAACAAGATCGACGGCACGAACGAGGAAGCCGTGCGCGCGGAGTTCGCGCGTTATGGCTTTGCCGATGTCCTGGCGATCTCCGCCGCGCACCGGCAGGGCATCGACGAGGTGCTCGACGAGGTGCAGGCCCGGTTGCCCGAGGAAGGGGCAGGGGAGCTGCTCGACGACGATCCCTCGCGGATGCGCGTGGCGTTCGTCGGCCGTCCCAACGTGGGCAAGTCCACCCTGGTGAACCGCCTGCTCGGCGAGGAGCGGATGATCGCTTCCGACGTGCCGGGCACCACCCGCGACTCGATCGCCGTGGACCTGGAACGCGATGGCCGCCAGTACCGCCTGATCGACACCGCCGGCCTGCGGCGCAAGTCCAAGGTCGAGGAGGCGGTCGAGAAGTTCAGCGCCTTCAAGACCCTGCAGGCGATCGAACAGTGCCAGGTCGCCGTACTGTTGCTGGACGCCAGCGAGGGCGTCACCGACCAGGATGCCACCGTGCTCGGCGCGATCCTCGATGCGGGCCGTGCGCTGGTCGTGGCGATCAACAAGTGGGACGGCTTGACCGACTACCAGCGCGAGCAGGCCGAAGACCTGCTGTCGCGCAAGCTCGGTTTCGTGAACTGGGCGGAAGCCGTGCGCATCTCGGCCAAGCACGGTTCGGGGCTGCGCGAGCTGTTCAAGGCCATCCATCGCGCCCATGCCTCGGCGACCCGCGAGTTCAGCACGAGCGAGGTCAACAAGGCGCTGGAAATCGCCTACGAGACCAATCCGCCGCCGAGCATCCGCGGCCATGTCTCCAAGCTTCGCTACGTGCATCCCGGCGGCACCAATCCACCGACGTTCATCGTGCACGGCACGCGCCTGAAGGTCCTGCCGGAGTCGTACAAGCGCTACCTGGAGAACTTCTTCCGCAAGCGCTTCAAACTGGTCGGCACGCCGGTGCGCTTCATGTTCCGGGAAGGCGCCAACCCGTACGAAGGCAAGAAGAACGAACTGACCGAGCGCCAGATCGCGCGCAAGCGCCGGCTGATACGGCACGTCAAACGGAGCAAGTGAAGCGGCCCCGGGCCTCCGGGCGCGAACCGTCGCGGGCAGGGGGCGGGGCCGCGTCGCTCACTCAGCCAGCAGGCGTTCCGGGAAGGTGTAGACGTTGTATCCGTCCTGGCGCGCGAAGCCGACCAGGCACACGCCGGCACCGCGGGCCAGGTCGACCGCCAGTGCGGTCGGCGCCGAGACCGCCACCATGAAGCCGATGCCAGCCCTGGCGGCCTTGGTCACCATCTCGTAGCTGGCGCGGCTCGAGATCACCAGCATCCCGGCTGCCGGCGCAATGCCGGCCCGGTGCATCGCGCCGACAAGCTTGTCCAACGCATTGTGCCGGCCGACATCCTCGCGCACGAGCACGATGTGGCCTTCGCGATCGGCCCAGGCGGCGGCATGGGTCGCGCCGCTCACCGCGTTCATCGGCTGGTGCGCTCCCAGCGTGGCCAGGGCACGCCGCAAGGCACCGACGCCGACGCCCGGACGGTCCTGCACCGGGGGCGGCGGCCGCAGCACGTCCTCCAGCAAGCGCGTGCCGCAAACCCCGCAGCCTCCGCGGCCGGGCAACAACCGCGAGGTCGCATCATCGAGCGCAGCCGCAGGGGCATCGACAGCGACCGTCATCGCCAGTTCGATGCCTTCCAACTGCTGCCGCGTCTCCACCTGCAGCAGCTGCGATGGATGCCGGATGAGTCCTTCGCTGAGGGAAAAGCCCAGCGCGAAGTCGTCCAGATCGCAGGGAGTGGCCATCATCACTGCGAACGGGTGGCCGTTGTAGACCATCGCGACCGGAACTTCCTCGGCCACGGCGTCGACGAACTGTTGCTCCTGATCCCCGCGACGGCGCAGAACGGAACGGGGAACGCAGCCGGGTACCTGGGACTGCGCGGACTTGCTGGGCTCGGGCATGGAGCTATGTACGGATGAAGAGAACTCCAAGGGTATAGCTTCGTAGCCCATGCCCGTACTTTACATAATATACATTATGCGAAATTTCGTCAGGGCCCGCGTGCGCTGGCTGTGGCTCTGGCTCACTTCTCGCCTTCCCCGGAAGTCCCCACGGAAAACGGAACTTGCCGTCCTGGTCCGGCCACCTTGTTGCGCCAAGGGCGAACAATGTCCCAACGCCTGCGCCGCTTGCAACAAACTATTGAAGGTCACGCCCAGCCATGCGCCTCGGACGCCTGACTCGCAATGACTACTGCGGAGAAGAACTTGGACCAGAAAGCTGACAGTCTGCGCCGCGTTTCCACCGTTTCTCCTGCCCATCTCATGAACCGTCCGATTCTTTTTCTGACGACCCTCATCCTCGTCGCCGTCGCATCTCCGGCCGTTCCGGCGACACAGACAGCACCGGCGGATCCTGCCCACAATCCGCTTATCTGGGCCGACGTTCCGGATATGGCCATCATCCGTGTAGGAAAAACCTACTACATGAGCAGCACGACGATGCACATGAGTCCGGGCCTGCCGATCATGAAGTCGACGGACCTGGTCAACTGGCGTATGGCCTCCTACGCCTATGAAACCCTTGCCGACAACGAAGCGCTGCGCCTCGAGAACGGTAAAAACGCCTACGGTCGCGGCTCCTGGGCCAGCAGCCTGCGATATCACGACGGCGTGTTCCATGCCTCGACTTTCTCCGCCACCACCGGACGCACCCACATCTACACCACGCGCGATCCGGATCGCGGCCCTTGGAAAGAGACGAGTTTCGAACCCGCGATGCATGACCACAGCTTGTTTTTCGACGACGACGGTCGCGTCTACATGGTTTATGGAAGCGGTCGCATCATGCTGACCGAGCTGCAACCCGATCTTTCCGGAATCAAGCCCGGCGGCGTGAACCAAGTTCTCATCGAAAACGTCAATGCCGTCTTCGGCACCGACTTGGGCGGGCTCAATGGCGAGGGCTCACAGCTTTCCAAGATCAACGGCCGCTACTACCTCTTCAACATCGCCTCACCCGGAAGCCGCTGGGCGCGCACCGTCATCGTCCACCGCGCCGACACCATCACCGGTCCCTACGAGGGCCGCATTGCGCTCGATGATCGCGGCATCGCCCAGGGCGGCCTCATCGATACCCCGGACGGCAAATGGTTTGCCTATCTCTTCAAGGACCAAGGCGCCGTCGGTCGCATCCCCTACCTCGTACCCGTGACCTGGAAGGACGGCTGGCCCGTGCTCGGCCAAGACGGCAAGGTGCCCATGACGCTCGACATTCCCGCGGGTGGACAGGGCATCTCCGGCGTCTCCGGCATCGTTGCTTCCGACGAATTCGACCGCCGCCCCGGCGACCCCGCCCTGCCCCTCGCCTGGCAATGGAATCACAATCCCGACCCTCGCGACTGGTCGCTCGCCAAGCGCCCGGGGTACCTGAGCTTGGTCACAAGCCGGATCGTTTCCACTTTACCCGAGGCTCCCAATACTCTCACCCAGCGCACATTTGGCCCGGACAGTTTCGCCACCACCCGCATCGACGTGAGCGGCATGAAAGACGGCGATTGGGCCGGCCTGGCCGCTTTTCAGAAGAACTATGGTTTTGTAGGCGTAAAGATGAGCGACGGCGCCAGATACCTTGTCATGGTGAGCGCCGACTCCGATCATCCCGAAGAGATCGCCTCGGTTCCCCTCTCTGGAAACGCCGTTCACCTCAAGGTCGAATGCGAATTCGAGCCAGCGCCTGAAGTGGCTCGCTTCTCCTACAGCCTCGACGGCAAATCCTGGACTCCCGTTGGTCGCCCCTCGCGTCTAACCTATTCCTACCCAGCGCATTTCATGGGTTATCGCTTCGGCCTCTTCTATTATTCGACCAAGACCACCGGCGGCCGTGTGGACTTTGACTACTACCGGATCGGACAAAGCGGCGGCGCCCGCTGACACGGTACGGTCTTAACCTGGAGCCGCCCTGGTCACGTTAGAGCAAGCTACTGCCAAGCTGAAGCAACGGCTTGGACCTATGGCGCGTTCCTGGCGCTGCTCGCTGGTCTTTAATGGTCTGGATGGCGGGTGGCATAACCGATCACGGTCGAGAAAGGTGCCACCCAGATCCTGTCGGAATGGGCTTTGAGATAGGCGAGGAGCTGAGCATGGGCTTCTACGGACACGGAGAGGTAGTCGCCGCCCACACCGTGGAAACCGAGTACGACCACCCCGCCCTTGCGCTCGGCATCCTGGACAGCGGCGATCAGGTCGGCACCGGTCGCGTCGGAGGGGAAAAAGCGGCTCGGCACATCCATGGGATCGAGAGGGCGCTCTGTTGGATCCGCGGCACGGGTATAGCGCGTCAGTCCGCTAGCGCGCAGCTCCGGAAGATAGTCGACGCCTCCGGCCAAGTGCTGGCCACAAGGAGTCGCATAGCTGTGCTGCAGCTTGCCGTCAATCGCCGTCAGCATCGTGTTCATGGTGCGTATCTCTGCCAGCATGGTGTCGATGTCGTAGGCTTCGCTGGTGTCGATCTTCTTCGCGGGCGGATAGTTGGCCTGTGGGCAAGCATGGCGAATGGTGTGGTTGCCGAGTTCGTGGCCTTCGGCAGCGGCAGATCGCCAGCGCGCAATCTGCTCCGGAGTAATCTTGCTGCCGATCAGGAAGAAGGTTCCTTTGAGGCCGGCGGCATCGAGTGCCGGAATCGCGTTGTCGAGTTGGGAGACGAGCGCATCGTCATAGGTCAGCACCACGGCTGCCTGCTTGCCGTCCGGCCAGGGCCCGGCCACAGCCTGGGTAGCCGTCATGGCGATTGCAAGAAGAACCGATCCGATTCGCATCGTTGTCCTCAGTATTCGATTGGCGACGATGCCATCAGCCGCCGCGCGCTTTGCCGCCCTTGCGTTTCGCCGCCTTCATCCGGTCCGCCAGCTGTTGCTGGTACGCGGCCATCACTGCCGGCAGCAACCCGGGAAAGCGCTCGTTGATTTCCGCGCAGCGCGTCGTGTTGCGCATCTCCACGCCCTGGCGTTCGCTGCGGATCAGGCCAGCTTCGCGCAAGGCACGGAAATGCTGCGAGAGCGTGGATTTCGGAATCTCGCGGTCGTCCAGCTGCAGGAACGCCGAGCAGCTCGTGCCCTTCTCAGAAGCGGCAAGCCCGGCATAGATGGCCACCCGCACCGGGTCGGCCAGGACGTGGAGGATGCCTTCCACGGTGACGTCTTCGATCGAGGGATGAACTAGCGGTCTCATGGCTGCAATCTTAGCAGCCCTTGACTTATAGTTCTTTAGTTCATATGTTTCGAACTATTGAATTTATGAACCAGGCAATTCGCCCTTCCATCACCTGACAGGAAATCCGTCATGAGCAAGCTCAAAGGCAAAGTCGCGCTGGTCACCGGCGCATCCAAGGGCATCGGCGCCGGCATCGCCAAGGCGCTGGCCGCCGAAGGCGCGGCCGTGGTCGTCAACTACGCCTCCAGCAAGGCCGGCGCCGACGCCGTGGTCGAGGCCATCACCAAGGCCGGAGGCAAGGCCGTGGCCGTTAAGGGCGACGTGGCCAAGGCTGCCGACGCCCAGGCCATTGCCGATGCCGCGGTGAAGGAATTCGGTCGCCTGGACATCCTGGTGAACAATTCCGGCGTCTACGAGTTCGCGCCGCTGGAGCAGATCACCGAAGAGCATTACCACAAGCAGTTCAACGTCAATGTGCTGGGGCTGCTGCTGACCACCCAGGCCGCCGCCAAGCATATGAACGATGGCGGCAGCATCATCAATATCGGTTCGCTGGTCACCCGCATCGTGCCGCCGGGCGGTTCGGTCTACACCGCCACCAAGGGCGCGGTCGACGCCATCACCGGCGTGCTGTCGCGCGAACTGGGCCCGCGCAAGATCCGCGTCAATGCGCTGAACCCGGGCATGGTGGAGACCGAGGGCACGGTAGCCGCCGGATTCATCGGTTCGGACTTCCACCAGGGCGCCATCGCGCAGACCCCGCTGGGTCGTATCGGCCAGCCGGACGATATCGCGTCGATCGCGGTATTCCTGGCTTCCGACGATTCGTACTGGCTGACCGGCGAGAAACTGTACGCCGCGGGCGGCGCGCGCTGACCCGATAGGTCCGCGTTGGCAGGCTGGGGAGTGCCATGGGCTCCCCGGCCTGCTCCGGTGGTTGCCGTCCGCGCGTTGGCTTCGCGCAATGCAATCTGCGCCAACCCGGTTCACGCCTACCCGGGCCAAGGACAGCAGCGCGTCGCCGTACCTATGCAGCCTGCTGACTCGCAAGGCCGCAGCGGAGCACCATGGCAAGAAAGCCTGCAATCACCCAGGCCTTCGAAACGATGGCAGAAAAGGGATCAAAGCTGTACCGCGAAAAGTGGCGCTGCAATCGCTTGCGTGACCTGGGGCGGGAAAAGATCGATGCCATCGAATTGGCCCAGGCATGCGGTTTCTCCGCTTGCCGCTGCAGCCGTCAAGGCTCGGGGAGCATCCACTCTTTCAAGAGCCGTCGCCAGCGCTTGCGGAGATGCGCGCCGCAAGGATGCGTCTCGGCCGATCATCTCCAGCAACTCAATGGTGTCAGCCATTCCACCCTCCTCTTGTCATCCATCGGTCGAGTTCGTGCGGCGGCCCGACGGCAACCGGCGCGCCGCGCCTTCATACCACAATCGATACTCGGTCGTTTGTCAGCAGGCTGGCTTCCTGGCCGCATCCCGGAGCCCAGGCCGAACCGGCGCGTCGTTCCCGTCCCTGCGCAGGAAATGGTCGTGCGAGATCCAGATCACACTGCGATCGGCCTGCCATAGATCTCGTGCAAAACCGCCGCACGGCACATGAACTCTTCGTCTCGCTGGATCGCTTCCGCTGGCGGCACGACGACGGTTTCTTCCGCAGTCATGGGGATCTTGGCGATGTCGCGCAGCGCCACTTTGCGGACGCGTGGCCCTTCGATGGGCAAGATGGCCGCACGATAGACGATGACTTCATGATCGATCGGGTAGTCCAGGCTCAGCCGATCGACAAGGAGTTGCCTGTAAGCGGCAGAGGCATCCACCCTGGAAATGGATTCATTGGCGATCATGGCGACCTGCCACAGCACGAGGTAAGCGGTCCGATCCAGCCGGCGCTTGAAAAAGACCAGTTGATTCACTTCGAAATGCTGGCAGCCGTGACTCCCGGGATCGATACCAAGGTCCGCGTAAAGGCAATCTTCGGCGGAAATGCCCGGTTCCATGAATGCGTCGTATCCTTCGGAGCGCGCTACTTCAATGACCTTGTGCGGCGACCAGGCAAATACGCCCGGATGTCCATAAAAGGCGCCGCAGACCTTCTTGCCTGCACGCACTTCCGCCATCATCAGGTCAACCCATTCCTTGTAGGTCTCTGATCGGGGTTTTCCTTCGCCATAGTAGGGTTGCAGGCTGCGGACGTCCTTGTGCATGCGTTGCAGCCATTGCTCCACGATGCCGTTGGACACCCCGGCGAATACGACGTCGGCTTGCTCGATATGGCTTCGCGCGATCGGCGTGAGATGCGAGCCCAGCGTCATCCCCAGGCCGACACAGACGATGCTGCCCCGAGATGTTTCGCTGGCCGGGATGTTCAAGGTCGTGCTCATTGCCTGCCTTTCGTTCCAGCGAGGGGCGTTGCCGGGAATGTTGTATGAGAGCGGCGTATGCCCGCAACTGGCCGTTGGGAGCGGAACTCCCGGTTGCATACCCATATGGGATTACTTGCACGCCTCCCAAACCCGGTTGTCCCAATGGCTCGAGAACTCGAAGGTCCGCTTGAGCCCTGCCCTGTCGTAAGCCGCCTTGCGGGCCGCCTTTTCCGCCTCGCATGGGTTGCCTGACCGCGGCTCGCGCAGCCTTGCACGGCTCGGCTGCGCCGGGATTCGGCGGGCAGCCGCGTTGCGTGCGGCGATCTCGCGGCCGATCGCGGCTTGCCGCGCCACGAACGACCGGCTGGGCTCCGGATCGGGAGGCGCAGCCCATGCTTTCTCGTTACTGGATTGCGAGGGACAAGGCGCGGACTGGTAGGTCGCATCGCCACGCGAGTCCACGCACTTGTAGACCATCTGTGCCGACGCTGGCCCGGCGATCCCTGCGAATACGAACAGCAACGAACAGATGCGAACGTCCATGATCACCTCCTTGTGGAAGAATCATACCTTTCCCAGGGCCAGGCTTTCCTGGAGACGAGCCCGGCAATCCACGGCCGTGCGATCGGAACCATGCCCGGCCATGACTCGAGCCCGCAGCCGGATTGGAGATACGACATGATCCCCTTCAACGTAGAACGCATCGACCACATCGTGCTGCGCGTGTCCGACCTGCAGCGGAGCATCGAGTTCTATGGCCAAGTGCTGGGATGCGCGGTGGACCGGAACCGGCCCGACCTGGGCCTGGTCCATCTGCGCGCGGGTGCTTCGATGATCGATCTCGTGGACATCAACGGCCCGCTCGGGGTACGCGGCGGACGCGCGCCGGGCGACGAGGGCCGCAACGTCGACCACGTGTGCCTTCGTGTCGACCGGTTCGACGAGGCGAGGATCCACGAGCACCTGGCGCGCTTCGGACTGATGGCCGATGCCGCTCAGCGTCGGTACGGCGCCGAGGGAACGGGTTATTCCCTCTACTTCCCCGATCCCGATGGGAACCAGGTGGAGATCAAGGGGCCTTCGGAAACCTGATCCCGCCAGGCAGGCTGCGTCGAGGCCGCCGTCGCGGCGGAAGCGCACGAGGCGATATCCAGGGGCGAAGATCGACAGGTCGGCTCCGGCCTGGGCCGGACTACTTCGACATCGTCCTGCCCTGCGGCGGCGGCATCACGCTGAGCGTCCACGTCCTGCGCTCGGCGCAGCCGCTGCTGGCAGATGTGGCGCCGCTGCCGCCCCCTTGCACGGGCGCGTTCTTCAGGAGCCCGGCCTTTTCAGGTACTTCCTGATGGCGGCACGCTGGCGGGCGTCCAGGCCGCCGCCATGCTGCCGGAGCAGCTGCAGGATCCGGGCATGGGCCGCCAGCGTCCGGCGCTGCAATTCCATCGTGGCGGCCTTCTCCAGGGCGATCAGGTCCCGCAAGGTCGGGTTGGGCGGAGCATTCTTCATGGGTGATCCGGTGACGATGGCAGTCCCGGTGCGATTGTCTTGCATCCAGCAGGCCGAGTACCACCGCCCTCTGCCCGCGTATCGGGGCCGACGCCACCGCGGTACGCAGCGCCCCCTCGGCCGTCCCATCGCGAATATCGATATCGAAATCGCCTCCGATGGATAACCGAACGAGCATGGGCCACACCGATCATCGCGTTGGGTTTCGGAGCAATCCGCGGCGCCAGGCACGGGAATCTTCCTGGCATGGACATATATATCCAGCCAGAATGATGCGACGCAAGTTGACCGGCCATCCGCATGAACCGAAGGTGCGCGTCCACGGCGCGTCCTGCTGCATGCATGCGCGCCACGGGGACGATGCTCCTGTTGCGGCCACATCGCCCCGGCAGCTCGAATGGTTTCCCGAAGTTTTCGAAATGACCGGCGACCAGAATATCCACGCGCAACGCGATCGGCGTGGAGCTCGCTGCCGGGCAATGCCGTGCCCGAGATCTCCCGCCTTGCCGGGCCTGTCGACGGCGCGACCACAACCTGAGGATTCTCCAACTCCGATGAACATCGAGTTCCGTCGACGCATCGCAACGGCGCAGGCCATGCACCGCCCCCCTGGCAGCCGTGCTAGCCATGGCGCTGGTGGCGTCTCCCGCTTCGGCGGAGATCCGCAAGCTTTCGCAGGATTGGCGTTTCCATGCCGGCGAGGTCGCAGGCGCGGAGCGCGCCGGCTTTGCCGACCGGTCTTGGCAAAGCGTAGTGGTGCCGCACGATTTCTCGATCATGGATACGCCGGATGGACGCCCGCCGTTCGATCGCGACACGCCCAGCGGCCAGGACTCGGGCTACCTGCCCGGCGGCATCGGCTGGTATCGGCGGCACGTCGACCTGTCCGCGGACGACGCCGGCCGCATCGTCCGGCTGAACTTCGAAGCGGTGTACATGGATGCCGACATCTGGGTGAACGGCGAACACCTGAAGCGGCATCGCTACGGCTACACCGCGTTCTCGGTCGACCTGACCGGCAAGGTCCGGCCCGGCGACAACGTCATCGTCGTGCGCGTCAACCATGTGGATCCGTCTTCGCGCTGGTATGCGGGCTCGGGCCTCATCCGGCCGGTCGCGCTCGAAATCCTCGATCCGGTCCACATCGAACCCGAGAGTGTGTTCGTCACCACGCCGGTGGCCGGCGAGGACCGGGGCGTGGTCGCGGTGGCTGCCGCCCTCGTCAACCGCTCGGGCAAGGCGCAGTCCGCCGAGTGGGTGGCGCGGGTGGTGTCGGCCAGCGGCGAAACGGTGGCCGAGGCCAGGCGGACCGAGGCATTGCCCGCGGGCGCGCGCGCCGAGCGATCGCAGCAGCTCGCCGTGGCCAATCCGCGTTTGTGGTCGCCGGACGCTCCCAACCTCTATACGCTGGTCCAACAGATCCGCATCGGCGGTGCGACCGTCGACGAGCGGCGCACCCGCTTCGGCATCCGCACGATCGCGCTGGACGCCGCGGACGGCCTGCGCATCAACGGCCGCAAGGTGCTGTTGCGAGGCGGCAACATCCACCACGACAACTACATGATCGGCGCCGCCGGCATGCCGGACGCGGATGCGCGCAAGGTCGCCCTGATGAAGGCCGCCGGGTACAACGCCATCCGCAGCGCGCACAATCCGGCCAGCCAGGCCACGCTCGACGCCGCGGACGAACTGGGCATGCTGGTGATCGACGAGGCGTTCGACAGCTGGAGCAAGAGCAAGAAGCCGCAGGACTATTCGCGCTTCTTCGCCGAGGACTGGCCGCAGGACATCGACAGCCTCGTCGTCAGCGGCCGCAACCACCCCAGCGTGCTGTTCTGGAGCATCGGCAACGAAATCCCCGAGGACGGCACGCCCGAAGGCGTCGAGAGCGCCCGCAGGCTGGCCGAGCGCGTGCGCAGCCTCGACCCGACGCGTCCGGTCACCCAGGGCATCAACGCCGATCCGCCCAGGAGTACCCGGCAGGCCGGCGTGCTCGGCGTGGCCGGCTACAACTACCACGTGCACCTCTTCGCCGAGGAGCACGAGCGGCTCCCCGGGCTGGCGATGTACACCTCCGAGTCCACGTCGAAGGAGTTCTTCCGCTACTGGCGTGCCGTCGAGACCATGCCGTGGGTGATCGGCGATTTCGTCTGGACCGCGGTGGACTATCTGGGCGAGGCCGGCATCGGCTGGATGGGATACAGCCAGGACTGGCAGAAACTCGGCCCCTACCCCTGGCACCTGGCCTACAGCGGCGAGATCGACGCGACCGGGCGCCTGCGTCCGGCGGCCTATTACCGCCAGGTCGTCTGGAAGACCGGCATGGTGCCGATATCGGCATTCGTCCGGCAGCCGCGAGGCACCGAGGATCTGCCCGATCGCCACCTGTATCCGGTCGTGCAGCCGCACCTCGACTGGTCGCTGGACGATGTCCATCCCAGTTGGACCTGGCCCGGCCAGGAAGGCCGGCGCCAGGAAGTGCAGGTCTACTCCGAGTTCCCGGAAGTGGAGCTGTTCCTCAACGGCAAGAGCCTCGGTCGCAAGCCGGTCGGCCAGGACAGCGAATACAAGGCGCTCTACGAGGTGCCCTACGCGCCCGGGCGCCTGCTCGCCGTGGGCTACCGCGACGGACGCGAGGCCGGGCGCTGGGAGTTGCGCACGGCCGGTGCCCCCGCCGTCGCCGAGGCCTCCTCCGACCGATCGCGGCTCCGGGCCAACGGCGAGGACCTGGCGTACATCGCCGTGGAATTGCGCGATGCCGACGGCACGCCCATCTATGCCCGGAAGGACGACAGGCAGGTGCGCGTGCGCGTGACCGGGGCGGGAACGCTGGCCGGCATCGGCAACGGCAATCCCGTGGACGTTTCCAGCTTCCAGTCGGGCGAACGCAAGACCTTCCATGGCCGGGTGGTCGCGGTGGTCCGCGCTGGCGTCCGGGCCGGCCCGATCACCGTGGACATCGACGTGGAAGGCCTGCCCTCGCGCCGGATAAGGCTCGATGCGGTGACGCCCTGAGCTTCCGCCCTGGAGATCCTGGCTGTGCTCCGCGCTCCAACCCGGCCATTCCGGCAGCGTCCTTCGTCGTCCTCGCAGCCTTGCCATGCCGCGCATGGATGGTGTCGAACGCATGGGGTCGCTTATACCCGGCGTTGGCATGGAAGCGACCTGCGCTTAGCCGCCTTCTCCTCATCCTGTTCGCGTCGAGGCAATCCAGCCCGACACGTCCTTATGAGGAGATATCGATATGGCCAACAACACCCGCAACCGCGGTTTCGCGTCGATGGACGAGGAGAAACAGAGGGAGATCGCCAGCAAGGGCGGCAAGGCGGCCCACGCCAGCGGCAACGCCCATGAATTCGATTCGCGCGAGGCGAGCGAAGCCGGAAGGAAGGGCGGCCAGGCGGTGAGCCAGAACCGGGAACACATGGCCGCCATCGGCAGCAAGGGGGGACGCAGCTGAGCCCGATGCATGTGTCCGTTCCGTCGGCCCCCCGGCGCTGCCGGGATGTCGATACGGCAAAGGCCCGCTGAAGGCGGGCCTTCTTCATGTCCGACAACCTGCTTCTTTACTGGCCGCCCGCCTTCGGTACCTACAGGCCCGCCCGCTCAATCCGGCGCCTTCGCGGGAATGAACGGCGAGACCGGGTCGCTGGCGGGGAACGTCTCGTCCAATGCCTCGTCTTGGCGCGCGTTCTGCTGCACGCCTTCGGCGGCCTTGAGGTCGCGGGCGCGCTGCAGGTGGTCCAGCAGCAGCCCGCGGGTACGCGCGAGGCGCGATTTCACCGCATCGCTCGAACTGGCCGGAAGAAGCTCCTTGTCCAGGAGACGCAAGGCGCGTTCGTGGCTGTCGACCATCGCGTGCACATAGGCGGCCTGGAAACCCGCGCCGGCGGCGCGCTGTAAGGCGTCCACCCAATCGCCGCCGCCCTCGCCTTCCGCCGGAGCACCTGCGCGATCGCGCAGGCGGCACGCTTCGCCACGGTTGCGACCGTGCACGGCGAGCATGTGCTCGGCGTAGACCTTCACGGGAGGGTCCAGGGATTGCGACAACGCCAGTTGCGCGGCCCGGACCTGGTCGTCGTCGATATCGGCGAGCCGCGCCAGCACCTCGCCGTCCTGCCCGACCGCATCGTCCTCTCGCGAATCCCGGGGAGCGGCGATCTTGCCCTTGCGAAACGCGGCCAACAAGGCCGCCGTGGCCCCGATGGCGGCGACGATGGCCCAGGTGGTTCGGGTGCGCATGGCGGCGTGCCTCCAACTCCAATGGCCGGCACGGGTGCCGACCGGTTCCGGGAACTACGCTACGGCGCGGACCTCAGGCGGCGCGGCTTTGCTGGGCAGCCTCGGCGTTGCCTCCGCTCTTGGCCAGCATCGTCAGCTTCTCGTCGGTCGCTTTCTCTTCCTTCAGCGTTTCCAGCAGCAGCGGGAGCGCATCCTTGTAGCCGAGCTGCTTGGCGAGCGCGGCAAGGGTGCCGTAGGCGGCGATCTCGTAGTGCTCGACCTTCTGCGCCCCGCCGATCAGCGCGGCGTCGCGCAACGGACCGGCCTCGACGCTCTCGATGATCTCCTTGCCCTCCTCGATCAAACCCTCCATCGCCGCGCACTTGATCCGCTTCAACCGGATGCCGAGCGCCTCGACCACTTGGTCGATGCGTTCGATCTGCCCCTGGGTTTCCTCCAGGTGGGTCTCGAAGGCCGTCGACAGGTCCGGGTTGTCCGAGGCCCGCGCCAGCTTCGGCAAGGCGCGCGTCAGTTGCTTCTCGGCGCTGTAGATGTCGGACAGCTCATGGATGAAGAGGTCTTCGATGTTCTTGATGGCCATGTTTCGCTCCTGGATGGTCGGTGGTGCCGCGATGGCGGGCATGTCGATGCCTTCCTTGCAGGCTAGGCATCCCACCGTTACGCACGGCGCAATGCCGCGTGATCTGGTCGCGATGACCGGCGCGGGCGGTCGTCATGCGTGCATAACGCGGCGACCGGGCTCCGCTCACGATCCCTGGACACCGGGCCATGCAGGATCCCCGGCACCTGGCAACCTGGCCTCGGGCACCGCTCCATCGCCACGCCAGTTCCACCTTTCGAGCCGATCCAGGAAATCCGAATGAGTCCGCCGCGTGCGCCCTCCCGCCCAGCCCTGCTGGTCATCGACATGATCGGCCGGTTCGACTTTCCCGAGGCCGAGGCGATGGCCGCCAGCGTACGCAAGGCCACGCAGGCGATCGCAGCCCTGCTGGAGGTCTGTCGCCGCCGCGAAGTCCCGGTGATCTTCGCCAACGACAATTTCGCCCAGTGGAAGGTCGACTTCCGCGGCTTGATCGCGTCGGCGCGGGAAAGCGGTGGACTCGGGCTGGAGGTGGCCGACCGGCTGCACCCGACCGAGGACGATTACTACGTGCTCAAGCCCAAGCACTCGGCCTTCCTGGCGACCCCGCTGCCGGTGCTGCTGGCCAAGTTGCAGGTAGGCACGCTGTACCTGTCCGGCATGACCGCGGACTCGTGCGTGCTGGCCACCGCCCTGGACGGCAATGCACGCGAGTACCGGGTGCGCGTGATACGCCAGGCCGTGGCCGGGCTGTCGGGGCCGTTGCGCCAGGCGATGGAACTGATGCAGCTATCGCCCGCGGTGGACGTCGTGGGCATGCAGGACGCCATGCGCGCATTCGAGCGCAATCGCCGGTGAGCAGCGGCGGCGAACCGCATGCCAACCTAGGCCGTCCGTGTGGTTCCGCGACGTCGGGCGCCGGCGCCGCCCGCGGAAGCTCATGAGGTGGCGCCGGCAAGCATGGCCGGGACCGGCTCGTTCTTCGCCGCGGCTTGCAGCGAGCGGCCGCCCCACTCGCTGCGCAGGTAGGACATGGCCTGCGCTCCCGGCATGCGCAGCCAATCGGCGATCGGGACGCCCTGGATGTACAGCGGACGATAGAGCGGCGCGCGCGAGGAACTGCCCACCAGCAGCGAGAACGCGCTGCGCGGGTGGTGCCCGAGCTCGTTGACGCTGCACAGGCCCGCCGCGAACACCTGCTCGCCGTCCTCCGTCAGCCACGCGATCGCGCGCGGGCCGCGCCCGTGCTCGTCGGCCGCGGTAAGACTGAACCCCAGCAGCGGGACCGCGCAGCGCTGGGTTTCCCAGATCGCCAGGTCCGCGCGCGCAAGACGGGCGGATTCCTGCATCAGGACCAAGTCGATCTGGTCGGGCAATGGGCGCCCGAAGCTCGCTTCCTCGGCCTTGGCTTCCTCGCGATGAGGCAACAGGATGCTGCCGATGCCGCCTGCGCCGATTTCCAGCCAGGCCCGTGGATTGTGCGGAGAGCTTTGCAGGATGCGTGTGATCATCGAACGGTGTCCTCCTTCGTGGGGTATTCCGGGTGGAATCCGTAACGCCTCGAAGGCCTGATGAAGATCACCAAGCCTTCGCTTCGTCCAGGAATCCGCGCGTACATTCTTTCGTGGCAAGAGGAAAGATGGCGTCGGCATACCGTGAAGCGGCGTACTCACATGCGTGCCGCCGAGACGCCTCATGAACGGCGGGTTCTACAAGGTGTCGGGCGTGCGGCGGTCGTTTCATCCGGAATTTTCGGCTCGAATTTCCCGCCTGGAGCGATCCGCGCATGTCCGCATCGATCAACTCATTCCAGGGACCTATCCATGTTCATGCACAACAAGCGACTGATGTACACGGTGCGCGTGGCTGCGCCTAATCCCGATCTGGCCTCGCTGATGCTCGAGCAGTTCGGCGGCCCGCAGGGCGAACTGGCGGCGGCGATGCGCTACTTCACCCAGGCGCTCGGCGACGAGGATCCCGGACGCAAGGACATGCTCTACGACATCGCTACGGAAGAGCTGAGCCACCTGGAAATCATCGGGTCGATCGTCGCCATGCTCAATCGCGGTCCCAAGGCCATCCTCTCCGAAGGCATGGAAGAAGCCATGGAGATGCGCAACCTCACGCGCAACAGCACCAGCCATACCCAACAGATCCTCTACGGGGGAGGCCCCGCGCTGGTCAACTCGGCTGGCGTCCCCTGGACGGCGGCCTACGTCGATTCGATCGGCGAGCCGACCTGCGACCTGCGCTCCAACATCGCCGCCGAGGCGCGCGCGAAGATCGTCTACGAGCGCCTGATCAACGTCACCGACGATCCCGGCATCCGCGATGCCCTCACCTTCCTGATGACGCGCGAGATAGCGCACCAGAAGTCGTTCGAGAAGGCGCTTTACGCGATCGATCCCAACTTCCCGCCCGGCAAGCTGCCCGGCCATCCCGCCTTCACCGACAAGTACTACAACATGTCGCAGGGCGAAGGCGATCTCTCCGGCCCGTGGAACCAGGGCGAGCAATGGGAAGTGGTGTCGGATCGCGATGCGCAGGCCGCGGTGGATGGCCAGGGCGGCAACGCCGTCGTTGGCCTGTCCGCGACCGAGACGCAGGCGTTGGATGCGATGAGCATGCGCACGATGTCGCATCCCGAGCTGGACGAGGTGACCGGTGCCGACCTGGGCGCCGGGCCCGGCGCCGGCGCGACCACCGGCAGCTCCGCGCGACGCTCGTGACCGCCCGCGGGCGCGCAGCCCGCAAGGCCCGGCGAACGGCGAATTCACCCCGCCTTCACGGCGTGGCGACGGTCCCGTGATCGGTCGCCGCGCCATGCTAGTCACCGTGCATCCCGCGGCCCCAGCGGTTCGCGCCTGCCACTGCCGTGCCCACCGGAGGTTCAATGGACGCACTGCTGCTGTCCCGGGTGCAGTTCGCCTTTGTCATCTCGTTCCATGTGTTGTTTCCGGCCTTCACGATCGGGCTGGCCTCGTGGCTGGCGTTCGTCGAATGGCGCTGGCTGCGCACGCACGATGCATTGTGGAAGAACCTGTACTTCTTCTGGATGCGCATCTTCGCCGTGTCGTTCGGCATGGGCGTGGTCAGCGGCATCGTGATGGCGTTCCAGCTCGGCGCCAACTGGCCGGAACTGAGCCGCATCGCCGGCAGCGTGATCGGGCCATTGCTGACCTACGAAGTGCTCACCGCGTTCTTCCTGGAAGCCAGCTTCCTGGGCGTGATGCTGTTCGGCTGGGGGCGCATCCCCGAGCGCCTGCACTTCGTATCCACCTGCATGGTGGCGCTCGGGACGTTGTTCTCGACCTTCTGGATCCTCTCCTCCAACAGCTGGTTGCATACGCCGGCCGGCTACGCGGTGGAAGGCGGCGTGGTGGTGCCGAAGGACTGGTGGCAGGTCATCTTCAACCCGTCGTTCCCGTACCGGCTCACGCACATGACGCTGGGGGCGTTCATCACGACCTGCTTCGTGATCGGCGGCGTGGGAGCGTGGTACCTGCGCAAGGGCATCCATGTCGAGGCTGGCGCACGCATGCTGAAGCTCGCCGTCGCCTTCGCCGCGATCGCCGTGCCGCTGCAGATCGTCGCGGGCGACCAGCACGGCCTGAACACCCTCGAGCACCAGCCCATCAAGGTCGCCGCGATCGAAGCGCACTGGCATCCGACCGAACCGGGCGCCGGCGTGCCGTTGGTGCTGTTCGCGCTCCCGGACAGCGAGGAGGAGCGCAACCGCCATGAAATCGCGGTGCCGCGGCTGGGCAGCCTCATCCTCACCCACAGCCGCGATGGCGACATCCCGCCGCTCACCTCGGTGCCTGCATCGGAAAGACCGCCGGTGACGCCGGTGTTCTTCGCGTTCCGCGTCATGGTCGGCCTGGGATTGCTGATGCTGGCGTTGGCATGGCTGTCGGCGCTGACCTGGTGGCGCGGCCGCCTGCTGCAGAGCCGCTGGCTGCTCGCCGCCTGGAACGCGATGCTGCCCGCCGGCTTCGTGGCGCTGGTGGCCGGATGGTTCGTCACCGAGATCGGGCGCCAGCCCTACGTGGTGTACGGGTTGCTGCACACCGCCGACGCGGTCGGTACGCAGAGCGCGGCGATGGTGGCCACGTCCCTGGCCGTCTACATCGCAGGTTACGCGTTCGTGTTCGGGTGGGGCGTGTGGTACCTGCTCAAGCTGGTGCGCCGGGGCCCGCAACCCGAACAGGACGGTCCGGACCTGCAAGGCGGCGAGCACACCCCTGCCCGCCCGCTCTCGGCCGCCGATACGCGCGAGGAGGAGATGCCGTGATGGACGTGGGGACTTGGCTGCCGGTGGCGTGGTTCGGCGTGATCGGATTCGGCGTGTTGATGTACGTCGTCCTGGACGGTTTCGTGCTGGGGCTCGGCATCCTGGCCCCGTTCGCGCGCGACCAGCGCGAGCTGGACCTGATGATGAACACCGCCGCGCCGATCTGGGACGGCAACGAGACCTGGCTCGTGCTCGGCGGCGCCGGGTTGTTCGCCGCGTTCCCGATGGCCTATGCATTGATCCTGTCCGGCCTGTACCTGCCGGTGCTGCTGATGGTGATGGCGCTGGTATTCCGCGGCGTGGCCTTCGAGTTCCGCTTCAAGGCGCAGCGTTCGCGTGGATTGTGGGGCGCATCGTTCTCCATCGGCTCGATCCTCACCGCGTTCGCCCAGGGCGTGATCCTGGGTGCGCTGGTGGAAGGCATGCCGGTCCAGGACGGCAAGTACGTCGCCGGCGTGTTCGGCTGGTTCAGCCCCTTCTCCATGCTGACCGGCATCGCGCTGGTGTTCGGCTACGCGTTGCTGGGCAGTACCTGGCTGATCCTCAAGACCGAGGATCCCACGCGCGGGCTGGCCTGCGGGCTCACCCGGGTGCTGGTCTGGGTGGTGACCGCCTTCCTCGGCCTGGTCAGCGCCTGGCTGCCGTTCCTCAACTCGCGCGTGATGGCGCGCTGGTTCCAGGACGGCAATTTCTGGTGGCTCTCGCCCATCCCCTTGTGCGCGCTGCTGGCCGCGGCGCTGATCTGGCGCTCGACGCGGCAATCGGGTTCCGATGCCCGCGCCTTCGTCTGCACGCTCGCCCTGTTCGCGCTCGGCTTCGCCGGGCTCGTGCTGGGCATGTGGCCCTACCTGGTTCCCCCGACCTATACGCTGTGGGAAGCCGCCGCGCCGCGCTCCTCGCAGGTCTTCTCGATGGTCGGCCTGATCGTGCTGCTGCCGTTGATCCTGGGCTATACCGCGTGGTCGTACCGCGTATTCCGCGGCAAGGTCCGGCACGGCAGCGGCTATCACTAGCCCGCGCGCCGTAAAGCGGCGCGCATCTTCGCGACACCTGCACATCGCCATGGCGAGCGCTTCATCCGGGCCCGGCCATGCTTCCCGCCGCATGCAACCACATCGCACCGTCATCTACCAGGTCGACCCCTACTTGTTCCGCGACAGCACGGGGCATGGCTGGGGCACGCTCGACGGCATCGCCGAGAAACTGGATTACCTGCAATGGCTGGGCGTCAGCCATCTCTGGCTGCTGCCGTTCTTCCGCAGCGCCGGGCGCGATGGCGGCTACGACGTCCTCGACCACTGCGCCATCGATCCGCGCCTTGGCGACGAGGCCTCGTTCGCGCGGCTGGTGCGGGCCGCGCGCGAGCGCGGCATCGGCATCATCGTGGAACTGGTGATGCAGCACACTTCCGAACTGCATCCATGGTTCCAGGCAGCGCGCGCCGGTGACGCGGAAATGCAAGGGCGCTACATCTGGACCGACGCACCGGCCGCGATCGGCCCCGCCCCGATGTTCCCGCCCGTCCAACCCGGCGTCTGGAGCTGGGATCCCTTCGTGCGCCGTTACTACCGGCACATGTTCTACGCGCACGAGCCGGACCTGGAATGCGGCAATCCCGCCGTGCGCCGCGAGATGGGCAGGATCATGGCCCATTGGCTGGATCGCGGCGCCTGCGGCTTCCGCATCGACGCGGTGCCCTACATGGTGGAACGCGCCTGCCTCGCAGTGCCGGAGGAAGGAGGACGCTGGCTGTTGAACGAACTGAGCCGCCACGTCGCTGGCCGGCTCGACGAGCCCGTCCTGATCGGAGAGGCCGATGTGCCCGCGGCCGAGTACGGCAACTACGTGGCCGGCGGCCGGCTCTCGCACCTGCTGGATTTCCATCTCAACAACCATCTTTTCCTGGCCCTGGCGCGCGAGGATGCAGGCGAAATCACCCGTACCCTGGCCGAGTACGGCGATACGGCCCTGGCAACGACCCGCATCGCCTGGTTGCGCAACAACGACGAACTGGACCTGGAACAACTCACGCCGGACGAGCGCGGCGAGGTGATGGACCGCTTCGCGCCGGAGCCATGGATGCGCATCTACGGACGCGGTATCCGCCGGCGGCTCGCGCCGATGCTCGATGGCGATCGCGACGCGTTGGCGATGGCGCACGCCCTGCTGCTGTCGCTGGGCCAGGTGCCGGTGCTGCGCTACGGCGACGAGATCGGGCTCGGCGACGACCTGGACCTGCCCGAGCGCAACGCCGTGCGCGTTCCCATGCAGTGGCACGCCGGGGCGGGCGCCGGTTTCTGCGACCATCCCGCGCACGCCTGGCGCAGGCCGCAGCGCGACGGGCGGTTCGGCTACGCGCACTGCAACGTCGCCGCCCAGCGCGGGCAGCCATCGCTGCTGGAAGACGTCCGGGCACTGCTGCAGGTCCGGCGCGACCTGCCCGCCTTGAGCGCGGCGCCGCAAGCGTGCGCCTTCGCGCCCTCCCAGTTGCTGGCCCTGCGCTTCGCGGGAAGCGACCAGGACGTCGTGGCCCTGGTGAATCTCTCCGCGCGCCCGCTCCGGCTCGAGCGGCAGGCGCTGGGAACCGGCGATTTCGCCCTCGCCCGCCACGTCCGCTGCGCCGACGACACGGTGGAGATCGGGGGCTACGGCTATGGCTGGTACCTGCGCGATCAGGCGCCGGCCAGCGACGGCAGCACCTGAGCGCCGAAGACGTCGATGAACGCTTCCTGTTGGCGGCCGACGTTGTGCAGGTACAGCCGCTCGAACCCGAGTTCGCGATACGTACTCAGCCACTCGGCATGGCGCAGCGGGTCGGAGGAAATGTTCACCGCCTGCTCGATCCCGGCCGGATCCAGCCGGTCCGCGAGCGCGGCGAAGTCCTCGGGCCGGACCAGGTCGGCGGCTATCGCGGGAGGCGCCAGGTTCGCGCGCCATTGGGCCAGGGCCTCGGCACGCGCCTGCGCATCGGTCGCGGCGTAGCACAGCTTCACTTGGAGGAACATCGGCTTGCCGATGCCTCCCCCTTCGCGGAACGCGGCGACGATCTCGCGCAACTTCGGCAACGGCGCACTGACGGTGATCAGGCCATCGGCCCACCCTCCGAGCCAACGCGCCGTCTCCGCGCCGAGCGCGGCACCGAGCAGCAGCGGCGGCCGGGGCGGCAGCGTGTACAGGCGCGCCTCGCGTATGCGTATTTCGCCGTCGCAATCGACGCGCTCGCCGCGCCAGAGCCGGCGCATGGCCTCCGCGCTGGCGTGCAGGCGGGCGTTGCGCGCGGGCTTGTCCGGCCACGGCTCGCCGGTGACGTGCTCGTTCAGCGCCTCGCCGCTGCCGACCGCCAGCCAGAACCGCTCCGGATACATCCGTGCCAGCGTGGCCGCCGCCTGCGCGATCACCGCCGGGTGGTAGCGGCCGAAGGGACAGGTGACCAATCCCAGCGACAGCGGAACGCTGGCCAGCACCGCCCCGGCCCAGCTCCAGGCGTGCCCCGACTGGCCCTGCGCCGGCGTCCACGGATGGAAATGGTCCGATCCGCTCAATCCGCCGAAGCCCGCCGCGGCGGCGCGCGCGGCCAACGCCAGCAGATGCGCGGGATCGAACTGCTCGTGCGAGGCATGGTATCCGATCATCGCGGCCCACCACGCCGTCCACACGCGCCTTGACGCACGGGCAACGGGCGCAGCGTTACACCGGCCGCATGCACCCGATAGGCAGCCACCGCTGGGCCATCGCGGAAGGCTACATCCCGGGCTGGAGCAACGGCCCGGCGCCGCAGATGGAAAGCCACGAGACCTGTTGCCTGCTGAACGCGGGCGACGCCGATGCGCATGTGCGGATCACCTTGTTCTTCGAGGATCGCGAGCCGGTGGGGCCGTACCGCGTGACGGTGCCGGCCCGGCGCACCCGCCACGTCCGCTTCAACGACCTGGACGATCCGGAATCTATCCCGCACGGCGTGGGCTTCGCGTCATTGATCGAATCCGACGTGCCCCTGGTCGTGCAGCACACGCGCCTGGATTCGCGCCAGGCCGCCAATGCGTTGATGACGACGATCGCGCATCCGCTGCCGTAGCCATACGGCGGCCCAGGCAAGCTTGCGAGGTGCGACCGGAGAACGATCCGCCAACGGGACCGCGAATCGCCACTGCATCCGGGCCCTGTCATGCGCGCCATCGAATTTTCGAGCGCGGAACGAAAAAAGGGAGGCGCGCCGCGCCTCCCACCATGAATTTATAGCATCCGTGGGGCCTTGCGGCAACGCCCGAGGCGGACACTAGAATCGCCGCCCTGTCGACTGGGCAGGGCACACGAGGCGAGCAGGATGACGCAGGAAGACGAGTGGTTCCCGGTTTCCCACGAGAACTGCGATCTGGTGAAAGGGCCGTTCTATCACGGGACGAAGGCAAGCCTGTCCGTCGGCGATCTTCTGACCGCCGGCTTCACGTCCAACTACCGCGACGGCGTCGTCATGAATCACATCTACTTCACGACCCTGCCGAAGGGAGCGGGCCTGGCCGCGGAGATCGCCCGGGGCGACGGCCGTCCGCGAGTCTACTTGGTGGTCCCTACCGGAAAATTCGAGGACGACCCGAACGTCACGAACAAGAAGTTCCCGGGCAACCCGACCCGCTCGTACAGGAGCGAGCATCCGTTGAGGATCATCGGCGAACTCGAGAGCTGGGAACCCTACGACCCGGAGTTCATCCAGCAGTTGAGGAACTTCGTCAAGACCGGCACCGGCGAGATCATCAACTGACAAGGTCCCAGGATCGCGATCTGCGGAGAGAGCCGCCTGGCAGCCCGGCGCGAAGCGCGGAGCGCATGTCCGCACGGTCGCAGCTTCTTCGCAGGCCGCCGCCGCTGCGTCCACGTCGAGGAGACACCCCCTGCGCATGCGCTTTACTTCGGCGCACACACACTGCCGGCATCGCCCCTGCAGGAGTTCTCCATGGCCCTTCCCGACTATCCGTTCCCGCCCTTCAAGCGCCAGCAGCAGTCCTTCCCCGGCAAGACCGACAAGATGGAACCCCGGCCCGACCATGGCGAGGACAGCTACGTCGGGAGCGGGCAGCTGGAGGGCAAGCGAGCCCTGATCACCGGCGGCGACAGCGGGATAGGCGCCGCGGTGGCGATCGCCTACGCCCGCGAAGGCGCCGATGTCGCCATCGCCTTCCTGCCCGCCGAGCGCGACGATGCCGAGCGCATCGGAAGCCTGATCGAAGCGGCCGGTCGCAAGGCGGTCCTGGTGGCCTGTGACATCAGTGACCCCAGCCAGGCGGCCGCGCTGGTCGAGGAGGTGAAGCGCCAGCTCGGCGGCCTCGACATCCTGGTGAACAACGCGGCCTACCAGCGCTATTTCGAGAGTTTCGAGGAGATCACGCTCGACGAGTGGCGCAAGACCTTCGACACCAACGTGCATGCCGTCTTCAACCTGGTGCGGCTCGGCGTGCCGCTGCTGCGCGGCGGCGGTGTGGTCATCAACACCGCCTCGGTCAACTCCAAGAAACCCACGCCCAACATCCTCCCCTACTCGACCACCAAGGGCGCGGTGGCCAATCTGACCATCGGCCTGGCCGGCCTGCTGGCCGACCAGCAGATCCGGGTCAATGCGGTGCTGCCCGGGCCGATCTGGACGCCGTTCATTCCCGCCGGCATGGCCGCGGAGGAAGTGGAATCGTTCGGATCGCAGACGCCCTACGGGCGCCCCGGCCAACCGGCCGAGCTCGCTTCGGCCTACGTCATGCTGGCGTCCGATCGCGCCAGCTACACCTCGGGCGCATTGATCACGATCTCCGGCGGCGCCGTGGTCCTTTGATGCCCCCGCCATGCACCTCCACCTCCCGCAACCGCCGACCTGGGTCGCTGCCTGGCTGGACATCGTGGTACCCGTGGCGGAGGTGCTGGCGATCCTGGGATTGGCCTGGCTGCTGGTCCGCATCCTCGTGCATGCGCTCCGCCTGGTAGGCCGGCGCTACGAACTCCCGCCTGCGCTGGTGATCGGCGCGCGCCGCATCGTCGCCACTTTCCTCTATGCGGCGGCGCTGCTGCTGGTCCTGGAGCGCCTGGGAGTATCGGTGAGCGTGCTCTGGACCGCCATCACCGGCTTCGCGGCCGTCGGTGCGGTCGCGTTCTTCGCCGCGTGGAGCGTGCTGTCCAACATCTTCTGTTCGTTCCTGATCTTCGCCACCAAGCCGTTCCGCCTGCACGACCGCATCGAGCTGATCGACAGCGCCGACAAGCCAGGGGTGTGCGGGCGCGTGATCGACATCAACTTCATCTACACGACGTTGCAGGACCAGCGCCAGGAAACGCAGGGATCCACGCTGCAGATCCCGAACTCGTTGTTCTTCCAGCGCATGACGCGGCGCTGGTACGACGCCTGAGGGATTCAGTCATCCTCCTGAACAGGGCGTTCGTAGTCCTCGGGCTTGGCGCGGTTGCGCTCGGTGGACTCGTCCGGCATGTCGTGCTCCTTCCACAACGCATCGTCGCGGCGCAGCTTGTCCGGCGTATGCGCCTTGTCCTGGTCGCTTACTTGGCCCAGCGGATTGATCGGTTTCTTGGATGGCATGCGCGTGCTCCCACGTGTTGTGCCCTGCGATCAGACGCCAGGTCGCGTGAAGCGGCGATATTTATCCACATGCCTGCGACGCAGCGCACAGTGCCGTGCGTACACGTTCTTTTCGCCTTCGTTGCGGAACCTTAACGACAGCCCTGTAGTATCCCTGAACACAGGGGAACATCAGCGGGCGAAAACATCATGGGATACAGCGCGCAGTTCGTCGAAGACGAGACGTGGATGGCCCTGCAGGCTCAATACCGCACTCATGGCAACGGCCCGGAATTCTGGGACGCATACCAGAAGATCCTGGAGAACTCGGCCAGGCAGGGGGGATGCAAGGTCGAGCTTGCCAACCGCATGGCGGCCATGGCGCAGCGGCTCGGTGCGGTCTCCTCCGCACAGGTGATCCGGAGCGAGCCCGCCGGCAAGCGTTAGCGGGACCGCCACCGGTATTGTCGAGTCTGGTAGCGGCCCACGGCCGCGCTTTCGTTTTCCGCATCACTTCGACGTCTTTTCGGTGGCGCGGATGTCGCCGTGGAACTCGCGCGAGCTCCTGCCCGGCGAAACCGCCTCCTGCCCCTTGATCTGCTTGAGCATCTGCTTGCGCGCGGCGACCACTTCCTTGGCCAGCGCCACGCGGCGGCCGACCACCATCTCGGTGAGCCAGTCGATCAACTGGCGCGTGTACTCGTGCTGGTGCTCCTTGACGCTCAGTGCATGGTCGGCACCCCGGATCAGGCGCGAGGTCACCGAGCGCGCCTGCACGAAGGCATTGGCGTAGTTGCGCATCACCGGATGCGGCACGACCACGTCGTTCTCCGCCTCCACCAGCAGCACGTCGCCCTTGAAGCGCGTGCAGGCGGCCAGGGCGCGGTTGGCCTGTGCCGGGATCTCGCTGTTGCGATAGCGCATCAGGTCCGGGTCGCGATTGAGCGAGACCTTGGGAGCGCTCCAGTATTCGTCCTTGTAGAGTGCCGGCGAGCGCAGTGCCAGCCATTCCACCGGCCGCTCCAGGGTCAACAGCGTCGCCAGGTAGCCGCCGTAGCTCAACCCCACCACCGCGATCGAGTGGCGGTCCACGTAGGGCAAGGCGGCGAGCTGGTCGTAGGCCGCCTTCAGGTCCTCCAGGTTCTGCGGGCGCGTGACGGTCTGCCGCATCGATGCGTATCCTTCGTGCCCGCGCAGGTCGAAGGTGAGGCAGATGCAGCCCAGGCCGACCGCCTCCCTGGCGCGCACCAGGTTGTGATGCTGGTTGCCGCCCCAGCCATGCACGAACAGCACCCCGGGCATGCCCGTGGGCGTCAGCAGGGTCCCGCTGAGCTCGTCGCGCTCAACCGGGATCTGGATGCTGGACAGCTTGGCTTCCATCGGGCAAGGGAGAACTCAGTCGGTACTTGAGGCGCGGACCGTTCGCCGGCGCGGCGGAGCGGTAGTAGACGTCGGCACCGGCGGGCAACGGACCCGCCTCGTCGTAGATCTCGCGGGTGCAGGCATAGGCGCGGTGCAGCCCGGGATCGCGCTGGAACAACGCGACGGCGGCCAGTTCCGCCGGAGTCGCTCCGCCTATCCGCCAGGATTGCTCCAGTACGCCGCAGAACGCATGCGTGCCGTCGCGACTCACCAGGATGTCGTAGTTGCGCCGCGACACCTGCATCCCAGGATAGGCATCGGCGATGAAGCCGTCGTAGAGGCGCGCCCGTTCCACCGCCGACTTCTGCTCGGCGTTCAGGCCGCTTTCGGCCAGGTCGCCCAGCGTGCCGCGGATGATCCACAGGTCCGAGCCGCCATAGACGTCGCGGCCGGCCTGGTCCTTCACGGCCGATTGCGTCCCGTGGTAGGCGATGTCGATGCCGGCGCAATGCAGCTCGCCGACGCTGTAGGTGATCGCGTCGCCGACGTTCTGCTCCAGCACGGCACCGTGTTCGGCGAGATAGCCCCGCGGCAGCTCGGCCAGCACGCACTCGAGGGTCGCGGCGTCGCCCAGCAGCCATTGCCCGCGCCCGCCCACGCCGGTGGCGAGCTTGAAACGCACCAGTCCGCCCTCGCGCAGGCGCGCATGCGCCCGGCGCGCATCGGCCTCGGAGAACACCGCATACCCGGGCAGCGTCGCCCGGGCCAGGGCCTGCGCGGCGAGCGGGTTCCAGCCGCTCGGCCGGGCCGCATCCTCGCCGACCAGCGGATGGCTGATCACCTTGGTCGCCATGAAGGCATGCGGCACCACGCCGCCGAGCAGGTACCCGGCATCGGCGATGCCCAGCAGGGCCGCCTGCTCGGTGGTGAGCGTGTCGTCCGGCACGTGGAAGGCGCCGGCCTGTCGTGTCGCACGTGCCGGTATGCCCGCGCACGGCAAGCGCATCAGGCGCGCAACTTCCCGCACGATCCAGTCGTGCGTGGCGCGTTCGTGCCCGTCGGCGGGCACGTCGCGGACGGCATCGCCCACGACCTTGTCGAATGCGGACATCGCCGGCATACCGTGTCTGGAGGGGCAAACAAGGGGCAAGGAGGCAGGGGTACGCGAACCGGAACGCTTCAGGCGGCCACGCATGCGGTCGTACGGGCCGATGCCGTCAACGCGCATGCGCGGCAACCGTCTTCGAAGGTGGCTTGCCCGGCGGAAGCCCTGGTGTCCCCGGCGATCTCGTCATCGGGTGCTACCTTCGGGATCCGGCCGTTAGCCACGCGTGCAATGGTGCGATGTATCGCGTGAAAGCGCGGTCCTCTCGCCTTCCGTGCGCGAGGCGAGCGCCGCGTGTCGCCATCGGGTCGCGACCGGGCTTTGCTGATCCGTTCTTTACATCGGCAACGCTAGGCTCGCTGCAGGCGCTGGACCACCGCGCCTTGCACGCCCGAGTGGCACCACCTGCGAACGCGAGGATCGTACTGCCCATCATGGCGTGCGGGGTTCCGCCGTCAGGACAGCGCCGCTCGTTTCGCAACGGACGTGGAGACGCCATGAAAACCCGATACGAAGTACTGCAGGAACTGGACCGCCTGGAACGGCTGGTGCCCCACATCATCAGCGACCAGGGCGAACGCGCCGAGGAGATCCTCGGTTTCCACATCGCGAACCTGATCGGCAGCGCGGCGCCTGCCGAACACCCCCTGATCCACGCGCGCACCGCGCCGATGGTCCTGCGTTGCCGGATGCCGCAGAAGCAGCCGGTCGCCACGTCCAGGACGCCGACGCCGGTGGTGGTGCAACCCCGGTGGACATGATGGCGGCGGCAAGCCGGCCGACGCCGCGGCGGTTCGGCGCGGTGCTGGCGATCGCCTGCGGCTGCGCATCGACCGGCTGCGGCGCGGGCGGCGATGCCTCGCGCACCGCGCCTGCAGTGTCTCCGGCGCCCGTGCCGGCCCCGGCCGGCGGCACCGGGCTGGCCCCGGTCGCCCGGGGCGATGCGGCCGTGCTCGGCGTGCTGGCCGCCATGGACGAGAACGAGATCGCGCTGGCCCGGCACGGCCTTGCCCGCCGGCTGGACGGCGCCACCGGCGACTTCGCCCGGCAGATGCTGCTCGCCCACCAGCACGATCTGGAGAAAGCCCGCGCGATGGGAGCCGCCGACAGCGATGCCGCGGCGGCGATGCGGGCGCGCGGCAGCGCCACGTTGGCCGCGCTGGATGCCCAGACCGAAGAGAACCCCTACCGCAACGCCTTCATGGCGGCGATGGCGTCCGAGCACGCCGCCGCGCTGAAGACGCTGGACGCGGAACTCATTCCCGGCGCGCGTTCCGAAGCCGTGCGCAGGCACCTGCTCGGCGTCCGCCGCGCCGTCGCCGAACACTACGAGCGCGCCCAGGCGGTCAGCGCATCGCGCTGACCGGCGCGGACCCGATGCCACGCTCCGCCGCCCCCGGACTGGCTCCGGGGGCGGCAGGGGCGCCGGTCCTCACCCTTGCGCCTGGGGTGCTCTGGCAGGCGTCCTGCCCGCGTGCATCCACCGGTACAGCACCGGCAGCACCACCAGTGTGAGCAGGGTCGAGGACACGATGCCGCCGATCACCACGGTGGCGAGCGGCCGCTGCACCTCCGAACCGGCACCCACGTTCAAGGCCATCGGCACGAAACCCAGCGACGCCACCAGCGCTGTCATCAGCACCGGGCGCAATCGGCCCGAGGCACCCTCGCGTACCGCGCTTTCCAGCGATGCGCCCTCGCCGCGCAGGTGGCGGACGAAGCTGATCATGACCAGCCCGTTCAACACCGCCACGCCGGACAGCGCGATGAACCCGATGCCGGCCGAGATCGACAGCGGGATGCCGCGCAACGCCAACGCCAGCACGCCGCCGGTGAGCGCCAGCGGCACGCCGCTGAACACGACCAGCGCATCGCGCGCCGATCCGAACGCACAGAACAGCAGCGCGAAGATGATCGCCAGCGTGACCGGCACCACCACCGCCAGTCGTCGGCTGGCCGAGATCAGTTGCTCGAAGCTGCCGCCGTACTCGATCCAGTAGCCGGTCGGCAGCCGCACGTCCTGGCCGATCCGTCGCTGCAGTTCCGCCACGAAGCCGCCCAGGTCGCGGTCGCGCACGTTGGCGGTGACGACGATGCGGCGCTTGCCGTTCTCGCGGTTGATCTGGTTGGCGCCTTCGCTGGCGACGACCGACGCCACCGCGCCCAGCGGGATCGTGCCGGGGCCGGCGGACCTCCCGACGTCCGGCGTGCCTTCGCCGTCCATGCTGGCCGGCGCCTCGCCGAGCGGGATCGGCAGCGCGGCCAATGCATCGGGATCCTGCCGCAGCCGCTCCGGCAGGCGCACCACGATGTCGAAGCGGCGATCGCCCTCGAAGACCTGCCCCGCCACCTCGCCGCCGACCGCCACCGCGACCACGCGCTGCAGCTGCCCGACCGTGAGCCCGTACGCCGCCAGCGCCCGCCGGTCCGGCACGATCGACAGGAACGGCAGCCCGCCGGCCTGCTCCAGCCGCACGTCGGCCGCGCCCGGCACCTGCTTGGCCACCGCCTCGATCCGCCGCCCCACCCGCTGCAGCGTATCCAGCTCGTCGCCGTACAGGTTGATCGCCACGTCCGCGCGCACGCCGGAGATCAACTCGTTGGTCCGCATCTGGATCGGCTGGGTGAACTCGTAGTTGTTGCCGGGGATCTTCCGCATCTCCGCTTCGATCTCGGCGACCAGCCGCGCCTTGGGCTTCTTCGGGTCGGGCCATTGCGCGCGCGGCTTGAGCATCACGAAGGTGTCGGCCACCGAAGGCGGCATCGGGTCGGATGCCACTTCGGGCGTGCCGATCCTGGAGAACACCCGCTCCACCTCGGCGAACTCCACCAGGCGTTCCTCCAGCCTGCGCTGCATGCCCACCGACTGGGTCAGGCTGGTGCCCGGGATGCGCATGGCGTGCATCGCGATGTCGCCTTCGTCCAGGCTCGGCACGAACTCGCTGCCCAGGCGCGCCGCGAGCACGCCGCTGAGCGCCAGCAACGCGACGGCCCCGGCGGCGATCCAGCGGCCATGGCGCAGGCTGCCGTCCAGCAACGGCTCGTAGCGCCGCCGCAGCCAGGCCATCAACCGGTTCTCCTTCTCCTCGACCTTGCCGCCGAGCGCCAGCGCGATCGCCGCCGGCACGAAGCTCAGCGCCAGCACCATCGCGCCGGCGAGCGCCATCACCACGGTGGCGGCCATCGGGTGGAACATCTTTCCTTCCACGCCGGTGAGGGCGAAGATCGGCAGGTAGACCGCCGTGATGATGGCCAGCCCGAACAGGCTCGGCCGGATCACCTCTGCGGTCGCGCTGGCGGCGGTCTCGAAGCGCTCGTCGCGGGTCATCGCCCGCCCCAGCGCATGCTGCCGTTCGCCGAAGCGGCGCAGGCAGTTCTCGATGATGATCACCGCGCCATCGACGATCAGGCCGAAATCCAGGGCCCCCAGGCTCATCAGGTTGGCGGATACGCCGGTGCGCGCCATGCCGGCGAGCGTGAACAGCATCGCCAGCGGGATCACCGCCGCCGTGATCAGCGCCGCGCGGAAATTGCCCAGCAGCAGGAACAGGACCACCACGACCAGCAGCGCGCCCTCGGCCAGGTTCTTGGCCACCGTCGCGATGGTCCGGTCCACCAGCGCGGTGCGGTCGTAGACCGGCGTCGCGGTCACCCCCGCGGGCAGGCTCCTGGCCGCCTCCCGCAGGCGCGCGGCCGCGGCCTGCGCGACATCGCGGCTGTTGGCGCCGGCCAGCATCACCACCGTGCCCAGCACCACCTCGTGCCCGCCCTGCGTGGCCGCGCCGCTGCGCAGTTCCTTTCCGTCCGCCACCTGCGCGACGTCGCCGATGCGCACCGGCACGCCTTCGCGCCGGCCCAGCACGATGTCGCGGATGCCGCCGACGCCGGCCACCTGCCCCGGTACGCGCACCAGGAACTGCTGCCCGTTGCGCTCGATGTAGCCCGCGCCGACGTTGCGGTTGTCGGTCTGCAGGGCGCCGACCACGTCGTCCAGGGTGAATCCCAGCGCACGCAGGCGCAGCGGATCGGGCGTGACGTGCACCTCGCGCTTGAACCCGCCCATCGTGTTGACCTCGGTCACCCCGGGGACGTTGCGCAGCTGCGGACGGATCACCCAGTCCTGCAGGGTGCGCAGGTCGGTCGCAGTGTACGGCGTCCCGTCCGGCTTGCGTGCGTCCGGCGCCGCGTCGAGCGTGTAGGAGAAGATCTCGCCCATGCCGGTGGCGATCGGCCCCAGTGCGGGCTCGAGCCCGGCCGGCATCTGCGATTTCACCTGCTGCAGGCGTTCGGCCACCTGCTGGCGCGCGAAGTAGATGTCGGTGCCGTCGGCGAACACCACGGTGACCTGCGACAGCCCGTAGCGCGAGATCGAGCGGAAGTAGGCCATCTTCGGCAGGCCGGCCAGCGCCGTCTCCACCGGGAAGGTGATGCGCTGCTCCACTTCCAGCGGCGAGTAGCCGGGTGCGGCGGTGTTGACCTGCACCTGCACGTTGGTGATGTCGGGCGTCACGTCGATCGGCAACCGCTGAAAGCTCCAGATGCCGACGCCGATCAACGCCAGCGTGAGCGCCATGACCAGCCAGCGATGGGCGATCGAAGCCCTGATGAGTCGTTCGAGCATGCCGGCCTCCTCAATGTCCGTGCGAGGCGGCGGACTTCTCGATGTCCGCCTTGACCAGGTAGCTCTGCTCGACGACGACTTCCTCGCCCGCCTGCAGTCCTTCGACGATCTCGACGTCGTGGCCATCGCGCCGGCCCAGCGTCACCGGGCGCGCGGCGTAGGCGTCCCCATTGCGCACGAACACCACGTCGCGGCCGTCCATCGACTGCAGCGCCAGCCGCGGCACCCGCAACGCCACGTCGTGCGTGGCCGTCGCGATCCGCGCGGTGACCGCCATGCCGGGCCGCCACAGGCCGTCGGCGTTGTCGAGTGGCACGCGCACCACCGTGCTCTGGCTGGCGGTGGCCGCGCCGGGCAGGACCCGCTCGATGCGGCTTTCGATCCGGGCGTCGTCGTACATGCGCTCGACCGTCACCGCCGCGCCCGGCCGGATCGCGCGCACGTCCGTGCCGAACACATGCAGGTCCGCCCAGACGCGCGACAGATCGGCGACCTCGTACAGCACCTGCCCCTCGGCCACGCCGCCGCCGACCTGCGCCTGGCGCGCCGTGACCACGCCGGAGATCGGTGCGGAAAGCGAATACGTGGTCAGGCTGAGATTGCTGAGGACGCTGGCCAGCGGCTGGCCCGCCACGACGCGGTCGCCGACGTTGGCCCGCAACGCGCGCACGGTGCCGGGATAGCGGGCGGTCACCTGTGCGCTGCTGCCGTCGATCGGCATCAGCACGCCCTGCACTTCCAGTTCGGTCGCGATGCGCCCGGCACCGGCCGTGGCGGTCCTGATGCCGTTGGCGTCCGCTTCGGCCCGGCTGATGCGGGTGGTTTCGGCGGCAGGTTCGTCGCCAGGGCTTTCCTGCGCGGCCTCGCCGTTCGCCGGCGCGGATTCTTGGCCGCACCCGGCCAGCAACAACGCGGCCACGAGCACGACGGGGATGGCCCCCCGCTTGGATGGGGTTTTCATGGGCGATGCTCCTGGACGTTGGAGCGCTGGCCGGCCACCAGCGGTTGGCCGGTCAGGCGCTGGATCTCGATGAGGGCCCTCTGGGCCGCGACCGCGGCGGCGAGCTGGCGACGATTGGCGTCCACGCGCTGCTGCTGCAGCTGCGCCCACTCCAGGTAGCCGATCGCGCCGGCGCGCCAGGCGCGCTCGGCGGCCTGTTCGGCACGGGCCAGGCGCGGGATCACCTCGTCGCCCAGGCGCCGGACTTCCAGTTGCGCGGTGCCGTACTCGCCATGGGCGGCGGACAGCGTGGAGTACAGGCGCAGCGACAGCGATTCGCGCTCGACCGAGCTCAACGCCAACCCGGCCTCGGCCGCGCGGATCGCGGGTGCGGCCCGCGTCGCGCTGCCCAGCGGTACGCTGAGCCCGGCGAGCAGCGCGACATCGCCGCCGCCGCGCAGGTAACGCGCGCCCGCCTGCCATTGCAGATCGGCCACGGCTTCGGTGCGCGCAAGCCGCACCGAAGCCTCGCGGATCCGCGTTTCTCCGGCCAATCGGGCCAGTTCCGGCGTGGCGTCGAGCAGGCCGCGCAACACGTCGAAGTCCTGCAATGCCGGCAATGCCATGGGATCGCCGGCGACCCGCGCGAACCCGGGATCGCGTGCGTTCCACAACGCCGCGAGGTTCTGCCTGGCCGCCTGCGCGGCCTGCAGCGCACGGTCGCGGTCCAGCTCGGCCTCGGCCAAGGCGGCCTGCGCGGTGAGCAAGGTCGATTCCGGCGATGCGCCCGCGACCAACCGCTGCCTGGCGGCTTCGACCGCGCGCCTGCGCTGGGCGATGTCGACGTCGGCGATCTCGCGCTGCCGCTCCGCGGCGCTGACCGCCAGGTAGCGGCGGGCGGTCTCGGCCAGCAGGTCGAGCCGGGCGATCTCGCGCTGCGGCGCCAAGGCGTCGATGTTGGCCTGGGCCAGGGCCCGGCGCGCATCGAGCTTGCCGCCGCGCTCCAGCACGCCGGCCAACGTTACCGTGGCTTCGGCCTGGTCGAAGCCGCGGTAGCCGCCGCTGCCGAGCGCGTTCTCGATCGTCGCGCCCAGCGCCAGCGGCGGACGTTGCCCGGCGATGGCGAGATTGGCGTCCAGGACGGCGCGCTGGCCGTCGACGAGACGCAGGTCAGGATGGACCTGGGCGACGCGCGCGATCGCATCGTCCAGGGTGAGGATCTGTACAGGCGCTGGCACCTGCGCGCGAACGGCAGGCGCCAGCGCGAAGGCGGCCAAGGCCGCCAGTCGCAATCGCATGGGGAATTCTCCGGAAGAGGACGGGACGGAAGGCCGGCCATGGCCGGCGCAGGCGTCAAGCCGCTATCGGAGGACGGAACGTCGAGGCGATCCGCACGGAAGGATGCGGCGGATGCGAGGTGCGCGGCGGCACGGCGCGCGGGGGCAGCGCCGCGGGCAGCACGAACGAACTCGGCAATGCGGTCAGGTGGCCGCAGCAGTGCGCGCCGTGCATCAGCGCATGCAGCAGGTCGCCGGCACGATCGTCGCCGGACGCGGGATCGCCGGCCAGCGCATGCGCCCCGGCGTCGTGAAGATGCGCGCTGCTGCCCCGGCTGGCCTCGTGCAGGTCGCCGATCGCGGCCAGCACCGGATTGGCCAGCACCGCCAGCACCAACAAGGCCAGCGCCGGCAGGCGCAGCAGTCGGCCGAATTGTGCGAGGGGCCCTGGCATGCGGGCGATACTAAACAGCGTGGCTGGCGTTAGACAATTTCGCTGGCCTCGCCTTTCATGGCGTGCGCCCGGGCGCGCTTTCCCGTTCCGCCGGCAGGCTGCCCAGCAACTGTTCGGCAAGGCCGCGATAGATGGGCACCCGGCAGACCAGGCCGGATACCCACCGCGCCACCAGCACCGTCGCCAGGATCGGCAGCAGCATGTTGCTGCTGTCGGTCAACTCCAGCGAAATCACCGCCGACGTCAGGGGCGCCTGGGTTACGCCGGTGAGATAGGCGCACATGCCGAGCAACACGAACACCCGCGCATCGACGCCCGGCATCAGCGCCGCCAGGTTGTGCCCCACGCCGGCCCCTACCGCCAGCGCCGGCGAGAACAGTCCTCCCGGAATGCCGGCGACGTACGAGGCCAGGTTCGCCAGCAGCTTCATCACCCCGAACTCGTGGCCGACCACCGCATGGCCTTGCACCAGGCTGCGCGCCTGCTCGTAGCCGGTGCCGAAGGCGCCATTGCCGAACGCCGCCGCAAGCGCCACCAGGACCAGTCCGCACAGCGCCGCCAGCAGCACCGGATGCTCGCGCCGCAAGCGGCCCAGACAACGCGGCTTGCCCGCCACGCTCGCCAGCACCAGGCGCGCGAACAATCCGCCCAGCAATCCCGCCGCCACGCCGCACAGCAGGATCGCCACCCACGCCTGGCCGAGCGGAAGCAGCGCCGGGACCTTGCCGAAGTACGTGTAATTGCCCAGCAATCCCATCGACACCACGCCGCCGACGATCACCGCGGTCAGCAGCGTGCCCGAGAAACGGTGCTCGAAGCGCCCGCTCAGCTCCTCGATCGCGAACACGATGCCCGCCAACGGCGTATTGAACGCCGCGGCAATGCCCGCTGCGCCGCCGGCCAGCAGGAAATGCGACAGCTCGCGCGCGTCCCGGAAACCGAACGTGCGCCCGAACAGGTACATCAGGCTGGCGCCGACATGCACCGTCGGTCCTTCGCGCCCGACCGACGCGCCGCCGAGCAGCGACAACGTGGTCAACGCCAGCTTGCCCGCCGATACGCCGAGCGAAAGATTGGCCTGCCGGAACCCGGGATCCGGCCTTTCCAGCGCCGCGATGACCTGCGGGATGCCGCTGCCGCGCGTGGGCTTCAGCGCCCCGGAGGTCAGCCAGGCGAGCAAGGCGAAGATCCCGGGCGTGAGCAGCAAGGCCCACCACAAGGAATGGGCGATGACGCGCTGGAACAGATGGAAAGCCGCATCGCTGGCCTTCGCGAACAGGATCGCCACCAGGGCCACCGCGACCGCGCCTCCCCACAGGGCGACGCGGCGTCTCCAGGCGTCACTGTCGAGCAGTCGGCGCAAGCCGTGCCGGAGCGGATCGAACGCATTCATGGGCACATTGTCTCATGCCCGTCCTTGCCATCACCCGTGGTCGTGCTTCGGCGCGTGCCCCGTGCCGGGTCCAGCCCGGCCGGAATCGCAGAGCGAACAGCCTTCGCTCCAGGCGCTGTCGCCGTCCACGTAGTGCTCCTTCTTCCAGATCGGGCTGGTGTGCTTGACCGCTTCGATCACCTGCCGGCACGCGCGGAACGCCTCGTCGCGATGCGGAGTGCCCGCGGCCACCACCACCGCCAGGTCGCCGATCGCGAGGCGCCCCTTGGCGTGCGCCACGTACAGCTTGATCTTCGGGCCGAACGCCACCGCGGCCTCGTCCATGATCCGGCGGAAACCGTTGAGCGCGAGCGCATCGAACATGTCGTAGGTGATCCCGACCACGCTGCGGCCCTGGTTGAAGTCGCGCACGCGGCCGATGAACACGTCCACGCCGCCGAACGCCGGATCGGAGACGAAGTCGATGGCCTCGGCCGGATCCAACGCCGTCCCGGCGCGATCGGCGATCAACGCCCATTGCCGCTCGTCGCGCATCGAGGTGGAAGATTCCATGCTCAACCTCCGCTGACCGGCGGCAGGATCGCCAGTTGCCCGTCGCCCGGCACCGGATCCTCGTCGCGCAACACGCGCCGGCTGTCGGCGAATGCCGATACCCGCAACAGGCCTTCCTTGAAGCCGGGACTGGTCGCCAGCAGTCGCTCGCGCAGGCCCGCCCTCACCTCCGCGATCCGCGCGCCGTCGGCGACTTCCAGTTCGAGCTGGGGCGGATCGGCGTACTCGGAGAGCGCGCCGAACAAACGTACCGAAACCTTCATGAAGCCATCTCCGGGAAAAGTTGGACCGGCTGCCGATGCCCGAGCCCATAGACCTCCACCGCCTCGCCGCGCGCCGCGCCCGCCTGCCCTTCCGGCACGACCGCCCAGGCATTGGCCTGCAGCATCGGCATCAGCCGGAAAGACTCCTGCTTCGGCAGCACCTCGACCTCGAGCCGGCCGGCCGCGTCGGGCCCCACCCAGGCGCGGGCGAAGAAGCGCAGCGCCGGCGCCTTGGCGAAATCCGCCTTCAGCGCGATGCGCAGCGGGCTTTCCGCCGGCTGCCCGGACATCGCCCGCAGCGCCGGCTCGACGAAGAAGCGCAGCCCCACCGCCGTCGATACCGGATTGCCCGGCAACCCGAAGTACAACGGCCCCTCGCGCAACGCGGCGAACAGCACCGGCTTGCCGGGGCGCACCGCGACCTTGTGGAACACGATCCGCGCCCCGCGCTCGCGCAATGCGTCCGGGACGAAGTCGTAGCGCCCTTCGGACACCGCGCCGGTACTCAGGATCACGTCCGCGCCGAGCGACAGCGCCTGCTCCAGGGCCTGCCGGAACGGCGCCACCTCGTCGCCGACCACGCCATGCCAGACCACCTCGGCGCCCGCGGCCTGCAACTGCCCCAGCAGGAACGGCCGGTTGCTGTCGCGGATCTGCCCCGATTGCAGCGGTTGCGCCGGATCGACGACCAGCTCGCGGCCGGTCGCGATCACCGCCACGCGCGGCCTGCGCCGCACCTGCACCCGCGCCACGCCAAGCGAGGCCAGCAGCATGACTTCCTGCGTGCGCAGGACCGTCCCGGCCGCGATCACCTCGCTTCCTTCCGCGACGTCCTCGCCACGCCGGCGCAGGAAATCGCCCGGCTCGACCGCCTGCCGAAGCCGGATCGACGCAGGACGCCCCGCATCGCGCGCCAGCACCTCGACCTGCTCCACCGGCACGATCGCGTCCAGGCCCTCCGGGACGCGCGCGCCGGTCATGATTTCCCACGCACCGCCGTCGGCCCGGCGATGCTCGTCGCCCGCGGCCTGCCATCCGCGCACCGCCAGTTCGCTGCCTTCCGGCAACGTCTTCCCGCCGGTCGCCAGCGCGAAGCCGTCCATCGAAGAATTGTCGAAAGCCGGCAGCGCCACCTCGCTGACCACGGCGGTCGCCAGCACCCGGCCGTGCGCCCGTGCGCTCTCCACCCACTCCGCTTCCAGCGGCGATACCGCCTGTTGCAGAAGCGAGAGGGCCTGTGGGTAGTCGATCATCCGGGTTTCCTGCAGTGGGCCTGGCGGTTCCGCCAGGAGACGGAACCGTACCGATCGGCCGCGCGCCGACCATGCTCCGACGATGATAGGTGGCCGGACAAGCCCCGGCCAGCGGACCGCTGCATCCGCGTCCCACGGGGACGGTGCTTCATCCGGTGCGAGTCGCCAATCGCGCTCCGATCCACGATGATGACCAGCCTCCCACACCGGAGTGCCATCATGACCATCCGCCCGCAGGACGCCGCCACGCGCGATGCCCTCGATCGGATCGACGCGGGCACCATCGAGGAACTGCCCCCGGCCGCAGCCCGCGAGCGGCAGCGCCAGGGCAGCCTGCTGATCGACATCCGCGACGAGCACGAGCGCCTGCACGGACAGGCCGAAGGCGCGATCGCCATCGCGAACCCCGTCCTGCGCGCGGAGCCGAGGCGCCACCTTCCGGATCGCGATGCCGGGATCGTCCTGATCTGCCAGACCGGCAAGCGCTCCCGGGACACCGCCCGGCTGCTCGCGGCGCAAGGCTATTCGCGCCTGGCCTCCGTCGCGGGAGGCACCGATGCATGGATGCGCGACGGCCTGCCGCTTGCGATCCCGGCGTCGAGCGCAACCCAGCGCGAGTCGGCCGAGCGTTACTCGCGCCAGATGCGCCTGCCCCAGATCGGCGCCGCCGGGCAGCAGCGGCTGTCCCGGGCGCGCGTCCTGCTCGTGGGCGCCGGCGGCCTGGGCTCCCCGGCCGCGCTGTACCTGGCCGCGGCCGGCGTGGGCCACCTGCGGATCGTCGACGACGACGTGGTCGAACGCAGCAACCTGCACCGGCAGGTCCTGCACACCGACGCCGGCGTCGGCGTGCCGAAGGTGATATCCGCCGCCGAACGCATCCAAGCCCTGAACCCGCAGGTGCAAGTCGAAGGATTGCGCGAAAGGCTCGCCCCGGCGAACGTCGAGCGACTCCTGCAGGACGTGGACGTGGTGGTGGACGGATCGGACAACTTCGCCACCCGCTACCTGCTCAACGACGCCTGCGCGAAGCTCGGCAAGCCGCTGGTCTACGCGGCGATCCAGCAGTTCGAGGGCCAGGTCAGCGTATTCGACGCCGGCCGCCAACGCGGCCGCGCGCCTTGCTACCGCTGCATGTTCCCCGACCCGCCTCCGCCCGATCTGGTACCCGACTGCGGCAACGCCGGCGTGCTGGGCGTACTGCCGGGCGTGATCGGCATGCTGCAGGCCACCGAAGCGATCAAGCTGCTGCTGGACATCGGCCAACCGCTGGTCGGACGGCTGTTGAGCTTCGATGCGCTGTCGATGACGTTCCGCGAACTGGCGCTCTCGCCCGACCCGCATTGCCGGATCTGCGCGCCCGGGAAACCGGGCGATTGAACCCGCGTTCAGCTGGAAAATCCGCGCAAGCCCCGCCATGGCGGGCAGATGCGAAATCGGAATGGACGACATGCGAAATCCGACTTTGCGCTCCCGCACCGCGGCACCCAGAATGCAGGCCGTCACCTCCTCCCTCCCAAGGTGACACCCAAAGCCCCTGATCCCTCCCTCAGGGGCTTTTTTTATGCCCGCCGGTCCGGCTCGGTCAGTGCTCCAGCGCGTAGTCCAGCGCGGCACACACGGCGGCCGCCTGGGCCTGGTTGCACTGCGCCGGCGTGGCGCGCGGACTGTCCGGATAGACCTCGGTGGTGGTGACGTACCGGGCATCGGTGATGCCAGCGCACAAACCCAGTTGCTTGACCGGATAGTTGATGACGCCCGCCGCGACCACCGGCGAGCCGATGATCTCGCCATTCGCATCCGCGGGCGCGATATGAGTGACGGCGGATACCGCCGCGATCACCGCCTGCTGGAACTCCGGCTGCGGATTCTCGCTGTCGCCGACCAGGTAGAACCCATCGGGAATGCCATCGGGCACGAACGGCTTGCCGTCGCGCGCGGACAGCGCGGGGCGGAACTCGCTCTCGTCGCTGTCGGTGGTCTCGTGCAGATCGATGTGGACGAGCACGCGATCACGCCACGGCGCCACCAGCGCCATCAATGCCGCCGATTCCTGCGCCGGGCTGTCCTGGCGGAAGGAACGATTCGGATCCAGCGCCTCGGCATTCCAGCGCTGGATACGCTCGTAGCCCCACGGACTGACGCATGGCACCACCAGCAGGTTGAGGCGCCCCTCGTAACGTCTGGCGTATTGATCGAGAAACAGCAACGCCCCATGCACGCCGCTGGTCTCGTAGCCGTGCACGCCGCCGGTCACCAGGACCACCGGCAACGCATCGTCCCAATGCCGGCTGCGGACCGCGAACAGCGGATACCGCTCCGGCGGATAACTCACTTCGCCGTAGCGACGCACCTCGAAGCGCGTCGCGAGCCGCTCGATCGCACGCACGACTTCATCCTCGTAGCTGCGCCGGCGTGATTGCATCGAGAGCCATTCGGCTTTCTCGCGCTCGCCCCAGGGTTGGCCGGGAACACCGATCGGATACCGCGTCTGTTCTGTCATCGCCCGCTCCATGTTTCGAGGCGAGGCACTCTAGCACCGCGTCGGATCCGCACGTCCGAAGCTTGCCTCGCATGCGAGGCGAGTTCCTGCATGTCTTCGATGCATCCGCGCGCAGAATCCTGTTGCACAAAAATAAACAGGCCGCTATGATTTCCCTCCTCAGCGACGTGGGGCCATAGCTCAGCTGGGAGAGCGCTTGCATGGCATGCAAGAGGTCGCCGGTTCGATCCCGGCTGGCTCCACCAACTTCCCGGATACAGGCCATCCGGAAGTCGCGCGGACAGGTTACGCGTCCCCATCGTCTAGAGGCCTAGGACATCACCCTTTCACGGTGGCGACCGGGGTTCGAATCCCCGTGGGGACGCCATTGACAGACCCGGCCCAGGCCGGGTTTTTCTTTGCCTGCATTCATGCCTGAGACCTTCCCCACAGGCGGCGCACGAACGCCGCGGAGACCTCCCGGGCGAGACGAGGCGAACCACGCTGGTCTCCGGCCGCCCTTGGCTGCGGCCCCGGAACGCCCCCGCCCCTCTTTACCTGGGCGCATTCGCCAGGGCTTCCCAAAGCCAAAAAAGGCCGTTAGAATGTGCGGCTCGCAGCGACGTGGGGCCATAGCTCAGCTGGGAGAGCGCTTGCATGGCATGCAAGAGGTCGCCGGTTCGATCCCGGCTGGCTCCACCAACTTTCCGGATCAAGGCCATCCGGGATGACAACCAGGTTCACGTGCGTCCCCATCGTCTAGAGGCCTAGGACATCACCCTTTCACGGTGGCGACCGGGGTTCGAATCCCCGTGGGGACGCCAACATCAAAGCTCCGGTCCGCCGGGGCTTTTTTGTTGCGCGCGAGGCGGAGCAACGCGGCGGACCACTCCTGCCGCGCCGGCAAACGGGCAACAAAAAGCCCGCGCGAGGCGGGCCATTCGTCTGGTGCCGAAGGTGGGACTCGAACCCACACGCTTTTAAGGGCGGCGGATTTTGAGTCCGCTGCGTCTACCGATTCCGCCACTTCGGCGCGGCCGCGCAGTATAGCGGATGATCACACGCGCGGCACCCCCTGCCGCAAGCCGCCGCGCCCGCGGGACGCACCGGCGAGGATGCCGGCGGCGGCTATACTCGCCTGGCTGTTTTTCATGGAGATGAAAATGTCGGCTTTGAGCGGATTGCGGGTGCTCGTGGTGGAAAACGACGAGATGAACGCCCTGCTGCTGGAGATGCAGCTGCAGCAGGCCGGCGCCTCGGTGATCGGGCCCGCCGGACGCGTCGAGGACGCCGTGCAACTGGTCGAGGAACGGGCACCGCAGGCGGTGATCCTCGACTACCGGCTGGGCGACGGCGAGACCAGCGAGCCGGTGGCCAGGATCCTGACCGAACGCGGCATCCCCTTCGTGCTGGCGACCGGCATCGCCCGGGAGAAAGTGCCCGCGGCCTTCGATGCCGGCAGCATCCTGATCAAGCCCTACCTGGCCGAGGACCTCGTCCGGTCCCTGGCCGAGGCTCGCAAGAAGGCCGCCGCTGACAGCTGAGCGGCGCTGTTCGTAAGATGGGGCCGGCGCATAGGATGCGGCAGGGGAGCCCATGCACGTCAATCCGGAACTCAGGCGTTTTCCGTGGTCGGTCGCCGACGCCTTGGAGGCGGCCGGCCGGCACGCCGCGCCGGCAGGAAACGATGCCGCGTCCGGCGCCGCGCTGTGCGCCGCGCTGACCGCCTGCCTCGCCTCGCCCGCTCCCATGTTGCTGCTGTGGGGCGATGCGCGCCTGTGCTTCTACAACGCGGCATGCCTGGACCTGTTGCGCGCCGATCACCCCGGGCTGTGGGGCCGCCCGCTCGCGGAAGCCTCTGCCGAGTTGCAGGCGAGCCTGGAGACGCCGGCCGGCTGGAGGACCACCGCGATCGGCGACACGCAGGCGGTGCTCGGGCATGTCGCCACGCCCGCGGCCGCGCCGGCCCCGGCGCCCGTGCCGTCGATGGAACACCTGCTGACCTCGGTCTTCGAGCAGTCCCCCGCGTTCCTGGCCGTGCTCAAGGGGCCCGACCACGTCGTCGAGACCGCGAATCGCCGCTTCCTGCACGTCCTCGGCGACCGGCCGGTGCTCGGCCTGCCCTTGCGCGAGGCGGCGCCGGAACTGGTGGAGCAAGGCTTCATCGACCTGCTCGACAGCGTGCGGGAAAGCCGCCAGCCCTTCATCGGCGAGTCGATGGTGGCCGCGATCCGGCGCCCTGGCGAAGCAGAGCCGTACGAGGCGCGCGTGGACTTCGTGTACCAACCCATGCTCGATCCGTCCGGCGCGGTCGAAGCCGTCCTGGTGCACGGCATCGACGTGACCCAGCAGTTCCGGTCCGAGGCGCGCGACGGCTTCCTCCTGTCGCTGGAGGACGAACTGCACGGCCTGTCCGAACCGCAGCAGATCATCGACACCAGCGTCCGCCTGCTGGCCGAGCACCTCTGCGCGGACCGCTGCGCCTACGGCACCATCGGCACGGACGGCCGGACCATGCGCGTGGTCAGCGACCACGTCCAGGGCATCCCGCGCATCCAGGGCAAGTTCCGCCTGGACGAGGTGGCGCATCGCCTGCTGGAACGGCTGCAACAGAACCGCCCCTGGATGGTCAACGACATCCAGGCGTTCTCGCGCCGCTCCTTCATCGCCGCTCCCTACCGTGACTCGGGCCTGCGCGCGAGCCTGGTCGTGCCGCTGCACAAGCATGGCCAATTGGTCGCGGTGATGGGCGTGCACCAGTGCTCGCCGCGGCGCTGGACCTCGTCCGAGATCGAGCTGGTGCGGCGGGTGCTGACCCGCTGCTGGGAGTCGCTGCAGCGCTCCCGCGCGCAGCGCCGCATGGCGGCCAGCGAGGCCCACCTGCGCCGGCTCGCCGATACCCTGCCCCAGATCGTCTTCGTCACCTCCGAGGACGGCACGCCGCAGTACTTCAACCGGCGCTGGTACGAGTACACCGGCGTCGACCCGGCCACCGGCGCGGTCGACGGCTGGAAACAGGCGCACACGCCGATGGGCCTGCTGCAGAGCGATGCCGCCTGGATGCTGGCGCTCAACGGCACCCGGGCCTACGAGGTGGAATGCGAACTGCGCGCCGCCGACGGCGGGCTGCGCTGGCACCTCGCGCGCGCCCTGCCCGTCCACAACGAGAGCGGCGTGGTCATCCAGTGGATCGGCACCTACACCGACATCCACGACCGGCGCGACTTCGAGCAGAAGCTGGCCGAGAGCGAGACCCGCTTCCGCAACCTGTGCGAGACCGTCCCGACGATGATCTGGATGTCCGACGCGGAAGGCGATTGCATGTACTGGAGCCCGCAGTGGTACGACTTCACCGGCCAGTGCCCGGAGGAAGCCATCCCGCAGGGCTGGTGGACCGCGGTGCATCCGGACGATGCGGCGCGCGTGCGGCACGCGTTCGAGCAGGCCCTGCAGCAGCGCCTGCCCTTCTCCAGCGAATACCGGGTGCGGCGCAGCGACGGGCGCTACCGCTGGTGCGTGGATACCGCCTCGCCGCACTTCGGGGTGGACGGCGAGTTCCTCGGCCACATCGGCGCGGTGACCGACATCACCGAGCGCAAGCACGTGGAGGACGAGACCGCTTCCGAGCGCTCGATCCTCAACCTGATCACCACCGGCACCGCGCTGCCGCTTGTGCTCGATGCGATCGCCCTCAACGTCGAATCGCGCAGCGAATCGGAACTGCGCTGCGCGATCATGCTGGCCGACCACGAGCGCGGCCAGCTGCGCCACGCCTCGGCGCCGCACATGCCGCTGGACTACAGCCTGCACTTCGACCGCCTGCCGATCCGCCCCGGCGGCATCCCGTGCGGGCGCGCGGCCTGGGGCGGCCACCAGGTGATCTGCGACGACATCGCCGACGACTCGTCCTGGGCCGGATACCAGGCGGTCGCGCTGTCGATGGGCATCGCCGCCTGCTTCATCACCCCGGTCATCGGCAGCAACGGCCTGGTGCTGGGCACGCTGAACATGTACTACTCGCTGCCGCACGTGCCGTCGCTGCACGAGCAGGCGATGGCGCGCTCGGCCTCCTACCTGGCCGGCATCGTGATCGAGCGCAACCGGATGGACGCCCAGCTGCAGCAGTCGCTGGAATCGGAGAAGAACGCGCGCGCGCTGGCCGAGCACGCCAACCGGGCCAAGGACGAGTTCCTGGCCACGCTCAGCCACGAACTGCGCACCCCGCTCAACGCGATCCTCGGCTGGTCGCGGCTGATGCAATCGGACGGCTTCAGCACCGACAACCTCGGCAAGGGATTGATGATCATCGAGCGCAGCGCCCAGTCCCAGGCGCAGATCATCGACGACCTGCTCGACATGAGCGCCATCCTGTCGGGCAAGGTGCGGCTGCAGCCGGAGCACTTCGACATGGCCGGGCTGGTACGCAGCACCGTCGAACTGCTGCGGCCGAACGCGCTCGCCAAGCGCATCGAACTGCAGGCGGTGGGAGCCGAGGACGGCCCGGTGCCGTTCTTCGGCGACCCGGGCCGCATGCAGCAGGTGCTCACCAACCTGATCGGCAACGCGCTGAAGTTCACCGCGGCCGAAGGCACGGTGACGGTGGCCGTGGAACAGGGCGACGACGCGCTGAACCTGTCCGTCCAGGACAGCGGCATCGGCATCGCCGAGGACTTCCTGCCGCACGTGTTCGATCGCTTCCGCCAGGCCGATGCCGGCACCACCCGGCGCGTCGGAGGCCTGGGCCTGGGGCTGTCGATCTCCCGGCAGCTGGTGGACCTGCACGGCGGTTCGCTCTCGGCCCGCAGTCCCGGCCCGGGCTGCGGCTCCACCTTCATCGTGGCGCTGCCGCTGCACCACGGCGCCAGCGGGCCGCCGGAGCCGGCGCCGGCTCCGGCTCCGCCGCGCGGCGGAGCGTTGCCCGAAGGCATCCAGGGCCGGCTCGACGGGCTGCACGTGCTGCTGGTGGACGACGAGGACGATTCGCGCGAGGTCACCCGCCAGTTCCTGCTGCGCGCCGGCGCCGCGGTGGAGTGCGCGCCGAGCGCGGACGAGGCGGAGCGGCGCCTGCTGGAGTCGCGTTACGACGTGCTGGTCAGCGACATCGCGATGCCGGAACGCGACGGGTACGACCTGATCCGCAACCTGCGCGGATGCGGCCGCGCGATCGCCTCGCTGCCGGCGATCGCGCTGACCGCCTACGTCCGCGACGAGGACCGCGACCAGGCCCTGCTGGCCGGCTTCGACGCGCACATCGGCAAGCCGCTCGACCCGCTCGGGCTGGTCGAGCTGATCGAGATCCTGGCGATGCGCCCGCGCCCGGCGGACGCGCTCGCCTCCGCCGTCTAGAGCGCGTCGGGCACTTTGGGGTGGGATGCGTGGGCCGCGGCGCGCGCCTTGTCTCGACGCGTCCCAGGCCGCTCCGCACTCATCCCAAAGCGCATGCCACGCTCCGGGGCCTCACCCGCGCTTGGCGCGGGCGAACGCCTCGGCCAGGGCATTGTTGGCCGGCGGCGGGGCCACGCGCGGTGGCTTGCCGTTGCCGGCCGGGCGGGCATCGCGGCGCGGCCCGCCGCGATTGTCGCGCTCGCCGCCGCCGGCGGCGCCCGGCACGTCGTCCAGGCGCCGCGTCAGCGCGATGCGCTTGCGCGCGACGTCCACCTCCAGCACCTTGACCTTGACGATGTCGCCGGCCTTGACCACGTCGCGCGGATCCTTGACGAAGCTGTCCGACAGCGCCGAGATGTGGATCAGCCCGTCCTGGTGCACGCCGATGTCGACGAAGGCGCCGAACGCGGCGACGTTGCTGACCACGCCTTCGAGCACCATGCCCGGGCGCAGGTCCTTGATGTCCTCCACGCCTTCGGCGAACTGCGCGGCCTTGAACTCCGGCCGCGGGTCGCGGCCCGGCTTCTCCAGTTCCTTGAGGATGTCGCGCACCGTCGGCAGGCCGAACTTCTCGTCGGTGAACTGCTCGGCCTTCAGCCCGCGCAGGAAACCGCCGTCGCCGAGCAGCGCCTTGATCGGCTTGCCGGTCGCGCCGACGATGCGTTCGACCACCGGATAGGCTTCCGGGTGCACCGCCGAAGCGTCCAGCGGCTCGTCGCCGTCGGCGATGCGCAGGAAGCCGGCGCATTGCTCGAAGGTCTTCTCGCCGAGCCGCGGCACCTTCAGCAGGTCCTTGCGGCGCTTGAACGGGCCGTTCTCGTCGCGGTGCCGGACGATGTTCTCGGCCACCGTCGAGGACAGGCCCGAGACCCGCGCCAGCAACGCCGCCGAGGCCGTATTGACGTACACGCCGACCGCGTTCACGCAATCCTCGACCTTGGCGTCGAGCGCCTTGGCCAGCCGGAACTGGTCGACGTCGTGCTGGTACTGGCCGACGCCGATCGCCTTCGGCTCGATCTTCACCAGCTCCGCCAACGGGTCCTGCAGGCGCCGCGCGATCGATACCGCACCGCGCAGCGACACGTCCAGGTTGGGGAACTCGCGCGCGGCGAACTCAGACGCCGAATAGACCGACGCGCCGGCCTCGCTCACGACGATCTTCTGCAGCTTCAGCTCCGGATGGGCCTTGATCAGCTCGCCGGCCAGCTTGTCGGTCTCGCGGCTGGCGGTGCCGTTGCCGATCGCGATCAGCTCCACGCCGTGCTTCGCGCACAGCGCCTTGAGCACGGCCAGCGACTTGTCCCACTCGCGCCGCGGCTCGTGCGGATAGATCGTCTCGGTGGCGACCAGCTTGCCGGTGGCATCGACGACCGCGACCTTGCAGCCGGTACGGATGCCCGGGTCCAGGCCCAGCACCACGCGCGGCCCGGCCGGCGCCGCCAGCAGCAGGTCCTTGAGGTTGTCGCCGAACACGCCGATCGCCTCGGCCTCGGCCTTCTCGCGCGCCTGGTTGAACAGGTCGAGCATCAGGTGCATGTGCAGCTTGGCGCGCCAGGTCAGGCGGCAGGCCTGCAGCAGCCAGGCGTCGCCCGGGCGTCCCTTGTCGGCCACCCCGGCGTTGTGCGCGACCCGGCCTTCGCAGTACGCATGGCCGGCCTCGGCTTCGCTGCCCGGATCCAGGTCCAGGTGCAGCACTTCCTCGCGACGGGCGCGGAACAGCGCCAGCAGGCGGTGCGACGGGATCTTCGCCAGCGGTTCGGCATGGTCGAAGTAATCGCGGTACTTGGCGCCGGCCTCCTCCTTGCCCTCGGCCACGCGCGCGCGGATCACGCCGTTGCCGGACAGCCAGGTGCGCAGCTCGCCGACCAGCGCCGCGTCCTCGCCCCAGCGCTCCATCAGGATCGCGCGCGCGCCTTCCAGCGCCGCCTTGGCATCGGCCACGCCCTTGTCGGCATCGACGAAGCCGGCCGCGAACGCCTGCGGGTCGAGCGAAGGATCCGCCAGCAGGCCGTCCGCCAGCGGCTCCAGGCCGGCTTCCCGCGCGATCTGCGCGCGCGTGCGGCGCTTGGGCTTGTACGGGAGGTACAGGTCCTCCAGGCGCGACTTGCTGTCGGCCGCGGCGATCTCCGCGCGCAGTTCGTCGCTCAGCTTGCCCTGCTCGGCGATGCTGGCCAGGATCGCGGCGCGCCGCTCTTCCAGCTCGCGCAGATAGGTCAGGCGCACTTCCAGGTTGCGCAACTGGGTGTCGTCCAGGCCGCCGGTCGCTTCCTTGCGGTAGCGCGCGATGAACGGCACCGTGGCGCCCTCGTCCAGCAAGGCGATGGCCGCGCGGGCCTGGGCAGGCTGGGCGCCGATCTCGTCGGCGATGGTCTGGGCGATCTGCTGGGCGAGCTTGCTGTCTTGCATGGATCCTGGCCGGGGCCGTCGTGCGGGAAAGCCCGCATTCTCGCAGCGCGACCCGGAGCGGGAAACCCGTTGACAGCGGCGCGCCGACCTGCCGCTTCAGCGGCCGTAATGCCCGGCGGTGCGCTGGACCACGATGCTCTCGGCCATCGACTCCAGCGCCATCACCCGCACCTTGCCGATTTCCTCCAGCGCGAGCACGCGCTCGACGTACACCTCGCGCCCGGCCTCGCTCATCGCCACGGTCTTGCTGAAGCCATAAGGCACCACGCCCTTCTCGCCATCCTTGCTGCCACCGACGTACAGGACGATCGACATGACTCACCTACTCACTGCGATGTTCCAAAAACGAGCGGCAGCATAGACAGTCTGCCGTGAGGACCTTCTAGACGCAGGTTAACGCCGGCTGTTTGCGCATTGATGACGCGCGTGGCGATGCCGCGACGCGCGGAAAGGCCCTGCGGGCGCCCGGGGCGCATGGCCGGACGCACGTCCGCGAACGGGACCGTCCGGTTCATTCCGCGCCGGGCGAACGCCTCGATCCGGGCCACCAGCCATGGCCGTGCAGCGCATAGTGGTCGGCGGCGCGCTCGAACGGATTGCGCACGCTGACGCCGCCGCAGGCCAGGTAGACCGGCAGGAACAGCGGCCCCAGCAGCAGGTACTGGAACACGTGGGCTCGCTCGTGGTCGCCCAGCCGGATCGGAGGATGCCGGCAGCGTCCGGCATGGTGCTCGTAGGTACTGCAGCGCAGGTCCAGCGACTCGCCCTTGAGCAGGATCACGTTGCCCAGCGTGAGCGCGCCGCCCGGTCCCCAGGGCCAGCGTTCGAACACCAGCGCCAGCTCGCGCGCGCTCCAGCGCACCCGCGCGCCGCCGGCCAGGCCGACGGCGCCCAACGCCAGCCCGAGCAGGCTGTTCGGCAGCGTCCAGAGCGCGCCCAGCCATTGCAGGCCACGCAGGACCGGTTTGCGCATGCGGGCCGCGGCCTCAGTCCGCCTCGTTCGGGATCAACAGCCACAGGATCAGGTACACGAGGATGCCCGGGAAGGCCGCCGACGCGATCGAGACGATCACGTACAGCACGCGCAGCAGCGTCGGGCTCCACCCGAACCGGTGCGCGATGCCGCCGATCACGCCGGCGATCATCCGGTCGTTGACGGAACGTGAAAGCGTGCGGGCAGGCTGGCTCATGAAGTCGGCTCCATCTGCGGGTACGGGGAGAATGTAGCCGCTACGGCGAAACCGTCCCGTGACGGCGCAGGCCCTGCAGGCGTTCGCCGAACCACTCGGCGGCGGTGCGTTCCGGCTGGCCCGGGCAGGCCACCCGGTAGGCCTTCCCGCTGACGCTGCTGCGCGAAGCGGCGCGTTCGATGAACTGCTCGGGGCCGTCGACCAGGCCGCGCCGCAGCAGGTAGTCGTACTTGCGCTGCAGGTGGTCGCGCGCGGCGCCGCCGTCGTACCACTTGCCGTTGCGCTGGAAGCGGCAGCCCGAGGCGGGCAGCGCGTCCATCAGCGAACGGATCTCGCGCTGCGCCTGCGCCGGCGGCTCGGCGCCCGCCGTGCCCGTCCACGCCAGCGCGCCGAGCGCGACGATCGCCCCATAGGTGCGCCACCGGTTCATGAGCGCTGCGCGAGCCATTGGTGGATCGCCGCCGGAACCTCGCGCTGCGCGCGGCCGGACACGTAGATGCCGATATGGCCGCCGCGGAATCCCAGCTCCGTGTAGTCGCGGGTCCCGACCCGCCCGCGCAGCGCACGCGAGGCGTCCGGCGGCACCAAGTGGTCCTGCTCGGCGTAGAGGTTGAGGATCGGCATGTCGAGCCTGCCGAGGTCGACCCTTTCCCCGCCGATCTCGATGCCGCCCTGCACCAGGCCGTTGGCCTGGTAGAACTTCTTGATGAACTCGCGGAACGCCTCGCCGGCCAGGTCCGGCGAATCGAAGATCCACTTCTCCATGCGCAGGAAATCCTCCAGCGCCTGCTTGTCGTCGAGGATGTCGAGCAATCCCACGTACTTCTGCAGGTTGAGCCGGAACGGCTTGAGCATCAGGTAGCTCGCGTTCATCAGGTCGGCCGGCACGTTGCCGATCGTGTCGACGAACAGGTCCACGTCCACCAGCCGCACCCAGTTGGACAGCATGTTGTCCGGCGTGTGGAAATCCACCGGCGTCACCATCGTGACCAGGTTGCGCACCTTGCGCCTGCGCAGCGAGGCGTAGCACAGCGAGAACGTGCCTCCCTGGCAGATGCCGAGGATGTCGATGGCCTTCGCCGCATGCGCCTCGCGCAGATGGTCCACCGCGCCGTCGATGTAACGCAGCAGGTAGTCCTCCAGGGTGAGATAGCGCTCGGAGCGGTCGGGATAGCCCCAGTCGAGCACGTACACGTCCTCGCCCAGCGCGAGCAGGCCCTTGACCAGCGAACGGTCCGCTTGCAGGTCCACCATGTACGGCCGGTTGACCAGGGCGTAGACGATCAGCAGCGGCACCTTGGAGGTCGGCGGCTTGTCGCCGACGAAGCGATAGAGCACCACCTTGCCGTCGCGCCATACCTCCTGCCGTTCGGTGGCGCCGTACTGCACGTCGTCCACGCCCGGCAGCACGCGCAGCCCTTCGAGCAGCTTGCGCTGCAGCGCGAGCGTTTCCTGCAGCAGATCGTCGGCATTGAAGCCCAGCGGGCCTTTCATCGCCGCTTCCCTCCCGGCGCGGAGCCGGCCGCCTTGCCGGGCCGGGACCGTCGCTCGGCCGGCCCGGGCCCGTCGGCGCCGCCGGCGCGCGGCGCGGCCTTGCGCGCCTTGGCCTGGGTGGCCGATGGCGCCGGCTCGTCCGCGTCGTCCGGCGCACGGTCCTTGCCGGCCGCCATGCGCCGCACCAGCCGCTCCAGCTCGGTGATGCGGCGGTGCGCGGCGTCCATCTCCGAGCGCGTCGGCATGCCCAGCCGCTCGCTGATCTGCTCCACTTCCTGCTGCAGCGCCGCGCGCAGGCGCATCTGCGCGTTGGTGAACGCGCCGTAGACGGTCCGGAACTCCTCCGACAGCGCCACCGCCGAATAGGCCTCCTCGGCCGCCTCGATCCACAGGTCGAACATCGCGCGGGCGCTGGTCAGCTGGCTGCCCGCGCCTTCGTGCTCGGCCAGCTTCGACTCGAACAGCTTGAAGGCGCGCTCGATCGCATCCTTGAGTTGCGCCGCGTAGGCCTGCGAGCGTTCCTGGTACTCCTGCTGCGCGCGCGCCAGCGCCTGCCAGCGCGCCTGGTGGTTGCGTCCCAGGCCGAAGGCCGGCATGTCCAGCCAGGGCGCGCTGTCGCGCCGCCACTTCTCGATCACCCGGGCCGCTTCCTGCAACCACGGGTCGCCGCCGGGGGCGGCATCGCCGCGCGCCGCGCCCAGCGTCCATTGCATCAGCCGCTCGCCCTGGGCCTGGACCGCTTCGCGCCAGGCCTGCGCGACCTCCGCGCTCGTGGCGTCGCGCCCGGCGAAGCGCGCCGCGACCTGCTGCATCGTGCCCAGCCAGTCCCCGGCCTGGTTGCGGAAGCGTTCGACGGCCTCCTGCGCCGCGGGCGAACCGTCGCCCGGCAGCAGCTGCGTCCACCAGTCCACCGCCTGCCGCCAGCCGCCGGCGGCGTCGCCGGGGGGCGACGGCACGGCCTTCGCTTCGGCCGTGCGCGCACCGGTCTGCCTGAGCGCCTCGCCCCAGGCGCTCCAGTACTGCCGGGCCAGCGCCTCGAAATCGCTCTCGGAACCCTTGGTTGTCATCGTCGGCCTCGGTGGATCCTCGTACTGCCCATGCTAGGGCGTGTCGTGCACTTTTTCATGGAGGCGATGCAGCGGCCGTGAGGCCGGTGGCCATGCGAGCCCGGCGGCCGACATGCCGCGGGATGCCGCGCCGGTCCTACGGTTTGGGAATCCTCAGCGTCTTGCTGATCATCAGCGAACCGGACAGCGCGAACAGCAGCACCAGCGGATGCAGCTGCCACGGGCCGAGCTGCCACTGCCCCCACCACAGCGCCTCGCCGGTCCGGCCGAGCGAGGCGGCCACCGCCAGCACGATGACCAACGCCAGGCTGGTCGGGATCGGGGTGCCCTCGAAGTACGGCACCTTGTCGTCCCCGCCGGCGATCTCCTCGGCGGTGACGTTGTAGCGCGCCAGCCGGCTCACGCCGCAGCAGACGAAATAGCTCAGCACCAGCCAATCCCAGCCGCCCTGCATGCCGCAGGCATAGGCGAGCGATGCCGGCGCCACGCCGAACGAGATCACGTCGGCCAGCGAATCGAGCTCGCGCCCCAGCGTGGACGACGACTTGCGCCAGCGCGCCACGCGGCCGTCCAGCGCATCGAAGATGAACGCCAGCGGGATCAGCGCCATGCCGAACAGCAGGTCGCCGCGGTGCCCGTCCTGCAGGAACCGCATCGCCGCGAAGATCGCCCCGGTGCCGCAGAACGCATTGGCCAGGGTGAACCAGTCGGCCAGTTGGAAATCGCGCAGCATCGAGAAATGGCGTTTCATGCGAACCTGTTCGTCGGAATCGCCGACAGGGTAGCGCGACCGGGTCCTGGCGGCGAACCTCGAACCCGTCCAAGGAGCCCCCACGATGACCACCCCGCGTTCCCTCCTGATCACCGGTGCCGGCAGCGGCATCGGCGCCGGCATCGCCCGCGAGCTGGCCCGGGCCGGGCACCACGTCGTGGCCAGCGACCTGTCGCTGGCCGCGGCCCGCCAGGTCGCCGGCGAGATCGCGGCGAACGGCGGTTCCGCCGAGGCGGTGGCGCTCGACGTGACCCGCGACGCGTCGGTCGCCGAGGCCCTGGCCGGCCTCTCGCGGCCGGTGGAGGTGCTGGTCAACAACGCCGGCCTGCAGCACGTCGCCCCGCTCGAGGAATTCCCGATGGAGCAGTGGGACCTGCTGGTGCAGGTCATGCTGACCGGGGTGGCGCGCCTGACCCGGGCGGTGCTGCCGGGCATGCGCGAACGCGGCTTCGGCCGCATCGTCAACATCGGCAGCATCCACTCGCTGGTGGCCAGCCCGTACAAGAGCGCCTACGTCGCGGCCAAGCACGGGCTGGTCGGCTTTTCCAAGGCGATCGCGCTGGAAACCGCGCGCCACGACATCACCATCAACACGCTCTGCCCCAGCTACGTGCGCACCCCGCTGGTGGAAAGGCAGATCGCCGACCAGGCCCGCACCCGCGGCATCGCCGAGGACGCGGTGATCGGCGACGTCATGCTCAAGCCGATGCCGAAAGGCGTCTTCATCGAGTACGACGAGCTGGCCGGCAGCATCGCCTTCCTGATCTCGCGCGCGGCCCGCAACATCACCGGGCAGACCCTCGCGCTGGACGGCGGCTGGACCGCGACGTAGCGCGGACGGACCGGTCGCCATCCCGGTCATTTTTTCGCCACCCATCTTGACAACGTTGTCTGGCGGGGCCTGCGGGCGGTTGTCCACAGACTTGCCCAGATTTCATCCACAGGCCCTGTGGAAAACGTGAAGGCCCTCACTCCGCGACTGGCGACTTTTTCGCCAATCCTGCCAGGCGGCCTTTGCAATCAGGCGGTTGCGACGCCTATCCACAGTTTTGTCAGGCACGCGTCCACACCGGCTGTGGACAAGGCGTCACAGCCGCGAGTAGGCCCACGACAGCATCCGCCCGTCCCGGTACGGCATCACGCCATGGAACGGCCGGGGGTCGCCGTCGAACACCAGCGGCAGGAAGTGCCGGTCGCCCTCCCACATCGGCAACGCGTGCAGCCGATCGAGCTCGACCCATTCCAGCGTGCCTTCGGCGTTGGCCTCCATCGGCTCGCCCTCGAACGCATCGACCACGAACACGAAGCCCAGCCAGTCCTCGCCATGCTTGCCGAAGCCCGGCCAGCTCAGCGTGCCGCGGAAGCGCATGGCGGTGCATTCGATCCCGGCTTCCTCCAGGATCTCCCTGCGCATCCCGGCCAGCACGTCCTCTTCCGGCTCGATCTTGCCGCCGAGCCCGTTGTACTTGCCGAGGTGGTGGTCGCCCTGGCGGACGTTGCGGTGGATCATCAGGACACGCCGGCCATCCGGCGAGAGCACGTAACCGAGCGTGGCGACGATGGGGGTGTACGGCATGCGGTCGTTCCGGCGGAAAACCGCCAGTATGCCCGACCCGCCCGGCCGGCGAATCAGGCCAGCGAGGCGGGAAGCGCCAGCCCGGCGACGTCGCCGGCCGGCCGCAGCCGCGCGCGCCCGTGCCCCTGGTCGGCCAGGTATTCGAGCCACTTGCCCAGGAAGGTGTTCATGCGCATGCGGTGGCTGATCAGCTCGCGCGGCGGCGGGTACAGCCCGATCACGTCCTGCCAGCGGCGGCCGACGTAGCAGTGCGTGGTCTCGGCCTGGCGCGCGTCGCGATACACGCGCACGAACGCGGAGGGATCGGGCTCGCCGGTCAGCGGATCGCAGAAGTCGTAGGTGAGGCGAAGCTCCACCGTGTAGCGATGGCGCTCGATCACCTCCAGCCGCACGTCCAGGCCGTCGCCGACGCTGGACAGGTAGCACCCTTCCGGCAGGTCGCCGGGGGCGAACAGGCGGTTCAGGTGCACGTAGTTTTCCGCATACAGGCCCATCAGCCAGCCGAACTGGCTCAGGCGCGGGATGCGTTCGTAGCGGGCCGGGACGTTGTGCATGGGGTCGATCCTACACGCTGCACTGCGTCAACGGCAGGATTGACGCCCTGCCCCCGTGGGCCTACGGTGATCACTCGCCCCGGGCGTTTCCGGGGCGCCCGCTCAGAACATCTCGCGCTGCAGCCCGAAGGTGGTGAGCACCTTGCTGGAGATTTCCTCGATCGAGGTGTGGGTGGTGCTCAGGGTCGGGATGCGCTCGACCTGGAACATGCGCTCGGCCGCGGCCACCTCGCGGCGGCAGGTCTCCGGCGCGGAATAGCGCGAGTTCGGGCGCCGCTCCTGGCGAATCTGCTGCAGCCGTTCCGGATCGATGGTGAGCCCGAACAGTTTCCTGCGATACGGACGCAGCCGGGGCGGCAGCCGGTCGGTTTCCAGGTCCTCGTCGGTGAGCGGGTAATTGGCCGCCTTGATGCCGTAGTGCAGCGCCAGGTAGATGCAGGTCGGCGTCTTGCCCGCGCGCGAAACCGCGACCAGGATCACGTCCGCCTCGTCGTAGTTCAAGGCCACGCCGTCGTCGTGGCTGAGCGCGAAGTTCATCGCATTGATGCGGCGGTGGTAGGTCTCGAAATCGACCATGCCGTGCGCCTGGCCGACCCGCGAATGACGGGGCGTGTTGAGCTCCCGCTCCAGCGGCTCGATGAAGGGCGCGAACACGTCCAGCATCAGCGCCCCGCTCTCGGCCAGGATCATGCTCAGGGCCGGGTCCACGCAGGAATTCACCACGATCGGGCGCACCTGGTAGCGCTCGCCGGCGGCCTGGATCCGCTGGCTAGCCTCGCGGGCCTTGTCTGCATCGTCGATGAACGACATGCGGTCGGTGACGAAGCTGAAACCGCTGAACTGGGTCAGCAGGCTGTGCCCAATGGTTTCAGCGGTGATACCGGTTCCATCGGATACGTAGAACACCGGCCGGATCGTCGACATCGGGCGAAATCTCCCTGTTGGAACACCGGAATGCCCTGTAATCAAGCTTGTGCGGGCTCGGCTGTGCACTGCATCATAGCGGTTCTTCCTACGGACGCGGCCATGCAGCCCGGCCCATCGGGCGATGGTCAAACGGAGCATCGCGCTTGAACGAGAACATCCTGTGGTTGCATGAACTGCGCTTGGCCGACCTGGCCCGCGTGGGCGGTAAGAATTCGTCGCTCGGCGAAATGATCGGCAACCTGGCCGGCCTGGGCGTTTCGGTCCCCGGCGGCTACGCCACCACGGCCGAGGCGTTCAAGGCGTTCATTGCCTACAACGACCTGTCCAAGCGCATCTACGACAAGCTGGCCACGCTGGACGTCGAGGACGTCGCCGCGCTGACCGCCGCCGGCAAGGAAATCCGCGGCTGGGTGATCGACGCGCCGCTGCAGCCCGACCTCGACAAGGACATCCGCGACGCCTACGCCAAGCTCAGCGCCGAGAACGGCGGCGGCGACGTGGCCGTGGCGGTGCGCTCCTCGGCCACCGCCGAGGACCTGCCCGATGCCTCCTTCGCCGGCCAGCAGGAAACCTTCCTCAACGTCACCGGCGCCGACGACGTCGTGCACAAGGTCAAGGAAGTGTTCGCCTCGCTGTACAACGACCGCGCCATCGCCTACCGCGTGCACCACGGCTTCAAGCACGAGGACGTCTTCCTGTCGGCCGGCGTGCAGCTGATGGTGCGCTCGGGCGTGGGCTCCTCCGGCGTGCTGTTCACCCTGGACACCGAGTCCGGCTTCCGCGACGTGGTGTTCGTCACCTCGTCCTTCGGCCTGGGCGAAATGGTCGTGCAGGGCGCGGTCAACCCGGACGAGTTCTACGTCTACAAGCCCACCCTGCAGGCCGGCAAGCCGGCGATCCTGCGCCGCTCGCTCGGCAGCAAGGCGATCCGCATGGTGTACTCGGACGTCCCGGGCGAACGCGTCCGGGTCGAGGACACCCCGGCGGACCTGCGCGCCACCTTCTCCATCGGCGACGAGGACGTGCACGAGCTGGCCAGGCAGGCGCTGGTCATCGAGAAGCACTACGGCCGCCCGATGGACATCGAGTGGGCCAAGGACGGCGTCAGCGGCAAGCTGTTCATCGTGCAGGCGCGCCCGGAGACGGTGAAGTCGCGCAGCCACGCCACCCAGATCGAGCGCTTCGCGCTGACCGAGAAGGGCGGCAAGGTGCTGGCCGAAGGCCGCGCCGTGGGCGCCAAGATCGGCGCCGGCGTGGCCCGCGTGGTCAAGTCGCTGGACGACATGAACCGCGTGCAGCCGGGCGACGTGCTGATCGCCGACATGACCGACCCGGACTGGGAACCGGTGATGAAGCGCGCCTCGGCCATCGTCACCAACCGCGGCGGGCGTACCTGCCACGCGGCCATCATCGCCCGCGAGCTGGGCGTGCCGGCCGTGGTCGGCTCGGGCAACGCCACCCAGGTGATCGAGGATGGCCAGCTGGTCACCGTCAGCTGCGCCGAAGGCGACACCGGCTTCATCTACGAGGGCAAGCTCGGCTTCGAGCGCGCGACCACCGACCTGGGCAACATGCCGCCTGCGCCGCTGAAGATCATGATGAACGTGGCCAACCCGGAGCGTGCCTTCGACTTCGGCCAGCTGCCGAACGCCGGCATCGGCCTGGCCCGCCTGGAAATGATCATCGCCAGCCACATCGGCATCCACCCGAACGCGCTGCTGGAATACGACCGCCAGGACGCGGCGACCAAGAAGAAGATCGACGAGAAGATCGCCGGCTACGGCGACCCGGTCGGCTTCTACGTGAACCGCCTGGCCGAGGGCATCGCCACCCTCACCGCCTCGGTCGCGCCGAACCCGGTGATCGTGCGCCTTTCGGACTTCAAGTCCAACGAGTACGCCAACCTGATCGGCGGCAGCAACTACGAGCCGCACGAAGAGAACCCGATGATCGGCTTCCGCGGCGCCAGCCGCTACGTCGACCCGAGCTTCGCCGCCGCCTTCGCGCTGGAGTGCAAGGCCGTGCTGCGCGTGCGCAACGAGATGGGCCTGGACAACCTCTGGGTCATGATCCCGTTCGTGCGCACCCTGGAAGAAGGCCGCAAGGTGGTCGAGGTGCTGGCCCAGAACGGCCTGAAGCAGGGCGAGAACGGCCTGAAGATCATCATGATGTGCGAGGTGCCGTCCAACGCGCTGCTCGCCGACGAGTTCCTGGAGATCTTCGACGGCTTCTCGATCGGCTCCAACGACCTGACCCAGCTGAGCCTGGGCCTGGACCGCGACTCGTCGATCGTCGCCCACCTGTTCGACGAGCGTAACCCGGCGGTGAAGAAGCTGCTGTCGATGGCGATCAAGTCGGCGCGCGCCAAGGGCAAGTACGTCGGCATCTGCGGCCAGGGCCCGTCCGACCATCCGGACCTGGCCGAGTGGCTGATGCAGGAAGGCATCGAGTCGGTGTCGCTGAACCCGGACACCGTGGTCGATACCTGGCTGCGCCTGGCCAAGCGCAAGGCCAGCGCCTGATACCGCCTCCGTCACGCCACGGTCGCTAGATTGGCCGCACGCAAGCCCCGCCATGCGGGGCTTCGCGTTTCTCGGGACCGCCGTTCCACTGAACCGTCCTGCAAACCCTCCCGCAGAAGGAGCCCTCCATGGCACAAAGCGTCGTATCCAGCCTGCCCGCCGCCACGTCCTGGTTCCACCGCCTGGACTGGCAGCACATCTTCGAGACCTATGGGGTCCCGGCGCTGTCGGCGCTGGTATTGCTGCTGGTCGGCCTGTGGCTGGCCAAGCGCATCGCCAACGCGGTGCCGCGCGCGACCGCGCGCGTGGGCGTGGACCCGATGCTGGGCAGCTTCCTGCGCAACATCGCCTACATCGCCTCGCTGGTGATCGTGGTCATCCTCGCCATCGCCACGCTGGGCGTGCAGATCTCGCCGTTGCTCGCGGTGCTCGGCACCGCCGGCCTGGCGATCGGCCTGGCGTTGAAGGATTCGCTGTCCAACATCGCCTCGGGCGTGATGCTGGTGACGCTGCGGCCGTTCCACGTCGGCCATACCGTCACCGTGGCCGGCCAGACCGGCACCGTGCGCGAGGTCCGCATCTTCCAGACCGTGCTGGAAGGCGCCGACAAGCAGATCTTCACCATCCCCAACAACCTGATCACCGCCTCGGCCATCGTCAACCTGACCGCGCAGCCGACGCGGCGCGTGGAGCTGGTGATCGGCATCGGCTACGACGACGACATCCGCCTCGCCCGCAAGGTCGCGCTCGAGGCGATGCAGGCCGACGCGCGCGTGCTGAAGGCGCCGGAGCCGGACGTGGTGGTCTACGAGCTCGGGAACAACGCCGTGAACCTCGGCATCCGCTGCTTCGTGAACACGCCGGACTGGTTCGCCGCCAAGGTCGCGCTGCTGGAGCAGATCAAGCTGGATTTCGACAAGGCCGGCATCAACATCCCGTACCCGCAGCAGGACATGCACCTCTACCTGCACGGCAAGGACGGGGAACGCACCAACGTCGAGGCGCTGGTGCGCGACAGCAAGCCCAACTGATCCGCCATCGCCCTCGTGGGAGCCGTTTTTGTGGGAGCGGCTCTTGTGGGAGCGGCTTCAGCCGCGATGGAGCTTTACCAACATCCTGATCAGCAGACGCCCGTCGTCCCCGCGCAGGCGGGGACCCAGCGACTTGAGGCTTTACCGCGGAAAGACACTGGGTCCCCGCCTGCGCGGGGACGACGTTGCCGGAGCATCTGCTGAAATTCGATGCTGACCAGGCGTCGATCTCGGTAAGGCCCTGTCGCGGCTGAAGCCGCTCCCACGAAGAGCAATCGGACTACCAGGAGCGGCCGGGCAAGAGCAATCGGGACAGCTCAAACCGGCGCGGCAGGCATTCCGGCCAGTTCCCCCATGAAACGGCGATAGTGGCGCAGTTCTGCGATCGAATCGTGCACGTCGCTCAAGGCGGTGTGGCTGGACGTCTTGGTCACGCCTTCCAGCACCGCCGGCGCCCAGCGCCGCGCCAGTTCCTTGATCGTGGAAACGTCGAGGTTGCGGTAATGGAAGTAGCGCTCCAGGCGCGGCATCTGCCGGTGCAGGAAGCGCCGGTCCTGGCAGATCGAGTTGCCGCACATCGGCGAGGCGCCCGCCTTGATCCATTTCTGCAGGAAGGCCACGGTGTGCGCCTCGGCCTGGCCCAGGGTGACGTCGCTTTCGATCACGCGCGTCCACAGCCCCGAGCGCTGGTGCTGGTTGCGGTTCCACTCGTCCATCGCCTGCAGCGTCTCCAGCGGATGGTGGATCGCGAACTCCGGGCCTTCCGCCAGCACGTTGAGCTGGGCGTCGGTGACGACCGTGGCGATCTCGATGATGGAATCGCGATCGGTATCGAGCCCGGTCATTTCCAGGTCGATCCAGATCAGCCGGTCGCTGTCCGTGGAGTTGTCGGCCATCGTGTCGCCTATCCGGTGAAATCGGGACGGCATGATAGCGCAGCGCTATGCAATGCCCGCACCGGCGCCAGGCGCGTTCAATCGACGACGGGCGGCTTGCCGCGCTTGGCGCGGAAGTAGTTGGTCAGCCGCCGGCCGGCCTCGTCGGCGAACACGCCCTGGTCGACCTGCACGCGGTGGTTGTGGCGCGGATCGCCGATCAGGTCGAACACGCTGCCGCAGGCGCCGGTCTTCGGGTCGCGCGCCGCGTACACCACGCGCGCGATGCGCGCGTGCACCATCGCCATCGCGCACATCGCGCAGGGTTCGAGCGTCACATAGAGCGTGCAGCCGACCAGCCGGTGGTTGCCGAGCCTGCGGCCGCCCTCGCGCATCGCCATGATCTCGGCATGCGCGCTGGGATCGTGGCTGGCGATGTTGTAGTTCCAGCCCTCGCCGATCATCCGGCCTTCCGGATCGACCAGCACCGCGCCGACCGGGATCTCGTCGAACTCGCGCTCGGCCCGGTCGGCCAGGGCGAGCGCGTGGCGCATCCAGCGCTCGTCGTCGCCGGCCTGTGGCAGGACGACGGCATTCACCCCTCGCCCCCCTTCTCTTCCAGCTTGCGCACGAACGCCTCGAACACGGCCAGCGTGGCCTCGCTGACGTGGTGCTCGATGCCTTCGGCATCGCGGCGCGCGGTCGCCTCGTCCACGCCCAGCGCGAGCAGGAAGCGCTCCACCGTCTGGTGGCGCTGCCGGCTGGCAGCGGCCAGGGCCTCGCCGGCCTCGGTCAGGAACACGCCCCGGTACGGCCGCTGCACCACCCAGCCGCCCTTGACCAGGCGCTTGAGCATCTTCGCCACGGTCGGCTGGGCCACGCCCAGGCGCATGGCGATGTCGACCTGCCGGGCCTCGCGGCCGTCCGCCAGCAGGTCCGAGATCAGCTCGACGTAGTCCTCGATCAGCTCCATCCGGTGCGCCTCGCGCACCTGCCGGAAGCTTTCCACGTGCAGTTCCGCATCGACGAGCGCCGGTGCCGCCGGTTCGAGCTTTTCTTCGCTTCTGCCCACCCTGTGGTCCCGTATCCGATCCTGGCCATCGCACCAGTGCGCCTATTTTGGATCACTCGGCCGATCATTACGATTGAAATTGCCAATGCTCACTAAATTAGCATTTGCTATATAGTGCGCATCATGTCCTCCGAATCCGCCCCCACCCCGGCCTGGCCCCGCTCGGCCGCCTCCTCGCCCAGCCTGGGCGAGATGAACGCCAGCGTCTCCGTGCCGAACGGCGGCCACTGGTGGTTCCGGCTGCTCGCCTTCCTGGGCCCCGGCTACATGGTCTCGGTGGGCTACATGGACCCGGGCAACTGGGCCACCGACCTGGGCGGCGGTTCGCAGTTCGGCTACCTGCTGCTGTCGGTGATCCTGCTGTCCAACCTGATGGCGGTGGTGCTGCAGGGCCTGTCGGCGCGGCTCGGCATCGCCACCGGCCGCGACCTGGCCCAGGCCTGCCGCGACCACTACTCGCGGCCGGTGAACATCGGCCTGTGGCTGCTCTGCGAGGCGGCGATCATCGCCTGCGACCTGGCCGAGGTGATCGGCACCGCGATCGCGCTGAAGCTGCTGTTCGGCATCCCGCTCACGCTCGGCGCGATCATCACCGCGATCGACGTGATCCTGGTGCTGTACCTGATGAACCGGGGCTTCCGTGCGCTGGAAGCCTTCGTGATCGCCCTGCTGATGGTGATCTTCGCCTGCTTCGCCATCCAGATCGCGATGGCGGCGCCGCCCGTGCGCGACGTGCTCGGCGGATTCATCCCGCGCGCGCAAATCGTCACCGACCCGCAGGCGCTGTACCTGGCGATCGGCATCATCGGCGCCACGGTGATGCCGCACAACCTGTACCTGCATTCCTCGATCGTGCAGACGCGCGCCTATCCGCGCACCGACGAGGGCCGCCGCAGCGCGCTGCGCTGGGCGACCGCCGACAGCACCATCGCACTGACCCTGGCGCTGCTCATCAACGCGGCCATCCTGATCATGGCCGCCGCCGTGTTCCATGCGCACGGCCGCACCGACGTGCAGGAGATCGAGCAGGCCTACGAGCTGCTGGCGCCGATGCTGGGCGTGGGGCTCGCGTCGACCCTGTTCGCGGTGGCGCTGCTGGCCTCGGGCATCAACTCGACCGTCACCGCCACGCTGGCCGGCCAGATCGTGATGGAAGGCTTCCTGCGCCTGCGCATCCCGACGTGGGCGCGCCGGCTGATCACACGCGGCCTGGCGATCGTGCCGGTGGTGGTCGTCACCGCGCTCTACGGCGAGAAGGGCACGGCGCAGTTGCTGGTGTTCAGCCAGGTGCTGCTGTCGATGCAGTTGCCGTTCGCGGTGATCCCGTTGGTGCGCTTCGTGTCCGACCGGTCGAAGATGGGCGCGCTGGTCGCGCCACGCTGGCTGGTGCGCATCGCCTGGCTGATCGCGGCGGTGATCGTGGTGCTCAACCTGAAGCTGATCGGCGACACGCTGCTGCACTGACAGCGACGCCGGCGGCCGGGCCGGAAACGGTCGCAGGCCCTAGCTTCCGGCGTTCAATACCGCTTCCTGCTCGGCCGCCAGCTGCAGCCATGCCTGCGCCGCATGCGAGAGGAAGGCGCCGCGGCGCCATACCAGCGCCATGTGCCAGGCCAGGTCCTGGTCTTCGAGCGGCAGCGTCACGACCTGCGGGTTCGGGCGGCGCACGGCGATCATCCGCGGCAGCATCGCCAGCCCCATGCCGGCGGCGACCAAGGCGACGATGAAATCGATCTGGCCGCTGCGCGCCGCTTCGTGCGGCGTGAACCCGTGCTGCTGGCAGGCCTCGATGATCTTGCGGTTGAACATGAAGCCCTTGTCGAACAGGATGAACGGCGTCTCGCGCAGCATGTCCAGCCGCAGCGACGGCTGGCTCGCCAGCGGATGCTGCTTCGGCAGCAGCACCATCAACGGCTCGCGCCGCACCGATTGCCATTCGAAGTCTTCCGACACCGGCAGCAGGCTGCCGGCCAGCTCGACTTCGCCGGCGCGCAGGCTGTCTTCCAGCGCCTGGCTGCCCTGCTCCAGCACCTTGAGATCGATGTGCGGATAGCGTTCGCGATAGATCGCGAACAGCGGCGCGAACAATACGTCGCTGCCCAGCGGCGGCAGGCCGATGTGCAGCTCGCCGCGCTTGAGCCCGCGCAGTTCTTCCAGTTCGGCCAACAGGTTGTCGCGCTCGCCGAGCAGCACCAGCGCGCGCCGGTAGACGATCTCGCCGGCCTGCGTCAGGCGGATGCCCTGGCGCGAGCGGTCGACCAGCACCAGGCCAAGCTCGTCCTCCAGCTGCCGGATCGCCTTACTGACCGTCGGCTGCGTGGCGAACAGCGATTGCGCCGCGGCGGAGAACCCGCCACGGCGCACGACTTCGACCAAGACCCGGAGTTGCCTGATATCCATGCTGAACTCGAATAATTTGAGCCAGATGGATTCATTTTACTTATGCGAGCCCCGGAGGACCACCGTTCCGGCCTCGTTTCGCGTCGAGCGCCGGCCGGGCGGCAGGCAGCTGCGGCTCCGTTCAGCAATCCCACGAATTTACGACATGCCGCTGCCGATCCTGCCCACCACGATGGAAGAAGGCAGGACCGTGAAGAACAGCGATCCCTCCGGCGCCCGCGATCTCAAGTGCCTGGTCGGCGACATCGGCGCCAGTTATCGCCGGCGGATGCTCCCGCCGCTGGGCCTCGTCCTGGCGGCGATGGCCGCGGGCGCGGCCTGGATGCAGGCCAGTCCGAACCTGGCTGCCGCCGCGGCGGGCACCTCGTTCCTGGTCACCGGTTGCGTCGTGAACTGGCCGCGCCGCCGGCGTCTTTCGTTCCCCGGCTGGCGGACCGTGGGCCTGCTGGCATCCGCTTACGCCGGCTTCGGCGGCGCGCTCTTCCCCGAGCGGCTGTGCATCGCTCTGCTTGCGCTCGGCGTGCTGGCCGCGCTGGCGGACATGGGCCTGTACGTGCTCAGGACCTTCGGCGAGGCGACCCGGCTGGCCGAGCAGGTGGAGCACATGGACGAGCACGACCTGCTGGCGCTGCTGCCCGACCAGGCCCGCGACGACGCGAGGCGCTGGCAGGCCGGCGACGACAGCAAGGCCGCCGAACTGGCGGTGGTGATCCACCTCGGCGCGCTCTGGATGGCGCTGGAACTCCAGCGCACCCATCGCCACGAGCACGGCATGGCCCTGCTCTAACCGGCGCCGCGCACCCTGCCGTCCCCGGGACATCGTGCGCCTGGCACCGGCGCGGGACTTGCCCCAGACTGGCGGGATGCCAGAGATAACCCGACGCAGGTTGTTCAAGGCCGTGGTGGCCGGTACCGCCGCGGCGCCCTTCGCCTCGACCGCGCTCGCCGCGCCGCCGTGCGAGCCCGCCACTGCATCGCCGCGCTGGGCGCGCGGGATCGAAGGCCAGCGCAAGGCCGACCTCGGCGACGGCACCTACCTCAATCCGATCGTCGCCGGGGACCATCCCGACCCGACCATCCTCAAGGATGGCGACGATTACTACATGACGTTCTCGTCGTTCCTGTCCTACCCGGGCATCGTGATCTGGCACTCCACCGACCTGGTCAACTGGGCGCCGATCGGGCCCGCGCTGCACAAGCCGCTCGGCACGGTCTGGGCGCTGGACCTGTGCAAGCACGGCGACCGCTACTACGTGTACATCCCCGCCGACCCGACCGGCCAGGGATGGTCGATCCACGTGATCTGGGCCGACGACATCCGCGGCCCCTGGAGCGATCCGATCGACCTGCATATCCCGGGCTGCATCGATCCCGGCCATGTCGTCGGCGAGGACGGCAAGCGCTACCTGTTCGTCAACGGCATCCGCCGGATCCGCCTGCGCGACGACGGCCTCGCCACCGATGGCGAACTGGAACCCGCCTACAGCCCCTGGCGCTACCCGGCCGACTGGATCGTCGAGAACTTCGCGCCTGAAGGGCCGAAATTGACGCGCCGCGGCGACTGGTTCTACCTGGTGACCGCGGTCGGCGGGACCGCCGGGCCGGTCACCGGGCACATGGTGATCGCCGCCCGTTCCCGCTCGATCCACGGGCCGTGGGAGCACTGCCCGCACAATCCGCTGGTGCGCACCACCCGCGAATCGGAACCGTGGTGGTCGCGCGGCCATGCCACGCTGGTCGAGGGCCCGGCCGGCGACTGGTGGATGGTCTACCACGGCTACGAGAACGGCTTCAGGACGCTGGGCCGGCAGACCCTGCTCGAACCGATCGAATGGACCGACGACGGCTGGTTCCGGCCGCGCGGCGGCGACCTTTCGCGCCCGCTTCCCAAGCCAACCGGAGGCAAGCCGGGCGCGGCGGGCTTCGCGCTGTCCGACGATTTCTCCAAGGACCGGTCCGGCGTCCAGTGGAGCTTCCACGCGCCCGGCCCCGACGAGGCCAGGCGCACCCGGTTCGACGGCAAGGGCCTGCTGCTCGCGGCGGCCGGCGCTTCGCCGGTCGACAGTTCGCCGCTGACTTGCCTGGTGGGCGATCGCGCCTACGAAGCGGAAGTGACGATCGACCTGCTCGACGGCGCCGAAGGCGGGCTGCTGCTGTTCTACAACCACAAGGCGTTCGTGGGCATCGGTTTTGCGCCGGACGTCGTCAAGGGCTTCCAGTACGCCGCCGAGCATCCGTGGATGCGGAAGGAGCAGCGCACCTCCAGCGTGCGGATACGGCTCACCAACGACCACCACGTGGTGACCTACCACTACTCGCACGACGACGGGAAGCACTGGACGCTCTACGGCACCCGCATGGAAGTGTCGGGCATGCACCACAACGTCTTCGGCGATTTCCTGAGCCTCAGGCTCGGCATCTACAGTGCCGGCCAGGGCAGCATCCGGATCCGCGACTTCGCCTACCGGGCGCTGGACGGGACGGCCTAGGCGCCCTGGCATGCGGCGTTCGCCGGGTCAGGCCTCCTTCCAAGGGGCGAGCGCCGCGTTGGCCGGGCCGTTCAACACCCGGCCGGTTTCCTTGTCGAAGCGGGAGCCGTGGCAAGGGCAATCCCAGGACTTCTCCTGCGGGCTCCAGCGCACCGCGCAACCCATGTGCGGGCAGCGCGCATTGAACGAATGCAGTGCGCCCTGGGCGTCGCGATAGACCGCGACGCGATGCAGGCCACGGCGCAACACGGTCCCCTCGCCGCGCGCCAGCGTCTCCGGGTCGCCTTCGCCCGGGGCCACCCAGTCGCGGTACTGCGCCGCCACGTTGGCGTTCTCGCGCAGCCATTCGCGCCCGCCCTGGACGATCTTGCGATCGGGCGCGTACAGCGTCTTCCACGGGTTGTCGCGCCCGCCGACCAGGTCGGAGACCAGCAGGCCGCCCAGCGTGCAGTGGGTCACGCCGTTGCCGGAGTCGCCGGTGATCACGTAGACGTTCTTCTCGCCGCCCGGGTCGGCGCCGATGAACGCCAGCGAGTCGGCCGGCTCGATGATCTGGCCGGACCAGCCATGGGTGAAGCGTTTCACGCCGGGCAAGCGCGCGCGCGTCCACGCCTGCAGGCGGGCGAAGGCCTCGGTGTCTTCGCTCTGCCCGGTCTTGTGGTCCTCGCCGCCCACGATGACGACCGTGGCGCCGCTGTCGGGATCCTTGGCCAGGCGCACGTAGTGGTACGGATCGCCGTCGTCCCAGATCAGCGCGTCGGGCAAGGCGTCGGGCTCGACCGGGCCGGCCACCACGTAGCTGCGGTAGGCGGCCTGCTTGGTATGGATCGCGATCCTTTCGTGGAAAGGCACGTTGGTGGCGACCACCACCGCATCGGCGCTCAGCGTCCGGCCGGACTGCAGCGCGACCGAAGCCGGCGCGCCTCCCTTCACGTCGACCGCGTTGCCGCGGAAGAAGACCACTCCGGCCGCCGCGCAGGCCTGTACCAGCGCATCGATGTAGCGGCCGATGTTGATGCGCGCCTGGCGTTCGAAACGCACCGCCGGGCCCAGCGCCGGCAGGCCGGGAATGCCCTCCTCCAGGTAGCCGGCTTCCAGCCCGGCCTGCACCGCGGCCTGGGCTTCGCCGCGCAGTCCCTGCACGTCGTCGCTGCAGGTGAACAGGTAACCGGGCACGCGACGGAAGCCGCATTGCCCGTCGATGTCCTGCACGAAGGCCTCGATCCAGTCGACGGCGGCCGCGTGGCTGGCCGCGACCAGGCGCGCCCCCTCGCTCCCGTGCAGGCGCGCCAGCGACCGATAACGATCGTCCACGGCCGAGGCCAGGTGCGCGGTCGAACGTCCGGACTCGCCGGCGCCGGGCGCGTCGCGCTCGATCACGACCACGGAGCGCCCGTCCTGGGCGCAGTTCAACGCCGTCACCAGTCCGGCCACGCCGGCCCCGACCACCAGCACGTCCACGTGCGGAGGCGTGCCGGTCGTGAACAGGATCGGTTCGGAGCGGATCTTCCAGAGGGGGTGGGTCAACGCGGTGGACATGGGATCCTCCTGGCATGGAACCTGCCGTTCTTGGTGCGTTTCCAACCTAGCCACGGCGGTGGCATCGCCAGGTGAAGCCTCACGACAGCGCCGGCTTGGCCGTCATCAGGTAGAAGATGGCCAGGAAGGAAACGAGTGCGGGTACGCCCAGCGCGGCCCAGGCGCCCAGATAGCCGTCGTAGCGCAGCGGCAGCGGCCGGTCGCGGGCGGCGGCCTCGACCGCGATGTCGCGCAATCGCATCTGCAGCCAGACCACCGGCAGCCAGCACAACGCCGCGATCGCGAACAGCACGATCGACCAGTACAGCCAGGGCGTGCCCAGCGGAACGCCGAGCAGGTGCGCGAGATAGAGGCCGGACAGCGGTTGGAACACGATCGTGGTGGCGGTGAAGCACCAGTCGGCGACGACCACCAGCCGCGCCACCGCGGCGATCGTGCGCGGGTCGCGGCCGCGGCTGGCGAAGAACAGGTAGAACGCGGTGCCCACGCCGGTGCCGAACAGGAACGTAGACGACAGGATATGCAGGAACTTAACGGTGGCCAGGTCCATCGCGATCCTCCAGCCGCATCAGCGCGCAGATCAGCGCGAACAGCGGCAGGTTCTTGAGCACCGGGCCGTAGGGGTGCGCCCAGAACTCCGGCAACCACAGGCTGATCACCAGCGTGTAGAAGCCGATCGCCGCCAGTTGCAGGCCATACGCCGCCCGCCTCCAGCGCCGGGACCACATGCCCAGGCCGAGCAGCGCATCCAGCGCCGCCGCCGCGTACAGCGCGGACGGCGCCAGCGCCTCCGGGACCTGCGCGCGGTGCAGCAGTTCCAGGCTGGCGGCGCGCGGATAGACGAACGCGGAGATCCACGCGGTAGCCAGCCAGGTCAGCGAGACGCTGGCGCGCAGCAGCGGGAGCAGGTTCGCCAGGTCGGCGGACCTGCCCAGCACGGCCGCTTCGCCGGCACCGATGAAGGCGCCGGCCGGGCGCAACGGCCTGCCCACGATCGAGCGCCACAACCGCGCGTCGGCGCAGTTGCCCTGCTGCAGCATCGCCAGCGCATCGGGATCGACCAGGCTGCCCGGCACCCGCTTCAGCGCCCTTGCCGCGGACACTGCCGCCTGCGGGGGCACCGGCACGATGCGCGGCCTGCGCTCGATGCCCGCCGCCAGGGTCTGCAGGTACGCGGCAAGCGACAGGCGCTCCGGTCCCACGGCGTTCACCAGCGGTGGCGGGTCCGGATGCGTCGCCAGCACGGCCACGCCATCGCACAGGTCCGCCAGGTGCAGGGGCTGCACGCACTGGCTCCCCCCTTGCGGCAACGGCAGCAGCGGCAGGCTGGCCAGGCGCAGGAACAACCGGGTGCTGGCGCCGTCGCCGGCGAATACCAGCGACGGCCGCACCACGACCACCCTGCCAGGGAACTCCCATGCGCAGGCGTCGCCGTGCGCCTTGCTGCGCAGGTACGCGGTCGGGGCGTCGGGCCGGGCGCCGAGCGCGGAGATCTGGATCAGGCGGCCGACGCCGGCCGCGGCCGCCAGCGCGAACAGGCTACACGGCCCGTTCACGTGCACGGCCTCGAAACTCGCACGGCCACGCTCGCGGAAGATGCCGGCGGCATTGATCACCACATCGATCCCGGCGAACGCCATCGCGGCCTCGGCCGTGCAGGCCATCGGCTCCGCGTAGTCCACCCGGACGAGGCGCCGGCCGGGCCAGCGGCCGGCCGCGGCGGCTTCGTCCCGCACCGCAAGGACCACCTCATGCCCATCCCGCTCCAGGCGCGCGACCAGCGCCGAACCGATCAGGCCGTTGGCACCGGCCACCAGCACGGTCGACCGTCGCGCTGGCGCATCGTGCTGCGCCGCGCCCTGTGCTCGGGCAGCTGCGCCAGCCTCTGTTCCACCCTGGCGATCTCCTGGCTGAGCCATCGGCGTACCCGCGCCACGGCGGCCGCCACCAATGCGACCAGCCAGTGGCTGTGGGGCGGCGAGGCCCACCGGCAGGACCGGGTCAGCGTCCGCCACACGCTGGCGGGCTACCTGATCCACCACGCCAGTTCGCTGTTCTGGGCGATCGCATTCGAACGCCTGCGCCGCGGCAGGCGCGACCGGCCGCGCATGGCCGCGCTCGCGACGGCCACCTCGGCGGTGGCCTACGCGGTGGACTACCACGTCGTGCCCCGCCGGCTTTCGCCGGGTTTCGACCGTCGTCTGCACGGGCGCGACCTGGCCGTCATCTACGCCAGCTTCGCGCTCGGGCTGGCCGTGCCCTGGCTGCTCGCGCGAGGGCGCGGCACGACGCGGATGCGTGGAGGCCGGTGATCACCGGCCTGCCCTCCCGGATGGGCTGCCATCCCCCACGATCGCGTCCAGCTCGCGGGCGGCGAACGGATCGAGGGAATCGCCGGCGCGGCACAACCAGGTCTCGTGGGTGAGTTGCCGCTGCACCTCGAACCCGGCGCTGCGCGCCATCGCCAGCACGCAGGCCGCATTGGGCGCCCACCAGTTGGTCGGATCGCCGGCCAGCCGGTGCTCGATGAAGGCCATGCGCGGCCAACCGGGCGACTGCAGGCGATCGCGCTCGTCCAGGCCCAGGTCGGGCGGCGTGTCCAGCTGTTCGGTTTCGGGCATGGTCATGGTCTGCAGCACCATGCGGTCGGCGCACTTGCGGCGGACGATGTCCAGCGCCAGCAGCGGGTGGCGCAGGTGGTACAGCACGCCCATCAGCCAGATCCAGTCGAAACGGCCAGGCAGGTCGGCGATCTCGTAGATCTGCATCTGCCGGAAGCTCACCTGCGCCTCCAGTCCCAGCTGCCTGGCGGCCCAGCGCGCCTGCGCCAGGTAATGCGGGTCCACGTCGATCGCGGTGACCCGGGCGCCGCGCCGCGCCAGCTCGAAGCTGTAGAAACCGGCGTTGCAGCCGATGTCCAGCACGGTCGCGCCCTGCAGGTCGCGCGGGATGTGCGGCTCGATCTGCCGCCACTTGAACGCGGGGAAATCGCCGTACGCATGGTCGGGCGCGGTCTGTTCCCCGCCGGGCAGGTGCAGGTTGTGGAACCAGGGGCCGAGCTCCTGGATGGCCTGCGCCGGCGTTCGGGTATCGGTGGCGATCATGGGCCGCGCCTTCAATCGCGCTCGACCAGCTTGAAGAAGCGGCTCTCGCCGCCGTCGGCGGTCTTCTCCTGGTAGAGGAAGGCCAGCCCTTCTTCGTCGAACTTCTCGAAGAACTCGTCCCACTCGATCTCTTCGAGGTCCTCGTCGTCGCGGAACATGATCCGCAGCAGGCCGGCGTGCTCGCCGCGGTCGGCGGTGCCGCGCACGCTGGCCGGGCGGCCGCCGCGTTTCTCCGCCCACCGGCGGATCTCGTCATGGTTGGTGGTCTGCTTGGACGAATGCTTGCTCATGGGCGGTTCTCCTGGCGTGGTGCGGCCGCGCGGCCCGGGCCGCGGCGCGCTCGTGGTAGTCGTGCAACGCCTGGGCGCGATGGGCCGGCGTGTGTTCGGAGAGGAAACGCCGCCGCACGGCCTCGCCGATGCGCCTGCGGGCGTCCTCGGGCGTGTCGCGCAGCCACCGCAGCACCTGGTCGCCCGATTGCGCGACCAGGATCTCCTGGCCCGGGCGGAACAGCGAATCCAGCCCGGTCCAGGCATCGGACACGATGGCGGTGCCGCACGCGGCCGCTTCGAACAGGCGCACGCTGGGCGAGTGCCCCATCGCGACCATGTCGGCGCGGGTCACGTTGAGGGTGAAGCGTTGCCGGTTGTAGAACCGGCGGTGCGCGCTGGGCGGCAGGTGCTCGATCCGCTCGACGTTGCCTGGCCAGCGGAGCGTGTCCGGGTACTGCGGGCCGGCCACGACGAAGCGCCCCTGCGGCCAATCCCGCGCGGGCCCCGCCAGCAGGCGCTCCAGCACCGGCTGGCGGTCCTGGCTGTAGGTGCCCATGTAGCCCAGGTCGTAGTCGGCATCGATCGGCTCGGGGAAGTAGCACTCCGGGTCGGCCGAGCAGTACAGCGGTACCGGCATGGGCGCCGCGTAGTGCCGCCGCAGCGTTTCCAGCGCCGGTCCGCCGGTGAACGACAGGTACAGGTCGTAGCCGGCGACCAGCTCGGGCGAGAGATAGTCGCAGGCGCGCCGCTGCAGCGCCGCCAGGGTGACCGGGGTATCGATGTCGTAGAAGGCCACCACGCCGCGGGCGGTTTCCTGTACCCACGCGCCCACGTCGATGCCTTGTGGCACGTACGATCCGACGATCACCAGGTCGGCCCCGGCGACGGCCTTGGCATGGCCATCGCGCAGCTCGTCCAGGTCGCGGTAGAGCGCCAGCCGCCCGGGAAGTTCGTCGCCCGCGTCCTGGTGCTGCGCGTACCAGGGCACGTCGCGCTCCAGGAACAGCACGCGGTCGCCGCGCGCCTCGAGCGCGCGCAGCAACGCGCGGTAGGTGGTCGCATGCCCGTTGCCCCAGGCCGAGCGCAGGCTGAGGCCGAGCACGACGATGTCGAGCGCGCCGCCCATCACGCGGCCACCCGCAGCTGCGCTTGCAGCAGCCGCTCGAGCTGCTCGGCGCGGTGCGCATAGGTGTGCTCGCGCAGCAGCCGCTCGCGGGCGCGCTCGCCGATCTGGCGCGACTGCGCCGGGCCGATCCTGCGCAGGTGCTCGACCACGTCCTCGGCGCCGTCGGCCACCAGTACCTCGCGGCCCGGCTCGAGGAACATCTCGATGCCCTCCCACCTGTCGGTGACCAGGCACGCGCCGGCGCCGGCCGCCTCGAACACCCGCGTCGGCGGCGAGAAGCCGAAGCGCGCCATGCTGTCGCGGTTGATGTTGAGCACCATGCGCGCGCTGCAGTTGAGCGCGTTGTGGTCGCGGGTCGAGACGTGCCCCAGGCGCTTCACGTTCCCTCCCAGGGGCACGTCGTCCCAGCCGCTGCCGCCGAGCAGGAAATCGAACTCCGGCGCCTGCCGCGCCGCCTCGAAGAAGAACCGGTGCACCCTCGCCTCCCGGTCGGGCAGGCGGTTGCCCAGGAACGCCAGGTCGGCGGCGAAGCGCGGCTCGTGCGGCACCGGATGGTGGGTGTGCGGGTCCAGCGCGTTGTAGACCGGCACGCACTGGCGCGCACCGAGCCCGCGGTAGGCATCGATCACCCGCTGCCCGCCGCCATAGGTCAGCACCAGGTCGTAGCGCGGTATGTGCGCCCGCAGCGGATCGTCCGGATCGCCGAGCATTCGCTCCAGCGTCGCCGGCGCGTCCACGTCCCAGAACGCGACGCGCGTGGCCGGGGATCGCAGCGCGAGCACCTCGCGCTCCAGGAAGTCGTCGAACACGCCCACGCCGCTGGCCTTGACCACCAGGTCGGCGCCGCGCGCCCGCTCCAGGGCGCGCGCGGCCTCGGCCTCGTCGCTACCCGGATACACCACCACCTCCGCCCACGGCGGGTCGTCGATGTCGCGGTGCCGCTGCCGCTCGAACGCATCCGGCTCGAAGAACGTGACGCGGTGGCCGCGCTCGTGGAGCGCGCGCACGATCCCGCGGTAGTACGTGGCCGCGCCGTTCCAGTACGAGGACACCAGGCTGGAACCGAAGAACGCGATGCGCAGGGGGCTAGGCATGGGTCAGACTCCGTGGCGTGGGAAGGGAGGCTCGTTCGCGCGCGGGCCCGCCCAGTTCGGACAGGATCGACTGCAGTTGCTCGACGCGATGAGCGCAGGTGTGGCGGCGCGCGATCGTGGCGAGGCCGTGCATGGCCAGTTCCGATGCCATGGCCGGGTCGTGCAGCAGGTCGTGCAGGTGGCGGCGCATCCGCGCGCCGTTCTCCGCGACCAGGTAATCGCGTCCCGGCGCGAACAGGCCTTCCGCGTCGGTCCACGGCGCGCTGACCAGCGGGATGCCGCAGGCCAGGGCCTCGAACACCCGGATGGTGGGAATGCCCGGCAGCAGCCGCACGTAGGGGCGGCGCGGCACGTGCACGGTCGCCTTGAAGCGCGCGAACGTCTCCGGCGCGCGGTAGTTGGGCAGCCATCCGCGGTAGGCGATGCCGGCGTCGGCCAGCATCGCCAGCGCCTCCGGCGGATAGCGGCTGCCATGGACGCAGGCGTCGAGCCCGAGTGCGCGCACGGGCTCCACCAGGAATTCGCGCAGCTCCTGCGAGCGCTCGTCGTCGCCCCAGTTGCCGATCCACACCAGGTCGCCGGTACGGCCCCCGGGGGCGCGCAGCGGCTGGAACACGCGCACGTCGGCCGCCTCGTGCCAGGTCCATGCGCGCTCGCACCAGCCGTTGTCGAGGTAGCGCTGGCGGACCGCCTCGCCGAACGCGAGCACGCCGTCGTAGCGGTCCAGCCGGTAGCGCTGCATCTCCTGCGGCGCGCTCACGGAGCGGTGGTGCGTGTCGTGGAAGAAGACCCGGCACCCGGCCGGCGCATGGCGGCCGACCTCGGCGACCAGCGCCGGCTCGTTCCATTCGTGCACGATCGCCACGTCGGCGCCGTCGAGCGCCTGGTCCAGGTCGAGCGCGTGCATGTCGTAGCGATGGCTGTGCAGTCCGGGGAAGCGTCGCCGCCATTCCTCCAGCGGCGCCTGGCCGTGCTCGGCGACCAGTTGCGTGACGCTCCAGGCGTCGCGCGGCTCGTACACCTCGACCTGGTGGCCGCGCGCTTGCAGCTCGGCGACGATGCCGCGCAGGAAATGCGCGTTGCCGTGGTTCCAGTCGGACACCAGCGAGTGGTAGAACAGGACGTACTTCATGCATGCGCTCCTGCGGCGTCGGGAATCGCGGTCGCCCGCGCCGGCCTGGCGTGGCCGCAACGCAGGGCCGCGTAGGCACGGCGGTAGCGCGCGGCCATGGCCTCGGGGGTATAGCGGCGCGCCCGCGCGGACGCCTGCCGGGCCATGCGCGCGCGCAGCACGTCGTCGTCGATCAACCGCCGCAAGGCATCGCGCAGCGCATCTGGGTCGTCCGGCGGCACGAACAGGGCCGCGTCGGCCCAGATCTCGCGCAGGCTGGGGATGTCGCCGAGCACCAGCGCGCAGCCGCCCTGCGCCGCTTCCAGGGCGGACAGGCCGAACGGCTCGTAGCGGGCCGGCAAGGCGTAGACCGGGGCTTTCGCCATCCAGGCGCGCAACTGCGCTTCCGGCAGCCGTCCCAGCACCTGCCCGCCTTCGAACGCGGCATCGCCGCCATGCGGATGGCGCGCATCGCCGGCCAGCAGCACCGGCCACGGCAGGTCGCCGGCGACCGCGGCCAGGGCCCCCAGGTTCTTGGCCTGGTCCCACAGCCGCCCGGCGCCGAGCACGAACTGCGCCTTGGCGTACGAGGCCTGCGGCGGCGCGGTGCGGCCGTTGTGGATGACCTCGCACGAGACGGGTGCGCCGTAATGCCCGGCCAGCGCCTGCAGCATCGCCTGCGATGGCGCGACCACGTGGTCGGCGGAGTGCACGCACGCGGCCACGCGGTCGCGGTAGGCATCCCATTCGCGCGGCGCGGCCGTGCCATGCACGGCCTGCCACCAGGAACACACGCAGGAGTGCGCGGTCAGCAGTACCGGGGCCGGCCAGCCGCGCTCGGCCAGGGCCAGGTCGTTGAGGTGGATCACGTCGGGCGCGAAATCCCGCGCCAGCGCCTGCAGCCAGTCGGCCGCCGCGTCCAGGTGGCGCCATGGATCTTGCATCCACACCAGGCGATAAGGCCGCGCGTGCAGTTCCAGGCCGGGGATCGCCGCCGCTTCGGCGCGCTGCGAGGCATCCGGTTCGCGCCCCATGGCGGCCAGCAGCACGCGATCGCCCCGGCCTGCCAGTTGCCGCGCCAGCTCGATGGCGAACGGCCATACGCCACCGAGCGTGTCGGCGGTCATCAGCACCCGGCCATGGAAGCGCTCAGCGGCCATAGATGGCATCCACGGTCCTGGCCACCTGCAGCAGCCGCACGGCGGCGGGATCGAAGCGCCGGTCGTGGCGCAGGCGCCGCGCCCACTCCACCAGCGTGCGCCCGCCCCATGGGTCCGGTGGCGCGGCGAGGTTGGAGCGCGCGGTGCCGTCGAAGCGCTCCACGATGAAGTCGTAGAAGGATCCGCCCACGTTGCGCAGGGCGGCCCCGGCGCGGGTGCCGTAGAACGATGCCTGGATCACCGCGCCGCGGCCCGCCGGCAAGCGCCACGAACAGGCCAGGCGCACGTGCGTGCCGTTGTCCAGCCGCCATTGCGCCACCGCATAGTCCTCGACCCGGTCGATCGGCGCGTCCAGCAGGCGCCCCTGCGCATAGAGCGCCGCGCTCATGTCCTCGTGCCCGCAGGCGCCGCAGATCCACTGCGCCAGGTCGACCAGGTGCGTGCCCAGGTCCATCACGCAGCCGCCGCCGGACTGGGCCAGTTCGTAGAACCAGGCCTTGTCCGGCCCGTAAGCGTTGTGGAAAACCAGGTCCACCGCGTAGATGTCGCCCAGCTCGCCGGCCTGCACCTGCCGGCGCAGTTCCGGCACGCCGGCGACCGCGCGATAGCTGAAATCGACGTCCAGGAGGCGATCGGCACGCCGCGCGGCCTCGATCACCTGCTCGGCCTCCGCGGCGGTGCGCGTCAGCGGCTTCTGGCAGAACACCGCCAACCCGCGTTCGAGTGCCGCGATGGCCTGCAGCGCATGGGCGCCGCTGGGGGTGGCGATCACCACGCCGTCCAGGTCGTCGTCTTCCAGCAACTCCGCGACGCTGCGGCAGCGACGGGCCTGCGGCGCATGCTCGGCGGCGCGCGCGAGCGATCCGGGATGCGGGTCGGCGATCGCGGCCACGCTGGCCTCGCCCGATTCGGCGAGCACCTGCATGCGCTGGCAGCCGATCCAGCCCACGCCGAGGAAACCCAGCCTCGGCCGCTCGGGCATCGCCTGCAAACGCGCGTTCATAGCGTCACCGTCGCTTTCATGAAGCCCTCGGGTCGTGCGGACATGGCCCGGAACGCATCGCCGAGGCGGTCCAGCGGATAGCGGTGCGTGAGCAGCGCGAACGGCTCGATGCGCCCGTCGCGCAGCGCCCGCATCGCTTCGGCCAGGCCGCGCAGCGCCACGGCGCGGTCGCGCTCGTGCGCGTTGATCACGTCCAGGCCGCGCCAATTCCACTGCTGCATGTCGACCTGCCGTGGCCCGTCCTGGTGGTAGCCGGCGATGACCAGGCGGCCGCCCTCGGCGCAGATCGCGCTGGCGATGTCGAGCGTCGCCTGTTCGCCGGCGGCCTCGATCACCCGGGCGCAGCCGCCGCGGCTGAGTTCGTTGACCGCGTTGATCGCGGCATGGCGGTCCTCGGTCGGCAAGGTCACGTCCGCTCCGCAGGCGCGCGCCACGTCCAGCGCGAACGGGCGCCTGGACAGCGCGATGACCTTGGCCCCGGCCCGGCTCGCGAGCTGGATCAGCAGCGCGCCGATGAAGCCCACGCCGACGACCGCCACGGTGTGCTCCGGGCGTATGTCGCTGCGTCGCCAGATGTTCATCGCGCAGGCCAGCGGCTCGCCCGGCAATGGCTGGCCGTCGAATCCTTCCGGCAGGCGTACCAGCGCATCGGCTTGCGCGACGTCGTACTCGGCATAGGCATTGCCGGACAGCAGCGCGACCCGCTCGCCGCGCCGCCAGCCGTCGACGCCATCGCCGACCTCGTCGATCTCGCCCCAGCCTTCGTGGCCCGGCGCGCCCGGTTCCAGCGGGTACTGGAACCAGGGACGGCCCGACCACACCGGCAGGTTGGACGCGCATACGCCGCAGCCATGCAGTCGCACGCGTACCTGCCCGGCCGCGGGTAGCGGACGCGCCGTGCGCGCCACCTGCACACGTTCGCTGCCTTCCAGCACTGCCGCAAGCATGCCGCTCATGCCGCGTGCGTCCTGGTCGCCGGCGCCCGCGGCACCGATACCGTGCCCGCGAGCCAATCGTGCAGGCGGGCCACGCCTTCGCGTGCGGCGACGCAGGGCCGCCAGCCGGTCGCGTGGCCGAACGCGCGCGCGTCGGATACGTAGTAGCGCTGGTCCCCTACCCGCCAGGGGCCGTACTTGACCTGCGGCGGCCGGCCGTCGAGCGCCTCGATCAACGCCAGCAGCTCCAGCAGGCTGAGCGTGTTCGCCGGCCCGCCGCCCATGTTGAACGCGCGCCCGGCCAGTTCCGGCATCTGTTCCTGGGCGCGCAGCAGGGCCTGCACGAGGTCGTCCACGTACAGCACGTCGCGGACCTGGCGCCCGTCGCCGTAGATCGTGATCGCCTCGCCGCGCAACGCCCGGATCAGGAAGTGAGCCACCCAGCCCTGGTCCTCGGTGCCGCACTGGTGCGGGCCGTAGATGCAGCTCATCCGGAACAGGGCCGCCGGCAGGCCGAAGCTGCGCGCGTAGTCGAGCACGTACTGGTCGGCACCGCCCTTGGAGCAGCCGTAGGGGCTGTGGAAACACAGCGCACGCCATTCGCCGATGCCGCGCTCGCGCAATTCCGCTTCGCGCGGCTGGTAGCGATCGCCCTCGATCTCCATCGCGATGTCGTCCAGCGCGCCGTAGACCTTGTTGGTGGAGGTGAACAGCAGCGAGGGCGGATCGTCGAGCGCGCGCATCGCCTCGAGCACGTTGAGCGTGCCGGCCAGGTTGATGTCGAAGTCCTCGCGCGGGTCCGCCAGGCTCGACGTCACCGCGACCTGCGCCGCCAGGTGGAACACTTGCCCCGCCTGCGCGACCGCGGCGCGCACGCGCTCGCGGTCGCGGACGTCGGCGACCTCTACCTGCAGCCGCTCGCCGTGGCGCGCGCGCAGCCATTGCAGGTTGCGCTCCACGCCGGCGCGCGACAGGTTGTCGTAGACCAGCACGCGGCGGCCCTGCTCCAGCAGCCGGTTCGCCAGGTTCGTGCCGATGAACCCCGCCCCGCCGGTGATCAGCACCGGCCGCATCGTCCCGGTGGCCTGCGTCATAGCTGCAACCCCCGGCGTGCGAGTTCTTCCACCGCCGCGTCGATGCGATCGACCGCGGTCTGTTCCCTGATCCAGGCCACGAGTTCCGTCATGCCTTCCTCCAGCGTCACCTGCGGGCGGTACCCGAGCAGTTCGCGCGCCAGCGCGATGTCGGCGAAGCAATGGCGGATGTCGCCGGCGCGGAAGTTGCCGGTGATGTCCGGCGGCAGGTCGTCGATGTCCAATGCCTCGGCCATCGCCGCGGCGATCGCGACGATGCTGATGGCCTGGCCGCTGCCGATGTTGATGGCCCGGCCGGCCGCCTCCGGGGTTTCCAAGGCCAGCCGGCAGGCGCGCGCGACGTCGCGCACGTGCACGAAATCGCGCCGCTGCCGGCCGTCCTCGAAGATCCTCGGCGGCTTGCGGTTGAGATAGCGCGAGGCGAAGATCGCCAGCACGCCGGTATACGGGTTGGACAGCGCCTGGCGCGTGCCGTAGATGTTGAAGAAGCGCAGCGCCGTGGTGGCGATCCCGTAGGCCTGGCCGACGATCAGGCACAGCTTCTCCTGGTCGAGCTTGGACAAGGCATACACCGACGTGGGCATCGGCGTCTTGCCCTCGTGGGTCGGCACCGGCGCAAGCGGGCTGCCGTCCTGCAGCAGTTCCCATTGCCCCCGCCTGAGCGCATCGAGGCTGCGCTCGGGCGGCGCGACCTCGTTGCCCGCGGCGTCGACGTACAGCCCTTCGCCGTAGATGCTCATGCTGGAGGCGACCACCAGGCGCTCCACCGGCGAGGAGGACAGGGCCTCCAGCAACACCGCGGTACCGCGGTTGTTGACGTCGGTGTAGTGCGCGATCTCGTACATGCTCTGGCCCACCCCGACCGCCGCGGCGAGGTGGAACACCTTGGATACGCCCTCCAGCGCGGCGCGGACCGCCTCCGGATCGCGCACGTCGCCCTGTATCAGCTCGACGTCTTCTGCCAGGTAGCCGGGGCGTGCCCGCTGTTCGCCATGGACCTGCTCGACCAGCGCATCGAGCACGCGCACCTGGTAGCCGTGCGCCAGCAGTTCGTCGGCCAGGTGCGAGCCGACGAAACCGGCGCCGCCGGTGATCAGCACCCGGCCCTTGCCGGACGAGCCGCCATTGCCGCGTGTGTCATGCGCAACCACGATGGACCTCCATGACCGGCATGGGCGCGGGATGCAGGCGCGCGCGCTGGGGTTGTTCCTGGCTCCGGAACCACTCGATCGTGCGGCGCAGCCCCTGCTCCAGCGGCACCCTCGGTTCCCAGTCCAGCTGCCGCCGCGCCAGCGCGATGTCCGGGCAGCGGCGGGTGGGATCGTCGATCGGCATCGGCAGGCGCCTGAGCGGCGAGGCCGAGCCGGTCATGGCCCGGATGCGTTCGGCCAGCTCCAGCACGGTGATTTCCTCCGGGTTGCCGAGGTTCACCGGGCCGGTGAACGCCTCCGGCGCGCCCATCAAGCGCACGATGCCCTCGACCAGGTCGTCGACGTAGCAGAACGAGCGCGTCTGGCTGCCGTCGCCATGCAGCGTCATCGGTTCTCCCCTGATCGCCTGCACGATCAGGTTGGAGACCACCCGGCCGTCGTCCTCGCGCATGTAGGGCCCGTAGGTGTTGAAGATGCGCGCAACCTTGATGTCCACGCCATAGAGGCGGTGGTAGTCGAAGAACAGGGTCTCCGCGCAGCGTTTCCCCTCGTCGTAGCAGGCGCGCGGCCCGATCGAGTTGACCGCGCCGCGGTAGCCTTCCTGCTGCGGATGCGTTTCCGGCTCGCCGTACACCTCGCTGGTGGACGCCTGGAAGATCCGCGCCCCGTTGCGCTTGGCCAGTTCCAGCAGGTTGAGCGAGCCCTCCAGGCACGTCTGCAAGGTGTGCACCGGCCGGGCCTGGTAATGCACGGGCGAAGCGCAGCAGGCCAGGTTGAAGATCACGTCGGCGGTCGGGTCGTCGTACGGCTTGGTCACGTCGTGCCGCACGAACCTCACCGCGTCGTGATCGACAAGATCGCCGAGGTTGCCGAGGCGGCCCGTCACCAGGCTGTCCAGCACCGTGACCCGGAAGCCTTCGGCCAGCAGCCTCCGGCAAAGATGGGCACCGATGAAGCCGGCACCGCCGGCGACGAGTGCGTGTTTACGCTTCAGCTGTTTTGACCGTGCTACGCCATCCATACTCGTTCCTTTTCGGATAACCTGCCGCGCCACGTTGTCGGCCCGCGTTCCCGTACGCGACGGGGACGGGCCCGGACCTGGCGATGGGCCGGACAGGCGGTTTGAGTTGCGCGTCACCCGCGGCGGAAACGTCGTTGCTTTCCGGGCGGGACCGTTGGCAGGAGTCGCGATGCGGTCGCTAGGCCGGCATCGACATCGCGCCATGATGTTTCCACTGGACCGGCCGGCGCGACCGTAGGTCTGCGTGATCGACGCTGCCGGCGGCATCGTGGAGAAAGGCACTCGACCATCGTTTGCGCTGCGGCCACCTCCTCGCTGCGAAGAAGCGGACCCCATCCGACGCCACGGAATGCATGTCGATGCGCAAGAAGAACGGTCCGCTTCAGGTTCGGGGCCAGTCTCAGCTTTGATGCTTTAAAGCTTTGAGAAGAAACACCTGGAAACGGCTACGCATGCTTCACAGCCAAGCTCGCTGGGTTTCACGCGAACGTGCCGGCGGGGCGCGGAGCTCGCGCGGGATGGAGGCAACTCACGCGAAATCGCCTGCACTTCCCGTGTCGTTGATGCAAACGATGCGGATCCACATGTCGTCCACATCCACCACGCTGAGCGAAGCCGGGCTGATCTCGATCCGATGGAAAAGATCCAGCGGGATGCCGGCGTAGTGCGCCACCGCGGCGCGGATCATGTCGCCATGGCTGACGACGGCGATGGTCTGCTGCGGATGCAACCTGCGCAGGCGGTCGAGCCCGACCACCATCCGCGCCTGCGCCTGCAGCATGTATTCGCCCGCGCGCGCCGCCGCGCAGCTGCGTTGCCCGTTGAAGATCCGGAATGCCTCGTCGTCGGCCAACGCCTGCAGGCTCAGGCCCGTCCATTCGCCGTAGTCGATTTCCAGCAACTCTTCACAAGGCACGATCCTGTGCCCTCGTAGAGTGGCGATGGCTTCGGCGGTCTGCATCGCCCGCTCCAGCGGGCTCGCATAGATCGCCGCGATGGAGAGTTGCCCGAGCCTCGCGGCCAATGCACGGGCCTGCCGGCGGCCGAGATCGTTCAGGCCTACGCCCGGCAGTCGCCCGGCCAGGCTATGGCCGTTCGCATCGGTTTGCGCATGACGGATCAACAGCAGCCGGGTCATCGTGGCGACCTCGCCGGTAATCGCGGGGTTGCCAGCATCGTCATCCCGCTTGGACGGAATCGTGAAGATCGGCGTTCTGACGTTCCACCGTTGCATCAACTACGGCAGCTACTGGCAAGCGAAATGCCTGGCCGACGGGCTGCGCTCGCTCGGCCATCGCGCCGTCATCCTCGACCACGCATCGCGCAAGGTGGACATCGCCGAGTGGAGATGCGCGCTGCGCCCGACCCTGCCGCAGCCGACGCTGCGCGAGGACCATGGCCGCTACCGGCGCAAGATCCGCCGCTTCTTCGAAGCCTTCGAAGAGCTTCCCCTGTTGCCGCGCTTTCCCCTGGACGAGCCCGGGCGCATGCCGGCATGCGATACGGTGGTCGTCGGCAGCGACGAAGTATGGAACCTGTCGCATCCCTGGTACGGCGCCTTCCCCGCCTTCTACGGCGAAGGCCTCCGGGCACGGCACCTGGTCTCGTACGCGGCCAGCTTCGGCCATTACGATGCGCGGCTCGGCCTGGACCAGGAGAGAACGCAGTCCCTGCGCCGCTTCCGGCACATCGCCGTCCGCGATGCCGCATCGCGCGACCTGGTCGAGAACGCGACCGGCCATAGGCCCGAACTCGTGCTGGACCCTTGCCTCGCGTTCCCGCCCGCGCCATCGGTGCCCGTGCCCTTGGACGAACCCTATGTCGCCGTGTACGGCCACAACTTCTCGCCCCGCTTCGCCGATGCCGTGGCGCGCTGGGCCAGGCGCCGCGGGCTGAGGACGGTCAGCATCGGCTATCGCAATGCCTGGGCCGACCGGCAGTGGATCGAGGCAGGCCCCCGCGAGTTCGCGGCGCTCGTCGCCGGTGCGCGATCGGTGGCGACGAACTTCTTCCATGGTTGCGTGTTCGCCCTCCGGTACGGCCGGCCATTCGTGTGCGAAGGCTCTTCCTACCGCAGCACCAAGCTGCGCTCCCTGATGGCCGACGCAGGCACCGGAGCGCACTTCGCCGGCCCGTCCACGCCGGATTCCACGTTCGAGCGGCTGCTCGAAGAACCGTTGCCCGACGCGGTCCAGGATCGCATCGGCGCGCTGCGCGCCCGCTCGCATCGCTACCTGCTCGCCGCGCTGCTCCCCGCCACCGCCGCCGCATGAAGGCGTTGCGGCCCGAGGCCATGGTCCGCGCCGGTCTCTGCATCGGTTGCGGCGCCTGCGTCGCGCAAAGCGGCGTGCCCGGGGCCCGCATGCGCATGGACCGCGATGGCCTGCTGCGGCCCGCAGGTCCGCCTGGCTGGAGCGAGAATGCCGTGCCGCGCTTCGAGCGCACCTGCCCGTTCTCGCCCGCGGCCGACGACGAGGACCGCATCGCGGCGGAGCTGTTCCCGCACGCCGGACTGCACGATGCGGCCACCGGCCGCTTCGCCGCCGCCTACGTCGGCCACGCCGGCGAGGGGGCGTTCCGGGCCGAAGGCAGCTCGGGCGGCATGGCGACCTGGCTCGCTGCCCAGTTGCTGCGCGAGGGAATGATCGACGGCGTCGCGCACGTCCACGCGATCGAGGATCCCGGCCGCGACGGCCGCTTCTTCCGCTACCGCATCTCGCGCGACGAGGACGCGTTGAAGCGCGGCGCCCGGTCGCGCTACTACCCGGTCGAGATGTCCGAGGTGCTGCGCATCATCATGGACACCCCCGGACGCTATGCGGTGGTCGGCATCCCCTGCTTCATCAAGGCCGTGCAGCTGATGCGCCGCGAGCACCCGCTGCTGCGCGAGCGCATCCGCTTCACCCTGGGCCTGTTCTGCGGGCACATGAAGAGCGCGCGCTTCGTCGAGAGCCTGGCCTGGCAGATGGGCACGACCGGGCGGGACGTCCGCGGCGTGGAGTTCCGCCGCAAGCTCCCGGACCGGCCGGCCAGCTGGTACAACGCGGCCCTGGCCCTGCACGATGGCCGCGTGCTCGACCGCGACTGGTGGCACCTGGCCGATGGCGACTGGGGCGCCGGCTTCTTCATGGACCCGGCCTGCAACTTCTGCGACGACGTGATGGCCGAGACCGCGGATGTCTCTTTCGGCGATGCCTGGGTGGAGCCGTACGCCTCGGACTGGCGCGGCAACAACGTGGTGCTTGTACGCTCTCCCGAGGTGGCGCGCATCGTCTCGCGCGCCATCGAGGACGGCCGGGTGAAGCTGGACCGGGTGGATGCCTCGTTCGTCGCGCAAACCCAGGCGGCCGGCTTGCGGCAACGGCGCGAGGGGCTGGCCTATCGGCTCGCGCGCTTGCGCGGCCTGCGGCCGCGCAAGCGGGTGGTTCCGGACAGGCGCGTACCCTCCGCGCAACGCCGGCTGGTCTATCGCATGCGTTGCGCCATCTCCGCAGGCAGCCATCGCGCGTTCCGCATCGCGCGCCGCCTGGGCATTCCCGCGTTCTACATCGGATGGGCGCGCGTCGCGGCGGCGACCTACCACGCCCTGGCCTACCACCGCGGCCGTCTGGGCGCCTGGATCAGGCGAGTGGGTTTGCGCTGAACCCGCCGGATCCGGATTTCCAGCGCGCGGCGCGATCGCCCAGCATCCGCCCGACGCGGGCGACCACCCCGGCCCAATCGCCCGCCTTCGCTTGCCGCACCAGGCGCATCGTCGGATACCACGGGCTGTCCTGGCGGCCTTCCATCCAGCGCCAGTCCGGCTCGGTGGAAAGCAGCGTCCACACCGGCACTCCCAGGGCCCCGGCAAGGTGGGCCGGCATGGAATCGATGGTGACCAGCAGATCCATCGCGCGCACCGCGCGCGCGTAGTCCGTCATGCCGAACTCGCCGGGGAAGCGGCCGAACTCGCCGTTCCATCCCGCCTCCCGCGCGCCGGGCTGGAGGATGAACCAATCGACGTCCGGCAGCTCCGCCAACGGCATCAGGGTCGCGAACGGCATCGAGCGCGCCGGGTTCCAGTCTCCCGCCTTCCATACCAGCCCGACCGAGGGTCGATCCGCGCGGCGCGCCAGCCCCATGGGCTCCGCGCGCAGGTACGGGACCTCCGCCGGCACGGTCGCCGGCGTGGTTCGGAAGAAATGCGCCAGCTCCATGATCTCGATGTCCGCGTCGTAGCCGGCGTCAGGGGCGCCGTCGTGCAACGGCAACAACCGGTCGATCCCGGCCACGCCCCGCAGCAGCCCGAGCAGCGAGGGCTGCGCCCACACGATCACCTCGCGGGCGATCGCCTTGAGCGGCCGCATGTAGCGGATGAACTGCAAGGTATCGCCCAGGCCGTGGTAGCACCGCACCAGCACGCGTCGGTTGGCCAGCGGCGCGCCGGTCCACACGTACTGCATGTGCCGCGGCCAGTGCGCGCAAGGCCGGCAAGCGCGCAGCGGGAGCTCGGCGTCGGTGATGGCCCAGGCCTGCTCCCATTCGCCGCGCCGCATGTGGCGCAGCCAGGCCTGCAGCGGATCCGTGCCGGGATCGCCGCAGGGAGGCTCGGCCGGGCGCGCATGCTGCAGGGCCATCGTGGACGTTCCGCGCCGGTCAGGCATAGCGCCGCAGCATTTCCACGCAGAAGTCGGCGAACTCCTGCATCTCCTGCGGCGGGCTGGTGTGGTGGGGACGTATCCCCCTGCTCTCGGGGGTGAAGCAGAAGGTGACGGTGAGCTCGAAAGGCTCCAGCGCCTTCATCATGCGATCGAACCACGCCAGCGCGTCCGGCCTGTGCCGGTCGGCCCAGCTCAGGCCGGTGCGCAGTCGGCGCACGCCCAACCGCTTGAGCCAATCCACGGCGGCATCCAGCCGATGATCCTCGAAGTGGAACCACTGGCAGATGCCCAGTTCCGGCGTGTACTGCGGGAACTGCCTCAGCGCGAGCTTGGGCGTGCCGTCCTCGCGCAGCAGCCCCATGTAGAAATGCCGGTAGTACGACGAGCCCTCCGCCTCGCGATGGCGCGTGGTCGCCTCCCACGCGCTGGGCAGGTCGTACAGGCTGTACCAGTGCACCCGCTCGACGCGGCCCAGCAGCAGCTCGGCGGTATGCCGCAGCCCGAAGTCCTGCACCTCCTCGGCGCCGAAGCTGGACACGCCGACCTCCGTCACCCAGACCGGCAGGTCGGTGACGGCCTCGATCTCGGCGATCTTGTCGCGCCAGGCGTGGATCGGCCACAGGTTCCAGTCCAGCGGGAACCCGTGCACTGCCACCACGTCCATGTCGTCGAGGGCGCCCAGTCCCTGCAGGTGGCGCACGAAACCCGGATCGATCGGCGAGATCCCGCCGAGCACCCGCCGTACCCGCGGGCACTCGGCCTTGGTCGCCTGCGCGGCGATCGCCACCATCCGGGCATACATCTTCCACTCGGGATCGACCTCCATGTCCCAGTGCGACTTGTTGTTGGCCTCGTTCCAGAAAGTGACGGCTTCGATCATGTCGGCATGGCGGCGCGATGGCGAGGTGGGGAACCTGCGTCAGGCCCCCACGGGCTCCTGGTAGTAGTCCAGGCCCAGGTGCGTGATGAGGTCCTCGCCCATCATGTGGCGCAGCGTGTTCTGCAGCTTGATCAGCTGCTTGAAGATGTCGTGCTCCGGGCGCAGCCCGGGCGCCGTCTGCGGCGACTTGAAGTAGAACGACAGCCACTCCTGCACGCCCGACATGCCCGCGCGCTTGGCCAGATCGGCGAACAGCGCCAGGTCCAGCACGATCGGCGCGGCGAGGATCGAGTCGCGGCACAGGAAGTTGATCTTGATCTGCATCGGATAGCCCAGCCATCCGAAGATGTCGATGTTGTCCCAGCTCTCCTTGTTGTCCCCGTGCGGCGGGTAATAGTTGATGCGGACCTTGTGATAGAGCTCGCCGTACAGCTCCGGGCTGAGATCCGGCCGCAGGATGTCCTCCAGCACGCTCAGCTTGGAGACCTCCTTGGTGCGGAAATTGTCCGGATGGTCCAGCACCAGGCCGTCGCGATTGCCCAGGATGTTGGACGAGAACCAGCCGCGGATGCCGAGCGCCCGTGCCTGCAGCCCGGGCGCCAGGATGGTCTTCATCAGCGTCTGCCCGGTCTTGAAATCCTTGCCGCCGATCGGCGTCCCGTTGGCCGCGGCCAGTTCGGCCAGCGCCGGGATGTCGCAGGTCAGGTTCGGCGCGCCGTTGAGGAACGGGATGCCCTGCGAGATCGCCGCATAGGCATAGATCATCGAGGGCGCGATGGCCGGATGGTCCTCGCGCAGCCCGCGCAGGAAACCGTCCAGCGTCGCATGCACGTCCTGCGGCTGGATGTACTTCTCGGTCGAACCGCACCAGACCATCACCATGCGCGCGCAGCCATGGGCCGCGCGGAAGCGCTCCAGGTCCTCGATGACCGCTTCGGCCTGCGCCATCTTGCCGGCGGCCTGCTTCACGTGGCGACCATCCAGGTTCGAGACGTAACCGGGATCGAAGACCGCCGGCATCGGCCGGATCGCCTCCAGCTCCGGCCTCACCGCATCGAGCATCGCCGGGTCGAGCACGCGCGCATTGCGCGCGGCCTCGTACACGTTCTCGTCGTAGATGTCCCAGCCGCCGAAGACCAGGTCGTCCAGGTCGGCCAGCGGCACGAAGTCGCGGATGCGCGGATGGCGGTTCTCGGTGCGCTTGCCCAGGCGGATGTTGCCCATCTGGGTCAACGAGCCGATCGGCAGCGCGAGCTGCCTGCGCACGGCCTGCACGCCGGCAATGAAGGTCGTCGCCACCGCGCCCAGCCCGGGCATCAGGATGCCCAGCTTTCCTTCGGCCGGTTCGACGCGCGTGGGTTTGATTGCGTGTTGGTAGGTCACGCGGCCAGCATGTAAGCGCTGCGGTAGAGCATCCGTGAAGCGGCCACATGCGTGGAGGCGCCGCGTGATGCCGCGTTGACGCGCCGGCGCGCTGCGGGCACGTCCCGGCTGCCAGGCTCCACGCACGCACCCGGCCAGCGCGGCGCCATCACGGTGTCAGGATGAAGTCCAGGCTCTTGGCGTGCGCCGCCGCTTCATCCGCTTGCCGCGCACATTACCTCGCCGCCCGCAGCGACATCGCGCGATGGAGGCCGCCGCGCCACGGCATCCATCGGGATCCGCTTCAGAGTGCGCCGAGCACCCAATGGTCGTTCAACTCGGGGCCGCCACCACGGTTGCCGCTGCCGGCCACGACATGGATCGCGTCCCCGGCCACCACCGCCTGCATGCCGTGCCGGCCGACCGGCATCGCCGGCAGGCTCGTCCACGTTTGGCTGCGCGGATCGTAGGCTTCGACCTCGGCATGCGCGCGCTCCTGCCGCTCGCTTTCGCCACCCAGTACCACGACGCGCCCGTCCAGCACGACCACCGAGACTCCGGAGCGCGGCGTCGGGATCGCCTGCGCCGCCGTCGTCCAGCGCCGCGCGGCGACGTCGTAGACGTCCATGCCGTCCAGGTGCAGCCCCATCTGCCCGCCATCCTCGTGCCCGCTGAGGCGCCCGCCGACCGCGTAGATCTTTCCGTCCAGCACGGCGGCATGGAAGTGGTCGCGCGCATGCGGCGCATCGGGCAATGCCGTCCACGTTCCGTTCTTCGGATCGAACGCATCCAGCCACGGCACGAACCCGGCGCGATGGCCCAGCCGGTTTCCGCCCACCAGGTAGAACACGCCCTCGTGCACGACCAATCCGCCACCGCCGCGGCGCCTGTCCGCCGGCAGCTCGGGGCCTTCTTGCCAGCGGTCGCTTTCAGGATCGTAGATCAGCACGCGCGGCACGACCTCTTCCTGCGGCCACGGCCCGGTCAGCGCCCCGATCACGTAGATGCGGCCATCCAGCACCGCCGCCTGCGTGTGGTGGATCTCCATCGGCGCCGCCGCGCCCTGTCGCCATTCGCCGGTGGCGAGGTCGAGGATGTCCAGCGGCGGCTGGCCACGGCCGCCGATGACGAACAGTTCGCCATCCACCACGGCCGCCGCACTCTCGTGGCGCGCCGTGGGCTGGCCGGAAGAGCGGGATGCCGCGGACCAACCTGGACGCGCGGGCGCGTTCGCCTCGGCCACGGATGTTCCGGCGGCCATCGGGACGGCGTCGGCCGCCGGTGCCAGCGTGGCGGCCATCCACAGTGCGAATCCGCAAGCGTGCTTGAGCATGCAACCCCCTCCGTGCCATCGAAACGAAGTGCCGGGTATGACACAGCGCCCGGCGCCGATCAATGCGTGGCCTCGCGAAACTGGGCCACGCGTCCCATGCGGACCGGCTCCCCACGTCGCCTTCCGCGTACCCGGCCGCCCGGCGGTGCAGCCTCCGGCCGGGGCCTACTTGAACGGCACGACCGCCTCGCCCTCGGCCTTCTCGCGGGCATCGAAGGCTTCCCTGGCCGCGTCGATGTCGGCGATGTGCTGGCCGGCCCAGGTGCCCAGCGCGATCACCGGCTCGGTCAGCGAGCGCCCCAGCGGCGTCAATTCGTACTCCACGTGCGGCGGCATCACCGCATAGACGGTGCGCTTGATCAGTCCGTCGCGCTCCAGCCCGCGCAGGCACAGCGTCAGCATGCGCTGCGAGATGCCATTGATGGCGCGCTTGATCTCGGTGAAGCGGCGCGGCTTGGCGGCCAGGAACATGATGATCAGCACGCTCCATTTCTCGCCCACGCGGGCCAGCACCTGGCTGACCTTGTGGCAGTCGGTTTGCCGCAAATCATGAGGGAAATCAGTCACTTTCATGTTACCGGGTTCTCTTGATGTGCCGTATTGTGCACCTTGGGAGCCGTGGTTACATTCCTAGTCCCGGTCACAATTCTATACCGAAGGACTTCCCATGACGCTCCTCCACATCGACGCCAGCATCCTCAACGAGCAGTCGGTCAGCCGCCAGCTCACCGCCGCCATCGTCAAGCGCCTGACCGACCAGGCGCCCGGCACGCAAGTCATCCGCCACGACCTTGCCGCGGAGCCGATCGAACACCTTTCCGCCGCCGAGTTCCTGGCCTTCCAGGGCGTCGAGCCGCAGGACCCGGCGCAGCAGGCGGTGGCCCGCAACGCCCGCCTGCTGAACGACTTCCTGGCCGCCGATACCGTGGTCATCGGCGCGCCGATGTACAACTTCTCGCTGCCCTCGCAGCTGCGCGCGTGGCTGGACCGCCTGGCGGTACCCGGCAAGACCTTCCGCTACACCGCCAACGGCGTCGAAGGGCTCGCCGCCGGCAAGCGCGTCATCGTCGCCTCCACCCGTGGCGGCATGTATGGCGAAGGCACCCCGATGGCCTCCTTCGACCACCAGGAAGCCTACCTGCGCAACTTCTTCGGCTTCCTCGGCATCACCGACATCGCCTTCGTGCGCGCCGAGGGCCTGTCGATCAGCCCCGAACTGCGCACCGCCGCGATCGACGCCGCCACGGCCGAGGTCGAGAAACTGGCCGCGTGACGCGCGGCCATCGATCAGCAGGACCATCCCCATGCATACGACATCCACGGCGGCTGCGGCCGCCCCTCTCGACAAGACGCCGCGCTTCATCGAATTTCTGCAAGAAAAACTTATTACCCACTAAGAGCGGCTAACAAAACCCGGGAAGATGGCGAAGACAGATGACCGAGCAGGCGAGAGACAGCAGGGCCAGATGGATATCGATCCGGCGTTCGAAACGGATGCGCAGCTTGCCCATGCCCGC
>BNBA01000002.1 GCA_014654535.1 Xanthomonas boreopolis
AAGAATCTTGCGGCTATTCTTGGAAAAGCCATAGAGCAACGCTGCTACGCCAATGAAGGCAAGGATAGGTGCAAGCCAATACATGAATCCCCCTGATCTGTGTATGTGAGCCCTAACTACTATTCGATATCAAAACGGTGCGTATGCACGGTGCATAGCGCAGCAGTTTCCAAAGCCTTGCAGCTGGAGCCTCCAAGTCTTTGTTGGTTTTCTCCCGAAACATGTCGCGTAATCCATGCGTGTAATCCCCCGTGGTTCGCCATGCGTGAGCGCACGAGGCGACGCTATCACCGGCGGGCGTTGTTCACAAGCTCCGCCAGCGTCGGCTGGCGGCTCGAGGTAGAAGTGCGGAGATTGCCGGTGGCAGGGAATGGAAACTAGTTTTCCGGAGCCGACCAGACCTGGTGCCGTAGCCCGCCGACGCGAGGTTCCGGCACGTCGTCCAGGTCGAACACGATCACCGTATTGCCGCCCTTGCGCTGCCATGGCGCCGGGAAGTAGAGCGCGCGCTGCGGGCCGATGTTCCAGTGGCGGCCAAGGTTGTGGCCGTTGGCCCAGGCGAAGCCCTTGCCGAAGGCGCGCATGTCCAGGTAGGTGTCGGCGGGAGTGGCGATCTTCAGCGTGCCGCGGTGGAAGGCGGGGCCTTCCACGTTGGCAGTGGTCCAGCCGCGGATTGCCCCGGGCGCGTCCATCGGCAGCGGGAACGCCTGCCAGCCCTTGACCGGTTGGCCATCGAGGAACACCGGATCGACCAGGCCGGCGCGACCATCGGCCATGCGCGGGCCGTAGTTGATGCGGCCGCCGTTCTCGACCAGCACCTCGAGGGTGTGCTGGCCGGGCGGGATGTCCACGTCCACCGTCGCCTGCTTCAGGCGGCGGTCGGCGCTGCCGGCGAGCTTGCGATCGACGTAGACGCGCGCATAGTCGCGCACCTCGCCCAGGTACAGCGCACCCTTGCGCGGGCCGGTGAGGGTGGTGCGGTAGAGGATGTAGCCGTAGGCCTGGCCGTAGCGCTCCATCGGCTGGGGGTCGTCGCTGCGCGGCGAGGGCGCGGGCAGGTTGTCCCACAGCGAGGCGGATTCGCGCAGCGGCGTGGCCGGCAGGGCGGCGAAATGGATCGGCGCGGGCAGGGCCGGTGGCTGCATGCCGGTGGCGCGCGCGATGGCGTCGCGGAACAGCGCGAACTTCGGCGTCGGCCGGCCGGCTTCGTCGAGCACGGCGTCGTAGTCGTAGCTGGTGGTCTGCGGCGCGTAGTGGTCGTCGGGATTGCCCTGGAAGTTGGCGCCGTTCATGAAGCCGAAGCTGGTGCCGCCGACGAACATGTACAGGTTGGCGGAATGGCCCTGGCGCAGGATCCATTCGAACTCGCCGGCCTGTTGGGCGGCGTCGGTGCTGGCGTGCTTCTCGCCCCAGTGGTCGAACCAGCCGGCCCAGTACTCGCCGACCATCCGCGGTTGGCCGGGGCGGAACTTCGCCAGCTTCTCGAATGCGCTCCTGGCCTCGCCCGGCGCGAAGTTCACCACCGCCAGGGTGCCGGGCAGGGTGCCGTTGGCGAGCATGTCGGCGCCGTCGGAAGTGAACAGCAGCGCCTTGTCGAAGCCTGCGCGCACGAACAGCTCGCGGTTGGCCTGCATGTAGGCGTGGTCGTCGCCGTAGGAGCCGTACTCGTTCTCGACCTGCACGGCGATGATCGGGCCGCCGTTGCCGTTGAGCAGCGGGCGCACCTGGCCGGCGACGGCCTCGAGGTAGGCGCCGCTGGCGGCGAGGAAGCGCGGGTCCTGGCTGCGCACGCGCATGCCGGGTTCGGCGAACAGCCAGGCGGGATAGCCGCCGGCTTCCCATTCGGCGCAGGCGTAGGGGCCGGGGCGCAGGATCACGTTGAGGCCGAGCGCGGCAGCCTCGCGCACGAACGCGGCGACGTCGTTGTCGCCGCCGAAGTCGAACGTGCCCGGCCTGGGCTCGACCAGGTTCCAGAACACGTAGGTCTCGACCGTGTTGAGGCCGAGCGCGCGGGCCTTGAGCAGGCGGTCTTTCCAGTAGGCGCGGGGAATGCGCTGGAAGTGGATCGCGCCGGAGACGATCCGGTAGGGCTTGCCGCCGCGGGTGAAGTGGTCGCCGGTGGTGGAGAAGGCGGGCCAGGCATCGGCGCTCTGTGCGTTAACGAGGGTCGGCAGCGCAAGCGCGCAGGCGAGGGCGAATGAGGCGAGCGTTCTACGCGGCATTGCGATGTCCGGTGTCAGGATTGAGCGAAGCGCCCTCATCCGGCCCTGCGGGCCACCTTCTCCCGCAAGCGGGAGAAGGGATAGGCAAAGCCCGCTTGCGGGAGAAGGAGTGGGCGAGACAGGCATGCGGAGTGGGGATGCGGCAGCATGTTGAAGTCCTGAGTCCTGAGTCCTGAGTCCTGAGTCCTGAGTCCTGAGTCCTGAGTCCCGAGTCATCAGTCATCAGTCATCAGTCATCAGTCATCAGTCATCAGTCCTCGATCCTCGATCCTCGATGCTTGGTCCCGGCTACACGAACGACGGCGGCAGGTCTTGCTTGCGCGAGCCGAATGCGGGATTGGGCTTGGGCCCCATCTCGAACTCCAGCGTGCCGCCGGCGGCGATGTCGGCATGGCGCAGCCAGGCGCGGGTCAACGGCTGGCCGTTCCAGCGCAGCGATTGCACGTAGACGTTCTCGGCGCCGTTGCCGCGGGCGACGATGCGCAGCTTGTGGCCGCCGCCGACGTCGAGTTCGGCGGCGTCGAACAACGGACTGCCGACGACGTAGTTGCCGCTGACCGGATCGACGGCGTACAGGCCCAGGGCGCTGAGCACGAACCAGGCGCTCATCTGCCCGCAGTCCTCGTTGCCGGACAGGCCGTTGCGCGCGTCGTGGTATTGCTCGCGCAGCAGCCGGCGCACCATCGCCTGGGTCTTGTACGGCTGCCCGGCATAGGCATAGAGGTAGGCGACGTGGTGGCTCGGCTCGTTGCCGTGCGCGTACTGGCCGACCATGCCGTCGATGTCCGGCGGCGCGTCGGCGGGCAGTTCGGAACTGGTGGCGAACAGCTCGTCGAGCTTGGCGACGAAGCCGTCGCGGCCGCCGAACAGTTCCATGTAGCCGTACAGGTCGTGCTGGTTGAGGAAGGTGGCCTGCCAGGCGTTGGACTCGGTGAAGTCGCGCCATCGTTTCGCGTGGCCCATCGCGCGCGGGTCGAACGGCGCCGCCCAGCGGCCATCCTCCAGGCGCGGCTGCACGAAGCCGCTGTCGCGGTTGAACACGTTGCGGTAGTTGCGCGAGCGCTGCAGCAGCGTGCGGTAGGCGTCCTCGTCGCCGGCGGCGCGCGCCAGGTGCGCGCAGGCCCAGTCGTCGTAGGCGTACTCGAGCGTGCGGCTGACCGCCTCGTCGACCTTGTCGCTGGGGATGTAGCCGAGCCGGCGGTAGTACGGCAGGCCATGGAAATCGTCCTCCATGGCGCGCTTGCGGTACAGCGGCCAGGCCGCGGCGAAGTCGATCCCGGCGAAACCCTTGGCATGCGCTTCGGCCAGCACGACGGCGGAGTGGTAGCCGATCATGCAGCCGGTCTCCACGCCCTGCAGCGGCCAGATGCCGACGCCGTCCGGGCATTCGGCGGCACCGCGCACCAGGCATTGCGCCAGGTCCGGCACGCGCTCGGGCTGGACCAGCGTCAGCAGCGGATGCAGGGCGCGGTAGGTGTCCCACAGCGAATAGGTGCTGTAGTTGTGCTGGCCCTCCGGCAGCGCGTGCACCTGCAGGTCCATGCCGCGGTAGCGGCCGTCCACGTCGCTGAACAGCGTCGGCGCCAGCAGCGCGTGGTAGAGGCCGGTGTAGAAGATGCGGCGCTGCGCGTCGTCGCCGGTGTCGATGCGCACGCGGCCGAGTTCCTTCTCCCAGGCGGCGACCGCCTCGGCGTGCACGCGCGCGAAGTCGAAGTCGGGCAGCTCGGCGTCGAGGTTGGCCAGCGCGTTCTCGGCGCTGACCGCGGAGATGCCGACCTTGACCAGCAGCGGCGCGTCGCCGGCGTCCGGATAGTGCAGGGCGAGCTTGAGCTTGCTGCCGTCGGCCTGGCGCGCGTCGCCGGCGAGCGGCTGGTCGCCGCTGTAGAGCTGCGCCTGCGCGAACGGGCGCGACAGGCGCATCGCGAAGAAGACGTAGCGGCCCTTGGCCCACTGCCAGACGCGGCGGCCGCCGGCGACGGTGCGGTCGTCCACCACGCGCAGTTGCGCCTCGGTGACCCGGGTCGGCGTGGACGGGTTGTCCTGCATGCCGTGGGCGAAGTCGACCAGCAGGTGCGCGGGCCGGCCCTTCGGGAAGTGGTAGCGGTGCAGGCCGGCGCGCGCGGTGGCGGTCAGCTCGGCATGGATGTTGGACTCCAGGCGCACGCGGTAGTAGCCGGGCGAGGCGGCCTCGTCGGCGTGGTCGTAGCGTTGGCGGTAGCCGGCGTCGGGATTGTCGAGCGGGCCGGGCGCCAGCCTGACTTCACCGATCGCGGGCACGACCAGCACGTCGAGCATGTCGCCGATGCCGGTGCCGGACAGGTGCGTGTGCGAGAAGCCCATGATCGAGCCGTCGGACTCGTGGTAGCCGCTGCATGCGTCCCATACCGCGTTGTAGGTGTCCGGGCTCAGCTGGACCATGCCGAACGGCAGCGTCGCGCCGGGGAAGGTATGGCCGTGCCCGCCGGTGCCGATGAACACGTCGACGTGGCGAGTGAGATTGGCCTTGGCGCGCGCGTCGGCCGGCATGGCGTAGCGGCCAGCGCGCGCGAGCGCGGTGCCGGCCAGGCCGGTGCCGCCGAACAGGGCCAGGGCGATGGCGCCCTGCAGGAAGCCGCGTCGTGTTGCCATTGGGTGTACTCCGTCGTTCGGTGAAGGCGAGGACCTTCCTTCTCCTTTGGGGAGAAGGTGCCCCGCAGGGGCGGATGAGGGTTCGGGCGAAGCCGCGTGCAGTCGGAACATCGCAGGGCTTCGCTCCGTACCCTCACCCCAACCCTTCTCCCAGCGGGAGAGGGGTTGGATGCTCAGCTTTTCAGCAGGTGCGGCTTGCGCTGCGCCAGGTCGACGACCAGTTCGCCGAACAGGGTGTTGGCCCAGGCGAACCAGTCGCGGGTGAATTTGCCCGGGTCGTCCTTGTCGAACGCCTCGTGCATGAAGCCGGTGCCGGCGTGGGTGGTCTTGAGCCAGTGCAGGCACTGGCGGATCTGCGCGTCGTCGTCGCTGGCGAGCGCGTACTGCACGATCGCCATCGGCCAGATCGTGCCCAGGCCGCTATGCGGGCTGCCGACGCCTTCGGCCGCGCGGCCGCGGCTGAAGTACGGGTTGCGCTCGCTCCAGGCCAGTGCGCGGGTGCGCAGGAACACCGGATCGTCGCGCTCGCAGCAGCCGAGGTAGGCGAGGCTGAGCAGGCCGGGCGCGTTGGCATCGTCGATGAACAGCTGGTTGCCATAGCCGTCCACCTCGTAGGCCCAGAACGGCTGGCCGTCGGCATCGCGCATCTGGCCGAACGCGCGGGTGGCCTTCTCGACCTCGTCGGCGAACGCGCGGCAGTCCGCCGCGAAAGCGGCGTCGCGATGGATCGCCTCGCTCATCGCCGCCAGCTGCCGCAACGAGGCCACCGCGAACAGGTTGGCCGGCACGAACAGCGGGTACACGCAGGCATCGTCGGAGGGGCGGAACATCGAGTGGATCATGCCGTTGGGCCGGGTCGGCTGGCCGTAGCCCTCCAGCACCAGCGTCTCGGTGGCCAGGGGCGAGGGCCGCTGGAACGTGTAGGGGCCGCGGTCGTGCATGCGCTGCTGTTCGCGGAAGGTGCGCACCACCACGCGCATCGCCTCGCGCCAGTCGTCGTCGAACGGCGCGGTGTCGCCGCTGGCGCGCCAGTACTCGTGGGCGATCCGGATCGGATAGCACAACGAATCCACTTCCCACTTGCGCTCGCCGACGCCGGGCTTCATCTCGGTGATGTCGTCGACCGACCACTTCAGGCGCGCGGTCGTGCCGTCGGGCAGGAAGGCGTTGGCGTAGGGATCGAGGCGGATGCACGCCGCCTGGCGCTGGATCAGGCCATGGAACATCCGGCGCAACGCCGGGTCCTGCCTGGCCAGCGGCACGTAGGGATGCACCTGCGCGGAGGAATCGCGCAGCCACATCGCGTGGATGTCGCCGGTGATGACGAAAGTGTCAGGCTTGCCGTTGCGCGTGCCGGTCTCGACGGTGGTGTCGAGCGTGTTGGGATAGCAGTTCTCGAACAGCCAGGCCAGTTCCGGATCGCCGATCTTCGCCTTGACCTGCTGCAGGTGCCGTTCGACCGCGGCGCTGACGAAGCGGCGCTGCGACTTCGGCGGGCGCTTGCTGGCGAACGTGCGGTCGCCGGCCGCCGCGACGGCGAAGCCGGGCAGGGTGCCGGCGAGCAGGCCGGTGGCGGTCGCGCGCAGGAGGTCGCGACGGGTGGCGGAGAAGCCGGGACCCGGGCGCAGCCGGCGGGCGGATGGCGAATCGGTGTCTGGCATGGAACAGGCTCCAATGGGGATCAATGCAAGAAGACGGCTTTCCCGGGTCCCGGGCCCCGGCTTCACTTCGGCAGCGGCGCGCGGCCCTCGATCGAGAACGTGGCCGCCACGCCCGCCGCGCCGGTGCCGGGCTGGCCGCCGCCCACGAACACGCGGTAGTCGCCGGGCTCGACCGCGCGGGTACCGGCGCGATCGACGTCGCTGAGCCGGCGTGGGTCGAGCGCGAACGTCAGTTCGCGCGATTCGCCGGGCTGCAGGGTCACGCGCCGGAAACCGACCAGGGCGCGCAGCGGCGACTGCGGGCGCCTGGGATACTCGAGGTACACCTGCACCACTTCGTCGCCGGCGCGCGTGCCGGTGTTGCGCACGCGGGCGGAGACGGTCAGCGTGTCGCCGGCCTTCAGCGTGGAGGCGGACAGGCGCGGCGCGTCGTAGCCGAACCGGGTGTAGCTCAGGCCGTAGCCGAACGGATACAGCGGCGTGCCGGTGAAGTAGCGGTAGGTGCGGCCCTTCATGTCGTAGCTGACGTAGGGCGGCAGGTCCTTGGTCGAGCGGTAGAAGGTCACCGGCAGGCGCCCGCCCGGATTGACGTCGCCGGCCAATGCCTGCGCGATCGCGGTGCCGCCGGACTGGCCCGGATACCATGCCGCGAGGATCGCGTCGGCATGTTGCTGGGCCCAGTTCAGCGCCACCGCGCTGCCGCTCATCAGCACCACCACGAGCGGCTTGCCGGCGGCCTTGGCGCGCGCGAGCAGGGCTTCCTGCGCGGCCGGCAGCCCGATCGCGTTGCGGTCGCCGCCGTCGAAGCCGGGCACGTCGACCTTCAGTTCCTCGCCTTCCACGTCGGGCGAGAGGCCGACGAAGGCGACCACCGCATCGGCTTGCGCCACCGCGCGCTCGGCCTCGGCCAGCTGCGCCTCGGCGGGCGCGAGCCATTCCAGGCGCAGGCCCTGGTCCTGGCCGCGGTGCTCGATCTCCAGGCGGATGCGGCGCGGGCGCGCGTCGTCGAAATGCAGCGTGGCCTCGACGTTGCGGCCGTCGGCATTGTGCACGCCGGCGGCGATGCGCCTGTCCTCGGCGTTGCCGGCGATCACCAACGCATCGTCGACGTACAGGCGCACCGGATCGTGGCCGGCGCAATCGAAGCAGCGCGCCACGCGCACCGCCAGCGTGTAGTCGCCCGGGCCGGGCGGCAGCAGCTCGCCGGTCCAGCGCACCGAATAGCGGTCCGCCGGCACGCCCTCGGCCGGTGCGACGCGGTCCCAGTTGAAGCCGACCACGCGGTCCTGCCGCACCGTGCGCGGCGTGCCGGCCAGGTCCAGGTTGTCGAAGTACTCGCCCTTCAGGCCCGGCTTGCCGTCGCTGCGCAGCGCGGTTTCCGGGATCGTGCCGGGCACGCCGGCCGCGAGCGGCGCGCCCTGCGCGTAGCGCACCTTGTCGGCGCCGAAGCGCGCGCGCAGGCCGAGCAGCGGCGTCACCGGCTCGCGCGAAGTGCCCTGGTAGTTGGCTTCGAGCGCCGCCAGCGCATCGGCGTTCGGACCGAGCACGGCGAGGGTGGTGCCCGGCTTCAGCGGCAGCGTGCCGGCGTCGTTCTTCAGCAGCACCAGCGACTGCACCGCGGCCTGCAGGGCGAGCCGGCGATGCGCGGGGCTGTCGATGTCCTTCGTGCCGAGGCGGGCATATGGATCGCGCCCGGGCGTATCCAGCTCGCCGAGCCGGTAGCGCGCGGCGAACAGGCGCACCAGCGACCGGTCGAGCAGTGCCTCCTCGACCTCGCCGCGCTCGATCGCCTTGCCGAGTTCGCGATAGGCGTAGCCGCAGTTGAGGTCGTGGCCGGCCTTGAGCGCCGCGGCCGAGGAGCCGGCGTTGTCGGGGCGGAAGTAGTGGAACTGGGTCATGTCGTCGACCGCGTCGCAGTCGGACACGACGAAGCCCTTGAAGCCCCAGTCGCCGCGCAGCCGTCCATCGAGCAGCGATCCGGACGCGCACGCCGGCGTGCCGTGCAGCGAGTTGTAGGCGCACATCACCGAACCGGCCTGGCCCTCGACCAGCGCGGCGCGGAACGCCGGCGTGTAGGTCGCCTCCAGGTCGTGCGGCGAGACGTCCACGTCGAAGCCGTGGCGGCCGGGTTCCGGGCCGCTGTGCACGGCCAGGTGCTTGGGCGTGGCGATCGTGCGCGGGTGGCGCGGGTCGTCGCCCTGCAGGCCGCGGATGAAGCCGATGGCGAGCTGGCCGGTGAGGTAGGGATCCTCGCCGTAGGTCTCCATGCCGCGGCCCCAGCGCGGGTCGCGGAAGATGTTGATGTTGGGCGACCAGAGGGTCAGGCCGGCGTAGCGCGGGTGGTCCTTGCCGGGGCCGCCGGCGAGGTTGAACTTGGCGCGCGCCTCGGTCGAGGTCGCGGTGCCGACCTGCTGCAGCAGGTCGGCGTTCCAGGTGGCCGCCAGGCCGATCGCCTGCGGGAACACGGTGGCGTAGCCGTTGCGGGCGATGCCGTGCAGGCCTTCGCTCCACCACTCGTAGGCGGGAATGCCCAGGCGCGGGATCGCCGGGGCGTCGTTCATCGCCTGGGCGATCTTTTCCTCGCGGGTCATCCTGGCGACCAGCGCGGCGGCCTTGTCCTCGGCCTCGTCGGCGTGTGCGAGGCCAGGCAGGGTGCACAGGGTGAGGGTTGCGGCGAGCAGGGCCCTCATCCGCCCTCCGGGCGCCTTCTCCCGCCCGCGGGAGAAGGAAGCGGCCCGGTATCCATCACGGCACGCGCGCTCGTCCCTTCTCCCGCTTGCGGGAGAAGGTGCCCCGAAGGGGCGGATGAGGGCGCCTTTCACTGCACAGCCTCCGCCGGCGCGCCCGCGAGCGTCGAGGCCAGGTCTCGGACCTGCAATGCCGCTTGCAGCTTTTCCAGCGCGGCGGCGCTGCGCACGTGCAGCGTCATCGGCTCGCCGGGCAGCAGGTCGAAGGCGTTGTCGGACAGTCGCGCGTCGTTGTCGCCGAACGACAGCCAGACCTCGCGCGCCAGCACCGGGCTGGTCAGCGTCAGCGCGTAGCCGTCGCCGTCGGCCTTCCACTCGCTGCGCACCTGCGCCTGCGGCAGCGCCAGCCGCTTGGCCGCGTCGAAGAACACGGCCTGACGCGACAGCACGCGCTCGCCGTCGAGCAGCTCGAACACCGCGAACGTGCGCTTCGGATCGGCGCCCCGCAGCAGTTCCGCGTCGGCGTACTGCGCCACCCGCGTGCTGCTCAGCGGCGCCAGCCGCGCCGGCTGGGTGCGGGCGGACAGCACCTTGCCGTCGAAGTCCATCACCCGCATGCGCCACCGCGCCGCCAGCGGCGCGGTGCGGTCGGAGACCAGCGAGACCGTGGTGGTGCCGTCCTTGCGCAGCGCGGCGATCAGTTCAGGCGCATAGAAGCGGCGCGCGTGGAAGTGCAGCGCCTTCCAGCGGCCGTAGTAGTCCACGCTCGACCAGGACGCGACCGGCCACACGTCGTTGAGCTGCCAGTACAGCGAGCCCATCGACTGCGGGCGCGAGGCGCGCAGGTGCTCGGCGGCGATGGCGATGCCTTCGGCCTGCATCAGCTGGCTCAGGTAGACGAAGCTCTCGAAATCCTTCGGCTCGCCGAACTCGCGGCGGATGTACAGCAGCAGGCGCTGGTTGCCGTTGCCCTTGTCGAACTTCTGGTGCGCGCGCATCACCGGCGATTCCGGCTGCAGGTCGCCGTCCTGGGCGAAGGCGCGGATCGTGCGCATGTCCGGGAACGACTGCAGGCCGTACTCGGACATGAAGCGCGGGGTGACGTTCATGTACTCGGTCACCGGCAGCGCGGGGCCGCCCCAGACCTTCCAGTAGTGCATGTCGCCGTCGTCGGTCTGGTCGGCCGGACCGTCGAAATCGGTGCCGGGCGAGGTCGCCCAATAGGGCGTGCCGGGCGAATACCGGGTGACCGCTTCGCGCAACACCGTGCCGAACAGCGTGGTCATGCCCATCTCGATGCGGCTGCGTTCCTCCGGGTCGAGCGACCGCTTGAACTCGACGCTGCCGCCCCAGTTCTCCCAGCCGGTCTGCACCTCGTTGTTGCCGCACCAGAGCACGATGCTGGGATGGCCGCGCAGGCGCTTGACCTGCTCGATCGCCTCCTGGCGGGTGTTCTCGCGGAACGCCACGTCATGCGGCGGCACCGCGCCGCCGAACATGAAGTCCTGCCAGATCATGATGCCGAGTTCGTCGGCGATCTCGTAGAAGCGATCGTCCTGGTAGTGCCCGCCGCCCCACATGCGCAGCATGTTCATGTTGGCGTCGCGCGCGTCCTGCAGCGTGCGCCGCATCGTGGCCTCGGTGACCCGGCTCGGGAAGCTGTCGAGCGGGATCAGGTTGGCGCCCTTGGCGAACACCGGGATGCCGTTGATCACGAACTCCATGCTCTTGCCCCACGCGTCCTTCTGCCGGCGCAGCTCGACGGTGCGCAGGCCGACGACGCGGCGGAACTTCTGGGTGTCGCCGTTGGTGTCGCGCACACTGGCGACGAAGGTGTAGCGGTCCTGCGCGCCGTAGCCGGCCGGGTACCAGCGCTTCGGGTACGGGATGCGTACCGGCAGGTCGATCCGGTTGTCGCCCGGATCGACCGGGCGCTGCTCGACGGCGTGGACGACGGTGGCGCCGTCCGGGCCCAGCACGTCGAGGGTGATTTCCACCGCGCCGGCGACGCCGCTGGCGATCTGCAACTGCGCGCCGAGCTGGGCGACGCGCTCGTCCAGGCGCTTCTGCTCGATGTAAAGGTCCTCCACCCGCACGGCATCCCAGGCGTTGAGCTGCACGTCCTTCCAGATGCCGGCGTTGATGATGCGCGGGCCCCAGTCCCAGCCGAACTGGTACGGCGCCTTGCGCACGTAGATCGAGCTGTTGCGGCCCACCGGTTCGTCGCCGAACATCGAGTCGTAGGTGCCGGGCAGCCCGTAGGGCTGCTTGGCCAGCCACGGGCGGATCGCCTCGACCGGCGAACGGAAGGTGATCTCCAGCTGGTTGCGGCCGCGCTTGAGCAGCGGCTTCACGTCGGCGCTCCAGCGCCGGAACATGTTGTCGGCCTCGAGCAAGGGCTTGCCGTTGAGCTTGACCTCGGCCAGCGTGTCCAGGCCCTGGAACACCAGTTCGACGTGCTGGCGCGCCAGCAGCGCTGCGTCGGCCTCGAACTCGCCCCGGTACTGCCAGTCGCTCAGGCCCACCCACTGGATCTGCGCCTCGTTGTCGCGCAGGAACGGATCGGGCACCAGGCCGGCGGCGATGAGATCGCTCTGCACCGCACCCGGCACCTTGGCCGGCAGCCACTGCGCCGCCTTCGGATGCTGCCTGGCCTGCGCCTGGCCCGGCGCGAGCCGGACCTGCCAGCCGCTGTCCAGCACTTGCGTGGACGGCGGCGCGGCGGAGGCCGGCAGGGCAAGCGCCAGTCCGACCAGGAGCGCCAGCGTGCCCGAAGGGGACCCCCCGGCGCCGTTGCGGACAGGTGCGGTCGCATGCACGGCGGTGCGGGAACGATGGCGTTGGGGTGCGGGCATAGGGGGTTCTCCTCGTGTCGTCAGCGCTTGGCGGGCGGCGCCTGCGCGGCTTGCTCGATCAGGTGGACGCCGCCGATCGCGTACAGCGGACCGGAGATCGGCGCGGTGAAGCGCAGGCACAGGTCGTGCACGCCGCTGCGCGGCGGCAGCGGCGCTTCCAGCACGAACTGCTCGCCGAGCGTGTCGCCGGCGGGCAGGGGGACCGACGCCAGCCGTTCGCCATCGCAGCCCTGCAGCACTTCCAGTTCGCCCTGCGGCGTGCTGGCCGGGTACTGGTGCACTTTCGACTGATCGTGCGCCAGGCCGAAGTTGCGCGCCAGCCGCGCCGCGTCGACGCGCACGGCGGCGATCCCGTCCAGGCGCGCCTGCGGGTACACCCAGCAGGCGTAGAACAGGTCGACGTTGTAGACCGGCGTATCGGCGCCGGGCATGTCCGGCAACAACGGCAGGCGCAGGCCGAGCTCGCCCTGGTCGTGGCAGTTGCGCAGGCCCTGCGTGTCGAGGCTGAGCAGCGACGGGCGGTCGAAGGTGCGACTGCGGGCGGCCGCCAGCGGGCGGCCGTCCTCGGTGAACACCGCGGCCTTGACCGTGGCCGGCAGCGTCACCGCGAACGGTGCGCCGTAGCGCGAGGACTGCAGGGTCGGTTCGCTGCCGTCGGTGGTATAGCGGATCTGCCCGAAGCCGGCCTGGTTGCCGAGCTTGACCATGGCCGGCGCGCCGGCCAGCACCGGGTTGGGACCGCCGTCGAGCGCGATGTCGGCGGCGAAGGCGCCGTCGCTGTAATCGATGCCGAGCGCGCGATAGCGTTGCAGCTGCGCCGGCAGGCGTCCCAGGAAACCCGCCCAGCCGCGCGCTGCCGCCGGCGACCAAGCGACCTCGGCCACCGCGTCGAGGCGCGGGAACAACGCATGGTCCACGTGCCAGGCCGAGGGGGTGTACTCGGTCCACAGCGCGCCTTGCACGCCCAGTACGTGCCTGGCCTGCTCGGCGGTCAGCCCGGCCGGCACCGGGTCGAACTCGTAGACGCGCGACAGCGGCAGCGGGCCGATGTGGCCGTTGGGTTCGTCGCTGCGCGTGGTCTGCAGGTAGTTGAGGTACATCCAGCCGGCGGGCGCCAGCACCACGTCGTGGCCGAGCTTGGCGGCCGCGACGGCGCCGTCCACGCCGCGCCAGGACATCACCGTGGCGCTGGCGGGCAGGCCGCCCTCGAGGATCTCGTCCCAGCCGATGAGGCGGCGTCCGTGCGCGGTGAGGTACTGCGCGAGCTGTTCGTTGAACCAGCCCTGCATCGCGTGCGCGTCCTTGACGCCGAGCTTGCGCATCTGCGCGCGGACTGCCGGGGAAGCCTCCCACTGGTCCTTGATGGCCTCGTCCCCGCCGATGTGGATGTAGGGCGAGGGGAACAGTTCGAGCAGTTCGTCGAGCACGCCGAAGATGAAATCCAGGCTGCGCTTGTCGGTGCCGAACAGGTAGGGATTCACGCCCCAGTCCACCGACACCGCCGGCCGCTCGCCGGTGACGCCGACCTCTTCCGGATACGCGGCCACGGCGGCCTGGGCATGGCCGGGCATGTCGATCTCGGGAAGGATGGCGATGTGGCGCTCGGCGGCGTAGGCGACCAGTTCGCGGATCTGGTCCTGCGTGTAGAAGCCGCCGTAGCGCTGCGGCGTGCCGTGGCGGCCCGCGCCGGGCGGCGTGCGCCACGCGCCGACCTCGGTGAGCTTGGGATAGCGCTTGATCTCGATGCGCCAGCCCTGGTCGTCGGTGAGGTGCAGGTGCAGCACGTTGAGCTTGTGCTGGGCCATCGCGTCGATCACGTGCTTGACCGTGGCCACGTCGTGGAAGTGGCGGGCGACGTCGAGGTGCTGGCCGCGCCAGCCGAAGCGCGGCCAGTCGCGGATCGTCGCGGCCGGCACCGTCACCTCGCCCTTGCGCGCGTCCGGGGTCATCAGCTGCCAGGCGCTGATCGCGCCGTAGAACAGGCCGGCGGCATCGCGCGCGGCGATGCGCATGCCCTGCTGGTCCACGTCGAGCGCGTAGCCTTCCTTCTGCTCCACCGGCGCCTGCGGATCGAGCTGCAGGCGGATGCTGCCGGGCGTCGCGGTGGCTTCGGTCTTCACCGCCAGGTCCAGCCCGCGCGTGCGCTGCAGCAGGCCGGCGAGGTAGCGGGCGCTGCGCAGCGCCGCATCGTCGCCGGCGGCCACCGAGATCGGCGTGCGCGGGCCGATGTCCAGCCTGCCGTTGTGGCGCTGGCTCTCCGCCGGGGCGGGGATCAGCGGCAGCGGCGGCGGCACGTGCGGGCCGGACTCCGCGTTGGGGAACGGTGGCGGATTGCCGGTATGGCGCTCGTCGCCGCAGCCGCCGAGCAGCACGGCGGCCAGCACGGCAAGCCCGAAGGCACGCAGGCGATGTGCGGTCATCGCGCGGGATGCAGAACGTGAGTTCATGGAGTGTCCCCGGTGGTTCGCGTGGCGCCCGATCGGGATCGGAGCGCGGACGTCATGCGGTGAAGTGATGGAGAGTACGTCGTGGAGCGGTCTGGTTCGAGTTGCAGGGCATCATGCCGGCAAGCCCCTCTCCCGCGGGGAGAGGGGCTTCTTCCTCAACGCTCGGCCAGCGGCAGTTCGTCCCAAACCTTCGGGTCCTCGGCGCCCAGCACCCAGCAGCTGAAGCCCTGCAGCCCGTATTGCTTCACCAGGTCGTAGCGGGCGCGGAAGCTGCGCGCATCCGGGCGGAACACCCACTCGCGCATGTCGTCGCGGTAGAAGTAGAACCACGATTCCTGTTCCACCGGATCCCACTGCACGGTGGCGTTCTGCTCGATCGCCAGCGGGAACGACTCGTCGGCGTCGATGTAGGTGGCGGAGATGTTGGAGGCCTCGGTGCCGTCCTCCCTGACCGGGTCGCCGGTGTACCAGCGATAGCCGTAGGTGGCGATGCCCAGCGACAGCTTCTCCTTCGGTACCTGGGTCAACGCGTACTCCAGGTGCTTCTTCATCCACGGCATGCCGTCGACCGGGCCGGGCGTGGTCCAGCGGGTGTGCTGGTCGTAGGTCATCAGGCTGATCAGGTCGGCGGCCTGGCCGAGCGCCTTCAGGTCGTACGGGCCGCGCCAGTATTCCCACATCCACTTTGCGAAACGGCCGCCCTCCGGATAGCCCGGCGCGTTCGGCACCACCGCCACCGACAGCGTCATGCCGGCCTTGTGCAGCGCCTCGGCGGTCTGCTTGACCATCAGGGTATAGGCGTCGCGATCGGTCCACGCGATGCTTTCGAAATCGAACTGGAAGCCCTTGTAGCCGCGCTGCCTGCCCTCGCGGACCAGGTACTCGTTCATCCGCTTCTTGGCCGTCTCGTCGTGCAGCAGCTTGTGGAAGCCCTCGCGGCCGGCGGTCATCGACAGGATCGGCGTGACCGGCAGCTTCTTCGCGCGCGCGATGCCGTAGACGTAGTCGTTCGGGCCGCCGTTGACCAGGCCGTTGGCGTCCACGCCGTACCAGGTCGGCACCAGCACGTCGATCTTGTCGACGTTGGCCAGGAAGGAGTTGGTCGATTTCTGCGTGCCCATCAGATAGAACAGGGCGGTCGGGTTCTTGGCCATGGCCGGTGCGGCCAGGGCCAGCGCCAGCATCAGCGCGGACAGTCGCTTGATCATCGGTATTCCGTCAGCGGGGTGGGATGGGAGAAGAGAGCTCGATCCTGTAGGCCCAGGCGTGTTCGCCGACCGGCTTGGCCGGCAGGCGCAGGTGCAGGCCGTCGTCGCGTTGCTCGAACGGCACCTTGCGGCCGTCGGCCAGCAGCGTCACCGCGCGCACGCCGTCGGCCGGCTTGAGCGAACGGATCACCGCCTTGCCGTCCCGGGGCCAGCCCAGTTCGATCGCGTACAGCGCGCCGTCGCGCACGGTGAAGCGGAAATCCTCCGGCGTGTACGGCTTGGTCTTGGTGTCCTGGAAGCTGCCGCCCGCCACTTCGGTGGGGCCTTCGCCATAGGTGCGCCACGGCCGGCTGTCGTAGATCGCCTCGCCGTTGGTCTTAAGCCATTTGCCGATGGCCAGCAGGATGTCGCGCTCGGTGTCCGGGATGCTGCCGTCGGCGCGCGGGCCGATGTTGAGCAACAGGTTGCCGTTCTTGGACACCACGTCGGCCAGCAGGTGGATGATGAACGTCGGCGACTTGTAGGTGTCGTTCTCGACGAAGCTCCACGAGGCGTCGCTGACCGAGGTGTCGGTCTGCCAGTGGGTCGGGTGGATGCCGGTGAGCTGGCCGCGCTCGATGTCCAGCGTGCCGGCGCCTTCCGCGAACGCGCCGAGCTTGTAGTTCACCACCACGCCGCCCTTGGCGGCGCCGCGGTTGTAGTAATAGGACAGCAGCGTCGGCAGCGTGCTGCGGAAGGTCGGGTGGGCGATCCACCAGTCGAAATAGACCAGGTCCGGGTCGTAGCGGTCGATCAGCTCGGTGGTGCGTGCCAGCCAGTCGTCCAGCCAGGCCTGCGAGACCGGCGTCCAGTCGTTGGCGACGTCGCCGTCGTCCTTGCCGCGCAGCCGGACCTGGGCCGGGCCGTACAGGTCCGCGTAGCGCGGGTCGTTGACGTCGGAATCGATCGCGCGGCCGCCGTCGAAGAACCAGTTGTGCTCGGCGCGATGCGAGGACAGGCCGAAGTGCAGGCCTTCGGCGCGGATCGCCTTGGACAGCTCGCCGAGCAGGTCGCGCTTCGGGCCCATCTTGGCCGCGGTCCAGTCGGAGAGGCGCGAGTCGTACAGCGCGAACCCGTCGTGGTGCTCGGCCACCGGCACCACGTAGCGCGCGCCGGCCTCGCGGAACAGCTTCGCCCAGGCCGCCGGGTCGAACTTCGGCGCGGTGAACAGCGGCACCAGGTCCTTGTAGCCGTACGTCGCCTGCGGGCCGTAGGTGGCGATGTGGTGCTCGTATTCCTTCGAGCCCTTCTGGTACATGTTCCTGGAATACCACTCGTTGCCGAACGCCGGCACCGAGAACACGCCCCAGTGGATGAAGATGCCGAACTTGGCGTTGTCGTACCAGCCCGGCGACCGGTATTGCTTGAGCGAGGTCCAGTCGGGGCGGAACGGCCCCTTGCGCGCGCCTTCGCCGGCCTCGCGCACCAAGCGCTCGCGTTCGGGCGCGTACTTGGCGGTGGCCTGCAGCCACTGCGCGTCGATCTGTTCGGGCGAAAGCGTGGCCGCGGTCGCCGCAGTGGGCGGATCGGCCGCGACCGCCGGGGATGCGGGGAGTGCGAGCAGCATGGCAAGGGCGTACGCCAGGGCCCTGCGTGCGGTTCCGGAGGCGCGGAGGGATGCGTCTGCGGCGGGGCAGGGATCGATCGTCATGGGAACTGCACTCCTTGTCGTTGAAGTGCCGGCCGGGATGCCGGCCGGTACCGGGGATAAAAAAGGCGCGCCACCGAAGGGAGGGAGGTGGCGCGCCAGAACCCTATCAGAACTTGAAGTTCAGCTGGGCCTGATAACCCCGGCCATTCTTGTACATGCCGATCGGCGCGTACTTGACCTCGTTGTACCAGTAGTAGGTCGAGTCGAGCAGGTTGGTCGCGCTCAGGCTCAGGCTGACCCAGTCGTTGAACTCGTACGACGCGGTCAGGTCGAGCTGCTTGTAGGAATCGGTGAAGATGTTCGATTCCAGGCGGCCGATCTGGGTGAAGTACTTCGAACGGTAGCTGTAGTTGACGCGCACCATCCACGGGCCGTGCTCCCAGTACGGGATCACGTTGTAGGTGTTCCTGGACAGGTACGGCAGGTTCAGGCCGTCGTCCGAGCTGGATTCGGCGTAGGTGTAGTTCGCCGCCAGGCCGAAGCCCAGGCCGAACGCCTGCTGGTAGTTCAGCGAAGCGCCGGTGACCTTGGCGCCGGAGGCGTTCTCGGGGCGGGTCACCGTGTACTGCCCGTTGACGATGCCGTTGGTCGGGTCGCTCAGCGTCTCGGTCGTGGTGGTGGTCACGATGTACGAGCTGATGTCGCGGTAGAACACCTCGGCCGACAGCATGCTGGACGGCGCGAAGTACCACTCGGCGGCCAGGTCGTAGTTGGTGGATTCGTACGGCTTCAGGTCCGGATTGCCGCCGCTCGCGGTCAGGTCGCCGCTGGTGCTGTTCAAGTTGAACGAGCCGGCCAGGTCGCCGTAGCGCGGACGCGCGATCACGCGTGCAGCCGAGAAGCGGACCACCTTGTCGTCGTCCAGGTCATAGGCGATGTTGAAGCTCGGCAACGGCTTCTCGTACTTCTTGGACACTTCCACCGGCGAGTAGGTCGTGCCGCCGTCGTTGGTCTGCCAATAGGACGACTTGTCCTTGGTGCTCACGTAGCGGACGCCGAAGTTGCCGCGCCACTTGCCGGACTCGAAGTTCAACTGCGCGTACAGGTTGTTGGTGATCTCCTTGACGTCGAACTCCTGGCCGTACTTCTCCTCGAACTCGCCCTGCGGCAGCGACCTGAGGTAGGACAGGATCGAGTTGAGGTTGGCGGTCGGCCAGTTGACCAGGTCGCCGCTGGCGCCCAGGCCGTCGTACAGGCCGCCCGGCGTGGTGCCCGGGCTGAACGAGGTCAGCAGGATGTCCTGGTCGGCAAACAGCGCGTTGCCGCGCGACTTCTGGCCGTTCTCGTGGTTGATGTACTTGTAGCCCACCTGCAGCTTGTTGAGCGGACCCCAGTCGAGATCGCGCGCCGCATCGAACTGGAAGTACTTCTCCTGGTCCTTGGTGGTGGTGTACTCGATGCCGCCGGCCTGCTGGCCGCTGGCCAGGCCCCAGTTCGACGCGCTGTTGTCGTCGTAGTCGACCGAGGTGTGGCTGCCGTCGTAGGCGAAGTCGTAGCCGCCGTTCTGCAGCAGGAACTTCATCAGGTACTCGGGGTCCTTGCCGCCGGTGGCCTTGGTCGCGCCGACCTGCGAGGTGAATACCCACTTGTCGCCGTACCAGTCGTGGCGCAGGTTGAGGCTCTTGGTGGTCACCTCGCTCATGCGGTAATTGGCGTCGAGCTGGGCGTAGGGCTGGCCGGCCGATCCATCGGCCACGGTGGCAGAGGTGATGTAGCCGTTCTCTACGTTGGCGGTGGTGACCTTCGAGAGATCGCTGTTGCAGGCGGGGCAGACGTAGCGCGATTCGCTGAAGTTGTTGTACTTGCCCTTGATGTAGATGCCGGTGAGGTTGAACTCGTTCTGCTCGTTCGGCTTCCACTGCAGCGCGCCCTGCAGGCCGTTGCGCTCGCGGGTCTGCTGGAAGTAGGCGCTGTTGATGCCGGCCGGCACCTTGGCCGTGGCCACGTCGCCGCCGTCGCCGGTGATGGTGGCGCCGGAGGGGATGTTGGCGCCGGTGGTGTAGCCGAAGAACTCGATGCCCGCGCGCGCGATGTCCTGCTTGTCGTGGGTCGCGGAGATCAAGGCGCCGAAGGTCTCGTCGTCGTTCTTCCAGCTCCACAGCGCCGAGCCGCGCGGGTTGCCTTCCTCGGAGCGGTCGTTGTAGTTGTAGCCGATCGAGCCGCGGATGGTGTTCTTGGGCAGGTCGAGCGGCTTGCGGGTGTGCACGATCACGGTGCCGCCGATCGAGCCTTCGTCGATGCGCGCTTCCGGCGTCTTGTACACCTCCATCAGGCCGATGATCTCCGGCGAGAGCAGGGTGTAGTTGAAGGTGCGGCCGCTGGTATCGGTCGGGTTGCCGCCCCAGTCGCCGGAGGCGATGGTCTGGCCATTGAGCAGCACGCGGTTCAACGCGGGGTCGGTGCCGTTGATGCTGACCTTCTCGCCCTCGCCGAACTGGCGGTCCACGCTGATGCCGGGCAGGTGCGACAGCGACTCGGCCGCGTTCGTGTCGGGGAACTTGCCGATGTCCTCGGCGCTGATCGCGTCGACGATGGAGTTGGCGGCGCGCTTGACCGACTGGCTCTTCTCCAGCGACGCGCGGTATCCGGTGACGGTGACGGTATCCAGCTCCTGGACTTGCGCGGAAGCGCTTCCTTGCGTCTGTGCCGCTGCCTGGTGCGCCCAGATGCACAGCACCGCGGCCATGCTGGCGGAGAGGGTGCTGATCCTGTTGGTGGTGTGGCGGGTCATGTGACGTCTCGATGGAATGGCAGGTGACGTGGGTGGCAATCGCGTACTGCCTGGAAGGGAAAGGCCGCCCCCGGGAGGGGCGGACTCGGGCGGTTTAAAACGATCTAAAAATTGCGGGACATGCAGGGACGGTAGGAACGGGCTTTTTGCGGTGGAGCGGGTGGCGCGGGTTGGAGCGGAAGAACGACGTCCGCCGGCCCCCCGGGCCGGCGGACGGGTGGAACGCCTCAGAACTTGAAGTGCAGGGTGGCCATGTAGCGGCGGCCGGTCTTGTACTTGCCCGCCAGGTGCTGCTCGTCGCCCAGGTACTGGAAGTACTCCTCGTCCAGCAGGTTTTGCGCGTCGATCTGCAGCGACCAGTTGTCGTTGAACTTGTAGCCGATGCTGGCGCCCAGCTCGGCGTAGTCGTCCACGCTGGCGGGCGCGGCGCCGGCCACGTAGCCGCCGGCGAGGTAGCTGTCGCGCCAGTTGTAGGTGATCCGGGCGTTGATCGGGCCCTTCTCGTAGTACGGGCTGAACGCGATGCTGTTGCGCGACTGGTATGGCAGCGGGTCGCCGGTGTTGTTCTCGCCGTTGGCGTAGGTGTAGTTGGCGGTCAGGCCGAAGCCGCTGTCGCCGAACGGCTGCTGGAAGGCGATGTTGAAGCCCTTGACCTTGCCGCTGCCGGCGTTGCGCGGGCGCTGGATGCTGTAGTCGCAGTAGCCGTCGGCGCTGCAGCCGTTGCTGCCGACCATCTGCGCCCAGGTCTGCGGCGACGTGTCGCGGATGGAGTTGTACCAACGCTCGATCGTGGCGGAGGAGTCGATGTAGTTGTCGATCTTCTTGTAGAACACCGACCACGCCACCACCGCGCTGGTGTCGAAGTAGTACTCGGCCGACAGGTTGAAGTTCCACGACTCGTAGGGCGAGAGCTCGGCGTTGCCGCCGCTGCCGGTCAGAGTGGTGTCGTTGAGGAAGGTGTTGTTGACCATCTGGTTGTACGGCGCCCAGGCGATCACCTTGGCCGCCGCGAAGCGGAACACCCAGTCGTTGCCGGTATCCAGCACCAAGTTCAGCGACGGCAGGAAGAAGTCCTCCTTCTTGCTGCGGGTCTGCCACTTGCTGTCGAGGTCGTCCAGGGTGGGCTGGCCGCTGTAGACGAAGCCGCTGCCCTCGGTCTTGGAATCCACGTAGCGCACGCCGATGTTGCCGCGCAGTGCGCCGGTGGAGAAGTTCAGCTGCGCATAGGCCGCGTTGTTGGTCTGCTCCAGCGCCCAGGTATTGTTGAGGTAGCTGGCCGGATCGGGATTGCCGTAGTCCATCGGACTGTTGCGGATCCAGTCCAGCACGTTGCCCCGTCCGACCTGGATGTGGCGGCCCTGGTCCGGATAGAAGCCCTGGATGTCGGTCAGGCCGACCGTGCCTACGTCGGCCAGCGTGCCTGGGGTGACGCCGCCGTAGACGTTGAGCGCGAAGTTCTCCTTGTGCTTGCCCTGGCGCACGCCGAACAGCAGTTGGTTGAACACGCTGTCGAACTGGACGTTGAAGTCCAGTTGGCCATAGGTGTCCTTGCTCTCGGTGGAGAAGATGCCGTTGTTGCCGAACCAGCCGCCCGCCGAACCCCAGTTGGCCGGATCGCGCGCCGCGGCCGGATCGTCGAAGCGTATGCCGCGATCCATGTCCCAGCTGAAGCCGCCGTTGTAGAACGGCTCGATGAAGTACTGCGCCAGGTTCTTGTTGTCCGACTTGCTCTGCCCGACCTGGCCGCTCATGCCCCAGCCTTCGCCGCGGAACGAGCCGCGCAGGTCGATGCCCTTGGTCGTCACCTCGGACTTGCGCACGTTGTTGTCGTAGATCACCGTGCCGCCGGCGGGATTGGCGTTGGCGTCCGAATGACCGCTGGTGACGACGCCGTTGCGGACGCCGCCCAGTTGGTCGACCGCCGCCACGGTATCCGCGGTCCAGGTCAGGAAGCTGTACAGCGACTGGTTGTAGTTGTCGAAGTTCTCCTTGATGTACAGCCCCTGCAGGTTGAACTCCAGCGCGTCGGTCGGCTTGAACTGCAGGTTGACCACGGCGCTGTCGCGCTCGCGGTCCTGCTGGAACCAGGCGGCGTTGATCGAGTTGGGCACGTCCGCGTCGGCCGGCACGCCGCCGGCGGCGTTGGCGAACTGCGAGGCCTTGGCGTAGCCGAACACCTCGATGCCCTGGCGGTCCACGCGTTCCTCGTAGTGCTGCGCCGAGACGGTCACGCCGAAGGTCTCGGCCGGGTTCTTCCAGCTGTACAGCAGCGCGGCGTTGGGCTTGCCCTTGCTGGCCTGGTCGCTGTAGCTGTAGCCGACCGAGGCGGCCACCTCGTTGGCCTTCAGGTCCAGCGGCTGGCGCGAGTGCATCAGCACCGTGCCGCCCAGGCTGCCCTCGGTCAGGCGCGCCTCGGAGGACTTGACGATCTCGGCGCGGCCGAGGATCTGCGGCGCCAGCAGCGTGTAGTCGAAGCCGCGGTTGGGCTGCTCGCCGTACAGCCAGATCGCCTGCGCGACCGGGTGCCCGTCCAGGAACGACAGGTTCAGGCTCGGGTCGGTGCCGTCGATGCTGACGCGCTCGCCCTGGCCGAAGCGGCGGTCCAGGGTGACGCCGGGGATCTGCGAGAACGCCTCGGCGACGTTGGTGCTCGGGAACTTGCCGATGTCCTCGGCGGTGATCGCCTCGGAAATGGTGACGTTGTTGCGCTTGGTATCCAGCGACTTCTCGAGGCTGGCGCGGATGCCGGTGACCTGGATGGTGTCCAGCTCGGTCGGCTGCGGCGATGTTTCCTGCGCGTGCGCGGCGAAGGCCAGGCAGGTCAGGATGGAAACGGATAGGGCGGACTTGCGGTGCGACATGATGTCTCTCCTCATCACATGGTTTTGCTGTCCGACGTCGACGACGACGCGTGGGGACCCGCCTTCAGAGTGCGGGGCGACCGGGTGCGCCGGGGGTGTGGTTCAGGTCCAGGTACCAATTGGCCGCGCCGATCACGCCCAATTGCCCGTGCTCGACCAGCTTCACGGGAATGCGTTGGAGCGCCTCGCGCATCGGTCCCTTGTTGAGGAAACGCGCGACGAAGCTGCTGTCGATCAGGAACTGGCGGATGTGGGGGAGAATGCCGCCCGCCAGGTAGATGCCTCCCTGCGCTCCGTAGAGCAGGGCCATGTCGCCCACGATGCTGCCGAGCAGGCCGCAGAACACCTCCAGGCCCTCCACGGCCAGCGCGTCCTCGCCGGCCAGCGCCGCGGCGGTGATCGCGTTGGGACTGTCCAGGCGCGGCGTGGCGCCGCGCACCGCGCACAGCGCGTTGTAGAGGTTGAGCAGGCCGGGCCCGGACAGCGCGTGCTCGACCGGCACGTGGCTGCGCGTCTTGAGCATCTCGCGCAGCAGTTGCGCTTCCAGTTCGGTCGTGGCCGCCAGGGCGGCGTGGCCGGCTTCGGTCGCCAGCACGACCGGGCGGCCGCCGTTGGGAATCCAGACCGCCGCGCCCAGGCCGGTGCCCGGGCCGAGCACCAGCACCGGCGCGCGCGGTACCCGTTCCGGCCCGGTGAGCTGGGCGACGGCGTTGGCGTCCATGTAGGCCGCGGCATGGGCGACGGCCTCGAAGTCGTTGACCAGGTGCACCGCGGCCAGCCCGAGCTCGTCGCGGATCGCGCGCGGCGATACCGGCCAGGGCAGGTTGGCGGTGATCACGGTGCCGTCCTCGAGCGGGAAACCGGCGCTGGCGATCGCCACCTCGGCCACCGCCGGGCGGCCGCGCAGGAAGTCGCCCAGGATCGCGGCCAGGCTGGGATAGTCGGCGCAGCGGTACTTGCGGTAGTCCAGGATCTGGATCGGGTGCTCGGCATCGTGGCAGGCCTGCACCCGCCCCACGCGCACGTGGGTACCGCCGACGTCCGCGGCCAGAAAGCAAACGCGCTCCGCCGTCGTCGGCGCCTGTTCCTGCTCGCGTTCTGGGACCGCTTCGTACGTCCTCATGAGGCTCCCGGCCGTTGTGCGCTGTGGATTGCCGGGGCATGCCCGAGCTTTGCCGGATTCTTAGAATGTCGTGACAACGATGTCAACAGTTGGTAATGAAATTCGTATGGAAGTCCTGCTACCCACTTATAAAGAGTGGGACGCTGCAAAAGCCGCTTTTTTTTCAGGCGATTGCGGCGATGCAGCACGTTTTTGCGCATTGGTCCTATGCGCGGAATTGGTCCATAAGACGTTGGCTGACAACGATGCGCAGGATCGCGCGACGAAATCGCTCCGTTTCGCGCGCAAGGCATTGAAACAAAGAGGATTTATCGAGGACGCGCGCAGTTGTCCTGGACAAGGTACGGAAGAGCGTTGACATGACGTTTTTAATACCATGACAATCGATTCGCCCTCGATTGGTACGCGTCCGTCGGGGTGATGGACCAGGGGAGCCGTTCCGGCAGGCAATGCGCCGGCGGCTGGGGGAAATGTCGGTCGGGTGCGCATGCAGGGCGGGTTTGCCGCCATGCCGATGGCGTGCCGTGCCTGCGGGAATGGTCCGGTCGTCGCGGACCGCCACGCCTGGCCGATCGGGTCCATCGATCGCTGTCGTCCCGTCGTCGTCCAGCCATCATTCCAGGATAGCCCTATGCCACGCACCTCCCCCATTCCTTCGTGTCGCTGTTCCTTGTCCGTGCTTGCCGTCTCCGTCGCTGCCGGGCTGTGCGCCGGCAGCGCGCTGGCCCAGGACGCCGCGCCCGGCGCCCAGGACAAGGTGGCCGAGCTGGACGCCATCACGGTGACCAGCAGCTACGAGAAAAGCCTGATCACCGCGCTCGACAAGAAGCGCGACGACATCCGCGTCACCGACGGCATCTCCTCGCAGGACATCGGCAAGTTCCCGGCCGAGAACATCGCCGAGGCGATCCAGCGCATCCCCGGCGTGCAGATCTCCAGCATCAACGGCCGCGGTTCGACCATCAGCATCCGCGGCCTCGGTCCGCAGTACGCGATGACCACGGTCAACGGCCAGACCTTCAAGAGCGCGGACTTCACCGACGGTTTCCGCTACGACATCATCCAGCCCGAACTCGCCGCGGGCATCCAGGTGATCAAGTCGCCGACCGCGGACATGGATGCCGGCGGGCTGTCCGGCACCGTCAACATCGACACCGTCAAGCCGCTCGACTACAGGCAGCGCAAGCTGATCTTCTCGGCCACCGGCCAGCGTTCCGACTCGGTCGGGAGCACCACGCCCAAGGGCGTGCTCAGCTACATCGACCAGTTCGACGCGGGCGAGGGCAAGCTCGGGCTGTTCCTCAACGCCGGCTACCAGAAGCTCAAGGACCGTGCCGACTACTTCTGGATCGACCGCTGGGGCACCGGCACCTACGGCGGCGACTCGGTGCTGATGCCGACCCGCACCCGCTACCGTCGCATCGACCGCGACACCGAGCGCAGGATGCTCAACGGCGCGCTGCAGTGGCAACCCGCCGACAACCTGGAGATGGGCCTGACCTGGCTCTACAGCAAGGACGAGACCCGGAACGACATCAAGCAGCAGGTGTTCCTGTTGAGCTCGGGCACCGAGACCGTGCAGGCGGTGGAGAACGGCCATGCCACGCAGGTGCTGGCCGAGGACTACCGGATGGAGAACAACCGGCAGCTCGAGGAACACGACTGGACCTCGCAGATGCTCACCTACGACTTCAAGTGGACGCCCGGCGACTGGACCTTGACCGGGGCGCTCAACCACACCGTGGGCAAGACCGAGGAGAGCGAGGCCGCCGCGATCCTCGGCGTGGTGGTGGACTCGAGCCTGCTCGACATCTCCAACCCGTCCAGTCCCGCGTTCAGCGTGTCCAACGACCTGGCCGACGCGAGCTGGTACGACCCCTACACGATGGTCCGCAACGAGTACCCGAACGGCGCGATCCGGCACGTCGAGAACCAGGAGGACTCCTTCCAGCTCGATGCAGAGCGCTGGCTGGGCTGGGGCTGGCTGAGCTCGGTCAAGTTCGGCGCCAAGTACCGGCGCGAGACGCTGGACCGCGACGTGTGGCGGCGCGACCGCTACATCATCGGCGACGCCGATCCGGCCGACCTGCCGCGCATGTCCGAGCACGGCACGGTGGACACCGGCTTCCTCGGGGGGCTGTACTCCATCCAGCACGCCTTCATCGTGCCCGACATCGCCGCCTACGAGGCTGCGCTGGCGGCCGAGGGCGTCACCATCCCGGTGGTGTTCGCGCCGCAGAGCAGCTACTCGATCACCAACGACATCTGGTCCGGCTACGCACTGGCCAGGATCGAAACCGAGATCGGCTCGATGCCGCTGCGCGGCAACCTCGGCCTGCGCTACGAGAACACCAAGCGCGACACCGATACCTGGATCACCGAGCCCGACGCGGTGAACGAGGAAGCCAACAACATCGTCGGCACCGCCAACTCCACCTATCGCTACCACAACTGGCTGCCGAGCCTGAACGTCGTGCTGGAGATGCGCCCGGACCTGCTGCTGCGCCTATCGGCGGCCAAGGTGCTGGTGCGCCCGATCCTGACCAGCAGCACGGCCATCGCCACCACCGAGGAAACCAGCCTGCTGACCGACGGTCGCACGCTTAACTCGGTGACGCTGGGCTCGGCCGACCTGAAGGCGATGACCGCCAACCAGGCCGACCTGGGCGTGGAGTGGTACTACGATGGCGGCGGCCTGTCGCTGTCGGGCTTCTGGAAGGCGATCAAGAACGGCACCTACAACCAGAACATCTGCCCGGCCAGCTACGGCGGCGTGTCGCTGAGCGGCAACGCGGCGGGCGAATGCGTGGCGACCAATGGCGAGGTCTACGAATTCACCAAGACCTTCAACAGCGACGAGACCAACTACCTCAAGGGCTACGAGCTGTCGTGGACGCAGTCGCTGAACCGCTGGCTGCCGGTGGACGGATTCGGCGTGACCGCCAACTTCACGCGGGTGATCCCCGACTACAAGGACGATTTCGTCATCAGCAACCTGTCGGAGAAGACCTGGAACGCCACCGCGTTCTGGGAGAACCGGATGTTCAGCGCACGCCTGTCGGCGACGCATCGCAGCGAGTACTACCAGACGCGCTCGGACAGCTTCTTCGCCTATGCGGGCCACGTGATGAAGGCGCGCACCCAGCTCGACGCGCAGCTCGGTTACCAGATGAACGACAAGCTGAGCTTCTCGCTGGGCGCGGTCAACCTGACCGACCAGAAGGAAAAGGCCTATTACCAGGCCAGCGACATCTGGCAGATGACCGGCGTCACCGGGCGCAGTTACTACCTGACGATGAAGTGGGAGATCTTGTAGCGCGTTGCGTTTTCCTTCTCCCTTCGGGCCGGTGCCGATGGCGCACAAGCGGTGCCCACCCCGGAGGGAGAGGGATTTCGGGCGTCGAGCGTTACGGTCGAGAGCCAAATGCCGCAGGAGGAATGAGTTGAACGTAGAAGGCTTCACCCGACGTCCCGCATCCGTTCTGTCGATGCTCCTGGCCTGTTCGATGCTGGCCGGTGGCGCACGCGCCAACGAGGCCGCCCACCAGGTGCTGGAACGCAGCCTCGGTGCCGAGGCCGCCGCGCGCATCACCCTCAGTCCCCGGGCGGACGAAACGGGCCATGCGTGGTACCGCGTGGATGCGCAGGGCGGACGCTTGAACGTGCAAGGCTCCGATCCGGTGGCGCTGGCGCATGGCGCCTACGCTTACCTGAACTCGATCGGCGCGGCCTCGATCAGCTGGGAGGGCGACCGGATCGCGATGCCCGAGCGCTTCGAGGACTTCGCCGGATCCAGGGTGGGCACGCCCTTTAAGCATCGCGCCTATCTCAACACCTGCACCTACGGCTACACCACGCCGTTCTGGGACTGGCCGCGCTGGCAGCGCGAGATCGACTGGATGGCGCTGCACGGCATCGACATGCCGCTGGCGATGGAGGGCCAGGAGGCGATCTGGCAGCGGCTGTGGCGCGAGTTCGGCGTGGCCGATGCCGAGCTTGCCGGCTATTTCTCCGGGCCGGCGTTCGCGCCGTGGCAGCGCATGGGCAACATCGAGGGCTATCGCGCGCCATTGCCGCAGCGCTGGATCGACGACAAGCGGGCCTTGCAGAAGCGGATCCTGGCGCGCATGCGCGAGCTCGGCATGAAGCCGGTGTTGCCGGCGTTCGCGGGCTACGTGCCCAAGGCGTTCGCGCAAGCGCATCCGCAGGCGCGCATCTACCGCATGCGGGCCTGGGAGGGCTTCCACGAAACCTATTGGCTGGACCCGGCCGATCCGCTGTTCGCGCGCATCGCCAAGCGTTTCATCGAGCTGTACACGCAGGCCTACGGCGAGGGCGAGTTCTACCTGGCCGACGCCTTCAACGAGATGCTGCCGCCGGTGGCCGACGACGGCAGCGACGTGGCCGCCGCCAAGTACGGCGACGGCACCGCCAACACCGAGGCGGCCAAGGCCAAGGCGGTGCCCGCGGCGCAGCGCGATGCGCGGTTGGCGCAGTACGGCGAGGCGATCTACCGCTCGATCGCGCAGGCCAACCCCAAGGCGACCTGGGTGATGCAGGGCTGGCTGTTCGGGGCGGACCGCGAGTTCTGGCAGCCCGAGGCGATCGCCGCGTTCCTGAGCAGGGTGCCCGATGCGCGCATGCTGGTGCTGGATATCGGCAACGACCGTTATCCCGGCACCTGGAAGGCCTCGCAGGCGTTCGACGGCAAGCAGTGGATCTACGGCTACGTGCACAACTACGGCGGCAGCAATCCGGTCTACGGCGATTTCGATTTCTACCGCCGGGACCTGCAGGCGCTGCTGGCCGATCCGCAGCATCGGCAGCTGGCCGGCTTCGGCGTGTTCCCGGAGGGCCTGCACAACAATTCCATCGTCTACGAATACCTCTACGACTTGGCCTGGGACGGCACTGCGCGGCCGTGGGAACAGTGGATCGAGCAATACAGCCGCGCCCGCTACGGCCGCAGCGATGCCGATCTTCTGGCGGCATGGCAGGACCTGCGCGCGTCGGTGTACGCGACGCGCTACTGGAGCCCGCGCTGGTGGAACAAGCGCGCCGGCGGCTACCTGCTGTTCAAGCGTCCCACCGCCGCGGTCGCCGGTTTCGACGACAAGCCCGGCGATCCGGTGCGGCTGCGGCGGGCGATCGAGGCGCTGCTCGCGCAGGCGCCGCGCTACCGCGATGCGCCGTTGTTCCGCTACGACCTGGTGGACTACGCGCGCCATTACCTGACGTTGCGCGTGGACGAGTTGCTGCAGCAGGCGGTGCGGGCGTATGGCGACAAGGATTTCGCCGCCGGCGACGCGGCGCGGGCGAAGGCGGTGGCCCTCGTGCGCGGGATCGACGGACTGGTCGGTGGGCAACAGGAGAGCCTGGCAAGCTGGACCGCGCAGGCGCGTGCCTATGCCGGTGGCGATGCGGGGCTTGCCGATTACTACGTCGCCAACGCGCGCGCGCAGGTCAGCGTGTGGGGCGGCGAGGGCAACCTGGCCGATTACGCGTCCAAGGCGTGGCAGGGCATGTACGACGGTTTCTACCTGCAGCGCTGGACGCGCTTCCTCGATGCGTATCGCGCCGCGCAGCAGGCGGGCGCGGCGTTCGACGAGGCCGCGTTCGGCCGCGAGCTGGTGCAATGGGAGCGGCGGTGGGCGGAGTCGGGCGCGATGCCGCCGCCGGGCGGCCCGCCGCGCGATGCGTTCGCCGGCATTCGCGCCCTGCTGCAGCTGGAGGCCGCGCCATGAGCCTGGCCGTCGCCCCGGTCCCGGCCGCCACGCGCGAGCGCTTCCTCTCCCTCGACGTGTTGCGGGGCCTGACCATCTTCCTGATGATCCTGGTCAACACCGCTGGCCCCGGCGCCCATGCCTATCCGCAGCTGGTGCACGCGGAGTGGTTCGGGTTCACGCTGGCCGACCTGGTGTTCCCGACCTTCCTGTTCGTCACCGGCAACGCGCTCAGCTTCGCCGCGCCGGACGGTAGCGAGGCGGACTTCCTGCGGCGGGTGTCCAAGCGCGCGGCGCTGATCTTCCTGTGCGGATTCCTGATGTACTGGTACCCGTTCGTGCATCCGGTGGACGGGCACTGGGCGTTCAAGCCGTTCGACCAGACCCGCGTGTTCGGCGTGCTGCAGCGGATCGCGATCTGCTACCTGCTGGCCGCGCTCGCGGCGCGCTACCTGCCCGGCAGGGCGCTGCCGTGGCTGGCGCTGGCATTGCCGCTCGCGTACTGGGCGATCCTGTACCTGTTCGGCACGCCCGGCCTGGAACTGGACAAGCTCGCCAATGCCGGTACCCGGCTGGACCTGTGGCTGGTCGGGCGCGACCACCTGTATCGCAAGGACGGCGGCTTCGACCCGGAAGGCTTGCTCGGCGCGCTGCCGGCGACCTCCAACGTGCTGGGCGGCTACCTCGCCGGCCAATGGCTGCGCACGGCCGGCAAGACGCCGCGCGCGGTGGGGTGGATGCTGGCCGCCGGCGCATCGCTGGTGGCGCTGGCCCTGCTGTGGAACCCCTGGTTCCCGGTCTCCAAGAAGCTGTGGACCGGCCCGTTCGTGCTGCTGACCGTGGGCCTGGACCTGGTCGGCCTGGCGCTGCTGGTGGCCTGGATCGAGCTGCGCGGCCACCGGCGCGGCAGCGGCTTCTTCACGGTGCTGGGCAAGAACCCGCTGGCGATCTACCTGTTCTCGGAGCTGTTCGTGGTGACCCTGCAGCTGGTGCAGGTCGCCCCCGGCATGGGCTTGTACGACTGGTTCGGCATCGCGCTGTTCCAGCGGATCGCGCCGGGGCCGTCCGGCTCGCTGCTGTGCGCGCTGGCCTACACCCTGCTGTGCTGGGCGCTGGCCTGGTGGATGGACCGGCGGCGGATCTACGTGCGCCTGTAGGCCTGGCCTGGGCGGTCAGCCCCGGCCTCGGGGTGTACAAATCCCAAATTGGTAATATATTGGACCTAATGAGTTAGCGTCCACGAGGGAGAGGGATGGCCAAGTCCAAGCGGGAGCACGACAAGAGGCTAGACGAGCTGGTATTGGACTCGTCGGCACCCACGCCGTTGTACCTGCAACTGGCGGCCAAGCTCGGCGACAGCATCCGCGAAGGCCGCTGGAAAAGTGGCGAGGCATTGCCGGCCGAGCGCCATCTCTGCGAGCGGCTGGACATCTCCCGCGTCACCCTGCGCCAGGCCGTGGATGCCCTGGTGGAGCAGGGGCTGGTCACCCGCCGGCAGGGCGCCGGCACCTTCGTCACCTCGCACATCCAGCACCAGCTGAGCGGCCTGGCCAGCTTCAGCGAGACGCTGCGCCTCAAGGGCTACGAACCGGGGACGCGCTGGCTGGACCGCCGGCTGCGCCCGGCCCACGGCGAGGAACTGATGCGGCTCGGGTTGTCGCCGGACTCGACGGTGGCGGCGCTGACCCGCCTGCGCAGCGCCGACGACCGCGTGATGGCCTACGAACAGGCGGTGCTGCCGGAGCGCATCGTGCCGGACCCGGACCGGGTGGGCGACTCGCTCTACGCCTACCTGGATGCGCAGGGCACGCCGGTGGTGCGCGCGCTGCAGTACTTCCGCGCGCTCAACCTGCCGGCGCGGCTGGCCGAGCACCTGAAGATGCGCACCGGCGAGGCCATCCTGCACGTGGTGCGCGTGGGCTATGCCCGCGACGGCAGCGCGATCGAGCTGACCGATACCTACTGCCACAACGACTACTACGACTTCGTCGCCGAACTCAGGCGCTAGAGCGCGCCGAGAACGCGCGCCAACCCACCGCCCCTCCGCAGGAGCCCGCCGATCCATGTCACCCGCCAGGCCAGCCAATACCCTCGCTTCGATCGCCATCGTCGGCTTGCTGTTCTTCATCATCGGCTTCCTGACCTGGGTCAACGGACCGCTGATCACCTTCGTGCACCTGGCCTTCGACCTCGACGAGGTCAACGCCTTCCTGGTGCTGATGGTGTTCTACCTGTCCTACTTCTTCCTGGCACTGCCGTCGTCGTGGATCCTCAAGCGCACCGGCATGAAGAAGGGGCTGGCGCTGAGCCTGGTGGTGATGGCGATCGGCGCGGCCGCGTTCGGCGAGTTCTCCACGCAGCGCTGGTATCCCGGCGCGCTGGTCGGCCTGTTCGTGATCGGCAGCGGACTGGCGCTGCAGCAGACCGCGGTCAATCCGTACATCAGCATCCTCGGCCCGATCGAGACCGCGGCGCGGCGCATCGCGGTGATGGGCATCTGCAACAAGGTCGCCGGCATCCTGGCGCCGATCGTGATCGGCACGGTGGTGCTGCACGGCGTGGGCGACCTGTCCGCGCAGGTGGCGGCGGCCGATGCGGCGACCAAGGAGCAGCTGCTCGACGCCTTCGCCGCCAAGATCCATGCGCCGTACCTGGCGATGGCCGGCCTGCTGGTGGTGGTGGCGCTGGGCGTGCTGTTGTCGCCGCTGCCGGAGATCAAGGCGTCCGAGGCCAACGCGACGCCCGCCATGGCGAGCGGCGCGGGCCAGCGCAGCAGCATCTTCCAGTTCCCGCACCTGTGGCTGGGCGTGCTGTGCCTGTTCGTCTACGTCGGCGTGGAAGTGCTGGCGGGCGATGCGATCGGCGTCTACGGCCGTGGTTTCGACCTGCCGCTGGACCGCACCAAGGTATTCACCGCGTTCACGCTCGGCGCCATGCTGGCAGGCTACCTGGCCGGGCTGGTGCTGATCCCGAGGGTGATCTCGCAGGCGCGCTACCTCAGCGTTTCCGCGCTGCTGGGCGTGGCGTTCTCGCTGGGCGCGCTGTTCACCCACGGCTATCTCTCGGTGGGCTTCGTCGCCGCGCTCGGCTTCGCCAACGCGATGATGTGGCCGGCGATCTTCCCGCTGGCGATCAAGGGCCTGGGCCGCTTCACCGAGGCCGGCTCGGCATTGCTCGTCATGGGCATCGCCGGCGGCGCGATCATCCCGCAGCTGTTCGCGGTGCTGAAGCAATACCTGGACTTCCAGCTCGTGTTCGCCCTGCTGACCGTGCCGTGCTACCTGTACATCCTGTTCTACTCGATGCTCGGGCACCGCGCCGGCCTGCCGGCGGAGCGGCGCTGATCCGGGCATCATGGGCGGATCAGGCAGCCAGGACCAGAACATGCGCAGACCGACCATCAAGGATGTCGCCGAACGCGCCAAGGTCTCGTTGAAGACCGTGTCGCGCGTGATCAACAACGAACCCTCGGTGATGCAGGCCACGCGCGCGCGCGTGCTGCGCGCGATCGCCGACCTGGACTACGAACCCGATCCGTCCGCGCGCAACCTGCGCAGCGGCACGCCGTTCGTGATCGGGCTGGTCTACGACAACCCCAACCCGTACCACATCATCGGCGTGCAGAACGGCGTGCTCGCGGCCTGCCGCGAGACCGGCTTCGGCCTGCAGATCAACCCGGTGGACTCGACCTCGCCGCTGCTGGCCGAGGAGCTGGCCGAGTGGGTGCAGCGCTCGCGCCTGGCCGGCCTGGTGCTGACCGCGCCGATGTCCGAGCGGCCCGAGCTGCTGGCCGGGCTGGGCGCGCGCGGCATCAAGCACGTGCGCATCATCGCCGCCACCGAGGACCCGGGCGACGGCCCCTGCGTCTACATCGACGACCGCGACGCCGCCTACGAGATCACCGAGCACCTGATCCAGCTCGGCCACCAGCGCATCGGCTTCCTGTGGGGCGGCCCGCAGCACCGTTCCAGCGGCGAGCGTTACGCCGGCTACGAGGCGGCGCTGAAGGACTACGGCATCCCGCTCGACAAGCACCTGGTGGTGCAGGGCGACTACACCTTCGACGACGGCTTCCGCGGCGCGCGCCGGCTGCTGTCGCTGCGCGAGCCGCCGACCGCGATCTTCGGCAGCAACGACGAGATCGCCGCCGGCGTGCTGGCCGCGGCCAAGTCGGCCGGCATGAACGTGCCGTACCAGCTGTCGATCGCCGGCTTCGAGGACAGCCCGTTCTCGCGCCAGTCGTGGCCGGCGCTGACCACCGCCAAGCAGGCGACCGAGGACATCGCGCGCCATGCCGCGCGCCTGCTGATCAGCCAGCTGCGCAGCGACGCCTACGACGAGCAGGCGGTGCAACTGCAGAACCGCGGCTTCGTCCCGCAGTTGGTGGTGCGCGGCTCCACCGCGCCGCTGCAACCCTCGCCGCCGCGTCCCCTTCCAACAGAACCGACCTGATCCTTCCCAATGGCATTGCCCAACGAGACCGATACGCTGATGTTCCGCGAGGCGGCGCAGGCCGCCGACGTGGTCGCCACCCAGTTCGCCCGCAACCGGGCCACCGTGCAGGCGCTGGCCGACGCGTTGCGGCAGGCGCCGCCGCCGTTCGTGGTGACCTGCGCGCGCGGCAGCTCCGACCACGCCGCCACCTACGCCAAGTACCTGTTCGAGACCCAGCTGGGCATCGTCACCGCCTCGGCCTCGCCGTCGGTCGGCTCGGTCTACGCCTCGCCGCTCAAGCTCGAGGGCGCGCTGTACCTGGTGATCTCGCAGTCCGGCAAGAGCCCGGACCTGCTGCGCAACGCCGAGTCCGCCAAGGCCGCCGGCGCGCGCGTGGTGGCGCTGGTCAACGTCGAGGACTCGCCGCTGGCGCAACTCGCCGACACCGTGCTGCCGCTGTGCGCCGGGCCGGAGAAGAGCGTGGCCGCGACCAAGAGCTATCTCGCCTCGCTGGCGGCGATCCTGCAGCTGGGGGCGGCGTGGAAGAACGACCCGGCCTTGCTCGAGGCGCTGGATGCGCTGCCGGCCGCCCTGGGCGCGGCCTGGCAGGCCGATTGGCGCAGCCTCACCGAAGGCCTGGTCGATGCGCGCAACCTGTTCGTGCTCGGCCGCGGCCTGGGCCTGGCCGCGGCGCAGGAAGCGGCGCTCAAGTTCAAGGAAACCTGCGGCCTGCATGCCGAGGCCTACAGCTCGGCCGAAGTGAAGCACGGGCCGATGGCGCTGGTCGGCCCCGGATTCCCGGTGCTGGCTTTCGCCCAGCCGGACGAAACCGGCGCCGGCACTCGCGCGCTGGCGGAGGAGTTCGGCGCCCGCGGTGCGCAGGTGTGGCTGGCGGACGGCAGCGCGCCGGCCCGCGGCCAGGCGCTGGCGCTGCCACTGGCCGGGGCTCCGCACCCGGTGTGCACGCCGCTGCTGACCGTCCAGAGCTTCTACCGCGCGATCAACGCGTTGGCGTTGCGCCGGGGCTACAACCCCGACCTGCCGCCGCACCTCAACAAGGTCACGGAAACCGTCTGATGAAGGATGCCAACACGCCCGTCGCCCTCGTCAATGGCCGGGTACTGACGCCGGCGGGTTTCCGCGAGGACGTCGCGGTGCTGCTCGACGGGCGCGAGATCGCCGCGGTCGTGGCCGCCGGCGATCCGCGCGCGGCCGCCGCGGCGCAGCGCGTCGACCTGGGCGGAGGCACGCTGCTGCCGGGCTTCATCGATATCCAGGTCAACGGCGGCGGCGGCGTGCTGTTCAACAACGACGCCTCGCCCGAGGGCCTGGCCGCGATCGCGCGCGCCCACCGGCGCTACGGCACCACCGGGCTGCTGCCGACCCTGATCAGCGACACCGCCGAGAAGATGGCCGCGGCGATCCGGGCCACGCGCGAAGCGATCGCGCAGGGCCTGCCGGGCATCCTCGGCATCCACCTGGAAGGGCCGTACCTCAACCCGGCGCGCAAGGGCACCCACGACGAGAAGGTGTTCCGCGTGCCGGATGCGCGCGAGATCGAGGTCGATACCTCGCTGGACAACGGCGTCACCCTGATCACGCTGGCGCCCGAGCGCGTGCCCGCCGAGGACATCCGCACGCTGGTCGCGCGCGGCGCGATCGTGTTCGCCGGCCATACCGCGGCCACCTACGAACAGGCGCGCGCCGGCATCGCCGCCGGCATCCGCGGCTTCACCCACCTGTTCAACGCGATGTCGCCGCTGGCCGGGCGCGAGCCCAACGTGGTCGGCGCCGCGCTGGAGGACCGCGACACCTGGTGCGGCATCATCGTCGACGGCGTCCACGTGCATCCGGCCAGCCTGCGCGTCGCGCTGGCGGCCAAGCCGCGCGGCAAGCTGCTGCTGGTCACCGACGCGATGCCGATGGTCGGCGCCGACAGCCCGAGCTTCGACCTGTACGGCGAGACCATCACCGAGATCGACGGCGTGGTGCGCAATGCCGCCGGCGCCTTGGCAGGTTCCGCGCTGGACATGGCCAGCGCGGTGCGCAACACCGTCGAACTGCTCGGCGTGCCGCTGGACGAGGCCGCACGCATGGCCTCGACCTATCCCGCGCAGTGCATCGGCCTCGGCGACCGCCTCGGCGCGATCGCGCCCGGCTACCAGGCGGACTTGGTGCTGCTCGACCCGCGATTGCAGGTGCTGGAGACCTGGATCGCCGGACAGCGCGCATAGCCGATCCCCGGCCGCGCCCGCTCGGCAGGCGCCGGCGCGCACCGCGCTCCCGCAACGCAGCAACCCCAACTCGCCGCCCTCCGGGGCGGCGGGCACAAACGTGCGCCCGGTCACGCCGCAGCAGCGGGATCATGAAGGAGACCTGACGGAAGATCACGTTGTCTCCGCCGCGAACATTGCAACGGCGTTGCAAAACGGGATACCTATACGCCCTCGGAAGATAACGTTATCAGCGGAGGTGCGGCCCTCTCGACGACGTTCCACGCCGTGCTTGCCGCGGCGCCACAACCCACTGCCGCCGCCGTCCGGACAGGGGGACGGGCGGTGCATGCCGCGCGCATCGCGCATCCGTCACCGCATAGCCAGAAGGTCCGACCATGCCGTTGAACCCGCCCCGCTCCCTGTCCGCTCCACCCCGCTCCTCGCATTGGCTGCGCCGCATGCGCACCGCGCCGCTGGCGCTGGCCGTGCATGGCCTGGTCTATGGCGGCGTCGTCCATCCCGCGCTCGCCGCCGCGCAGGAGGTCCCGGCCGCCGCCGATGCGAGCGCCGGCCAGGCCGCCGCGCCGGCCGCCGCCTCCGGACAGGACGTCACCACGATGGACGCGGTCAAGGTGGTGGGCTACCAGGCGAGCCTGGGCAAGGCGCTCAACGTCAAGCGCAACGCGGGCGCCATCGTCGATGCGATCAGCGCCGAGGACATCGGCAAGTTCCCGGACACCAACGTCGCCGAATCGCTCTCGCACCTGTCCGGCATCACCGTGGACCGCCAGTTCGGCGAAGGCGAGAAGGTCAGCATCCTCGGCACCGACCCGGCACTCAACCGCGTGCTGCTCAACGGCCAGACCATCGCTTCCACCAGCTGGGGCGGCGATCCCAACGACCCGGACAGCCGCTCGTTCAACTACAGCATCCTGGCGCCGGAGGTGGTCGGGCTGATGGAGGTCTACAAGACGCCGGAAGCGCGCATCGACGAAGGCTCGATCGGCGGCACCGTGATCGTGCACACCCGCAAGCCGCTCGACCTGGACCGCAATACGCTCACCGGCACCGTGAGCTACGGCTACAACGACCGTTCCGAGGAAGGCAAGCCGAACGCCTCGCTACTGTACAGCTGGAAGAACCGCGACGAGACGCTGGGCGTGCTGGCGTCGGTGATGCACTCGCAGAAGGTGCTGCGCCGCGATGGCGTGGAGATCTTCGGCTACGACGACGTGGCCAGCGCGGACTTCCCCGCGTCGGTGGTCGGCGGCAACACCGGCCAGTACCCGACCTCGCTCAACACCGCGCTGTTCGAGCAGACCCGCAAGCGCGACGGCGTGACCGCGGCGCTGCAGTGGAAGCCCGACGGCGATTTCGAGCTGAACCTCACCGGCCTGTACGTCAAGGAATCCTTCGACAACTACAACCAGAGCCACTACGCCTACTGGGGTTCCAACACCGCCGATGCGACCTCGCTCGGCTTCGAGAACGGCGTGGCGACCTCCGGCACGTTCGGCAACGACTCGGTGACCTACCTCGACGGCTACCTGCGCAACACCGAGGTCAAGACCGGCAGCATCAACCTGCGCGCCGACTGGCACGGCGACGGCTGGAACGCGTCCGGCCAGGCCGGCTATACGCGTTCCACCGGCGGCGCCGAGCGCATCTACGGCATCCAGTTCGCCTCGCTGGGCGGCTACGGCTACGGCATCGACCACCGCAGCACGTCGATCGACTACGACCTCGACCCGACCGACCCGTCGCACATGCGGCTGCGCAATCTCTCGGCCAGCCACAGCCCGCAGTACGACCAAGAGAAATACCTGCAGCTCGATTTCGACCATGCAGTGGAGTGGGGGCCGTTCACCCAGATCCTGACCGGCATCAAGGCGAGCAACCACGCGATGGGGCAGACCTCGTACAGCACCACCTGGAACTTCGACGGCGACGCCACGTTGTCCGGCTTCTACGGCGGGTCCACGCCGTCCGGGTACCTCGACGGCATCTCGGCCAGCCAGGACATGCAGCACTGGGCCACGATCGACAAGGGCGCCATCGGCCGCTACGCCGGCACCCTGGACGGGGCCGACGCGCTCGACTTCAGCTACAGCGCCAGCTACGGCATCGAAGAGCAGATCCGCGCCTGGTACGTGCAGGGCAACTTCTCGGGCGATCGTTATCGCGGCAACGTCGGCGTGCGCTACGTGCACACGCGCGACTCGACCGAGGGCTACAGCTACGACGCCGACGGCGGCTACACGCCGGTCGATTACCGCGGCAGCTACGGCAAGTGGCTGCCGTCGTTCAACTTCGCCTACGACCTGCGCGACGACCTGATCCTGCGCCTGGCCGCGGCCAAGGTGATCGCGCGGCCGCGCTACACCAACATGACGCCCTACGTCGCCACCGACAACACCACGCTGACCGCCTCCACCGGCAATCCGGGGCTCAAGCCCTACGAGTCCAACAACTACGGCGCCTCGCTGGAGTGGTACTTCACCCCCAGCAGCCTGCTCAGCGCCGAGCTGTTCTACCGCGACATCTCCAACTACGTGCTGACCACGGTGGAAGAACGCACCTTCCTCAACACCACCACCGGCGGTTCCAGCACCTACCTGACCTCGGTGCCGACCAATGCGGGCAACGCCAGGGTCAAGGGCGTGTCGGCCAACTTCCAGCACAACTTCGGCCACGGTTTCGGCGTGGTGGCGAACTACACCTATTCCGAAGCCAGCACCGACGGCGACTTCAGCCTGCCCTACAACTCGCGCAACGCCTACAACCTCAGCCCGTACTACGAGCAGGGCAAGTGGAGCGCGCGCATCAACCTGGGCTGGCGTTCGGAATACTTCACCCAGATCGGCCGCCTCAACGGCCAGCAGATGACCGACGCGTTCACCCAGCTCGACGCTTCCATCGGCTACCAGATCAACGATCGCCTGCGCATCTCGCTGGAAGGCAGCAACCTGCTCGACGAGACCTACTACAGCTACATCGGCAGCAAGGACCACCCGTACTACATCTACAAGAACGGGCGAGCCTACATGCTGAGCCTCAACTTCAAGATGTAGGCGAGGGCCCGCGGACATCCGCCGTCGTTCCCGTGCAAGGCGCCGGATCCCGCCTTCGCGGGGACGACGGTGGAAGGAATCCCGCAAGCGCCATGAATATCCGGGGCTCCGGATCCCAGCAGGGTCTCGGCCGGGCGGCGGGGTCCTACGCGGCCGACCGCGCCTGCGCGATCGCGGCGATCCGCGCCTTGGCCAGCGCCTCGCCGATCTGCGGGCCCTGCAGCCCTCGTGCGGCGAGGTCGCGCGCGTTGACCGCCATCGCGGCGGCGTGCAGGCGTTGCAGCTCAGGGCCTTGCGGATAGGGGGCATCCTCGCTGCCCAGCCGGCCGCGCTTGTCGGCCTCGCAGACCTTGGCGAGCTGCGCGATGCGATCGGGGCGGCGGAAGGCGTCGCAGCGCTGCAGCAGTTCGTGCACGGTGCGGTCGCGCAGTTCGGGCAGGCGGTGCACGTTGAGGTGCTCGCGGCAGGCGATCACCGCCAGGTCGCGGTAGTCGGCCGGTACCTTGAGGCGCTCGCTCAACGCCCGCACCGGCGCGACGCCGCGCTGCTCGTGCATGACGTGGCGCGGCCACTCCTCGCGCGGCGTCAGCGCCTTGCCGAGGTCGTGCACGAGCGCGGCGAAGCCGACCAGCGCATCGCCGGGCGCGATCCGCGCCGCCATGTCGCTGACCAGTTCCTGGTGGCGGCCGGTATCCACTTCCGGATGGAACTCGGCGCGCTGCGGCACGCCGTACAGCGCTTCGACCTCGGGCAGGATCGCGGCGAGCGCGCCCGCGTCGTGCAGCGTGCGCAGGAAGGCCGACGGCTGCGGCGCGGCGAGCGCCTTGCGCAGTTCCTGCCACACGCGCTCGGGCACCAGCGCGTCCAGTTCGCCGCCGGCGGCGATCTCGCGCATCAGCGCCAGGGTCTCGCCGGCGACGCCGAAGCCCAGCGGCGCCAACCGGGCCATGAAGCGCGCCGCGCGCAGCACCCGCAGCGGGTCCTCGACGAAGGCCGGACCGACGTGCCGCAGCACGCGCCGTTCGATGTCGCGCACGCCGCCGTAGGGATCGACCAATTCGCCGGTCGCCTCGTCGCGGGCGATCGCGTTGATGGTGAAATCGCGCCGCTGCAGGTCTTCTTCCAGCGTCACCGACGGGTCGGCATCGACCACGAAGCCGCGGTAGCCGCGCCCGCTCTTGCGCTCGGTGCGCGCCAGCGCGTACTCCTCGCCGGTCCGCGGATGCAGGAACACGGGGAAATCCCGGCCCACCGGCTTGTAGCCGGCATCGAGCATCCGTTGCGGGGTGGCGCCGACCACCACCCAGTCGCGGTCGCCGGCCGGCTGGCCCAGCAGTTCGTCGCGGATCGCCCCGCCCACGAGATAGATCTTCATGCCCGCCATGATGCCTGAAGGCATGCATGCGCCGCGGCGTTCAGCCGAATCCGCGCGCCCCGGGCACGAACAGCCCGATCACGAACCACACCAGCCCGGCCAGCCACAGCAGCAGGACGTACAGGCGGATCTGCTCGGCGTTCCAGAAGCCGGCGAAAGGGCCGTCGAGGAGAAGCGCGGCCTTCCAGCCTTCCATCCAGTCCGCGCCGCCGCCATTCACTATCCACCAGGCCAGGCTGCTGGCCGCCGCGAACAGCAGGCACCACGCGACCAGGCCCACTCAGCGACCGCCCGCGCTGGCCGACGACGGGCAGACGAACTTCTTGCGCGTGTCCACCAGCTTGCCGAGCAGGCGGTCGCTCAGCGGCAGGGCGTCGCCGTTGAGCCGCCAGTCGTAGATCACGCTGAAGGCGAGCACGCGCGCCACGTACTCGCGGGTCTCCTTGTAGCTGATCGTCTCGATCCAGATGTCCGGGTCGTGGCTGGGCCGCTGGCCGAGCCAGCGCGCGGCGGGCGTCGGGCCGGCGTTGTAGGCCGCGATCGTCACGTAGGGCTGGCCGCCGTACTTGTCCAGCAGCTGGCGCAGGTAGGCGGTGCCGATGGCGATGTTGGTGTCCGGGTCGTACAGGCTGGACGCGCCGCCGTAGCCGGCCAGGCCGATCGACCTGGCCACGCTCGCGCCGGTGGCGGGCAGGACCTGCATCAGGCCCATCGCGTTGGCGGGCGAGCGCGCGTTCGGGTTGAACACGCTCTCGGCGCGGATCTCGGCGGCGACCCAGGCCGGGTCGAGCGCGTTGCGCGCGGCTTCGCGGCGGATCGTGTCGTCGTGGTGCAGCGGGAAGCGCAGCGCGTACAGGCGCTGTTCGTCGGGTTGCTTGCCGAGCGCGAACACCGCGCGGTCGAACCAGCCGTTGTCGCCGGCCACTTCCACCGCGAGCCGGCGCTGGGTGTCGTCGAAGCGGGTCAGGGCGTCGTTCCATTCCAGGGTCGCCCAGCCGGCGCGGTCGAGCTTGTACAGCTCCAGCGCGCGGACCAGCGCCGGATCGCGCGCCACGGCGGCCTTGGCCTGCGCGCTGTCGTTCGGCTGCCACGGGCACAGCGCGTAGGGTTGTTGCAGGCGGTCGGCGGCGAGAAAACCGTGGAAGGTCGGTTGCCCGGCGGCGCGGCGGTACAGGGCCTGGGCCGCCGCGGCATCGCCAGTCTTCTCCGCCAACCGCGCCTCGAAGTACTGCCAGCGCGAGTCGTTGCGCTGCGAAGCCGGCATCTTGCGGATCGCCGCCAGCGCCGACGGCCAGTCGCCGCGCGCCATCGCCTCGCGTGCGCGCCATTCGTGCAGGCGCTCGTCGTAGGCCGCCTCGGGCACCGCGTCGAGCCGGCGCGCGGAATCGGGCAGGTAGGACGCCACCGTCCACAGCGCGATCTGGTAGAGCACCTGGCCGCGCTGCGCGTCGCTGAAGCCGAGCGCGCCGGCGACCTGCGGCAACAGGCGCTCGGCCGCGTCCGGATCGGCCTTGGCCAGCTTGGCCAGGCCGTCGACGGCGATGCGGCGGCTGCGATCGGTCTTCGGCCACTGCAGCGCCCGGGTATCGGGCTGGGCCAGGAACTGCGCGTAGTCGTTGGCCTGGGCCAGCTCGGCCGCCGGCAGCCCGCGGGCCGCACTGCGCATCACCGCCGGTTGCTGCGCGTCGGCCGCCGCCTCCACGCGCTGCCAGCGCAGCGCGTCGGTCATGCCACCGCGCGCCTCCAGCACCGCGAACACCGGGTCGCAGGCGTCCGGCAGCGACTTGCCGCTGCTCGACCACAGGGCCTGCGCATCGGCAACCCATTGCGCGTCGGCCTTGCCGAGGGCCTGGCGCGCATTGAGCTCGGCACAGCGCAGGCCGACGTTGTCGGTCGGCTTCCAGTTGGCCAGCAGCGCGCTCCAGTCCTGGCGGCGGGCCAGCGCGGGCAGCCACGTGCCGCGGAACGCCTCGGCGACCGGCTGGCCGGCGTAGCGCTTGAGGAAGTCCTGGGCCTGGGCGTTGGAGATGCGGTCGATGTTGCGCCGCAGGCTGGCGTACTGCAGCCAGCCATAGAGCGGATGGCTGGAGAACGCGGCGAGTTCGTCGGGCTCGAGGCGGCCGGCATCGGCGGCCTCGAGCGCACTGCGCATGGCCGGCCGCTGCGCCTCCAGGTTTTGCGCGCCGGCGAAGGCGGGCAGGCCGGCGATGGAAAGGATGAACAGGGTCAGGGTCCGCTTCATCGCGGCAGTATCGCCGCTGCGCGCTGAACAGGCGTGATGGACCGACGTGCCGGCTGCGTGCCAACCACGTGTCGTTGTGTGCCGCCGCTTGCCATCTATTCACGATTTGTTTACAAGTCGGGTCAGCCGCTGCGGCGCAGGGGGAACGTGGCGGCCTTCCCATCCCCTTTGGAGAGAGAGCCGGATGAAGTACCTGCGCCGCCATCCTTTGAGCCACGCCCTGCTGGGCGCGGCGTTCTGCCTGCCGTTGCTGGCACGGGCCCAGGACGCCGGGACGACCGAGACCAAGACGCTGGACAGCGTCCAGGTGACCGGTACCCGCATCAAGACCGCCGAAGTCCAGGGCCAGGTGCCGATCCAGACCCTGACCCGCGACGACATCGAGCGCACGGGGCTGACCTCGATCGGCGAGGTGCTGCAGGAACTCACCGGCTCGGGTTCGGCGCTCAACGCCAAGTTCAACTCGTCCGGCAACTTCGGTTTCCCGCCGGACGGCAGCGGCGTCGGCGCCGGTTCCGCGCAGGTGGACCTGCGCCACCTGGGCGCCAAGCGCGTGCTGGTGCTGGTCGACGGCATCCGCTGGATCAACGAGTCCTCCGCCTCCGGCGTGGGCGCCTCGACCGACCTCAACACGATCCCGCTGGCCCTGGTGGAGCGCATCGAGGTGCTGGAGGACGGCGCGTCCTCGCTGTACGGCTCGGACGCGATCGCCGGCGTGGTCAACATCATCACCCGGCGCGAGTTCGACGGCGCGCAGATCACGCTGAACTACGGGCAGTACGGCAAGGGCGACGGCGAGAACCGCGGTTTCGACCTCGCCTGGGGTACCCGTACCGAGCGCACCAGCCTGTTCCTCGGCGCGAGCTACGTGAAGCAGGATCCGGTGTACGCGCGCGATCGCCGCCAGTCGTACTACCCGACCCCGGGCACCGGGCTTGCCTTCGGCAGCTCGGCCACGCCGGACGGGCGCTTCGTCTTCGTCGATCCCAACACCGGTGCCGAGCAGGACCTGACGCTCAACGGCGGCCGGTCCGGGGCGCCGTCCTACGACGGCAGCGCCGGCTGCGCGCGCAGCGACGACTACCACTGCTTCTCCACCGCCGACCGCTACAACTTCGCGGCCGAGAACATGGTGCTGACGCCATCCGAGCGGAAGGGCGTGTTCGGCCAGTTCCGCTTCTTCTTCAACGACGACGTGCAGTGGTACCTCAAGGCGCTGGGCAACCGCCGCGAATCGGTCAACCGCGCCGCGCCGGAGCCGATCTTCCTGGGGCCCGACGCGGGCACCGGCAATCCGCTGGCCGACAACGTCTTCATTTCGGCGCTCAATCCGTACAACCCGTTCGGGTTCGACCTGGATTCGTCCGACAACCTGATCATGATCGGCCGGCGCCCCGTGGAAGGCGGGGCGCGCATCTTCGAACAGCGCGTGGACACCTCGTATGTCGGGACCGGCTTCGTCGGCAGCTTCGAATCGGCCGACCGGACCTGGTTCTGGGACATCAACGCGATGTACAGCAAGAACAAGGCCGAGCAGACCAACTACGGCAGCTACAACATCTACAACATCGCGCTGGCGCTGGGCGACCCGGCCGCGTGCGCGGCGGTGGCCGGCTGCGTGCCGCTGGACATCTTCGGCGGCGCCGGCAGCATCACGCCGGAGATGTTGCGCTGGATCCAGCCGGTGGTGCGCGACCGCAGCCAGAACGAGCTGACGCTGTTCACCGCCAACCTCAGCAGCGAGCTGTTCCGGCTGCCGGCCGGCCCGGTCTCCTTCGCCACCGGCCTGGAGCATCGCAAGTACGAAGGCTGGTATCGCCCCGATCCGCTGACGGTGGCCGGCCACTACAACGGCGTGCCGTCGCTGCCGACCTCGGGCAGCTACGACGTCAACGAGGCCTACCTCGAGCTGAGCGTGCCGATCTTCGCCGACTCGCCGCTGGGCGAGAAGCTCGACCTGAGCCTGGCGGGGCGCTATTCGGACTACTCGACCTTCGGCGGCGAGTTCACGCCCAAGTACGGCCTGCGCTGGCAGGTGACCGACGAGTTCGTGCTGCGCACCAGCTACGCGGAGGGATTCCGCGCGCCGACCATCGGCGAGCTGTACGGCTCGGCGGCGCGCGCCGACCTGACGCTCTCCGACCCCTGCTCGATCGGCCTGGGCGGCACGCCGCCGCGCGGCAGCGCGGCCAACTGCGCTGCGCTCGGCGTGCCGGCCGGCTACCAGCAGGCCAACTCGCAGATCTCGGTGACCACCGGCGGCAACCGCGACCTCGAGCCGGAACGCTCGCGCAGCTTCAGCGCCGGGTTCGTCTGGAGCCCGTGGTTCGGCAGCAACGCGGCCTGGTCGGACCGCTTCGACATCGAAGTGACGTTCTATCGCCACCACGTCGACGGCGCGATCCAGGCGATCGATGCGCAGACCCAGCTCGACCTGTGCGTGGACACGCTCGATCCGACCTACTGCGGCGGCATCACGCGCGCCTCCACCGGCGGCATCAACGGCTTCAACAACCGCCTGACCAACCTCGGCTCGATCAAGACCGACGGCTGGGACGTGGACCTGTTCTGGACGCTGCCGGAGACCGCGCTCGGCCGCTTCAAGGTGAAGTGGCAGAACACCTTCGTGGGCCGCTACGAGGCCACCGGCGCGGCCGGGCAGCGGCAACCGCAGGGGCCGGGCATCGAGGTGGTCGACAGTTCGATCCCGGAGTGGACCAGCAACGCCTCGCTGGACTGGTCGCTGGGCAACTGGAACGCGGCCTGGACGGTGCGCCACATCTCCGAGTTGACCGAGCAGTGCGGCGACGCGGTGGCCTTCCCGGTCTGCAGCAACCAGGCCGCCGGTACCAACACGCTCGATGCGATCACCTACCACGACGTGCAGCTGGGCTATCGCTTCGCCTGGCTCAACGGGCTGCAGCTGACCGCCGGCGTCAACAACCTGTTCGACAAGGATCCGCCGATCTGCCTGTCGTGCTCGCTCAACGGCTACGACGCGTCCACCTACGACATCCCGCAGGGACGCTACTGGTACGTGCGGGCGGACCTGAAGTTCTGAGGCATTCCGCAAGAACGGCGCAGGCCGCGACGGGGCTCCCCAGGGAAATCCCCGTCGCGGCTTGCGCGATTCCCGGGGAAGGCGAGGCAGGCGAATCGGCGATGGAGGCGGGCCGCGCCTCGCGAATGCCGCGCTTCGCTTTCTGTGGGAGCGACTTCAGTCGCGACAGGGCCTTGCCGAAGATGCGGCCGGCGCCTCGCCGGCCCTCACTTCAACAGCTTCCGCGGCACGCTCACGTCCATGCCGATCGCCAGGTGATCGGAGAAGGCCGCCGGGATGGCCTCGGTCTTGCCGATCGTCAGGCCGTCGCTGACCAGGATGTGGTCGATCGCGCGCTCCGGCCGCCAGCTCGGGAAGCTGGGGATCACGCAGCCCGGCGGCTGCAACGATGTATGGCGATACAGCGGCTGCATTTCCGGGCGGTCGGCCACGCAGTTGAAATCGCCCATCAGGATCGCGTTGGGATGCTCGGAGAGCAGTTCGGCGATGAAGGCCAGTTGCGCCTTGCGCGAGTTGGCGCCCAGCGACAGGTGCGCCACCGCGACCGCCAGGCCTAGGCGGCCTTCGCCGAACTTGGCCAGCAACATGCCGCGCCCGCCGATCCGGCCGGGCAGGGCATGGTCCTGCACCTCGACCGGCTCGAGCTTGCTGAGCAGGCCGTTGGCGCTGGAGGCCACGCCGCCCATGCGCCGGTTCGGCTGGTGGCTCCAGTAATTGAAGCCGGCGCGCTCGGCCAGGTAGTGGGTCTGGTTGGTGAAGCCCGAGCGCAGGCTGCCGGGGTCGGCCTCGTTGAGGCCGACGATGTCGCGCTCGCCCGCCAGCTTGGCGATGGCGTCCAGGCTGTTGCGCTTGCGCCCCATCGGCAGGGCGTGCGACCAGCTGCGCGTCACGTAGTCGCTGTAGCGGCGGGTGCTGGAGCCGGCCTGGATGTTGGCGGTCAGCACCCGCAGGGTACGCGTTTCCGAATCGCTCACGACGGTTCCGGGCTTACTTCGCTCCGGCGGCCCGCTCGCGCGCGATCAGGTGGTCGGCGATGCGCAGCATGTCCTGGTAGCTGGTGCCCTTGACCAGGTACTTGCCGTTGACGATCAGCGAGGGCGTGCCGGTGATCTTGCTGCGCGTGGCGAACTGCTTGGCGCGGTTGGTCTGGGTCTGCACGCCGAAGCTGGCCATGGTGTCGGCGAACTTCTTCGGGTCCACGCCGTACTTGCCGTAGAAGTTGGCGATGTCCTGCACCGAGTCGCGGCCGCGCTCGCCCTTCAGGGTCTGCTCGACGTGGATGGCCTGGTACAGCGCTTCGTGGGTCTTCTCCTGCACGCCCAGGGTCTGCGCCGCGTAGAAGGCGCGGGCGTAGTCGTCCCAGGTGCCGCCGAACATCGCCGGCACGTAGACGAAGTTCACGTCCGACGGCAGGCCGGCCTTCCACGGCCCGATCAGCGGCTGGAAGCGGAAGCAGGCCGGGCAGACGTAGCCGAACACCTCGGCGACCTCGATCTTGCCGGCGGCGGGCTGGAAGGGCTGGCCGCCCTCGATGTCGACGTAGTCGGTGCCGGCCACCGGCTCCGGGCCGCTCGGCGGCGAGGGCGGGTTGGCGGCCGGGGTATGGCCGGCCTCCTGGGCCGGGGCGGCGGCCTGCTCGGCGCCCGCGTCGGCCGGCGCCTCGGGGGTCGCCGGGGCGGGCGTGGCGGCGGGCTGCTCGGCCGGGGCGCTGGCCGGCGTGGCCGGGGTGGCCGCGACGGTATCGGCGCGGCCGTCCTGGGCCTTGCAGGCCACCAGGACCGGCAGGATCGCCATCAGGGTCAGGGCAAAACGGCTCTTCATCGAATGGATCTCCAACGGGAAACGGGATGGCGGCCGGCGGCCGGCCAGGGGACGCATGATGGCACGAGTTGGTTGCGAGTCCCTCGCAACGGCGCCGCGCATCCATGCGCGGGGTATTGATGGCGGGCCCTCGCGAGGGCGCCGTGCCTCCAGGTGCGGGGATCTTACTTCCGCGAGGCGCCGGCGTGTTCGCGCGCGATCAGCCAGTCGGCTACCCGCAGCAGGCTGTCGAAGTCCTTGCCGCGGACCAGGTAGCGGCCGTTGACGACGATCGAGGGCGTGCCCGGCACGCCGCTGCGCATGGCGAACTCGCGCGCGGCCTTCAGGCGCGCCTCCACCTCGTCGCTCCTGAGCGTATCGATGAACTGCTGCTGCGGCACGCCGTAGTCGGCGTAGAACGCGGCCAATTCTTCGGGCGCGACGTTCTGCATCGGCATGCTGTGCTTGTCGTGGATCGCCTGGAACATCGCCAGGTGGCTCTTCTTCGCCACGCCCAGCAGGTCGGCGGCCAGGTAGGCCCGCGCGAACGCGTCCCACTGCCCGCCGAACGCGGCCGGCACCGGGGTGAAGCGCACGTACTTCGGCAGCCGCGCGACCCATTGCTCCAGCCGCGGTTCGAAGTGCGCGCAATGCGGACAGGTGTAGCCGAACACCTCGGCGACCTCGATCTTGCCGTCCAGCGGCTGGTAGGGCTGGCCGTCGGCGATCTCGACGTAGTCCTGCCCGGCGACCGGTGCCGGGGCGGCCGCGACCGCGGCCAGGGGGACGAACGCGAGCAGGATCATCAGCAGTCGGGATGGCAGTTTCATGCGTGCTCCGTGGGGTGAAAAGCAAGCGCCGGTCGATGACCGGCGCCTGGATGGGACCTGCGCTTGGACCGCCGCGGCGGCCCGAGGTTCACGAGCGTCCGGGCGGCGCGGCCGGCAGGGTCGCCGCGGCCGCCTCGTCGTCGGCCCGGTCGTGCAGGCCTTGCAGGTAGCTGGACAGGGCCTGGATCTCCTGCTCGGTCAGCGAATGGGTGACCTGGGCCATGATGTCGAACAGGTGGCGATCGGTCTCGGTGGTCTGGCCCGACTGGTATTCCTGCAGCCGGCGCGCCACGTAGGCGGCGTGCTGGCCACCGATGTGCGGGTAGGCCGGGCCCGGGTTGCCCGCCCCGGTCGGGCCATGGCAGGCCATGCAGGCCGGGATGCCGCGCGAGGGATCCCCGCCCCGGTAGAGCTTCTGCCCGATCTCGTAGAACTTCATGTCCTTGTAGGGGCCTTCGGCGACCACGGTGTCGTCGGCCAGGCCGGCGCTTGCCTTCTGCGTGGCGAAATACGCGCCGATGTCGCGCATGTCCTGGGGCGTGAGGTCCTTCACGAACGGCACCATCGCCGCGACCGCGCCGCCGGTGCGCTGCCCGTTGGCGATCAGCGCCATCTGGTGCGCGATGTAGCGCTCGCTCTGCCCGGCGATGCGCGGGTACATGTCGACCGAAGGGTTGCCGTCCGGGCCGTGGCAGGCCGCGCAGGCGGCCGCCTTGGCCTGGCCGGCCTTGGCATCGCCCCAGGTGGTCTTGGAGAGGTCGATCTCCAAGGGCGCCACCCGCACCGGCGCGTTGTCCGGGACGGGCGTCACCGCGGACTGCGCGAACGCGACCGCCGCGATGACGGGAACGGCAAGGGCAGTGAAGGCAAGAACGCGAGCATGGCGCATCAGCTAAAGCTCCGTATGGACCTGGACTGCGGGCGTGGGGGCGCTGCCTCCGCAGGCGTCCGGATTATCGGCATGGCGCCGCGCATCGGTCAACGAACGGCGCAGCAAGGCGGGGGACATGCGATCCTATGCGGATGTCGCAGCTCATCGAACGTGCCCGCTACCTCCTTTCGGCCCACAACGCCCGCCAGCTGCCGCCCGACGGCGGCTTCGAGGTGGCTTTCGCCGGCCGCTCCAACGCGGGCAAGTCCAGCGCGCTGAACGCGCTGACCCGCCAGAACGCGCTGGCGCGGGTGTCCAAGACGCCGGGGCGCACCCAGCAACTGGTGTATTTCGAAGTGCAGCCCGGCCGCTGCCTGGTCGACCTGCCCGGCTACGGCTACGCCAAGGTGCCGCAGGAACTGCAGGTGCACTGGCAGGCCTTCATCGACGACTACTTCCGGACCCGCCAGGCGCTGCGCGGCCTGGTGGTGGTGATGGACATCCGCCATCCGCTCAAGGAGTACGACCTGCAGATGCTGGGCTACGCGGCCGCGCGCGGACTGCCGGCCCACGCGTTGCTGACCAAGGCCGACAAGCTCGGGCGCGGGCAGCAGGCGCAGGCGCTGCAGAAGGTGCGCAAGGAACTGGCATCGCTTTTCGCCGACAGCGTCGGCGTGCAGGCGTTCTCGGGGCAGTCGCGGCAGGGCGTGGACGAACTGCGGGCGGTGGTGGAGGGCTGGCTGGAGCTGGAGCCGCCGGTGGCGGCCGAGCACGGTCGTTCCTGACGGCTTGATCGCCGCTGCGCAGGAAACCCTCTGACCCGCTTGCGCGCGGTGCAGGAGGCGCCGCGCCATGACGCGGCCTACACGGCGATGTCGAACAGGCGGCCGATCTGGCTGGCGGCGAACATCGCCAGCGCTCCCCAGAACGTCACGCGCAGGGCGCCGCGCCAGGCGGGGGCGCCGCCCATCGCCGCCGCCCAGGCGCCGGTGATCGACAGGCCCGCCAGGGTGGCGATCGTGGTCGTCCGGGAGACCGCCCCGGGCGATGCCAGCAAGGCCGTCGCCACCGGCAGCGCCGCACCGCAGCAGAAGGCGGCGGCCGAGGCCAGCGCGGCCTGCAGCGGGCGCGCGCGCAGGGTGTCGGTGATGCCGAGTTCGTCGCGCGCGTGCGCCGCCAGGGCGTCGTGGGCGGTGAGCTGTTCGGCGACCTGCCGGGCCAGGGCCGGATCGAGCCCGCGCTGGCGGTAGATGCCGGCCAGTTCCTCCAGCTCGGTGTGCGGGTCCTCGCGCAGTTCGCGGCGCTCGATCCTCAGGTCCGCCTGCTCGGTGTCGGCCTGCGACTGCACCGATACGTATTCGCCCGCCGCCATCGACATCGCGCCGGCGACGGTGGCGGCGATGCCGGCCGCAAGCACCGAGCGCGCGTCGCTGCCGCTGGCCGCCACGCCGACCACCACGCCGGCGACCGAGACGATGCCATCGTTGGCGCCCAGCACCGCGGCGCGCAGCCAGCCGACGCGGTCGCCGCGATGGCGCTCGCGGTGCCGCGGTAAGGTCGGGCGGGGTTGGGATCCCATGCAGGCTCCTTGCGGATCGGAGGGCGGAGGGGCGCCGAAAGCGAGAGGAATGGCGGAAATCTGTAACGCCGTTGCCGCAACGTAGCGCCCGCCGGGCTCACGCTATAGTGCGGCCCTTGCGGTGGCGGCGGCCCGTCCCCACTTCGTTCCACCTTCAACCTGCGAGTCCGCCCTTGTCGAGCCCAAGCCACGTCGCCGATACGCCCGTCACAGACCGACGCCAGCTCGTGGAGGTTATCGCGTCCGGCGAGAAGGCGGCGTCGCAATGGCGCATCGGTACCGAGCACGAGAAGTTCGGGTTCCGCCTGGACGACCTGCGCCCGCCGCAGTTCGACGGCGAGCGCGGGATCGAGGCCCTGTTGAACGGACTGGTGCGCTTCGGCTGGACGCCGGTGCAGGAAGCCGGGCGCACCATCGCGCTCGCCCGCGACGGCGCCTCGGTGACGCTGGAGCCGGCCGGCCAGCTGGAGCTGTCCGGCGCGGCGCTGGAGAACATCCACCAGACCTGCGAGGAAACCGGCGAGCACCTGCGCGAGGTCAGCGAGGTGGCGGGCGAACTGCAGCTGGGCTTCCTCGGCATGGGCTTCCAGCCGAAATGGGCGCGCGCGGACATGCCGTGGATGCCGAAGGGCCGCTACCGGATCATGCGCGCCTACATGCCCAAGGTCGGCCAGCTCGGGCTGGACATGATGACGCGCACCTGCACGGTACAGGTCAACCTCGACTACGCGTCCGAGGCGGACATGGTGAAGAAGTTCCGCGTGTCGCTGGCGCTGCAGCCGATCGCGACCGCCCTGTTCGCCGATTCGCCGTTCGCCGAGGGCAAGCCGAACGGCTACCTGAGCTACCGCTCGCACATCTGGACCGACACCGATGCCGACCGCACCGGCATGCTGGATTTCGTGTTCGAGGATGGCTTCGGCTACGAACGCTACGTCGACTACCTGCTCGACGTGCCGATGTATTTCTCCTACCGCGACGGCACCTACGTCGATGCCAGCGGGCAGAGCTTCCGCGATTTCCTCGCCGGCAAGCTGCCGGCGCTGCCGGGCGCGCTGCCGACCCTGCGCGACTGGTCCGACCACACGACCACCGCGTTCCCGGAAGTGCGCCTGAAGAAGTACCTGGAGATGCGCGGCGCCGATGCCGGCCCGTGGGCGCGGCTGTGCGCGCTGCCGGCGTTCTGGGTCGGCCTGCTGTACGACGATGCGGCGCTGGATGCGGCCTGGGACCTGGTCAAGGATTTCTCGCTGGAGGAACGCCATGCGCTGCGCGACGGCGTGCCGAGGCACGCGCTGAAGCTGCCGTTCCGCGGCGCGACCGTGCGCGAGCTGGCCCTGGAAGCGCTGCGGATCTCGCGCGAGGGCCTGCGCCGGCGCGCGCGCCGCAACGCCGACGGCCAGGACGAGACGCCCTTCCTGGACGTGTTACAGGAAATCGCCGACAGCGGCCTGACCCCGGCCGAACGCAAGCTGGCGTTGTTCGAGGGCCGCTGGAACGGCAGCGTCGATCCGGTGTTCGCCGAGTTCGCGTATTGAGGGCGGGCCCGGGACCCGGGAAAGCCGGCGCCGGATCGGACGCTGTCGCAGGAGGGGCTCCAGCCCGACGGGCCTTATCAGGAGCCGTGGCCGGGGCTTGGTGACAGGGGAGCTCGGCAAGGCGGCAAGCCTGCTTCGGATCGAATGCCGCTGTGGGAGGACTTCAGTCCCGACGGGGTTTTGCCGGCCATCCGTCGGGACTGAAGTCCCTCCCACGAAAAGTACCCAAGAAGCCCTGTAAAAAGCATCAGGTCGCTTGATGGCCGGGTCCGGGCAAGGATGCTTTTCCCGGTGCCGCGGACTGGGGGATTCGGCAAGGCGGCAAGCCTGCTTCGGATCGAATGCCGCTGTGGGAGGGACTTCAGTCCCGACGGGGTTTTGCCGGCCATCCGTCGGGACTGAAGTCCCTCCCACAAAAAAATTCCCAAGAAACCCTGCAAAAAGCATCAGGTCGCTTGATGGCCGGGCCCAGGCAAGGATGCTTTTCCCGGTCCCGAGCCCCGGGCTTCAAGCCTCGTGGCACGGCAGCTGCACGGTGACCCGCAGGCCGCCCTCGGGGCGGTTGTCCAGGTCGATCTGCCCGCCGTGCGCCAGGACGATGCTGTTGGCCACGGCCAGGCCCAGGCCGATCCCGCCGGTGTCGCGGTTGCGCGAACTTTCCCCGCGCACGAACGGCAGCAACAGGTGTTCGCGCTGCGCCGGATCGATGCCCGGGCCATCGTCGTCCACCCACAGCAGGCACTGGTCGCCGTTGCGGTGGACCTGCACGCGCGCGCGCTTGCCGTATTTCAGCGCGTTCTCCACCAGGTTGGTGACCATCCTCCGCAGCGCCAGCGGGTCGCCCTCGACGTCGACCGAATCGCCCGGTACCAGCCGCGCGTCCGCGCCCGTGTCGGCCAGGTTGTCGACCACGCTTTCCACCAGCAGCTGGAAATCGACGCGCGAACGCTGGCCGCGCCGCGCATCGTTCTTGATGAAGTCCAGGGCCGCGGAGATCATCGCCTTCATCTCGTCGATGTCGGCGAGGGTCTTCTCGCGCAGGGCCTCGGGCGCGGCTTCCATGCGGAACGCCAGGCGCGCCAGCGGCGTGCGCAGGTCGTGCGCGATCGCCGCGACCATCTGGGTGCGCTCGTGCATCATCCGGTTCAGCCGCGCCTGCATCGCGTTGAACGAATCGGCGGCCTGCACCAGTTCGGCCGGGCCGCTGCGTTCCAGCGGCGGGGCGTCCGGATTCCGGCCGAGCTGGTCGGCCGCTTCGGAAAAGCGCCGGATCGGCGCGGACAGCGCGCGAGAGAACCGCCAGGCCAGCGGCAGCATCAGCAGCAGGCCGCAGCAGAACAGCGCCGCCACCTGGAACTTGAACGCACCGGACAACTGGCGGCCGGGCGCGGTGACCACGCGCCACGTGCCGTCCGGCTGCTGCGCGGCGGCGGTGAAGCCGGCCAGCAGCGGCGAGCTGGGCGAGAAACCGGGAACCGGCATCTCGTGCCAGGGCTCGTCCGGGATCCCCTTGATGTCGTAGAGCGGCGGGTCTTCGAACGGGCGGCCATGGGGCAGGAAATCGTCCCCGGCCTCGCCGCGCGAATCGATCCGCGGCGGGGCCATGGGCGCGCGATCGCCGTCTTCCTGCACGACGGAGAGGAAGGCCGGCGGCCGGCCTTCGCGATAGAAGCGCACGCTCTTGACGTCCATGCCCAGCCAGTGCGCGATCAATCGTTCGATGAAGTGGTCGCGATGGTGCCCCGCCGGCGCTTCCGGCGGCGAGGACTGGGTCCTGACCTGCAGGTCGGCGTTGGCGGCCGGCATCCTGGTGCTGAGCAGCGCGAGGATCTCCGGCGGATGCACCGGCGTGGCGAAGATCGGCGTGCGCATCAGGATCAGTCCGACGCCGACGCCTTGCGCCAGCACCAGGGCGATCGCCAGCACCAGGAAGGTGCGGGCGAAGATCGAAAGCCGGCGCCGGGGCTTGGCGCCGGTCATAGCCGGCTGACGGCCGGCAGCAGCATGTAGCCTTCGTTGCGGACCGTGCGGATCAGCTCGGTGTGCACGCGCTCGTTGATCTTGCGGCGCAGGCGGCTGATCTGGCTGTCGATGGCGCGGTCGTAGACGTCGGTGTCGCGGCCGCGCGAGTAGTCGAGCAACTGGTCGCGGCTGAGCACGCGCTGCGGGTGCTCGACGAAGGTGCGCAGCAGCGCGAACTCGCCGTCGGAAAGATTGATGAACACGCCGGTCGGGTCGCGCAGGTCGCGGCGTACCAGGTCCAGGCGCCAGCCGGCGAATTCGTACACGTTGCCGCGGGTCTCGGCCAGCTCGGCGTTGGCCTGGCTGCGCCGCAGCAGCGCGCGGACCCGGGCCAGCAGCTCGCGCGGATTGCAGGGCTTGCTGAGGTAATCGTCGGCGCCGACTTCCAGCCCGATGATCCGGTCGGTGTCCTCGCCGAGCGCGCTGAGCATGATCACCGCCGGCGAGCCGCGCTCGCTGGCCAGCGCGCGGGCCGCGCTGAGCCCGTCCTCGCCCGGCATCATCACGTCCAGGATGATCAGGTCGGGGCGGCGCTGGGCCATCAGCCGGCGCATCTCCGGCACGCTCTCGGCGGCCTGGACGTGGTAGCCGTGCTCGCCCAGGAAGTCGCTGATGAGGCGGCGCAGGTCGGGGTCGTCGTCGACCACGAGTACGGAAGATTGCATGTCCATGGTCCGTCCGGAGGCAGGTGATGGGGCCCCCGGGGCCGGCGGCCGGGGGAGGGCCGGGACCGGGCGGGAAGCTGGAGCCGGCATCATACGGAGCGGGCTTGTCAATGCATGACAAATTCGTGCCAGGGGCTGCAATGTGTCAGTCAAGTGGGTGACGCCGAAGCATGGGATTCTGCAGGCCCCGTCCCATTGCTACCCCGGCCGCGCGCACATGTCTCCCCCCGATATCAGGCTGATCAGCCGCGACAACGGCGTCGGATTGACCCGCGACCTGGCGCTGATGAGCGAGGCCCTGCGCGCGGCCGGGATGACCGTCGAGCAGGTGGGCTTCGGCGGCACCGGCATGCGGACCCGCCTGCGTACCGCCGGGCTGTGGGGCGAACGCATGCTGCGCGGCAAGGTGCCGGTACAGGTCTTCTCCGAGCGGGTGTATCCCCATTGCCTGCGGTTGGCCGCGCGCAACCTGCTGGTGCCCAACCCGGAATGGCTGCTGCCGAAGTGGCTGCCGCTGCTGTCGCGCTTCGAGGCGGTGCTGTGCAAGACGCGACATGCCGAGCGCATCTTCCGCACGATGGGGTTCCGCACCCGTTTCATCGGATTCACCAGCGAGGACCGCCACGATCCCTGCGTCGCGCGCCAGCGCGCGTTCTTCCACCTGGCCGGGCGCAGTTCCGCCAAGGGCACGCAGGTGGTGCTGGATACCTGGCGGCGCCATCCCGAGTGGCCGCTGCTGACCGTGGTGCAGAACCCGCGCACCGCCGGCGGGCAGGTGCGGGCGGCCAACATCGATCATCGGCTCGAGTACCTGGACGATGCGCAGCTGCGCCACCTGCAGAACGCGCACCTGTTCCACCTGTGCCCCTCCGAGACCGAGGGCTTCGGCCATTACCTGATGGAGGCGATGAGCGTGGGCGCGGTGACCCTCGCCACCGGCGCCGAGCCGATGAACGAACTGGTCACCGAGGAGCGGGGCATCCTGATCCCGCCGACGTCCTCGCGCCGCCGCCAGTTGGCGTCCTACTACTACGTCGATGCGGCCGGCATCGAGGCGGCGGTGGAGCGCGCGCTGGCGTTGCCGGAGGCGCGGCTGGCGGAGTTGTCGGCGCGCGCGAGAGAGCATTTCGTGCTCAACGACCAGGCGTTCTCGGCGCGCTTCTGCCATGCGGTGCTGTCGCACGTGGCCGATGGGGAACAGGCCCTGGACGCGCAGCCCGCCGGCATCGCGGAAGGCTGACCGGTTCCGCGCGCGCCCGCGATGGGCGCCGTCGATGCAGAAGTACGTGGTGGCGATCGTGCCGCCATGCGCCTGCCTTGCCCTTGTTCGCGCGAGCGTGGCGATGCGCTTGCATGCGTGTCGCCCGGCGATGCGCCGTGGCTCTGCGACCGGATGACCCGCGCACCGCGGAATGCGGTGCCGGCACGTGCCGCCGCCTGCCGGATCGAAGCCGCCCATGTCGTGCTTCGCACCTGCGTCGAGCGCCGCGAACGTCGATGACAAACCGGCGGCAAAGGCGAACGGAATCATCCGTTCGCGCCAGGCGTCGTGCGGAAGGGGGGCACGACGGCGCCGGCACGAACCCGCACAGGACGGCTACGGAGAACCGAGATGAAGATGGCAAGGCTAGGCAGGCCCGTGATGACCACGGGCGTGCTGGTGTTGTTGGGAATGGCGTTGGGCGGATGCGCGTCGACGTGCGGACGCGGGCCGGATGCAGGCGGTCCCCCGCCGCGTTCGGCCGAGCGGCCGATGCCGCCGCCGGATCGGCTCGATCCCGCGTTCCGCGAGGCCTTGCAGGCCTGCGCGCAGGAACAGGGCATGGCGTTGCCCGCGCCGGGCGAAGGTCCGCCGCCGCGGGACGGCGCGCGGCCGGACCGCGCCAGGATGGACGCCTGCCTCGAGGCCAAGGGCTTCGAGCATCCGCCCGGGCCGCCGCCGGACGTCGGCATGCGCCGTGGCCCGGGCGGGCCCGGCCTGCCGCCGCCCGATCCTGCCGCGGCCGCGGCATTCCGGGCGTGCGCGGCCGAACAGGGCGTGCGCCTGCCGGAACCGGGCGCCGCGCCGGCTGTGGACGACAAGCCGGCCGCCGGCCAACTGGACCACGACAAGTTGCACGCGTGCATGGAGGCCAAGGGCTTCCGGCGTCCCGATCGCGATACTCCCTGATCCGAGGGCAGGCGGTGCAGGCGATGCGCGCGCCGCCTAGATAGACCGGACGATGCCTGGTTCCCCGCGGGAGCCAGGCATTTTTCTTTCCTTTTCCGACCCGCCCTGTATACTGCCCCCCAGTATAAGGAGGGGCCATGCCGCATTCGCCGGAAGAAAAGAAGCGCGTGCTCACCCGCGTGCGCCGCATCCGCGGCCAGTGCGATGCCCTGGAGCGCGCGCTGGAAGGCGGGGCCGACTGCGGGCCGGTGCTGCAGCAGATCGCGGCGATCCGCGGCGCGGTCAACGGGCTGATGTCCGAGGTGCTGGAAGCGCACATCCGCGAGGATTTCGGCCAGCCTGCCGGCTCGGACGCGCAACGCGCCGAGCGCGTGCAGGAATTGCTCGGCCTGGTCCGCTCCTATCTCAAGTAACCCTGGCCGGCGCCGCGCCGGCCTTCCGTCGAATCGTCATCGCAGGAGAGTCGTCCATGAAGTCACGTGCCGCCGTCGCGTTCGGTCCCGGCAAGCCGCTGGAAATCGTCGAGATCGACGTCGCCCCGCCGAAGGCCGGCGAGGTGCTGGTCCGCATCACCCATACCGGCGTGTGCCATACCGACGCCTTCACCCTGTCCGGCGACGACCCGGAAGGGCTGTTCCCGGTCGTGCTCGGCCACGAGGGCGCCGGCATCGTGGTGGAGGTCGGCGAGGGCGTGACCTCGGTGAAGCCGGGCGACCACGTGATCCCGCTGTACACCGCCGAATGCGGGCAGTGCCTGTTCTGCAAGTCCGGCAAGACCAACCTGTGCGTGGCGGTGCGCGCCACCCAGGGCAAGGGCGTGATGCCGGACGGCACCTCGCGCTTCTCCTACAACGGCGAGCCGGTCTACCACTACATGGGCTGCTCGACCTTCAGCGAATACACCGTGGTCGCCGAAGTCTCGCTGGCGAAGATCAATCCGGACGCCAACCCGGAACACGTGTGCCTGCTCGGCTGCGGCGTCACCACCGGCATCGGCGCGGTGCACAACACCGCCAAGGTGCAGGAAGGCGACAGCGTGGCCGTGTTCGGCCTCGGCGGCATCGGCCTGGCGGTGATCCAGGGCGCGCGCCAGGCCAAGGCCGGGCGCATCATCGCGATCGACACCAATCCCTCGAAGTTCGAGCTGGCCAGGCAGTTCGGCGCCACCGACTGCATCAACCCCAGGGACCACGACAAGCCGATCCAGCAGGTGGTCGTCGAGATGACCGGCTGGGGCGTGGACCATTCGTTCGAGTGCATCGGCAACGTCAACGTGATGCGTGCGGCGCTGGAATGCGCGCACCGCGGCTGGGGCCAGTCGGTGATCATCGGCGTGGCCGGCGCGGGCCAGGAGATCTCCACGCGGCCGTTCCAACTGGTCACCGGGCGCACCTGGAAGGGCACCGCGTTCGGCGGCGTGAAGGGCCGCTCGCAGCTGCCGGGCATGGTCGAGGACGCGATGAACGGCGAGATCGAGCTGGCGCCGTTCGTCACCCACACGATGGGCCTGGACGAGATCAACAGCGCGTTCGAGCTGATGCACGAAGGCAAGTCGATCCGCAGCGTCGTCCACTATTGACCGGCATCGGCCCGCCTCGAAGGAGTCCTTGATGGAACGCATCGAACACCGCGCCTGCTTCGGCGGCTGGCAGGACGTGTACCGGCACGCGTCGGAAGCGCTCGGCTGCGCGATGAACTTCGCGATCTACCTGCCGCCGCAGGCGGAGCGGGAGAGAGTGCCGGTGCTGTACTGGCTCTCGGGCCTGACCTGCAACGAGCAGAACTTCATCACCAAGGCCGGCGCGCAGCGCTACGCGGCCGAGCACGGCGTGGCGATCGTCGCGCCGGACACCAGTCCGCGCGGCGACGACGTGGCCGATGCCGAAGGCTACGACCTGGGCAAGGGCGCGGGCTTCTACGTCGATGCCACGCAGGCGCCGTGGTCGGCGCACTACCGCATGCACGACTACGTGGCGAACGAACTGCCGGCGCTGGTCGAGGCGCGGTTCCCCACGACCGGCGCGCGTGCGATCAGCGGCCATTCGATGGGCGGGCATGGCGCGCTGACCATCGCGCTGCGCAATCCCGGGCGCTATCGCAGCGTGTCGGCCTTCGCGCCGATCGTGGCGCCGGCGCGGGTGCCGTGGGGCGAGAAGGCGCTCTCCGCCTATCTCGGCGACGACCGCGAAGCCTGGAAAGCGTGGGACGCCACCGAGCTGCTGAAGACCGCGCAGGAGCGGCTGCCGCTGCTGGTCGACCAGGGCGAGGCCGACGAGTTCCTCGACAGCCAGCTCAGGCCGCGACTGCTCGCCGAGGCGGCGCAGGCGGCCGGGTACCCGCTGACGCTGCGGATGCAGCCCGGCTACGACCACAGCTACTACTTCATCGCCAGCTTCATCGGCGAGCACGTGGCGCATCACGCCGCCGCATTGCGGGACTGAGCCGGTGCCGGCCCCGCGCAGGCGGGGCCGGCAGCTTCCGCGCCGTCCCCGCCCCGCGGGGATCGGCGGTCATCGCGCTTCCGTCGATCCCGCTCAAGGCGCGCGGGCGCGCATCGCCAGGCCCGCCGCCACCGCGGCGCCGAGCAAGGCGCTGCCTGCCGCGCAGACGAAGATCGCGGCATAGCCCAGATGGGTGGCGACCAGGCCGGCCAGCGGTCCGGCCATGGCATAGGCCACGTCCTGGAACGCGGCATAGCCGCCCAGCGCGGTCGCACGCACTTGCGCGGGCACGCGCCGCACCACTTCCACGCCCAGCGCCGGGAACACCAGCGAGCAACCCAGGCCGGTCAGGAACGCGCCGCCAATGCCCATCCATGGCGAGACCGCCAGGCCGAGCGTGAGCAGGCCCAGGCTTTCCACGCCCATCGCCGCGACCGCCACGCGCGCACCGCCGAAGCGGTCCGGCAAGCGCCCGCCCAGCAGCCGCGCCAGCACGAAGCCGATGCCGAAGGCGCTGAGCAGCCAGGCCGCGCCTGGCCACTGGCGATCGTTGAAGTACAGCACCGCGAAGGTCCCGATGGTGGCGAAGCCCACGCCTTGCAGCGCCAATCCCAGTGCCGGCCACCAGATCCGCGCCAGCACCTGGCGCAACGGCGGGCGCGTGCCGCCGACGGGCGCGACCGCGCCGACGCCGCCGGCGACCGCGTACGACAGCACGGGCAACAGCAACGTCGCCACGGCTATCGCCAGGAAGCCGCCGTGCGCGTCCAGCGCGACGCCGACGGGCGACCCGGCCGCGAGCGCGGCGAAGATCGCCGTGCCGACCCAGGTCATCACCCGCCCGGACTGCGCCGCGCCGAGGTGGCCGATGCCCCAGGCCAGGGTGCCGGTGACCAGCAGGCTCTCGCCGATGCCGGCGGCCAGCCGCGCAAGCACCAGCCAGGCCAGCGGCAGGGCGGGAACCAGCGCGGCCAGCAGGTAGCCGACGCCGGACGCGAACAGCAGCAGCATGCCGCGGCGCGTGGCGCGCGCCGGCCCGGCGGTATCGCTGAGGCGGCCGGCTACGCTGCGGGTGAAGACCGTGGCCACGAACTGCACCGCGACGATGCAGCCGACCACGAGATCGCCATGGCCGAGTGCCTGGCGCACGTGCACCGGCACCACCGGGAGCGGTACCGACAAGGTCATGAAGCCGAGAAAGATCGCGACGCACAGCCGCAGCAGCACGGCCGTATGCGCGGAGGAGGATACGTTTGGATTCGGGATGTTCATTGGGCGACTCGTGTGGGCCCATCTGCGGCCTGGCCGGACCGGGTCGAGACGGGCACGCGCCCGGCGACCCGTATCGCGACCGGCGGCACGCCGGTGGGCGGGGTCGCGTTGATTGACGTAAACGCTTACGTGGCGGGCCAGGAGGGCGCGCCAATGGAGACGCATTCTACTCGACGTTTCCATTCCCTGGATGCCGGCGGTTCGCCTTCGGGAAGCGGATCCGGACCAGGAGGAAGCCTTGCCGGCAGCCGAGGCGATCCTGCCGGGGCGTGGCATGGGTCCCGTCGGCGAGCCCGTCGCACGCCGCGGCGGCGGCGGCGGGCCGTGCCGGGGATCAGGCGCGCGCGCCGGCCGGTACGGCTACGCCGGCCAGCTTCGCCGCGTACAACGCCGCCCCGTAGTGGGGTTCGTGCCGCGGCGCGCGCAGGTCGAACCGCGGATGGAACGCCCGCAGCGCGTCGCGGAACGGGGCCAGCAGCAGCTCGCCTGCACTGAACGCGCCGCCGGAGAAGGAAAGCGGCACGTCCTCGTCGTCGGCGAAATGCAGCGCGAGCCGGATCGCTTCGGCGATCTCCGCCAGCTCCTGCCCCGCGCGCGCGAAGATCGCGTGCGCGACCGGGTCGCCGGCCTCGGCCGCGCGCGTCACCAGGATCGACAGTTGCGCCACTTCGCTGCGCGTGCTGGCGTGCTCGCCGTAGATCCGCGCGCACAGGTCCAGGTCGTGCCGGAGCGAGAGCGCGTCGTTGACGAGGGCGTGCAGCGGACCCTTGGGCAGGCGCCCGTCGCTCATGCGCGAGTACGCGTTCAATCCCTGCACCGCGATCCAGTGCGCCGACCCCTCGTCGGAGAACGCCTCGCCCCAGCCGCCCGCGCGTGCGGCCATGCCGCGGCGTTGCCCGTAGCCGATCGACCCCGTGCCCGCGACGATGTTGATGCCGTCGGTGCAGGCCAGGGAGCCGGCCCACCCGCACACCGTGTCGTTGTCGCAGGTGTAGCGCGCGTGGCCGAGGATCTGCGCCGGCATCCGGTCCAGCAGCGGCGTGACCGTGCTGTCCTCGCCATGCGCCGGCAAGCCGAAGAAGGCATGGCCGAGCGCCTGCGGGTCCATGCCGGCGTCCTCGAACACCTGCGCCACGCCCTGCGCGAGCATGGTGCGCACCGCCTCCAGCCCGATCTGCGGGTAGTAGGCGGTGCCGAGCTGGGCCTGGGCGAGCAGGCGCCCGGCCGCGTCGATGAGCGCGAACCGGGTCTTGGTGCCGCCGCCGTCGACGCCGAGGAAGCAGGCGTGGCGCGTCATGGGGCCAAGGCGTGGATGCGCACGCCCTGCACGACACGGTTCACCATGCCCTGCTTGTTGGGATTGTCCGGCGACAGGCCCAGCGCCAGCGAGCACTGGAACGCGAAGACCTGCGCGATGGCCACGTACGGCCACAGCAGGTCCACGTCGGCGGCGCCGGCCATGCCGGGTACCGTCACCGTGTCGCGCGCCAGGCCGTCGCGCGGTTGCGCGGTGATCTCGATGACCCGGCCGGCGTAGCCGTCCCTGCGCAGTTCGTCGAGCAGGTCGTGGTCGTAGCGCCGGGTCAGCGGGTCGTTCGAGACGAACACCGCCACCAGGGTGCGCGGGGTGATGAACGTCTTGGGCCCGTGGCGAAAGCCCAGCGGCGTGTCGAAACAGGTCGCGATGGCGCCGTTGGTGAGCTCGCCGAGCTTGAGCGCCGCCTCGCGCGCAAGACCTTGCATCAGCCCGCTCCCCAGATAGGCGACGCGATCGTATCCGGCCAGCGCCAGCTCCTGCAGGGCCGGGCGCGCTTCGGCGATCACGCGGCCGGTGGCATCGGCGAGCGGCGCGATGCGCGCGTCCATCGCGCGTGCCGGTCCCAGCGCCAGCAGCGTGGCGTACATCATGCAGCTGAAGCTGGAGGTCATCGCGAAGCTGGCGTCGTGGGTCTCCTCCGGCAGCAGCAGGGTCATCGCCTCGCGCGCGCCGCTGCGGCCAAGCGAGCCGTCCGGATTGCAGGTGACCACCAGGTGGCGTACTTGGCGCACCCTCGATTCGGCGATCCGTACCGCGGCCAGGCTCTCGGGGCTGTTGCCGGAGCGGCCGAAGGACACCAGCAGCAACGGTTGCTCCGGGTCCAGGTACAGCGCCGGGCTGCTGACCAGGTCGGTGGTGGGCACGGCATCCACGCGCGCCGCCAGTTGGCGGTCGAGCAGCGGCGCCAGGCATTGGCCGATGTAGGCCGAGGTCCCCGCGCCGGTGAGGACGATCCGGGCGCGCGCATCGTGCGCGACCGGCGCCACGAAGGCCTGCACGCGTTCGTGCAGCGCCCGGACCATGGCATGGGTGCGCCTGAGCATGTCCGGTTGCTGCTCGATCTCGCGCGCGGTCGAGGCCGCTCCGGCCGCAAGCAGGTCCGGTTCCGGGATGCCGAGGTATTCAGTGGTTTTCATGGGGGTCGCAGGCATGGTCGTAGTCGTCGATCACTGCGTTGATGTGCGCCATCGCCAGGGCGGCCGGATCCCGGACGGCATCGTCGCCGGCCGGGCCATTGCGGAGCGCATGCAACGCTTGGGGGAGGTATTGGCTGACCAGCGGCGGCGGCGGCGGGTCGGCGCGGAGGTTGGCGAACAGCCGCTCCCGCGCCGCCTCGATGGCGGGGTCGGGCCAGTAGTAGCGGATGCGGTCGCTGAGGCTGTACTGCAGGTCGATGCGCAACGCGTCGCCTTCCGCGTGGTAGTACTTGCGCCAGTGCCGTGGTTCCTGGCGCATGCGTTCGAGCACCACCTCGCGCAGCCGCGCCCGCCGTTCCGGCGCGATCCATTCGGCCTCGATCGCGTCCAGCGCCCACAACGCTTCGCGCAACGCGAAGGTCAGGCCGGGGCCGACCTTGAGGATGGCGAAGTGGTCGCGCACCAGCGCGGCCAGGGCGCCGCGGGTCTGGTAGTCGGTCGAGTGCGCCTCGAACACCATGCCGGGTACGCCGGCGATCGCCTCGCTGAGCGTGCGCGCCCTGGCCGGGACGTAATCGACGACACGATGGTGGTCGAACTCGACGCCGGGCTGCACCACCGAGGCGATCACCCGTTGCCAGGCCGCTTCGAGGCCGGCGGCGCGGAACGCCTCGCGGTGCGCGGCGATGGTCGCCAGGGCGGCCTGCGGGGTGGTGGTGGCCAGTCCTTCGATGGACTCGGTCGCGCCGCCCGGCACCGGCACTTCGGTGCCGATCACGTACACCGGCGGTTCGCCACCGGCCCGTGCGTAGGCGGCTTCCGCGGCGGCGCACAGGCGCACCGCGCGATCCACGATCCAGGCCTCCGGCAGCGGCTGCGGATCGTCCGCGCAGGCCATCGAGCAATCCAGGTGGATCTTGCGGAAGCCGGCGGCGACGTAGGCCGCCACCATCGCCTCGGCCTTGGTCATCGCCGCCCCGGCGTCCATCGCGGTCCATGGGTTCGGGCCGAGATGGTCGCCGCCGAGCGCGATGCGCGCCGGATCGAAGCCGACCCTGGCGGCGATGCCGTGCACGAAGCCGGCGAAATCGGCCGGGGTCATGCCGGTGTAGCCGCCATCCTGGTTGACCTGGTTGCAGGTGGCTTCGAACAGCACCAGCGGCTGGTCGCGGGCCAGCGCGCGGCGCAGCGCGGCTTCGATCACGAGGGGATGGGCCGAGCAGATCGAGGTGACGCCGCAGGGCTGGCCCTGCTTGTGGCGCGCGACGAGTTGCAGGAGTGCGTGCATCGGGGATTTCCGGGTCAGGGGGAGGATGGGCGCGCGGCCGGGCGCTCCGGTTCGAGCACCAGCAGCAGCGAGGCGACCAGGGCCAGCGCCAGGCCGGCGATCTTCAGCGGGCCGGGGACCACGCCGGCGAACAGCAGCGACAACAGCGCGGTCACCAGCGGCGCGCCGGCGTTGGTCAGCGGGGCGACCACGATCGCCTGGCCATGGCGGAAGGCGTACACCAGCGCCAACGCGCCGATCGCGTTGAGGATCTGGATCGCGGCCGTCATCCACGGGCCGTCCAGGCCGGTGTTGACCGCTTGCGTCCAGTCGGTCATCGCCCAGGCGGCCGGCACCAGCAGCAGCGCGCCGAGGGTCATGTAGAAGAAGATGCTGTCGGCGCCGACGGTGTGGTTGGCCAGCTTCATGAAGTAGGCCTGCAGGCCCCACGCCGCCATGATCAGCAGCGACAGGGCGAACCAGCCCATGCCGTGCGCATCGGCCCGGCCGAACGACAGGTCGAGCAGGGGCAGGGCGAGCAGCGCGCACACGATGCCGAGGGCGCCCAGCCTGCCGGTGCGTTCGCGCAGCAGCAGGAAAGACAGCGCGATGGTGATCACCGGCGACAGGGAGATGATCGGGAAGATGAAGTAGGCCGGGCCCAGCGTGAGCGCGCGGAACAGCAGCAGCTGTCCTCCCGCGCCCAGCAGGCCGATCAGCAGCCCGTAGGCCATCGCGCGCGGATGCCGGTCCAGGCGCCAGCCGCCCCGCCACAGCACGAACAGCGCCGGCGGGATCATCGTCACGGCCCACACGCAGTAGACCAGGGTGTCAGGGAAACCGTGCTCGGCCGACAGCCCGGACAACGACCCCCATACCCCCCACAGCGCGACCACCGCCAGTGCGTACAACACCCAGGCCCGGCGCGCGCCGCCCATTGCCGCGGCCGCGCTCATGCGCGCGCCCCGGCCGGTATGGCCTGCAGCAGCAGGAAACGCTTGAACGACGCCTGGACGGTGCCGGTGCCGGAAGCCGCATCGACCTGGCCGAGCTCGGTGCCGTTGAAGAGGTCGCGCACCGCGTAGCGTCCCTTGCCCAGCCCGCGCAGGTGCAGCGGCCCCTCCCACGTGTCGGCGTAGAAGGCGTAGTACATCGCGCCGTCCTTGGCGATCGCGTGCGCCTCGGGCTTGTCGAAGCCGATGTCGTACAGCTCGCCCCGGTATTCGCCCTTGGGCAGCATGTGGGTCTTGTAGATGTCCACCCATTTCCGCCACAGCGCCTCCTTCTCCGGGGTGAGAACGAAGCCGCCGGGAGGCAAGGGCTGGGTCGGCCGGTCGGTATCGTGCGGCCAAGTGAACTTGGTCGAGATCACCGCGCCGATGCCGACGCTCGAGGCGAAGTCGTCGCCGCCGTCGCTGAGTTCGACGTGGTCGCCGGCGTAGCTGCTGGTGTCGCCGAACAGCGCCTTCACCGACTTGCCCTTGTGGCGCACCTGCCAGGACGAGAGCGGGTCGGAGGCCGGGTACTGGTCGGTGGACGGCAGGTTGTGGAAGGCGAACGCGGTGCCGCACGGGCAGAGTTCGACCACCGCCTCGGGGTTGGCCTGGTGCGCGGCACGGTAGATCGCGTTCCAGAAATCGGCCAGCCGTTCGAACGAGTCGGTGGGATGGGCATGGCGGTGCAGGGGGTTGTAGCAGGGCGCGACCGCGTTGAGGTGCTGGCCGTCCAGCTTGATTCCCTCGAAGCCCCAGTCGGCGATCGCCTTGCGCACCAGCTCCACGTAGAAATCGATGGTCGGCTGATAGGCCGGGCACTGGGTGAAGGCATTCCACCAGCTGACCTTCTGCACCGAACCTTCCTGGTCCAGCAACAGCATGTCCGGATGGTCGTGCAGCACGTCGCTGCCGGGATCGCAGGCCAGCGGGGCCAGCCACAGCCGCGGGCGCAGGCCCTGCGCCTTCACCGCGCGCACGAACGCACGCATGTCCTCGTCGCCGCGCGGGAACTTGCGCGGGTCGAGCTTCCAGTCGCCTTCGTTGGTTTGCCAGCCGTCGTCGAGCACCGCCCATTCGAAGCCCAGCTCGCGCGCCTTGGGCAGGGTCGCCACGATCTGCTCGGTGGTGAAGTCGCGGTCGTAACCCCATGCGCACCAGATCGGGGCGAACGCCGACTGCGGCGGGCGCGGGCCGGCGATGCCCAGTTCGCGCATGTAGCGCCGGTAATGGTCCAGCGGCGCGAAGAAGTCGCCTTGGTGCACGCACACGAAGCAGTGGTCGGTGGTCAACGCCTGGCCGGGGGCGAGGCTGAGCGGCTGGTTCGATTCCACCGCGATGCTGGCGCCGCTCCCGAGCTTGCGCACCGGCAGGTCGAGCAGACGCGGCACGGTCTCGACATGCCCGACGGCCAGGCCGACGTCGCGTCGCCAGATGTTGGCCACCGGTGTGCCGCCGCCGTAGTCGGAGGCATCCATCGCCAGCGTGTTGCGCTGCTCGAAGCCGTCCACGAGCGGCTGCACCCAGTCCCGCCGGTCCGCGTGGGTGGCGCCGGAGAAACTCCAGAATCCGCCCGGCCGTTCGGCCAGGGCATGCGCGCCGTTGCGCCAGCCCGCCACCTCGATCGGGGCAGGGCCAGCGTTGCGATAAGTGACGCGCAGCAGGGCCAGGCCCGGATAGTGCTCCAGCAGGGTCACCTCGACCTGCTTCTCGATGCCGTTGTCGGCGAGCCCGGTCACCCGCAGGCGCTTGCCGGGCCCGTGGCGATCGCCGCGCAGGCGCTCGCTGTGCTGCCCGCGGAAGCGGAACTCACCGAGGACGCGCGGTTCGCCGGTGCCATCCCCGAGCAGCAACACCTCGCTGGCCTCGTAGCCGGTGAGGTCCAGTCCGCGGACGAGCAGCCGGGTGCGCAGGACGGCATCGAACTGCAGGTCGAGCGCCCCGTCGCCGATGGAGGCGCGTGGCGCGTCGCTCTCCGTTCCCTGCGCGCGCGGGATGCCCAGCGCGGACAGGGGCAGGGAGGCGCCGGCGACCGTGCCACCGACGAGTTTGAGCACTGAGCGGCGTCCGATTGGGGGCATGGCGACCTGTCCTGATGAAAGGGAGGCTTCATTCTGGTGCAAACGAAGCGATGGATGCAACACATTTGTTGCGATATGTGGTATCTAAGTTTCGTTACCTTACCGAAACGACGGAGTCGATGATGTCAGCTTCATTCGCCGCCCGCCCTGCCGCCCGTGTGGCCGGCCTGCTTGCCGCGCTGTCGTGCGGCGTTGCCCTTGCCGCGACGACGCCGGCGCCGCAGGCGCCAGGGCCGGAGCGGGCGGGCACTTACTCGATGGATGACTTCGCGCGCGTGCGCAAGTACGACGCGCACGTGCACTACAACGCGGATGACGCGGCCTTCCTGGACCTGGCGCGCGCGGACGGCTTCGAGTTGATGACGATCAACGTGGACTATCCGGACTTTCCCCCGCTGGACGTGCAGCGCAAGATCGCGCTCGCGCAGCACCGCGCCGACCCGGCGCGCGTGCATTGGGCGGCGACGTTCTCGATGCAGGGGTTCGGCACGCCCGGCTGGCAGGCGCGCGTGGATGCCGGACTGCGGCAGGCGGTCGCGCAGGGCGCCACCGCCGTGAAGATATGGAAGAACGTCGGCATGGTCGAGAAGGACGCCCAGGGGCGCATGATCATGCTCGACGATCCCGGGCTGGCGCCGGTCGCCGAGCAGGTGCGCGCGCTCGGCGTGGCGCTGATCGCGCACCAGGGCGAGCCGCACAACTGCTGGCTGCCGCTGGCGCAAATGACCACCCGGAACGACCGCGAGTATTTCTCCCGGCATCCGCAGTACCACATGTACCTGCATCCGGAGCAGCCCGGTTACGAGGACCTGATGGCCGCGCGCGACCGCTTCGTCGCGGCGCATCCGCGGCTGCGCTTCGTCGGGGCGCACATGGCCAGCCTGGAGTACGACGTCGATCGCCTGGCTGGCTTCCTCGATCGCTTCCCCAATGCCACGGTCGACCTGGCCGCGCGCATGGGGCAATTGCAGTACCAGTCGTTGCGCGACCGGGAGAAGGTGCGCCGATTCTTCGTTCGTTACCAGGACCGGTTGCTGTACGGCACCGACCTGACCTTCGGGCCGGGTGGCGATCCGGCCGAGTTCAGGCGCTCCGCCGAAGCGGCCTGGCGTTCCGACTGGCGCTACCTGGCCACCGGCGAAAGCCAGTACATCGATGCGGTCGATGCCGATGTGCCGGGCCTGGCGTTGCCGCGCGAGGTCATCGACAAGATCTACTACCAAAACGCCGTGCGGGAGTTCGCCGCGCCGCGGCACTAGCCGCGGCGATCGGGGGCGCCGTCCGGTCGTCGGGGCCGGCCCGACGGCGCCGGCCGTTAGGCCAGTTGCAGGTCGAAGCCGAGGTGCTGGCTGGCCTGGCGGAGGTCCTCGGGGGCCCCGGTATCGGTGATCAGCACGTCCAGGTCGCCCACCGGGATGATCCTGTGCAGGCAGATCCTGCCGAACTTGGAACTGTCGGTGATGGCCACGACCATGCGTGCGGCCTCGACCATCTTGCGGTTGAGCATGGCCTCGGGCTCGTAATGCGTGGTGATCCCGCGCTCCAGGTCCAGTCCGTCGACGCCGAGGAACAGGCGGTCCACGTGCAGCGCGTCCAGGGCCTCGACGGTCAGGCCGCCGTAGAAGGCCATGTTCTTGCGGCGGAGTTCGCCGCCGAGCATGACGATGCGGATGTTGCTCTTGGGGGTCAGCGCGGTGAGCACGCCGAAGTCGTTGGTCACCACGGTGACCTCGATGTTCGGCAAGGCCTCGGCCAGCTGGATGGCCGTGGTGCCCGAGTCGATGGCGATGGTGTCGCCCGGCTTGACCAGGGCGGCCGCGCGCTGGCCGATGCGGCGTTTTTCGTCCAGGTGGACGGTGCGCTTGGCCTCGTAGTGCGGCTCGCTGGGCGCCATCCCGACCATGCTGGAGTCGATGGCGCCGCCATAGGCGCGGGCCATCACACCGCGTTCGGCCAGGTAGCGCAAATCCTTGCGCACGGTCTGCATGCTCACGCCGAAGCGGCGGGCGAGCGCGGCGACCTGCACGCTGCCGTGCTGGCGCACCAGTTCGCTGATCTGCAGGCGGCGCTGGCTGGTATCGCGGGTGGCGGACATCGAAGGACCTCCTTTCAGGGCGCGAGTATGCGTTATTTCGTTAAATTTCGCTATTGATATAAAACGAAACATCATTTAGGCTCGATTTCGTTTGTTAGTCAGCCAGATGTCACCGTCTTTGGAGGAGAGGCCCGTGAAGACTGTCCAGCTGCACCGCACGATGCTCTGCCGAGGCATCGCCATCGCCCTGCTGATGCCGTTCAGCAGCTTCGCCCAGTCCAGCGGCGGGGAAAGCCCGCCGGCCTCCGCCGAGGGGCAGGACCAGGCGCTGACGCTCGATACGGTGACGGTCACCGGCGTGCGCGCCAGCCTGGCGCGCTCGGTGGAGCTCAAGCGGGACTCGGCCACCGTGCAGGACTCGATCACGGCGCTCGAACTGGGCAAGTTCCCCGACGACAACGTGGCCGATTCGCTCAGCCACATCACCGGCGTGGCGATCTCGCGCACGGCCGGCGGCGAAGGCCAGAAGGTCAGCGTGCGCGGCCTCGGCCCCGAATACACCCTGACCACGTTCAACGGCCGCATCCTGGCCACCGACGGCGCCGGCCGCGATTTCGCCTACGACGTGCTGCCGGCCGACGTGATCAGCGGCGCCGACGTCATCAAGGGCGCCGAGGCGCAGAACACCGAGGGCGCCATCGGCGGCCTGGTCAACCTGCGCTCGGCCAGCCCGTTCGACCAGAAGGGCATGCACGGCGTGCTGCGCGCGGAAGGCGACCGCAACACGATGTCCGATTTCAACGGGCGCAAGTTCTCCGGCGTGTTCAGCAACACCTTCGCCGACGACACCATCGGCATCCTGGTGGGCGCGGTCTATGCCAATCGCCGCGACCGCACCGACGTGGCCGGCAACGATGGCGGCTGGACCCGCAACCCCGATCCGGGCAGTGATTGGGAAGGCAACGCCTGGGGCGGCAACATCGACCCCAACGGCAACGGCGAGCTCGACCCCGACGAGTACGGGTTGATCGCCCCCGGGCAGTTCCGCGTCGGCTCGATCCTGGAGGACAAGAAGCGCACCGCCTATACCGGCAAGCTGGAATGGCGGCCGAACGACGACTTCCGCCTCGTGGTGGACGGGCTGAAGACGCGGCTGGACTCGCCGCAGGTCGGCTACCAGCAGTCCTACTACACGCTCTACGCGCCGGGCCGCTGGTCGGACATCACCATGCGCGACGGCATCGTCACCGGCTTCACCATGGACAACGCGGACCCGGAGATGCGCCTCAATCCGGAGGTGCTGAACCAGACCACGCATCGCGTCGTGGACACCGACCTGTACGGCGCCAACGCGCGATGGCGGGTCACCGACGACCTGACCCTGGCCGGCGACGTCTACCGTTCCACCTCCAAGCGCATCTCCGGCGGCCAGGACACCTACGTCGTGTTGCGCATGAACCAGCCCAACACCGCCCGCGTCAGCCTCAGCGGGGCGGCCGTGCCGAACGTGGACGTCCGGCTGGACGACGGCCGCGACCTGATCAGCGGGCTGCAGAACGGGCAGTTCGGCGACTCGGACTTCAACACCCACTACATGGAGTTGTCCGGCGACAACATCCGCGACGAGATCAAGGGCGGCACGCTGTCCGGCGACCTGTTCGTCGGCCGCGGCGCACTTGACCGGCTGCATTTCGGCGTGACCTTGACCGACCGCGACAAGTCGCGCGACCTGGTCACCAACGCGGTCGATGGGGGGGCGGACTATTACTCCGGCGACCACGCGATCAATGTCGGCGACCTGGAAGGCCAGGTGATCGATCACAGCTATTCGCTGCCCGGCTTCATGAGCGGCGTGCGCGCGCAGTTCCCGCACAGCTTCCTGGGCTTCGACGTGCCGGCCTACCTGCGGGCGCTGCAGGCCTACGACGGCCAGCCGCGCCCGGGTGGCGGCGTCTACGACTACAGCGCCGCCGCGCCCAGCTGGAACCCGCTGCAGAGCTACCGCGTCGGGGAGAAAACGCGCGCGTTCTACCTGCAGGCCGATCTGTCCGGCGAGCGCTGGGATGGCAACATCGGCGTGCGCTTCGGCAAGACCGAGACCAGCGCGCAGGCCTGGGACGCGAAGATCGCCAGCATCACCGAACTGGGCTCGTTCAACTACACGGTCGAGTACGAGGACCCCACCGCGATCCGCAACGATTCGGACTACACCTTCTTCCTGCCCGCGGCCAACTTCGTGTGGCACTTCACCGATGCGCTGCAGCTGCGCATCGGCGCGGCCAAGACCATGGCGCGCCCGTCGGTAGAGCAGCTTGCGCCGACCAGCACCACCGAAAGCGTGTCCTGGGGCGACTTCACCCAGGTCTACGGCGGCGACGTCGACCTCAAGCCGTACGAGGCCAAGCAAGGCGACCTGTCGCTGGAGTGGTACTTCGGCGACAACTCGATCTTCAACGTCGCCACGTTCTACAAGCGCATCGAGAACCAGATCACCACCAGTTGGGAGACCGGGCAGGACATCGGCGTCCCGGGGCACCTGTTCAACATCATGCGCCCGATCAACGGCGACTACGCCAAGGTCCGCGGCATCGAGGCCGGCCTGCAGCACTTCTGGTCCAACGGCTTCGGCTTCCGCGCGCAGTACACCCGCAACTGGTCCAAGAGCTTCGTCGATGGCGAGGAGCGTCCTCTCGAGGGCATCGCGCCCGCGGTGTACTCGCTGGGGCTGATGTACGAGCGGGGCGCCTGGTCGCTGGGCGCGCAGGCCGACCACACCGACGGTTTCGTCACCGCCACGAATGTCCTCGGGCAGGGTTACAACGAGCAGGCCGACAAGCTGACCTGGCTGACTGCGCACGTGTCGTACACGATCAACGACCACCTGAGCGTGTCGCTGGACGGGGACAACCTGCTTGACGACGAGCAGACCTACAGCATCAACGGCAATCCATTGCTGTCGCAGGGCTACTATCGCTATGGCCGTTCGTTCAAGCTGAGCCTGGCGATGAAGTTCTGAAGTTGGCATCCGTCCGGGCCGTGCTGCCCGGACGGCCCCATGGCCGTCGCGATCTTCCCAGCGCGACGGCCTTTTTTTGTCCGTGCGATGCGACGCTGGTGCGTTCGCATGGCGCCGCGGGCCGCCGGGCTCCTCGCGCGCGACCGGAAGCGACGCGCGTGCCGGTCCACTGGATCGCCGTGGGCGATCCCGCTCCGCGCGGCGGCGTGCGCGGAGCGGGCGTGCTCAGTGCAGCCGCGGATCGGCCCAGCTCACCAGCGGCGGCAGCGCGCCGTCCTTGGCGTCGGGAGCGGCGGCCACCAACTCCAGGACTTTCACGCCCGCGATCGGAACATCGATGCGCAGGGCCGTTCCGGCGCGACGGGAGGTCCCCTCGAACAGCAGCCGGCGATCGCCATAGACGCGGAACACCACGCGGCCCGCGTCGGCGCCGTCCTGCAGGCCTGCTCGTGCGGTGAAGCGCGTGAACTCGCCCTGGGCCAGGACTTCCAGGCGCGAATCGGCATGCGCTCCGATGCCGTACGGATAGCGCCTGCCTCCGACCTGCAGCGGTTGGCCGTAGGGCGTGGCGTCGGCGCGCGGCATGCCCGTGGCTTCCGTGAGCGCCGAGCTGTAGCGCGGATGGCCCCCGGCGGCCATGTGGACGCGGGCCGTCATCTCGGTGAGCAGGCGGGCCTCCGGATCGACCGGCGTGCCGCTGACCTTGAGCAGGACCGATTGGCGCGGGTGCAGCGGGAACTGCAGGGCCGCGTTCGCCGGCGCCAGGTCCCGCCCCGCCCACAGGTCGCGCACGCGGTATGGCGTGCCCGCGCGGAGCTTCAGCTGGACGGGGTCCACGCGCGCCACCGCGTCCTTTTCTCCGCGATTGAGCAGGAGTACCGCGCGTTCGCCGCGGCCGGCCAGCGGCTTCACCAGCACCTGCACGCCGTCCTCGTCCACGGCCAGTATCCCCTGGTTGCCGGCCGGGTCCTGGTTCACCGCGATCACCTCGGGGTTGGACAGCAGCTCGACCAGGGCATCCGGGGCGTGCACGAGGTCGAAGCCGAGCAGCAGAGGCGCGGCCAGGATCGTCCACATCGAGAAATGCGTGCGGGCCTGTTCCAGGTGGGCCGCGTCGAAGTCGCCCAGGCCCACCGCCAGCATGTCCGGGTCGTTCCAGCGGCCGGGGCCGGCGTACAACTCGCGGCGCGTCGCGGTGTCGAAGTTGTGCAGCATGCTTTCCCAGGTCGGTTCGATGTCGCTGCTGGTGCGCCAGAGATTGCCGTGGCGTCCGCCCCAGTCGCGCACGCCCGCCTGGCCCCAGGGGCAGATCGAAAGCACGAAGTCGTTGTCGGGATTCAATGCCGCGAGCAGGCGGCCGATGCGCTCGTAGCGGGTTTCCAGCGCGTCGGCATCGGTCCGCACCGGATCGTCGCGCACGATCAGCGGGCGCAGCGGCCGGTAGCGTTCCTCGCGCACCGGCGTGCTGCCGGGGCCGAAATCGGCCACGCCGCAGGCGTCCACCTTGATGTAGTCGAAGCCCCAGTCCTGGAACATCGTCTTCAAGTCCGAATATTCGAACCCTTGCAGGCCGATCTCGCGCTCGGCCACGTTGCCGGCCGGCAGGTTCGGGCTGTGGCGGTCGAAAGCCTGTGAGCAGGCATTGCGGCCGATGTCGGTATAGAGGCCGGCCTTGAAGCCCATTGCGTGCAGGCGGTCGGTCCAGGGACGGAAATCCGTGCGCCCGTCCGCCGACCCGGCGATGGGGAACATCGAGGTCCGGATCTGGATGCCGCCGTCGTCCCGCCGGCGCAACCACCAGCCATCGTCGACGTTGATGTAGCGATAGCCGGCGGCCTGCAGCCCGCGCCGCTGCATCGCTTCGGCGACGCCGAGGATCCTGGCCTGGTCCACTTCGGTGCGGAACGCGTTCCAGGGATTGAAGCCCATCGGCGGCGTCCGTGCCGCGCCCGCGGCATAGACGTCGAAACGGCCGCTCGGCTGCAGCGCATCGCCAGGCGGGCCGGCATCCGCGGGGGACGCGATCGCGCAGGACAATGCCATGGCGAGAAGGGGGATCCGGGCGATCCGTACGGGAATCGATGGCATGGGCACGGTCCTTTCAGGGGATGTGCCGATTCTGGAGGCTATTGCTTTCCTTTTGTATACGTTCCGTGTCGTTATATTTCCCTGTCGTTCCGATATATTTCGCCGGGTTTGCCGCCCACGGCCAGGCAGGGCAGGGCGGGGGGCTACGGACCGCGTTGCCGGCGCCGCGTGCGGGCTCAGCGCAATTGCGCGGCCACGAGCTCGCCGAGCCGGCGCAGCGCCGCGTCCAGCGTCGCGTCCCAAGGCAGGCCGCAGCTCAGGCGCAGGTGGTCGCGATAGTCGCCGCGGCTGGAGAACAGGGGGCCTGGCGAGATGCCGATGCCTTCGGCCAGCGCGGCCTCGAACAGCGCGCCACCGTCGCCGCCGGGCGGCAATTGCAGCCATAGCGACAATCCGCCGGCAGGCTCGCTGCAACGCGTGCCCGCTGGCCAGTACCGCTCGACGGCCGCACGCAGGCGGCGCGCATTGCCGGACAGCGCATGGCGCAGCCGGCGCAGGTGGCGTTCCTGGTCGTGGCGTTGCAGGTAGTCGGCCAGCGCCAGCTGCGGCAGTGCCGGATTGCCGCACGTGGCGTAGTACTTGGCGCGCACCAGGGCGTCGGTCCAGCCCGCGCCGAGCAGCCAGCCGATGCGCAGGCCGGGCGAGAGCGTCTTCGAGAACGAGCCACAGGTGATCACCAGGCCGCGCTCGTCGAAGTGCCGCAGCGGGAGCGGGCGCTCGCCCGACCAGGCGAGGTCGCCGTAGATGTCGTCCTCGATCACCACCGTGCCATGGCGCGCGCAGTTGGCGAGCAGGGCCCGCTTGTCGGCGTCGCTGGCGACGCTGCCGAGCGGGTTGTGGAAGTTCGGTACCAGCACCGCGGCGCGCACCGGCGAGTGCTGCAGCAGCGCATCCAGCCGCGCCAGGTCGAGCCCGCCCCCGGGACGATGCGGCAGTTCGACCACCTTCAACCGCAGCGCCGCCACCGCCTGCAGGATGCCGTGATAGGTCGGCGTCTCGACCAGGACCACGTCGCCGGGTCCGGCGACGGTGCGCAGCGCCAGGCTGATCGCTTCCATCGCGCCGGCGGTGACGACGACCTCGTCCGGGCTCACCGCCGTGGCGAGCTGCGCGTAGCGCTGCGCGATCATCCGGCGCAGCGGGGGATGGCCTTGCGGAGGGGCGTAGTCCAGGGCCTGCGCCTGGTGGCGGCGCAGGTTCCGGGACAGCGCCGCGGCCAACGCGTTGCCCGGCAGCAGGGCGGGGGCGGGAACCGCGGCATGCAGCGGCAGCAGGTCGCTGCGCGCCAGCATGTCCAGCAGGCCGTGGAGCGCGGGGTTGCTGACCGTCCTCGGCGCGCGCCGGCGCGGCGGCGGGCTGTGCGGGGCGGCGGCCTGCGGACGCACGTAATAGCCCGAGCGCGGCCGCGCCGACGCCAGGCCTTCGCGTTCCAGCTGCAGGCAGGCCTGCACCGCCGTCGCGGCGCTGACGCCATGCGCCTGCGCCAGGCGGCGGATCGAGGGCAGGCGTTCGCCGGCGCGCAGCACGCCGCCGGCGATCTGTCCGCGCAACTGCGCGGCAAGCGCTTCGTAGAGCAGCATGGCGGCCCGATCTGTACTGGTCGATTTCCACGATAACTGATCCTGTACCGGTCGTGCCACGCCGGCTAGCCTGCTGTCGCCGGCACCGCGCCGTGCTTCCTCCCCTGCAGGGCCGCGCCTTGGAACTTCCGATCAGCATCGTCGACGCCTTCGCCCACGAGCGCTTCCGCGGCAATCCGGCCGCGGTGGTGGTGGTCCCGGACTGGCTGCCGCGCGCGCTGATGCAGGCGATCGCCGCGGAGAACAACCTGTCCGAGACCGCGTTCCTGCGCCGCGAGCCGGATGGCGCGTTCGCGATCCGCTGGTTCTCGCCGCTGACCGAGATCGCCTTCTGCGGCCACGCCACGCTGGCCAGTGCGCATGTCGTCGCGCAACGGGCGCTGGCGCCGTTCCCGATCGTCGTGCGCGCCGCCGCGGTCGGCGAGCTGCGGATATCGCGCAGCGAGGACGGGGCAGGGTTCGAGATGGACTTCCCGAATCGTCGCCCGCAGCCGGTGGCGCGCGCGCCGCGGGCGCTGCTGGCCGGCCTGTCGATCGCGCCCGAGCAGGTGCTGCGCAACGAGCAGGCCTGGATCGCGGTGTATGCCGAGGAGCGCCAGGTGCGCGAGGTGGCGCCCGATCTCGAACGATTGAAGGCGCTGGCGCCGCTGGACGTCGCGGTGACCGCGCCGGGCGAACGCCACGACTTCGTGTCGCGCTACTTCTGGCCGGCCAACGGCGGCGCCGAGGATCCGGTGACCGGCTCGATCCATGCCGCGCTGGCACCGTACTGGGCCGCGCGCCTGGGGCGCGACGAACTGGTCGCGCTGCAGGCCTCGGCGCGCACGGGCCTGCTGCGCTGCCGGGTGGACGGCGGGCGCGTCCATGTCGCCGGCGGCACCGTGCAGTACCTGCAGGGCCATATCGAGATCTGAGCGAACGTTCCCTTCCCCACAGGAGTTCCCCGATGGACGTCCCCGAACGCGGCGCTTCGCGCACCGCGCTGCTGCAACTGTTGCTGGGCGAAGTGCTGATCGGCTCGGTCGGCGTGTTCGTGCACGAGAGCGGGCAGGACCCGATCACCGCGGTGTTCTACCGCTGCCTGTTCGGCGCGCTGTTCCTGCTGGCCTGGGGCGCGGCGCGCGGCCACCTGCGCGGACTATGGCGCGACCGCGCGCTGTTGGGCGGGGCGATCGCCTCGGGCGTGCTGCTGGTGCTGAACTGGGTGGCGCTGTTCGCCGGCATGGCGCGCTCGTCGATCGGCGTGGCGACGATGGTCTACCACTTCTTCCCGTTCGTGATGCTGATCCTGGCCGCGCTGGTGCAGGGCGAGCGCACGCGCCCGGCCGACTGGGGCTGGACTGCGCTGGCGTTCGTCGGCGTGGTCGGTTCGGCCGATCCGGTGCGCCTGCTGCACCAGGCGGATGCCGGCTATCTCGCCGGGATCGGCCTGACCCTGCTGGCGGCGGTGCTGTGCGGCGCGTCGTTGCTGATGTCGCGCCGGATCGGGCGCGAGCGGCCGTTCGCGGTGGTCACGGTGCAATGCTGCGTCGGCACGCTGATGCTGGCGGGGTTCGCCGACGGCGCGGCGCTGCATCCCGGGCCGCACTGGTTCTGGCTGGCCGGCCTGGGCGTGATCCACAGCGGCATCGTCTACGTGTTGTTCTATTCCTCGTACCGCCACCTGCCGGTGGCGACGATCGCGGTGGTCGCCTTCGTCTATCCGCTGGTGACCTTGCTGCTGGACTACCTGGTGTACGGCCACCGGCTCGGCGGGGTGCAGGTGCTCGGCCTGGGCCTGATCGTGCTCGGCACCCTGGGCGTGAACCTGAAGTGGCGGCTGTCGCCGGGAGGCGGCCGCGTCGCGCGCGAAATCTGAGGGGAAGCAGGAATTCGTGGGAGCGGCTTCAGCCGCGACGGGGTTTGCATGCAGGTCCCTCTGCAACAGCATGCACATCCATGTGCAGGGATTTCAAATGAGAAAACCCGATCGCGGCTGAAGCCGCTCCCGCAGAAAAGCGGCTGCTGCAGAAAGCGGCGCTCAACGCACGTTGCGCAGTTCCCAGTGCGAGCCGGCGAGCACGTGCATGCGGTGCTTGAGGATGTCGCCGGGGATGGTGGTGGTGGCGACCAGGTTGATGCGCAGGTCCTTCTGTTCGCCGGCGACCCGGGCGTTGGGGTCGGTGATGCCCATGCTGGGGTCCACTTCGTCCGGGTCCGGCTGCAATGCGCGCCAGCGCTCGAACCAGGACGGGTCGGCCAGGGCCGCCTGCAACTGCTCCGCGAAGGCTTCCGCGCCGTGCGCGGTGAAGCTCACGGAGGCATCGCTGCCGCGGGCGCGTGCGGGGTCGGGCAGGCTGATCGAGTAGCTGACTGGCATGTCGGTGTCTCGCAGGTCGGTGGATCGGGGCTGGAAGGCTAGCAGTTCGGATTGTCGGCGATCCGTCGAATCCGTGGCACGCCGTTTCGGCAATCCCTGGTTCGCCCGGGTTTTCCGGGGCAGGTTTTGTCGGCTCGTGGGGCGGTTCGCATGTTCCTGGGGCTTCCCGGGGCGTGGAACGGGGACCCTTGCGGGATTTCCCGTGGGGAGGGACTCCGGTCCCGACGGGCCTTGGCTTGGCGGTGCGACGCGATTCGATTCAGAAGCTCACCCAGAAGCAGTTGTACTGCCGGCGCAGGGTGAGGATCGTGTGCGATGGCGTGCTGTTGTTCGCCAGCGTCTGTTCCAGGCGCAGGCCCCACGGTCGTGGCGAGCTGGGAGGGGCTGTCGCGGCATCGGGCGGAAGCGGTCCGCGGGCTTCCGGATAGAGCGGGGCGATATCGACCAGCGGGCGTTCGGCGATGGCTTCGAGTTGCGTCAGCACGCGGTTGGCGGCCTGGTCGGAGAGAGAGGGCCACAGGTAGACGCTGGACAGCCGGTTCACGTCGTGGGCGTCGATGGCCGAGCGCAACGCGTCGACGAGTTCGCTCAGGCGGCGCGGGCAGCCGTGGCGGTACAGGCCGGCCTCGCCGTCGAGCCGGGTGGCGGGCGGCAGGCGCGCCAGGGCGCCGACGTCCTCGCAGCGGCGGTCGGTGAACACGGCGGTTCCGTCCGGGCCGGTGCAGCGATGGATCTGCTGGGCATGGAGCGGCGCGGCCACGGACAGCAATGACAGCAGGAGGATCGGACGCATCCGCGCAGCTTAGGCCTTGCCGACGCTATCGGGATAGGCCGCGTTGCCGTGCGCGGCCGGTCCAGGTGCGGGAGAAGACCTCCATCGGCGCCGGCGGCTCAGCCGCGCAGCCGCTGCAGTACCAGGCTGGTCGGCTTGGACAGGTTGAGCGTGTAGAAGTGCAGCGACGGGGCGCCGCCGGCCAGCAGCCGCTCGCACAGTGCGGCGACCACGTCGGCGCCGAAGTCGCGCACCGCTTCGACGTCGTCGCCGTAGGCCTGCATCTTCTTGGCGATCCAGCGCGGGATCTCCGCGCCGCACTGTTCGGAGAAGCGCCGCAGCTGGCTGAAGTTGGAGATCGGCATGATCCCGGGCACGATCGGGATGCCGACGCCGAGCGCGCGCACCGCGTCGACGAAGTGGAAATAGGCGTCGGCGTTGTAGAAGTACTGGGTGATCGCCGCGTCCGCGCCGGCATCGACCTTGGCCTTGAAGTGCCTGAGGTCGGTGAGCGCGTCCGCGGCTTGCGGATGCGTCTCCGGATAGGCGCCGACCTCGATGTGGAAGGCGTCGCCGTGTTCGCTGCGGATGAATTCGATCAGTTCGGAGGCGTAGCGCAGGTCGCCGGGGTGGCCCATGCCCGAAGGCAGGTCGCCGCGCAGCGCGACGATGCGCCGGCAGCCGATGGCGCGGTACAGCTTGAGCAGCTCGCGGATCTCCTGGCGGCTGCCGCCGACGCACGACAGGTGCGGTGCGGCCTCGAACCCATGGTGCTGGTTGAGGTGGCGCACGGTCTCGGAGGTGTAGCTGAGCGTGGAGCCGCCGGCGCCGAAGGTGCACGAGACGTACTCGGGCGCGTAGGCCTTCAGCTTGCTGGCCGTACGGTCCAGCTGGCTGCGCTGCTCGTCGGTCTTGGGCGGGTAGAACTCGAAGCTGAGGGCGGTCATGACGGCGCGGGAGGAGACGGGACCGGAATAATATCGCTTCATCGCGATGAATGTGAAATTGGTTGCGGGTGTCAACGTCGCGCAAGCGAGGATCCGCCTTCCCCGGCCTAGACTGGCGTTCCCTTCCCAGCGGAATCGCCGACATGCACGTCCTGGTCACCGGCGGCACCGGCTTCATCGGCCGCCTGCTGTGCGCGCGCCTGCACGAGGCCGGCCACGCCGTCAGCGTGCTGACCCGCGACCCGGCCCGCGCGCAGGTACCCGGAGCGCGCCTCGTCGTCGCGCTGGAACAGGCGGAAGGCGTCGATGCGGTGGTCAACCTGGCCGGTGCCTCGCTGTTCGACCGGCGCTGGACCGACGCCTACAAGCAGGTGCTGCGCGCCTCGCGCATCGACGGCACGCGCCGGCTGGTGGCCTGGATGGCGCGGCAGCCGGCTCCGCCGCGCGTGCTGGTCTCCGGCTCGGCGATCGGCTGGTACGGTCCGCGCGACGACGCCCCGCTGGACGAGACGGTCGCCCCGGGCGAGGATTTCGCGGCGTGGTTGTGCCGCGACTGGGAGGCCGAGGCCATGCGGGCCACGGCGCTCGGGGTGCGCACCTGCCTGTTGCGCACCGGCATCGTGCTCGACCGCGGCGGCGGCGCGCTGGAGAAGATGCTGCCGCCGTTCCGGTTCGGCCTGGGCGGGCCGATGGGCGACGGCCGCCAATGGATGAGCTGGATCCACCGCGAGGACCTGGTGCGGCTTGTGATCTGGTTGATCGGCCAGCCGGGCGCGCAGGGCGCGTTCAACGGCACCGCGCCCGGGCCCGTCGTCAACGGCGTGTTCGCGCGCACGCTGGGGACGGTGCTGCGCCGTCCCGCGAGGCTGCGCGTGCCCGGGTTCGCGCTGAGGCTCGCGCTCGGCGAAATGGCCGGCCTGCTGCTGTCCGGGCAACGCGTGCTGCCTACGCGCGCGCTGGATGCCGGGTTCGCGTTCCTGCACCCTGGCCTGGAGGGGGCGCTGCGCGCCAGCCTCGACGCTCCCGCCGGCACCGGGGGCCGTTGAGCTGCGCGTCCTCCGGCCTGGCCGGCGAGTGCCGGCGGGCCGCATCCGCTGTGCATGGCCGGCCCGCCGCGGATGCGTTCAGCGCCGCCACATCCGCGCCTGCCGCGGCGGCAGGACGAAGGTGTACGAGGCGCTGCCGATGTTGACCACGCTGCCCGAGCCCAGTGCGTCGACGTAGTCCACGTTCCACCACAGCACGCTGCCGTTCATGGCCACCGTGGCGTTGACGGTGTTGTCGCACTTGTTGATCCCGACGATGCCGAGGCTGCCGCGGCGGAACAGCAGGTGGCAGGCGCCGTGCGAAAGCACCTGCATGTCGCTGCCCTGCATCGCGTTGTGGAAGCCGACCATGCGCCTGATGTCCTCGCGCAGGTAGGCGTTCACCCAGCGGTTGTCGCCGCTCTCGTTGTTGTCCGAATAGACCATCGGGACGCCACCGTCGCGGCCCAGCAGATAGGCGTAGGCGAGGGTCTCGTCCACCGGATCGAGGATCGCGTAGCGGAAACCGGCATTGTTGGGGATGTCGTGCGTGATCGCGAAGGTGACCGCGCGGCTGCCCGGCAGCGCCTGGCCGTAGGCGCCCGGGTCGACCAGCGCGTCCAGGCTGCCGGCCGGCAGCAGCGCGTTGCGCAGCGTGTTGAACAACGGGAAATCGTAGGCCGCGTGCGGCGTCTGCTGCAGGTACGGCGCCAGGAACCGGTCGTAGTCGCCGTTGCCGGCGCCGCCGCCGGTGATCACCTCGCCGAACACGTGCACGCCGTTGCGGATGCCGGCGTCGAAGACGCGATTGAGATGGTCGAAGGTCATGTGCTTGGCCGCATCGACCCGGAAGCCGGTCACGCCCAGGCCTTTCAGCGCCAGCAGGTAGGCGCGCTGCTGCTGCACCACCCAGTCGTTGCCCACCAGGTCCGGCAGGCCGGGATCGCCGTTGCCGCCGCAGATGCGATAGGTGCGCACCTGGTAGGCGTCGTCGTAGTCGGCGATGCATTGCGCCGGGCCGAAGTCGTTGGCGCCGAGGAAATTCGCCGACAGGTCGCCGAACAGGCGCAGCTGCGCATGGCGGGCCGGATCGGCGGCGTACTGCGAGAGCACCGCCGAGCCGGGATAGTCCAGGTCCGGGCGGATGGCGGCTTCGTTCGCCATGTGGTTGAACACGACGTCCGCGTAGGTCTCCACGCCGTGTTCGGCCAGCGCCTGCACCATGCTGGCGAAGGCGTTGGTGTCGCCGAGCGGGTTGTCGATCACGCGCAGGTCCTGGGGCTGGTAGCGGGCCCACCACGCGTTGCCCTGCGATCGGTACGCGGGCGAGACCAGCACCTTGCTGTAGCCCGCCTCGGCGATCTGCGCCGCACGCGCTTCGACCGTCGCGTAGGGCCAGTTGAAGGCGTGCAGGATGACCTCGGCCCGGGCGCCGGCGGCGGCGAACGCCAGCAGGAGCGCGGCGGCGAACCGATGCCAGTACCGGTTCGTCGATGGATGCGTGGACGCATGACGCGTGTCGAGCATGGCGCGTGTCTCCTCGTGAAGAAGGGGTTCCCTGGCGCGATCGAACGGCCGGCGCCGGCCGGGCGAATGCGGCCCGGTGCGTGGCGGCCGGGAAATGCTAAGCGCGCATCGCGGCGCAGCACGCCGGAGGTGCATACGTATTCATGGCCTGGCTTCCATGCGCTCGATCGCACTTCCGGAAAGACGGCGCCGCTTGGGCCGGGCCGGCGCGGCTCTCTATGATGTGCGGTCCCCGCCACGCCCCCGCCGCGCATGTCCATCGTCCTCACCGATTTCGCCCGACCCCGCCTGTTCCCGCGCGTGCCGCGCGGCAACACCATCCAGGACTGCACGCCCGAGCAGTTCGTGGCGCATCTCAATGCGCACGCGCCATTGAAGGTGATCGACGGCTATGCGCCGTTCTGCAAGCTGCACGTCCACGCCAACTGGACGTCGACGCGTTGCCTGACCGTGCCCATCACCGACGACAACCGCCACCTGCTGCGGTCCGGCTACGAGGCGCGCAACCGCGAGGAACTGCCGGTCCTGGTGCGCTGGTTCGAGGGCGTGGAGGCGCCGGTCGCGAACTACCTGCTGCCGATCCTCTACAGCCGCGAGCAGTTGGCCCGGGAGGGCTCGCCGATCGAGGCCGACTGGGGCGTCGTCGGTTGCCTCTACACCGCCGAGCCCGAGGAGATCCCGATGGCGCCGATCACGATAATGCGCAATGCGCTGGGCGTAGGGGAGGGCGGTTCCGGCGTGTCGCTGGATCGCGACGCCTACCGGCGTGCGGTGGAGTTCTGGGAGCACAACGCGAACTGGCGGCCCTGAGGAAGGCGGGCAGCGGCATCCTCGCGGCGCGAGCGTCGGCCGGTGCGCCCGATATCATGGCGGCGGACCCACGTGCGAAAGGGATTGGCGGGCGATGAGGATCATGTGCTTGAACGGCTGGGGCGGGAACCTGCACGAGCGGCTGATTCCCTACCTGGCTTCCGAAAGGCCCGATGTCCTGTGCCTGCAGGAAGTCACCCACAGCCCGGAGGCCGGGAAGGACGGGTTGACGTACCGGGACGGGAACCACGTGCTGCCGCAACGGGCCAATTTCTTCCGCGATGTCGCCCGCGCGCTGCCGGAACACGTGGCCGTCTTCTGTCCCGCCGCCCAGGGCGTCCTCTGGGACGGCGATCGCGCGGTGCCTTCGCAATGGGGATTGGCGACGTTCATCCATGCCTCGCATCCCGTGATCGCCCAGTGCCAGGGGTTCGTGCACAAGGAGTTTTCCCCGGACGGCTACGGCGACCACCCGCGCTCCCGCAGCGCGCACGCGGTCCGGATCCACGATTTCCGGCGCGGCCGGTCCATGACCATCGCACACATGCACGGGCTTCGCGACCCGAACGGAAAGATGGATACGCCCGAAAGGCGGCTCCAGGCCCATCGCCTGCTGAAATTGGTCGATGCGGTCGCGGTCGCCGACGAGCCGCTGGTGGTCTGCGGCGACTTCAATGTCGAGCCGGACAGCGAGACGTTCGACATCCTGGGCCAGGCCGGCTTGCAGGAACTGGTGACCACGCGCGGCTTCCATGGGACGCGCACCTCCCACTACGCGAAGCCGGGCAAGTACGCCGACTACATGCTGGTCAACAGGCACGTCGACGTCGTCGAATTCGAGGTCGTGCGCGATCCGGAGGTCTCGGACCACTGCCCGTTGCTGCTCACGATCTGAGCGGCGGCCTTCGCCCGGCAGGCATGCCCGCCGGTAAATGCCAGGCGAAACGGCCGTGCACGCGGCGTGAGCCGCCGCCATGCCGCGGCGGCGCGGCGCGCCTGCGCGCGACGCCGGGCATCACCGCGGTTGCCGTTTACTGGAGCGGAACCCAATGCCTCCCGGATCGATGCGGAACCTCCCAGGCACGCGCAGCCACGATGCGTCTTCCACCCGGCCGGTGCCGTTGCCGCGCATGATGCTGGCGGCACTGGGCGTGGTGTTCGGCGACCTGGCCACCAGCCCGTTGTATTCGCTGCAGGAGGCGTTCGGCGCGCATGGCGTGCGGCCCACGCCGCCGAACGTGGTCGGCGTGATATCGCTGTCGTTCTGGGCGCTGGTCGGCGTGGTCTCGCTCAAGTACGTACTGCTGATCATGCGCGCGCACAACCACGGCGAGGGCGGCATCATGGCGCTGCTGGCGCTCGCGCGCGCCTCGCTGCTGGACCGCCCGCGGCTGCGCTGGTGGGTGGTGATGGCGGGCCTGACCGGCGCGGCGCTGTTCTTCGGCGACAGCGTGATCACGCCCGCGGTGTCGGTGCTCTCGGCGGTGGAAGGGCTCGGATTGGCGGCGCCCGCCATGGCGCCGTGGGTGTTGCCGCTGGGCGTGTCCATCCTGCTGGGGCTGTTCGCGCTGCAGCACTACGGTTCGGCCCGGGTGGGCGTGCTGTTCGGGCCGATCATGCTGGCCTGGCTGCTGGCGGCCGGCACGCTCGGCTTCTTCGCCATGCTGAGGCAGCCGCAGATACTGGCGGCGATGAATCCGCTGCACGCGCTGGAGTTCTTCCTGCGCAACGGTTTCGCGGGCTTCACCACGCTCGGCGCGACCGTGCTGGTGCTGACCGGCGCCGAGGCGCTGTATGCCGACATGGGCCACTTCGGCGCACGGCCGATCCGGCTGGCGTGGCTGGCGGTGGCCTTGCCCTGCCTGCTGCTGAGCTACTTCGGCCAGGGCGCGGTGCTGCTGCAGGATCCGGGCGCCGCGGCGCGCCCGTTCTATCGCATGGTGCCGGGCTGGGCGCTTTATCCGATGATCGCGTTGGCCACGGCCGCCACGGTCATCGCCTCGCAAGGCGTGATCTCGGGGGCGTACTCGATGGTGCGGTCGGCGATCCAGCTCGGCTACCTGCCGCGCATGCGCGTGCGGCACACTTCCTCGCGCATCCGCGGGCAGATCCACCTGCCGGCGATCAGCGCCCTGCTCCTGCTGCTGGTGCTGGCGGCCGTGCTGGGGTTCCGCACTTCCGGCGCGCTGGCCGCGGCGTTCGGCATCGCGGTGAGCGGCACCATGCTGATGACCACCGCGCTGGTCGTGGTGGTGATGCGGCGCGTATGGCATTGGCGCTGGTGGGCGGTGGTGCCGCTGGGCGCGGCCATGTTGGTGGTGGACCTGGCCTTCTTCGGCGCCAATCTCATGAAGCTGGCCAGCGGCGGCTGGTTCCCGCTGGCGCTGGGGCTGGCGATGCTGGTGGTAATGACCACCTGGCGCCGCGGCCGCGAACTGGTGTTCGCGCGCGTGCGCGGCGGCGGCATTCCCCTGGAGGATTGCCTGCGCTCGCTGGCCGGTCCCGCGCCCGCGCGGGTGCCGGGAACCGCGCTGTTCCTGACCGCCGACCCGGCCTTGGCGCCGCAGGCGCTGCTGCACAACCTCAGGCACAACAAGGTGCTGCTCACCGTGGAGGTGCTGGACGCGCCGCGCGCGCGGCCCGGCGAACGGGTCGAACTGGCGCGAGTGGGGCAGGGCTTCCACCGCGTCCATGCCCGTTTCGGGTTCGCCGAGCAGCCCGACGTCATGCAGGTGCTGGAAGAGTGCGCCGCCCAGGGTTTCGACCTCGGCCAGGCCACCTTCTTCACCAGCCGCGAGGACATCGTCGCCGGCGACCGCACCGGGATGGCGAGGTGGCGCGACCACCTGTTCGCCTTCCTCACGCGCAACGCGCTGCCGGTGACCTCGTTCTTCCGGATCCCCGAGGACCGGCTGATCGAGATCGGGCGACGGGTGGCGATCTGAGGGTGTCCGGCTCCGGCCGCGGGCCGGACCGGGACGGCATGCGCGGACGCGCCTGCGGCGTGCCTTGGACCCCACGAAAACGGGCGCCCGGAGGCGCCCGCGGTTGCATCGGCCCGGTGGCCGCTCAGTAGCGGTAGTGCTCCGGCTTGAACGGGCCCTCGACCGGCACGCCGAGGTAGTCGGCCTGTTCCTGGGTCAACTTGGTCAGCTTCACGCCGATCTTCTCCAGGTGCAGGCGCGCCACTTCCTCGTCCAGCTTCTTCGGCAGGCGGTAGACCACGCGCTCGTAGGCGTCCTTGTTCTGCCACAGGTCGATCTGCGCCAGGGTCTGGTTGGAGAAGCTGTTGGACATCACGAAGGACGGGTGGCCGGTGGCGCAGCCGAGGTTGACCAGGCGGCCTTCGGCGAGCAGGAAGATCGCGTTGCCGTTCGGGAACACGTACTTGTCCACCTGCGGCTTGATGTTGATCTTCCGCACGCCCGGATAGGCGTTCAGCGCATCGACCTGGATCTCGTTGTCGAAGTGGCCGATGTTGCAGACGATGGCCTGGTCCTTCATCGCGCTCAGGTGCTCGATGCGGATGATGTCCTTGTTGCCGGTGGTGGTGACGTAGATGTCGGCGGTGCCCAGGGTGTCTTCCACCGTGGCGACCTCGAAGCCTTCCATCGCCGCCTGCAGCGCGCAGATCGGGTCGATCTCGGTGACGATCACGCGCGCGCCGTAGGCGCGCAGCGAGTGCGCCGAGCCCTTGCCGACGTCGCCGTAGCCGCACACCACGGCGACCTTGCCGGCCAGCATCACGTCCATCGCGCGCTTGAGGCCGTCGGCCAGCGACTCGCGGCAGCCGTACAGGTTGTCGAACTTGCTCTTGGTCACCGAGTCGTTGACGTTGATCGCCGGCACCAGCAGCTTGCCGGCCTCGGCCAGCTGGTACAGGCGGTGCACGCCGGTGGTGGTCTCCTCGGACACGCCCTTCCAGTCCTGCACCACGCGGGTCCAGTAGCCCGGGCGTTCCTTGGCCACGCGCTTGAGCAGGTTCTTGATCACCTGCTCCTCGTGGTTGGACGAAGGCGTGTCGACCCAGCCCGAGCCGTTCTCCAGCTCGTAGCCCTTGTGGATCAGCAGGGTGACGTCGCCGCCGTCGTCCACGACCAGCTCCGGACCGGTGAGGGTGCCGTCGGGCAGGGTGAAGGTCAGCGCGTCGAGGGTGCAGTCCCAGTATTCCTCCAGCGTCTCGCCCTTCCAGGCGAACACGGGGGTGCCGGTGGCGGCGATCGCCGCGGCGGCGTGGTCCTGGGTGGAGAAGATGTTGCACGAGGCCCAGCGCACGTCGGCGCCGATGTCCTTGAGGGTCTCGATCAGCACCGCGGTCTGGATGGTCATGTGCAGCGAGCCGGTCACGCGCACGCCCTTCAGGGGCTGGGTGGCGGCGTACTTGCGGCGGATCGACATCAGGCCCGGCATCTCGTGCTCGGCGATGTCCAGTTCCTTGCGGCCCCAGTCGGCGAGGCCGATGTCGGCGACCTTGTAGTCGCCTCCGGTGGAGAAGGTCTTGGCTACGGCATTCATGCGTAATGCTCCGGTAAGGGGCAGGCGGGAAGCCTGCACGTTTCCGGGCGCCGTTGTGGAAGGGATTCCCGTCGAGCCTGGCCGGACTGGCGGAAGACCCGCAGCCGGTCGCAGCGCCCCTCGAGGGGAGCGCCGATTATATCGCGGCGCCATGGCGCGGCTGAATTCGCGGGCAGGCGGCGCAAGCCGGCGAGGCTGCCGAGACCCAGCAACAAGACCGATCGTCGTTCCCCTTCGCGGGATCGGGTATCGGTCGAGTCCCATCGGCGCCTGCGCCACTCCCACGGGGCCTGGGGTCGTATCCATTCCTTTCCGCCGGCCCCGCATGCGCATCGGGAATGGCTTGCACGGCGGCACGGGAGAGCCGCGCCGATGGTTGCAAAAGCGAACGTTTGCTTCGGGTAGGCTTGGCTGAACCCCCACTGTCCGATGCGCATCGCAATGAACGAGTACCGCAGCAGTCTGGTCTTCGCCACGCCCGATATTCCCCTGCGCGACGACGTGCGCAGGCTGGGGGCGCTGGTCGGCGACCTGTTGGCCGAGCAGGTGTCGGAAGCCTTCCTCGGCGAGATCGAGCAGATACGGACCACGGCGATCGCGCGCCGGGAACGGGATACCCCGCCGGAGCCGCTGAGCGCGCTGCTGGACGCGCGCGAGCCGCGCGATGCCGAGGCGCTGGTGCGCGCGTTCAGCACCTACTTCCAGGTGGTCAACATCGCCGAGCGGGTGCACCGCATCCGCAGGCGCCGCGACTACCAGCGCAGCGGCACCGGCACGCCGCAGCCGGACGGGTTGCACGACGCGCTGCGCCGGCTCAAGACGCAGGGCGTGACGCTGGAGGAACTCGGCAACTGGCTGCCGCGCATCGACATCGAACCGGTGTTCACCGCGCACCCGACCGAGGCGGTGCGCCGCGCTCTGCTCGAGAAGGAGCAGCTGATGGTCGCCAGCCTGATCGACAACCTCGACGGCGTGCGCACGCCGGGCGAGCAGGCGGTGGACCAGGCGCGCTTCCGCATGGCCCTGACCGCGGCCTGGCAGACCGCCGATTCCTCGCCGGTGCGCCCCACCGTCGAGGACGAGCGCGAGCACGTCGGGTTCTATCTCACCCAGGTGCTGTACCGGGTGATCCCCGCGCTGTACGAAACGCTGGAACACGCCATCGAGGAGACCTGGGGGCGCGCGCTGCCGCTGCCGCGCGTGCTGCGCTTCGGCACCTGGGTGGGCGGCGACATGGACGGCAACCCGAACGTGGACGCCAGGACCGTCACCGCCACGCTCGACGCGCAGCGCCGCGCGGTGCTGGACCGCTACCTCAAGGAACTGTGGCAACTGGCCAGCCTGCTCAGCCAGTCGACCACGCTGGTGCCGGTCAGCGCCGCCTTGATGGCGCGCCTGGACGAATACCGCGCCGCGCTGCCGGAGGCGGCCGCGCGCTCGCGCCCGCGCCACGGCGACATGCCGTACCGGCTGCTCAACGACCTGATGCGCGCCAAGCTGCAGGCGACGCTCGACGACGCGCCCGGCGCGTACGCGTCGCCGGCCGAGTTCGAGCACGACATCCAGCTGATCCTCGACAGCCTGGAAGCCAACCGGGGCCTGCACGCCGGCTGGTTCGCGGTGCGCCGCCTGCTGTGGCGCGTGCGCACGTTCGGCTTCCACCTGGCGCGGCTGGACGTGCGCCAGGAATCGAGCGCGCACGCGCGCGCGGTCGCCGCGGCGCTCGGCGACGATGCCTGGGAATCGAAGGATTACGCCGCGCGCGCCGACGCGCTGCAGCCCTACGCGGCCGGCGAGGCGGCGCTGCCGCGCGGCGGCGACGAGGGCAACGCGCGGCTGGACGCGGTGTTCGCCGCGCTCGCCGACGCGCGGCGCCGCCACGGCGCCGATGCGCTCGGCAGCTACATCATCTCGATGGCGCACAACCGCGCCGACGTGCTGACCGTGCTGGCGCTGGCGCGCCGCGGCGGGCTGGTCGACGCGGGCGGCGCGGTGCCGCTGGACATCGTGCCGCTGTTCGAGACCGTGGACGACCTGCGCGGCAGCATCGCCACGCTGCGCGACCTGCTCGCCGACCCGGTCTACCGCCGCCACCTGGCCGCGCGCGGCGACGTGCAGATGGTGATGCTCGGCTATTCCGACAGCGGCAAGGACGGCGGCATCGCGGCCTCGCGCTGGGGCCTGCAGCGCGCCCAGGTGGAACTGCTGGAGGCGGCCGAGCAGCTGGGCATCCGGCTGACCTTCTTCCACGGCCGCGGCGGCTCGATCGTGCGCGGCGGCGGCAAGACCACCAAGGCGCTGGAGGCGGCGCCGCGCGGCAGCGTCGACGGGCGCCTGCGCGTCACCGAGCAGGGCGAGGTGATCCACCGCAAGTACGGCATCCGCGCGCTGGCGCTGCGCTCGATGGAGCAGATGGCCGGCGCGGTGCTGCTGTCGAGCCTGCGCCCGCGCGCGCCGGAGCCGCGCGAGGCGCAGTGGCGGCCGGTGATGGACGTGGTCGCCGAACACAGCTCGCATGCGTACCGCGATTTCGTCGGCGCGCCGGATTTCATGGCGTACTTCCGCCAGGCCACGCCGATCGACGTGATCGAGCGGATGACGCTGGGGTCGCGCCCCTCGCGCCGGCTCGGCCAGGACGCGGCGCTGTCGAACCTGCGCGCGATCCCGTGGGTGTTCGCCTGGAGCCAGGCGCGCGCGGTGATCCCGGGCTGGTACGGCGTGGGCAGCGGCCTGCAGGCGGCGGTGGAGGCCGGCCACGAGGAGCTGCTGCGCGAGATGGCGGCCGAGTGGCCGTTCTTCCGTACCTTCCTCGACGACATCGCGATGGTGCTGTCCAAGGGCGACCTCAACATCGCCGAGATGTTCTCGCGGCTGGCGGGCCCGCTGCACGAGCGGTTCTTCCCGCGCATCCGCGACGAGCTGGCGCTGACCAAGCGCTGGGTCAAGACCCTGACCAACCAGCAGTCGCTGCTGCAGCACGATCCGCGGCTGGCGTTGTCGATACGGCTGCGCAACCCGTACATCGACCCGATCAGCGTGCTGCAGGTGGACCTGCTGCGCCGCTGGCGCGAGACCGGCGGGGAGGACGAGGCGCTGCTGCGGGCCCTGGTGGCCTGCGTCAACGGCGTCTCGCAGGGCCTGCAGAACACGGGCTGAGGAGGCGATGCGCGGCGCCCGTACGGACGCAAGGCCGGCCATGTTCGGCCAGGGGCTGGCGCGACCGGACAAAATTGTCCGACAATGCGCGCCATGACGACCCCACGCACCGATGCCGCGCTGCGCCGCCGGCAGATCCTCGACGCCGCCGACGACGTGTTCAGCGAGCACGGCGTCCATGCGCCCCTCGAACTCGTGGTCGAGCGCTCCGGCCTGGGCCGGGCCACGCTGTACCGCAACTTCCCCGACCGCCTCGCGCTGATGACGGCGCTGATGGAACGCGGGATGGACGCGTTCGAGCGGGCCGCGCGCGACCTCGGCGACCGGCCGGACGCGCTGGGCGTGCTGCTGCACGACGCGGCCGAGTACATCGCCGAGTCGGCGCCGTTGGTGGATTTCTGGCGCACCATGGAACGCGACCATCCGGCCCTGGAGGGCGCCGACCAGCGCGCGCTGTCGATCTTCATGCCGTTCGTGCGCCGCGCGATCGACGCCGGCCTGTGCCGGCCCGACGTGGACGAGGAGGAGATGCTGCTGGTGATCGACATGCTCGGCGGCTGCGTGCGGGGCGCCGACGAAACCGAGCGGCGGCGCCTGGCGCATCGCTCCGCCGATCTGCTGATGCGCGCGCTGGGCATGTCGCCCGAGCCGCCGCCCCCGCGCAGGCACGCGTGACCCCGGCGCTGCGAAGGGTGGGGCGCTGGGCACTGCGCGTGGCGGTCGTCGCCGCCGGCGCGTGGAGCCTGCTGTCGATGTACTTCCTGATCCGCCACGACGCGCTGCTGCGCTGGGCGACGGTGGCGATCTGGGCCGGGCTCACCGCGGCCGCGCTGTGGGGACTGCGCCGCGGACGCGAGAACTGGGCGCTGCCGGGCATCTTCGCCCTGGCCTTCGCCGGCCTGCAGTACGGCTGGTGGTCGATGCAGCCCAGCCAGGACCGCGCATGGGCCGACGACGTCGCCGAGCGCCTGCGCCCGGAACTGCATGGCAGCCGCGTGGTGCTGCACAACGTGCGCGATTTCGACTGGCGCGGCGAGGACGACTACGGCATCCGCTGGGAGACCCGCGAGTACGACCTCGACCGGCTGGCGAGCGCGGACCTGGCGCTGTCGTACTGGATGGGGCCGGCCATCGCCCATACCCTGGTCTCGTTCGGGTTCGACGACGGTTCGCACGTGGTGTTCTCGCTGGAGATCCGCAAGGAGCGCGGCGAGTCGTTCTCGGCGCTGGGCGGGTTCTTCCGCATGTTCGAGGAAACCCTGGTCGCCGCCGACGAGCGCGACATCCTGCGCGTGCGCACCAACGCCCGCGGCGAGGACATGCACCTGTACCGGCTGGACATCCCGCGCGAAGGCCTGCGCAAGCTGTTCGTAGGCTACCTCGAGCGCGCGCGCGAGCTGGACCAGGCGCCGCGCTTCTACAACACGCTGACCAGCAACTGCACCACCATCGTGTTCGAGCTGGCCCGCCAGCTCGATCCCGGCCTGCCGCTGGACTGGCGGCTGCTGGCGTCGGGCTACCTGGCCGAGTACGCCTTCGACCAGCACGGCCTGCTGCCGGGCTATACCTTCGACCAGCTCGAGCGCGGCGGGCACATCACGGCGCGCGCGCGCGCGGCCGACCGCGATCCCGATTTCTCCGCGCGCATCCGCGCGGGCATGCCGCTGCGGCCGGCACAGGAGGTGCGATGAGGTTCCAGGCGATGGTGCGGGCGCTGGCGCTGGCCGCATTGCTGGCGGCGTCCGGCTGCGCGATGGTCACGGTGAAGTCGCGCGGTGCCGGCGACTACGTGGCGATCACGCGGGGCGACGTGCTGACCACCGACCGGCTCAGCGAAAGCGGGATCGAGACGCTGCGCGTGGCCGGCATCGAACCCAAGCCGTGCCGCGACGATCCGGCCGCCTGCGCCGCCCGGCTCGACGAGGTCTCCGGGCTCGGCGACGAGCGCCGCCTCGCCACCCAGGCCGAGTTGTGGATTGCCGAGGCGATCGCGCGCAACGGCCGCCAGCCGGCGAAGTCGATGGACGACGCGACGCTGCACGCCTGGCTCGAGGCGGCGCGGCATGCCTATGCCTACCTGTTCTTCACCGCGCGCACCCCGGGCGAGCGCGCCTTCGAGAACCGCCAGACCCAGGTCCGCGACTACTACAACTACGCCGTGCAGCAGGTGGTCGGCGAGGCGTTCCGGCGCTGGCGCTCGACTCCCCAGCCCCAGTCCAGCGAAAGCCTGGACATCGACGGCTGGCGGTTCAACACCGACCTGTCGGGTTTCCGCCTGCCCGGCGATACCGAGGTGCCGGAGGCCCTCTTCGACGCCAACAGCCTGCGCTTCGAAGGCCTGCGCAGCACCTATCGCCGCGACGGTTTCGGCGCCGAGCTGGTGGCCAAGGTGCCGCCCTCTGTGGTGGGCGATCCCACCGCCTCGCCGGTCGACCCCGCGGCCGGGGGCGACCAGGACCAAGGCCGGGAGCGCAACGGCGAACCGGATTTCAGCGAAATGCCGTACGCGCCGACGACGGCGCTGCTGCGCTTCCACGGCGCCACGCTGCAGGAGCTGTTGGCCACCCGGGAAGTGACCCTGGTGCCGTACGACCCGTACCGCAATGCCGAGGTGGTGCTGCACGGCCAGCACGTGCCGCTGGCGGCCAACTTCACCGCGGCGTACGGGCTGTGGCTGGCGCAGTCCGGGTTTGCCAGCCAGTCGCTGCGCTCGATGCTGGGCCGCAAGCGCGGCATCGACCGGCCGCACCTGTACCTGATGCAGCCCTACGATCCGGACCGGCGCATCGTGCTGCTGTTGCACGGGCTGGCATCCAGTCCCGAGGCCTGGGTCAACGTCGCCAACGAGATCATGGGCGACGAGGCGCTGCGGCAGCACTACCAGATCTGGCAGGTCTACTACCCGACCAATGCGCCGATTCCCTACAACCGCGCGCAGATCGAAGCGCTGGTGCAGCGTACGCTGAAGCATTTCGACCCCGGCGGCAGCGCCGCCGCCTCGCAGCACATGGTGTTGATCGGGCACAGCATGGGCGGCGTGATCGGGCGGTTGCTGGTGTCCTCGTCCGGCGAGGTCTTGTGGCAGTCGCTGATGGCCGATCGCCGGCTCGACGGCGAGCGCGGCCGCCGCATCCGCGAGCGGCTCTCGCCGCTGCTGCATTTCGAGCCGCTGCCGGAAGTGGACCGCGCGATCTTCATCGCCGCGCCGCATCGCGGCACGCCGATGGCCGAGGGCAAGCTCGGGCGCCTGGTCGGCCGGCTGATCCGCCTGCCGGTGACGCTGCTGCAGCGCTTCGGCGACGTGCTGCAGGACCTGGCCGGGCAGGACGGCAAGGGCGACAACGTGGTGCCCACCGGCATCGACAACCTGCGCGATACCGATCCGTTCATCCTCGCCAGCGAGAACCTGCCGATCTCGCCGCGCGTGCGCTACCACACCATCGTCGGCAAGGACGACGACCTGCCGCTGCAGGACTCCAGCGACGGCGTGGTGCCGTACCGCAGCGCCCATCTCGATGGCGCCGAGTCGGAGAAGGTGATCCCGTCCTGGCACAGCGTGCAGGAGACGCCGCAGGCGGTGCTGGAGATCCGGCGCATCCTCCGGGAACAGATGCGCACCGAGGCCGAAGGGGCCCGCTGAGCGAACTTCTTCGCGCCGCATCGACGATGCTGGCCTGGCGCTGAATCCAGCGCCGCGGGCGACGCTTGAAAGGCCGGAGCAGGCACCTATCTGCAGCGTCGCCAGCGCAACGCGCGCGGCCGCGCCGGAGCCTCCCGCGCGGGGGCTCCGGCGCGAGGCCGGGCGGCGTCGCGCATGGCGACGACCTGATCATCGAGGAGAGAACTGTCATGAGCGTCAGTCAGTTGATTCCTTGGAACCGGAACCGCGGAAACTCCCCGCAACCGTTGGCGCGCGACGCGCGCGATCCCTTCGTGTCGCTGCACCGGGAAATGAACCGGCTGTTCGACGAGCTGTGGCGGCAGGCCGACGAACTGCTGCCGCGCGGCGAGAACGCCGGCATGCCGGCCGCCGGCTGGCCCAGCGTGGACCTGGTCGAGCGCGATCGCGAGATCGTGGTGAGCGCCGAACTGCCCGGCCTGCAGGAGAAGGACGTCGAGGTGCTGGTCGAGAACGGCCAGCTGGTGCTGCGCGGCGAACGCCGCGGCGAGCGCGACGACCCGGCGCGCCGCATCGGCGAGCGTTGGTACGGCCGCTTCGAACGCCGCATCCCGCTGGACGTGGAAGTGGAAGTCGATGCGGCACGCGCCGAGTTCCGCGACGGCGTGCTGAGCGTGAGCCTGCCCAAGAGCGGGAGCGCGCTGGCCAGGCCGGTACGCATCCCGATCGAAAGGGCGGCTTGAGCCGCCGCCCGTTCCCTTCCCGTTCCTCTTCGTGGCCGGCGCGGGTCCGCCGCGCCGGTCCCAGCCTTCTTACCCCGGACCCATGCGTATCGCCCATATCGCCCCGCTCTACGAAGCGGTGCCGCCGCGCCTGTACGGCGGCACCGAACGCATCGTCGCCTACCTCGCCGACGCGCAGGTCGCGCTCGGCCATCACGTGACCGTATTCGCCAGCGCCGATACCCATACCCGCGCCGAACTGGTACCGGCGCGCGACTGCGCGATCCGGCTCGATCCGGCTCCATTGAAATCCGATATCGCCGCGCACCTGGCGATGCTGCACGAGGTCAGGCGCCAGGCCGACCGCTTCGACATCCTGCACTTCCATGTCGACCTGCTGCATTTCCCGTTCTTCGAGGACATGGCGGGGCGCACCCTGACGACCTTGCACGGGCGGCTGGACCTGAAGGACCTGCCGGCGGCCTACCGGCGCTGGCCGCGCTACCCGCTCGCCTCGATCTCCGACCAACAGCGCCGTCCGCTGCCCGACGCCAACTGGGTGGCCACCGTGCCGCACGGATTGCCCGAGGACCTGTACGGCCGGGCATCGCGGCCGACCGGCGACTACCTGGCGTTCCTGGGCCGGATCTCGCCGGAGAAGCGCCCGGACCGCGCCATCCGCATCGCGCGCCGCGCCGGCCTGCCGTTGCGCATCGCCGCCAAGATCGACGCCGCCGACGCCGACTACCACCGCCGGACCATCGCGCCGATGCTGCGCGAAGGCGGCGCCGAACTGGTCGGCGAGATCAACGATGCCGGCAAGCGCTACCTGCTCGGCCATGCGCGCGCGCTGCTGTTCCCGATCGACTGGCCCGAGCCGTTCGGCCTGGTGATGATCGAGGCGATGGCCTGCGGCACGCCGGTGATCGCCTGGGACCACGGCTCGGTGCGCGAAGTGGTCGAGGAGGGCGTCACCGGCTTCATCGTCGACTCGGAAGAGGCCGCGGCCGCGGCGGTCGCGCGCGCGGGCGAACTGGACCGCGCGCGGATCCGGCGCCGGTTCGAACAGCGCTTCGGCGCCACGGTGATGGCGCGGCGCTACCTGGAGGCATACCGCCGGCTGCTGGATGAGGAACGCGGCCGCGCCGGGGCGGCCGGCGCATGGGACCTGCGCCACCTGCCGCCCGTGCACGCGGTGGCCGCCGCAGGCGAAGCCGCGCATGCCTGAGTTCGACGTCGCGCCGTCGGCACAGGCCGGCGCCAGGCACGCGCTCAAGTGCGGCGACAGCTTCCTGGTCTGCGACGGCCGCGGCGACATCGTCGACGGCGAAGCCGACGGCCTCTACCGCGACGGCACCCGGGTGCTGTCGCGGCTGCGGCTGCGGCTCGGCGGGACCGAGCCGTCGCTGCTGAGCGCGGGCGTGAGCCAGGACAACGTGTTCCTGACCGTGCACCTGACCAACCGGCCGTTGCCGCCGCTGGGCGGCAGCGCGGCGGAGGAGGGCGTGATCCATGTCGAGCGCGCGCGCTTCCTGTGGGGCGAGCGGCTGTACGAGCGCATCGCGTGCCGCAACCACGGGCAGATGCCGCTGCGCTTCGGCCTGGCGCTGGAGTTCGATGCCGACTTCCGCGACATGTTCGAAGTGCGCGGCGTGCAGCGCACCGGGCGCGGGCAGCACCAGCCCGCGCAGCTGCACGCGCAGGGCGTCGTCCTGGCCTATCTCGGCCTGGACGGGCAGCAGCGGCGCCTGAGCCTGGATTTCTCGCAGCCGCCGCGGCGGCTGTCGGACCAGCGCGCCGAATTCGAACTGGAGCTCGCGCCGGACGCGGACCACGTCCTCTACCTGGAAGCCGGCGCGGAGGCGCAGCGGCCGGACTGCGCGCGGTTCCGCCAGGCGGCGGCGCACGCGCGGCGCGCGATGCGGGCGCGGCGGCGCGTGGGCGCCCGGCCGCGCAGCAGCAATCGCCTGTTCAATGCGTGGCTGGAGCGCTCGCGCGCGGACATCGCCCTGCTCACCAGCGACCTGCCGACCGGGCCGTATCCCTACGCGGGCATTCCCTGGTTCTCCACGCCGTTCGGCCGCGACGCGGTGGTGACGGCGTTGCAGACGCTGTGGCTGGATCCGTCGCTGGCGCGCGGCGTGCTCGCCTACCTGGCGCGGCACCAGGCGCAGGAGACCTCGAGCTTCCGCGACGCCGCCCCCGGCAAGATCCTGCACGAGGCCCGCAAGGGCGAGATGGCGGCGCTGGCCGAGCTGCCGTTCGGCCGCTACTACGGCGGCGTGGACACCACGCCGCTGTTCCTGGTCCTGGCCGGCGCCTACCACGCGCGCACCGCCGACACGGGCTTCATCGAGGACCTGTGGCCGTCGCTGGTCGCCGCCGCCGGCTGGATCGAGCGCAGTTGCCGGGCCGACCGCGACGGCCTGCTCGCCTACCACCGCGGCGAGCCGGGCGGCCTGCTCAACCAGGGCTGGAAGGACAGCGGCGATGCGATCTTCCATGCCGATGGCCGGATCCCGCCGGGGCCGATCGCGCTGGTGGAGGTGCAGGGCTATGCCTGCGCCGGACTGCAGGCCCTGGCGGAGCTGGCGCAACTGCGCGGGCGGGAGGCGGACGCGGCGCATTGGCGGCGGCAGGCGCGCGCATTGCGCGAACGCACCGAACAGGTGTTCTGGGACCCAGGGCTGGACTTCTACGCCATCGCGCGGGACGGCGAGGGACGCCGCTGCCGGGTGAAGGCGTCCAACGCCGGCCACCTGCTGTTCGCCGGCGTCGCCGCACCCGAACGCGGCCGCGCGGTGGCGATGCAGCTGGCCGGGCGCGCCTTCGATGGCGGGTGGGGCGTGCGCACGCTGGCCATCGGCCAGGCCCGCTACAACCCGATGTCCTACCACAACGGTTCGGTCTGGCCGCACGACGTCGCCCTGTGCGCGGCCGGCCTGGCGCGCTACGGCGAACGCGAGGCCGCCGTGCGCCTGCTGGAGGAGATGTTCGACGCCGCGGTCCATTTCGACATGCGCCTGCCCGAGCTGTTCTGCGGTTTCCCGCGGTTGCCGGGACAACCGCCGATCGCCTATCCGGTGGCCTGCCTGCCGCAGGCATGGGCGGCCGGTTCGGTGTTCATGCTGCTGCAGGCCTGCCTGGGCATCCGCATCGAAGCGGCGCGCGCGATGGTGGAGATCGACCATCCCCGCCTGCCCGAAGGCGTGGACCGCCTGCAGCTGCGCGGCCTGCAGGTCGGGCAGGAACGCCTGGACCTGAGCTTCGAGCGCAGCGGCCGCCGCGTGCTGGTCGCGCGCGACGGCGGCGCCGGCATCGGCCTGAGCGTCCGCCTGTAGGCGGCGCCAGGCCCTGGCGGGCTCGTCAGCCCGCCTGCAGGGTGGCCGGATCGGGGCCGAGCCGGCGGCCGACATCGAGTTCGGCGATCCGCGCCAGGTCGGATCCGTCGAGCGCGAAGTCGAAGATCGCCGCGTTCTCGGCGATGCGCGAAGGCGTGACCGACTTGGGGAACACCACCAGGCCCAGTTGCACGTGCCAGCGCAGGATCACCTGGGCGGGCGTCTTGCCGTGCTTGCCGGCGATCTCGCGCAGGCGGGCATCGCCGAGCAGCTCGCCGCCCTGGGCGAGCGGGCTCCACGATTCGGTGGCGATGCCGTGCGCGGCGTCGTAGGCGCGCAGTTCCTTCTGCTGGAACAGCGGGTGCAGTTCGATCTGGTTGACCGCCGGCACGACGCCGGTGGCCTCGACGATGCGGTCGATGTCCTGCGGGCGGAAGTTGGAAACGCCGATCGAGCGCGCCTTGCCGTCCTCGCGCGCGCGGACCAGCGCCTTCCAGGTATCGACGAACTTGCCGTCGGCGGGGCAGGGCCAGTGGATCAGGTACAGGTCCACGTAGTCCAGCGCGAGCTTGCGCAGGCTGGCGTCGAGCGCCTTCAGCGCGCGGTCGTAGCCCTGGTCGGCGTTCCACAGCTTGGTGGTGATGAACAGTTCGCCGCGCGGCAGGCCGGATGCGGCGACGGCCTGGCCGACGCCTTCCTCGTTGCGGTAGATCGCGGCCGTGTCGACGTGGCGGTAACCCAGTTCGAAGGCCGTGCCGACCACGCGGGCGGTCTCTTCGGCGGGCGTCTGCCAGACGCCCAGGCCCAATTGCGGGATCGAGCGGCCATCGTTGAGGGACACGGAGGGAATCGTGGACATGGAGGCTCCCGGGGCAAAGCGTTGATGGTAGACGCAACCGCGGCGATGCTCCGCGAAACGCTGGGTTGCGAGGGGGCAACGCCGCGCGGCTTGTGCCGATTTTCGCGTCGTGTTGGGTGGAAAACGCGCAAAACCTCGCGCTGACATCGTTGTCACACAACTGCAAGCACGCCTGCGAACAATTGCGCGCCGCCATCGCCCGGCGGTGCTGCTGGCATCCCCCTTCGCCTCGCCCGGCGGACCGTTCCGCCGTGGCCATTTTCGTCCGGTATTCCCCCATGCCCCATTCGATCCATTTCCAGAGCCGCCTTTCGCGTGCCGTCGTCGCCGCGCTGCTCGGCGTCGCGCCGGTGGTCCACGCGCAAGCGCAGGATGCCGCACAGGACGCGGAAACGTCCGCCACGCCATCCTCCGCCAAGACCCTGGACAAGGTCACCGTCGCCGCCACCCGCTACAACGCCACCGACATGCAGATGGCCGCGGACAACACCGCCAGCGTGCTGTCGGCCGACGACCTGAAGTACACCGCCGTGCACAACATCGCCGAGGCGCTCGGCCTGATGCCCGGCGTCAGCGTGATCAACACCGGGCAGTCCTACTTCGGCGGCATCGATGGCGCCGCGCGCGGCGAAGGCATGTTCGCCTCGGTGCGCGGCCTCAACGCCGAGTACAACGTCAACCTGATCGACGGCGTCAACGTCGCGCAGGGCATGCCGTACAGCCGCAGCGTGCAGCTGAGCCTGCTGCCGCCGTCCGGACTGCAGACGATCGTGCTCAACAAGACCTCGACCGCGGCGATGGACGGCGATGCGATCGGCGGCACCATCGATTACCGCACCCCGACCGCGTTCGACTACGGCGAGGCGCAGGGCGGCAGCGTCACCGCCAGCGGCCGCCTGGAAAGCCGCGCCCGCGACTACGACCAGGACGGCCTGGGCGGCGGCCTGGCCGGGGAGTACCACTTCCGCTTCGGCGAGGACAACCAGTTCGGCTTCTACGCCAGCGCGTACTACGACGAGCGCAGCTACGTGAACAGCGAGGTCGCCGGCGCCACCACCGCCAGCAACGACGGGTCCTGGGAGTTCGCGCGCACCAACGCCAAGGGCGCGCTGGCTGACGGCTACGATCCGCAGCAATCGCTGATGGGCACCGGCCTCAACGTCGGCTATTCCGAAGGCACCACGCGTCGCTACGGCGGCAACGCCTCGTTCGACTGGCGCGTCGACCCGACCTTGCACCTGTATGCGCGCGCCACCTACGCCTACGCCAAGACCGAGCAGAACACCGGCTACTCGCAGCTGATCCCTGGCGACGTGAGCTACGTCGCCACCGGCACCGACGGCGTGTACCAGCCGCGGATCGGCAACTACTCGGTGCGCTACTGGTACGAGACCAACCCGGAGGTGGCCGACCTGGCCACGTTCCAGGTCGGCGCCGACAAGCAGTCGGGCAACTGGACGTTCTCGCCGAACGTGTTCTACAGCTTCGGCGACAACGACCGCCCCGACCACATCGAGATCTCCGCGCGCACCAACCAGTATTCCGACGGCGCCAATCCCCGCTACGGCGCCAACCAGTTCCTGGGCTACGACAGCGACGGTTTCCCGGTCCCGCTGCTCACCCCGGAGATGCGCCAGCGCCTCAACGACATCGGCGGCCTGTATGCGCGCCGCACCGGCCAGCTGACCAAGGAGTACAGCGGCCAGGACAAGGGCGGCGCCAAGTTCGACGTGCGCTACGACTTCGAGCACGGCGCGCTGCAGAACGTGCAGTTCGGGGCGAAGTACGTGGACAGCTCGCGCACCTTCACCAGCCGCGACTGGACGACCGCCAAGTACACCGACGGCACCCTGCTGCGCGACACCGGCCTGGTCACCGGCGAGTACGACGCGGTGTATCCGGGCAAGTACGACTGGAACACGGTCAAGCTCAGCAATTCCGGGCTGAAGAACCTGATCGCGCGGAACCTCGCCGCCGACAGCTTCGATACCTGCGGCAGCCTGTACGTCAACAACTACAACTGCAACACGATGCGCGGCACCGAGGCGGTGTCCTCGGCCTACGTGATGGCGAACCTGCGCTTCGGCGACCTGGAGATCATCCCCGGCCTGCGCTACGAGCACACCTCGATCCGCAACACCTTCTGGGTGATGCCGGAGGACGCCGACGGCAACGAAGTCGCCGGCCACTTCGACAACAACCGCACCCGCTACAACGAACTGCTGCCGAGCGTGTTCCTGAACTGGCGCCCGAGCGACCGCAGCGTCTACCGCGCGTCGGCGTGGACCAGCTACACGCGCCCGGCATTCGTGCAGCTCGGCGGCGGCGTGTCTTCCGACGTTTCCGAAGACGGCGTGACCACCATCACCGAGGGCAACCCGAACCTGAAGCCGATCAAGTCGGTCAACCTCGACATGTCCGGCGAATGGCAGAACGATGCCGGCGGCCACGCGATGCTCGCGGTCTACTACAAGCACCTGAGCGACTACATCTACGAGAGCGGTTCGAACGCGGCCAACGCCGGCGACTTCCAGGGCGACGGCGGCGTCATCCACAGGCGCCCGCAGAACGGCGGCGACGGCGAGGTGTACGGACTGGAGGCCGCGCTGCGCCAGCGCTTCCAGGGCTTGCCGCCGCTGCTGGACGGCCTGGGCGTGAGCCTCAACGCCACCCGCCAGAAGACCCATGTCGATCTCGGCATGGAAGGCTTCCACGACGAGCGCATCCAGAACGCGCCGGACCTGATGGCCAATGCCGAGCTGTTCTACGAGCACGGCCCGCTGTCGATGAACCTGATCTACCACTACTCCGGCGAGTTCATCTCGGCCTACGACTACCTGCGCCAGGGCGCGAAGTGGGACGACCTGTGGGTCAAGCCGAGTTCGCGCCTCGACCTGCACGTCGGCTACGCCTTCGGCGAACGCTGGCGCGCGGACCTGTCGGTGGCCAACCTGACCAAGCGCGTGAGCTACTGGGCGCATGTCGGCCACAACAGCACGGCGCTGTCGGACATCGTGGATTCCGGCATGACCAGCCTGCTGACGGTCAAATATGCCTTCTGAGGAAAGGCGCCCGGACCGTCGCCGCCGCGTCCATGGCGCGCTCGCGCTGCTGCTGGCCTGCCTCGCACCGCTGGCGGCGTGGGGCAGGCCCGCGCCCCCGGATTGGCGACTGGAGCGCATCGTGCTGGTGGCCCGGCACGGCGTGCGCGCGCCGTTGGACGGCGAGGCCGCCGCGGCGCGCTACGCCGACGCGCCCTGGCCGCACTGGGACACGCCGGCCAGCCTGCTGACCCCGCACGGTCGCGAGGCGGTGCGCCTGAGCGGCGCCTACCTGCGGCAATGGCTGCGGCAGGCAGGCGCGCTGCCGCACGAGGGTTGCCCGGCCGCGGGCGCCGTCGAGGTGTGGGCCAATACCGACGCGCGCACCATCGACAGCGGGCAGCTGCTGGCGGATGCGCTGGCACCGGGATGCGGGCTCGTCGCCGGCCATCGCGCGCCGGGCAGCGACGATCCGCTGTTCCGTCCGGTCGAGGCCGGCGCGGTCGCTTTCGACGCACGCGCGGCGGTCGCTTCGATCCAGCGCGAGAATGGCGGGCCGGCCGCGCTGGCGGCCGCGCACCGCGAAGAGCTGGCGGCGATGCAGGCCTTGCTGGGCTGCGGGCCGCGCTGCGATTTCGCGGCGATGCCGTCGTCGCTGGCACCGTCGGCGAACGGGCGCGGGCTGTCGTTGAAGGGGCCGGTCGACCTCACGTCGGGTACCGGCGAGGTGTTCCTGCTGCAGTACGCCGAGGGCCTGCCGCTCGACCAGGTGGCCTGGGGGCGTGCCACGCCGGCGCGGCTCGAGGCGGTCTCGCGCCTGCACGCGCTGCTGTTCGATGTCCATGCGCGTCCGCGCTACATGGCCTCGCGCGCCGGCGCGCCGCTGGCGCGCGAGGTCCTGGCGCGGCTGGGCGAGGGCGATGCGCCGACGGTGTCGCTGTTCGTCGGCAGCGATACGCACATCGCCGCGCTGGCCAGCCTGCTGGGCGTGCATTTCCACCTGCCGGGCTATGGCGCGGACGATCCGCCGCCGGGCGGGATGCTGGCGCTGGAGCGCTGGCGCGACGGCACCAGCGGAGCGCGCTACGTGCGCGTGGAGTACCTGGCGCAGTCGCTGGACCAGCTGCGCGAACTGCGGCCGCTGGACCTGGCGCATCCGCCGTTGCGGCAGGCGCTGGCGCCGGCGGTGTGCGGAAAGGCGGCGACATCGATGGGGTGCCCGCTGAAGGCATTCGTCACCCAGCTGCGCGCAGCCGCGCAACCTGCATCGCCATAGCGGCATCGCTAAACTCTTGTAGGAAAGCCGCTCTTGCGGGAGCGGCTTCAGCCGCGATGGGTTTTCCCGGTAACGCTCCCCAAAAGCTGCGCCTGCAGGGCATCGCGATTTCAGATCGCCGCGACCGGCGCCTCCGGCATCGAGGCCAGCAGTTCGCGGTGGCGCTGTTCCATCTCCTGGCGCAGCTGCCGGCGGATCTGCGCGGCGGCGTGGCGGCGCTTCTCGTCGGCGTTCTGCGGCTCCAGCGGCGGCACCGGCGTGGGCTTGCCCTCGTCGTCGACCGCGACCATGGTGAAGAAGCAGCTGTTGGCGTGGCGCACGCTCTGCTTGCGGATGTCCTCGGCCACCACCTTGATGCCGACTTCCATCGACGAAGTGCCGGTGTAGTTGACCGACGCCAGGAAGGTGACCAGTTCGCCCACCGCGATCGGCTCGCGGAACATCACCTGGTCCACCGAGAGCGTCACCACGTAGCGGCCGGCGTAGCGGCTGGCGCAGGCGTAGGCGACCTGGTCGAGCAGGCGCAGGATCGCGCCGCCGTGGACCTTGCCGGAGAAGTTGGCCATCTCCGGCGACATCAGCACGGTCATGGACAGCTGGTGGGACTTGAGCTCGGACATCGGGGCGTGCGCCGCTGGAGGTGAGGGCCGCAGGCTAACCGAGTGCTCGCCCCGGTCGCCAGCGCCGGCGTGGACGGCCTCGTCCGGCACGGGGAACCGCACCCGGCGCGCGCCGGCCCAAAAAGAAAGGCCGCCCGGAGGCGGCCTTCCTTCGACCGGCGCGCGGCCGGACCGGCTTACTTCAGCTTGGCGTCGGCGCGCAGCGCCTCGGCCTTGTCGGTCTTCTCCCACGAGAACGCGGTGGCGGTGACGGTCTCGCCGGCGCCGTTGACGTAGGTGAACTCCTTCGGCTTGCGGCCGAAGTGGCCGTACGAGGCGGTCGGCTGGTACATCGGGTGGATCAGGTCGAGCATCTTGATGATGCCGTACGGGCGCAGGTCGAAATGCTTGCGGATCAGCTTCTCGATCTTGTCGTCCGGGATCTTGCCGGTGCCGAAGGTGGTCACCGAGATCGAGGTCGGCTCGGCCACGCCGATCGCGTAGGACACCTGCACCTCGCAGCGGTCGGCCAGGCCGGCGGCCACGACGTTCTTGGCGACGTAGCGCGCGGCGTAGGCGGCCGAGCGGTCGACCTTGGACGGGTCCTTGCCCGAGAACGCACCGCCGCCGTGGCGGGCCCAGCCGCCGTAGGTGTCGACGATGATCTTGCGCCCGGTCAGGCCGCAGTCGCCCACCGGGCCGCCGATCACGAACTTGCCGGTCGGGTTGATGTGGAACTTGGTGCCCTTGTGCAGCCACTTGGCCGGCAGCACCGGCTTGAGGATCTCCTCGCGCACGGCCTCGATCAGGTCCTTCTGCTTCACGCCCGGGTCGTGCTGGGTGGACAGCACCACGGCGTCGATCGCGGTCGCCACGCCATCCTCGTAGCGCAGGGTGACCTGCGACTTGGCGTCCGGGCGCAGCCACGGCAGCGGCGAGTTCTTCTTCTTGCGGATCTTGGCCTGCTGCTCGACCAGGCGGTGCGACAGGTGGATCGCGGCCGGCATGAAGCTGTCGGTCTCGTTGGTGGCGTAGCCGAACATCAGGCCCTGGTCGCCGGCGCCCTGTTCCTCGGGCTTCTTGCGGTCCACGCCCTGGTTGATGTCCGGGGACTGCTTGCCGATCAGGTTGAGCACGCCGCAGGTGGCGCCGTCGAAGCCGACGTCGCTGGAGTCGTAGCCGATGTCCAGGATCACCTTGCGGGTCAGCGCCTCCAGGTCGATCCAGGCCGAGGTGGTGATCTCGCCGGCGACGATGGCCACGCCGGTCTTCACCAGCGTCTCGCAGGCCACGCGGGCACGGGCGTCCTGGGCCAGGATGGCATCCAGCACCGCATCGGAGATCTGGTCGGCGATCTTGTCCGGATGGCCTTCGGAGACCGATTCGGAAGTGAACAGGTAGCTGGACATCAGCCTATATCCCTTGATTCGGATGAAAAGATGGGCGCGCATGATACACGCGCCGGGGCGGTCGTGCATTGTGCCGTGCGCGAGGTTGCACCGGGGTTAAGTCCGCCGGGCGCCGGGACCCGGCCGGCGCCCGGCCGGCGCGCGGGGGCGGCCGGGCGCCGCAAGGCGGGAGCCGGCGACGTCATGGAACTGCCTTGCCGCTGCAACATGACCGTCGCCACCGCTCCGGAGCATGGGCGCAACGGGGAATGGAGATGCCGCGATGGCGACACTGCTTGAGCAGACCCTGCAGCAACGGTATCCGGGCTTGTTCAACGGGCGCAGGGCGAAACTGGTGAGGCCGCTGCTGCGCGGCTTCGGGCGCTGGTCGGGCCTGGGACAGGCCGAGCGCTTCCTGGCCGACCGGCCCGAATTGCGCGGGCTGGATTTCGTGCGTGCCGCGCTGGACTTCCTGAGGACCACTTGCGAAGTGCCTGCGGCGGACCTGCAGCGCATCCCGCGCCAGGGCCGGGTGCTGGTGCTGGCCAACCACCCCTCCGGCGCGCGCGACGCGCTGGCGCTGCTGGAAACCATCGGCCGCGTGCGCCGCGACGTGTGCATCGTCGCCAACGACTGGCTGGAAGTGATCGAACCGCTGCGCGAGCTGCTGCTGCCGGTGCGCATCCTCGGCGGCCAGCCCTCGCGGACCAGCCTGCTGGCGGTGGAAGAGGCGCTGCGCCAGGAGCGCTGCGTGATCGTGTTCCCGGCCGGCGAGGTCTCGCGGCTGGGCTGGCGCGGCGTGCAGGACGGGCGCTGGCGGCGCGGCGTGCTGCATTTCGCCCGCCGCACCGGCGCGCCGGTGCTGCCGGTCTGCGTGCAGGCGCGCAATTCCGCGCTGTTCTACGGGGCCTCGGCGGTGTTCAAGCCGGCCGGCACCGCGCTGCTGGCGCGCGAGACGCTGGCGCGCCGGCGCCCGCAGCGCGTGCGGCTGCACATCGGCGAGCCGCGCCGCCTGCCCGAGGACGGCAGCGACGACCAGCGCGAGCTGCACGCGTTGCGCCGCGAACTGTATGCGCTGGGCCGCCTGGCCGGCGGCTGCCGCGCCGAACCGCTGGCCGAGGCGCTGCCGCCGGGGCAGGTGCTGGAGGGCATCGCAGGGCTGGAGCTGCTCGGCCACACCCTCGACGGCAAGGAGGTGCGCTACGGCAGGCTGGCCGCGGAGGCGCCGCTGCTGCTGGAGATCGGCCGGCTGCGCGAACTGACCTTCCGCGAGGTGGGCGAGGGCACCGGCCTGTCGCGCGACCTCGATCGCTACGACGCCTGGTACGAGCACATCGTGCTGTGGGACGGCGCTGCCGGCCGCATCGTCGGCGCCTACCGGGTCGCGCGCTGCGCCGGCCTGCTCGCGCAGCGGGGCCTGGCCGGGCTGTACACCGCCAGCCTGTTCGACTACGACGAGGCGATGGTGCCGCGGCTGGCGCAGGCGCTGGAACTGGGCCGCAGCTTCGTGGTGCCCGACTATTGGGGCAGCCGCAGCATCGACTACCTCTGGCAGGGCATCGGCGCCTACCTGCGCCGGCACCCGCGCCTCCGCTACCTGGTCGGGGCGGTCTCGATCAGCGCCGCGCTGCCGCCGGCGGCGCGCGCGCAGATCGTCGCGTACTACCGCCACTACCACGGCGATGCCGGCGAGGGCGCCGCCGCCAAGCGCCCGTTCGCGCCCGACATCCCCGAGGCGCTGTTCGCCGAACTGGACGCGGCCACCGCGTTCCGCGTGCTCAAGGACAACCTCGACGCGCTCGGCGCGGCGGTGCCGATGCTCTACAAGCAGTACGTGGAACTGTGCGAGCCCGGCGGCGCGCGCTTCCTCGCCTTCGGCGTGGATCCCGATTTCAACGACGCGGTGGACGGCCTGATCGAGGTCGACCTGCACCGGCTCAAGCCGAAGAAGCGCGAGCGCTACCTGGGTACCCGCCACGAAGAGGAGGCCGTCGCATGAACGTCCTGACGCTGGAGCCCGCGCGCCGCGCGGTGTTCGTTTCCGACCTGCACCTCGGCTCCCGCCATTGCCATGCCGCGCAGATCGCCGATTTCCTCGGCCGCCTGCGCTGCCGCACGCTCTACCTGGTCGGCGACGTCGTCGACCTGTGGTGGATGTCGCAGCGCCGCGCGCACTGGGATGCGGCGCACCAGCGCGTGGCCGACGCGCTGCATGCGCTGGCGCGGGCCGGCACCGAGATCATCTACGTGCCGGGCAACCACGACCGTGCGATCCGCCGCTTCTGCGGCCTGGCGCTGCCGATGACGCAGGTGCGCCGCCGCGCCATCCACGTCACCGCGGACGGCCGCCGCCTGCTGGTCACGCACGGCGACGACTACGACGCGCAGACCCATTTCGGCGGCCTGCAGGAAAAGCTCGGCGACTGGCTCTATTACCGCATCCTCACCGGCAACAAGCTCACCAACCACGTCCGCCACCGGCTCGGCCTGCGCTACTGGTCGCTGGCCGAATACCTCAAGCGCCAGAGCGGCGCGGCCGAGCGCTACATCGCCCGCTTCGTCGACGCCGGCCTGGCCGATGCGCGCCGGCGCGGCCTGGACGGCATCGTCTGCGGCCACATCCACCGCGCCGCGCTGCTGGAACGCGACGGCCTGATCTACGCCAACGACGGCGATTGGGTGGAAAGCCTCACCGCGCTGTGCGAGAACCCCGACGGCACGCTGCAACTGGTCACCCATACCGGCCAGGTCCTGAAGGAAATCGCGCCGCGGGCCCGGGCCGGCGCCGGGCAAGCCTGGCCGCGGGTGGCCTGAAGTAATCCATCCAGCCGGGCAGGGCGCCATTTCCATCCGTGGATTGCCTTCATTTTTGTGTGAATTAATTGGATTTTTATTGAATCGTTCCCTGGGTGGAACGATCCATTGCCGGATTGCCCCCTAGGCGTCTTCGCAAGCCTCCCTATCCTCTTGGCCAGCCGGATGCGCCTGTCGCGCATCCCCCAATCCCCCAAGAGGATGCAAGCGATGACCAACAAGGCGCTCGAAGCGATCAGCAAACGCCGCACCCAGTACGCGCTCGGCAGGCAGCTGCCGATCGGCCAGGAAGAAACCGCCACCCTCATCAAGGAGGCGATCCGCCAGGCGCCGTCCTCGTTCAACTCGCAGAGCTCGCGCGCGGTGATCCTGTTCGGCGCGCAGAGCGTGAAGTTCTGGGAGCTGGTGAAGGACGCGCTGCGCAAGATCGTGCCGGCCGACAGCTTCGCCCAGACCGAGCAGAAACTGGACGGCTTCGCGGCGGGCGCCGGCACCGTGCTGTTCTTCGAGGACCAGGACGTGGTCAAGGGCCTGCAGGAGCAGTTCACCCTGTACGCCGACAACTTCCCGATCTGGTCCGAGCACTCCACCGGCATGGCCCAGCTCGCGGTCTGGACCACGCTCGCCGATGCCGGCATCGGCGCCAGCCTGCAGCACTACAACCCGATCGTGGACGAGGCCGTGCGCAAGGAGTGGAACGTGCCGGCGTCGTGGAAGCTGCGCGCGCAGATGCCGTTCGGCTCCAACGAGGCGCCGATCGGCGATAAGAGCTTCATCGAGGACGAGAAGCGCTTCATCGTCGCGGCCTGAGGCCGATGCGGCCGGGGCGGTGCGAAGCGCGCGCCCCGGCCACCTCCGGCGCAGACCTCGGCAGGGCCAGGGCCACCCGGGCGCCGGACCCGAACGGGGCGTACGCCGCGGCTACGCGGCGGCCGACAGCACGTCGCCGGCGATCAGCCGGTCGAAGTAGCCGGCGGTCAAGCGCAGCTGTTCCTCGGCGGTTTCCGCGCGGTTGACCACCGCGCGGAACGCGCCGCTCTCCGGATGATCCTTCGCGTACCAACCCAGGTGCTTGCGCGCGATGCGCACGCCCTGCAGTTCGCCGTAGAAGGCATGCAGTTCGCGCAGGTGCCCGAGCAAGATCTCGCGCACCTCCGGCAACGGCGGCGGCGGCAGTTCCTCGCCGGTGGCGAGGTAATGGGCGACCTGGCCGAAGATCCACGGCCGGCCCTGGGCGGCGCGGCCGATCATCACCGCGTCCGCGCCGGTCTGGCGCAGCACCTGTTCGGCCTTGCGCGGCGAGTCGATGTCGCCGTTGGCCACCACCGGGATCGACAGCTGGGCCTTGATCGCGGCGATGGTCTCGTACTCGGCCTGGCCGGTGTAGTGCTGGTCGCGGGTGCGCCCATGCACCGCCAGCGCGGCGATGCCGCTCTGCTCGGCGATGCGCGCGATCGCCGGTCCGTTGCGATGGTCGCAGTCCCAGCCGGTGCGGATCTTCAGCGTCACCGGCACCTGCACGGCGCCGACGACGGCTTCCAGGATCCGCGCCACCAGCGCCTCGTCGCGCATCAGGGCCGAGCCGGCCCAGGCGTTGCAGACCTTCTTGGCGGGGCAACCCATGTTGATGTCGATGATCTGGGCGCCATGGTCGACGTTGTAGCGCGCGGCTTCGGCGAGCTGCCGCGGTTCGGTGCCGGCGATCTGCACGCTGATCGGGTCGGGTTCGCCGGCGTGGTCCATGCGCGTGCGCGACTTGCGGGTGTTCCAGAAGCGCGGGTCGCTGGTCGTCATCTCCGACACGGCCAGGCCGGCGCCGAGCCGTTTGCACAGTTGCCGGAACGGTTTGTCGGTGACGCCGGCCATGGGGGCCAGGATCACCTTGGGTTCGATCGGGTAGGGGCCTATGCGCATGGGGCGCATTGTACTGGGAGTGTCGTGGCGGAGCTTTTTTCCTTCTCTCTTCGGCGTTCAGGCGCGAAGTCTTTCCTTCTCCCTCCGGGGTGAAGGCGTGTTGCTTGCGAACCATGGGTTCGCATACGTCTGAACGCCTGGCGCGCTGTGCCAGGCCGGGGCGCGAAGCGGGGTGCCCCGCAGGGGCGGATGAGGGTACGGGCGAAGCCTCGTGATCTCCATTGCTGTCATTCCCGCGAAGGCGGGAATCGCTTCCCAGCAACCGAAGCGCTTCACAACAGCCGAATGGCTGGTCATGGCTGATCAAGCACACCCCGCCTACGCGCCCGCAGCTACGCTGCGGGCTCGCGAAGCCAATGGGATTTTCGGACGCGACTTCCTGTCGCGGCCGAAAACGGCGCACTCGTCCGCTACGCGGACGAGCCCGGGGCATTCGCCGCGCGGCGAATGCCCGCCCGCCGGGGCGAAGCGGTGCTTCGCCTTTTCCGGCGAGCCCCTGTGCGCCGCCCTTCGGGTGTTTCCCATTGTCTCCGCCGCTTCGGAGGGGCCCCGGTAAGCCAAAAGCTCAAAGCAAAATCACGAGCAACAGCAACAGCAACAGCAACAGCAACAGCAACAGCAATAGCAACAGCAATAGCAATAGCAATAGCAATAGCAGAACCCGTCGTCGGGTGCGCTAATGAATTGCTGCAGGTGAATCTCTGCAGGGCTTATCCATCAGCCCTGTCGCATCACGCCGCGATCGCTCAGAACCGGTTGCCCCAGCTCACCGTCAGTACCCGGCCGCGGCCGGCGGTGTAGGTGTCGTTGCGCGGGGTCGTCTGCGAGTAGTAGGTCACGTACTGCTCGCCCAGCAGGTTCTCCACGCCCAGGTTGAGGCGGCCCAGCGGCAAGGCGATGGTGGCCTGCAGGTCGAGCGTGGCGTAGCCGTCGAAGCGGCCCACCTCGGTGCCGCGCAGGTCGAAGCGGCGGCTGATCGCGCGGTTGCCCTGCAGGCGGGTCGAGAAGCCCGGGGTCCACTGTTGCTGCCAGAACGCGGTGACGCGGTCCGGGCTGACGTTCGCGCCGGGCATGTCGCTGTCCACGCGGTCGTCGCCGTCGCTGTCGTAGCGCGCCACGGTCGTGGCATAGGCGGCGCCGACGCGGCCGCGCTCGGAGAATTGCCAGGCGACGTTGCCCTCGAAGCCGCGGATCTCGGTGCGCTCGCGCGCGACGCGGTAGCTCTGGATGGCCGGATCGTAGTCGAGCCGGGTGCCGCGGTCCGCGTCGGACCAGTAGTAGGCCGCGTGCACCTGCCAGCGGCCGTCGTCGTAGTCCACGCCCACTTCCCGGTTGTCCGAGATCACCGGGCGCAGGTCGACCAGGTTGTCCACGCGCTGGTCCGGGACGTTGATCGAGCGCAGCACGCGGCCGATGTCGGCGACGGTGTAGCCCTCGGAGTACGAGACGTACAGCTTCAACGCATCGGTGGCCTCCCAGACCAGGCCGGCGTTGGGCAGCGTTTCGTGGGTGGTGGGCTTGCCGCCGCGCACGAACTGGCCGCCGTTGTTGCTGGGGATGGTGGTGAAGTCGTCGACCTCCAGCTCGCCATGCTCGTAGCGCAGGCCGGCGGTGAGCAGCCATTGCGGGGCCAGGCGCCATTCGGTCTGCACGAACGGCGACAACGAGGTGTAGGTGGTCGCCGGCACCCATTTCAGGCCGCTGTGCACCAGTTCCTGGTAGGTGCGGTCGCGCGCCAGGTCCAGGCCGAAGGTGGCGCGCAGCGGCAGGCCGAACAGCTCGCCGCGCGACCAGCTGGTCTTGGCGCCGTACTTCTCCGAGGCGTTCTGCGACTGGTCGACGACGTTGCGGCCGTCGTTCCAGAGGTTGGTGAAGGCGGTCGAGCCGTACAGCCCCTTGAAGTCCACCCAGTACGCCTGCGCCTGCAGGTAGCCGCCGCCGAGCGCGGTGTCGCTGTAGTCCAGCGCCAGCGAAGTGGAGCGGTTGCGCGGCGCGTCGGCGTCCTTGCGGCCGCGGCGGGAGGTGGCGAGCTGGCCGGTGGCGGGGTTCCCGTTGACGGTGAGGTAGTCGTTGTCGCCCTGCAGCTCGTAGTAGTTGGTGGTCAGCTGCAGGCGGCGCCGATCGTCGATGTTCCAGCCGGCCTTGGCGAACGCGCTGTGGCTGCTGGCGTCCATCAGGTCGCCCTGCACGTCGTTGACCGCGATCGCATGGCCGTCGCCGTCGTAGTACAGGCCTTCCTTCGCGTAGGAGGCGCCGCCGACGAAATCGAACGCGCCCTGGCGCGTGCCGAACAGGTAGGAGCCGCGGTAGCCGGTGCTGTCGCTCTCGTGCGGCAGCGCGCTGCTGGCGCCGAGGTTGACCTCCTGGAAGGTCTGCCCGTCCTGGCGCGGGGCGCGCTTGGTGATGATGTTGATGATGCCGCCGGAAGCGCCCAGTCCCTGCAGCGCGTTGGCGCCGTGGATCACCTCGATGCGCTCGATCATCGCCGGATCGATGGTGTGGCCGTCGCGGCCGCCCTCGCGCAAGGGGGTGGACTGCGGCACGCCGTCCACCAGGTACAGCGGCTTGCGCCCGCGCAGCGTCTCGCCGGCGTTGGTGAGCTTCTGCCGGCTCGGCGAGAAGGAGGGGATCAGGTTGGACAGCACCTGCGACAGGTCCTGCGTCAGCGCCAGCTGCTGCTCCAGCTGCACCCGGTCGATCACGGTGATGGTGTTGGGCAGGGCCGCGTCCGAGGTCGGCATGCGGCTGGTGCTGGCGGAGACGGTCAGCTGGTCGAGGTCGACGACGTCGCCGGACTGGGCCTGGGCAAGCGGTGCGGCCAACAGGGCCAGGAGGGCGGAGCAGAGCAGGCGACGGCGGGGCATGGGCGGCACGCGGGGACGAAAGTGAGCCGCGAAGTGTTAATGAGATTCGTTATCGAATCAAGATGGCATCCCGTGCCGACACATGCCATGCGGCGGCATGCGCGGCTTTCCCTGCGGGAGCGGGCGGACGCGCGGGGCATCCGCCGGGTGTCAGGCGGCGGCGTCCGGGGTCAGGTGCGGCATCGATACCGCGGCCCCGGCGACCTCGGTCGAACGCGCGGCGTAGCGGTTGGCGAAGCGCACGTGCTGGGCGAACGGGGCGCCCGGCTGCTGCGCCAGCGAGGCCGCCAGGGCGCCGTTGAAGGCGTCGCCGGCGCCCGTGGTGTCGATGGTCTGCGCGCTCTCGGCGGCGACGCGGTAGTACGGCTGGGTGTCGCCGCGCAGCTGTTCGTCGGCGTGCGAGATGAACGCGCCCACCGCGCCGAGCGTGATGACCACCGTGCCGCCCGGCAGCAGCTTGCGGCACAGCGCATGCAAGGTGTTGCCGTCGGTGGCGGCCACGTCGTCCGCGGCGATGCGCTCGCCGACGTGGCGGCCGAGCAGGGCGGCGAACTCGGTCTCGTTCGGGGTCAGCACGTCGGCGGCCTTGAGCAGGCCGATCGTGCTCTGCGCGTTGGCCGGCGCCGCGTTGAGCACGGTCGGCACGCCGGCCTCGCGCGCCAGCAGCAAGGCGGCCTCGATCGTTTCCACCGGCGATTCCAGCTGCGCCAGCACCACCTGCGCCGAGCCGATGAGCGCGCGCTGCGCTTCGATGAAGGCCGGGCTCAGCACGGCATTCGCGCCGGGACCGATCACGATCGTGTTGCGGCCGTGCGCATCGACGTAGATGCCGCCGGTGCCGGTCGGCTCGCCGCTGGGCTCGGCCGCGAGCAGCAGCCCGTCCTGCGCGGCCAGCCCGCGCGCCATCGCGCCGCCGGCGTCGTCGCCGAGCGAGCACACGAAGGTGGTCCTGGCGCCGGCGCGCGCGGCGGCGACGGCCTGGTTGAATCCCTTGCCGCCCGGGCCGGTGCTGTAGCGGCCGGCAATCGTCGCACCCGGCGCCGGCAGGGTTTCGCAACGCCAGACGTGATCGACATTGAAGGAACCGACGACAACAACCGAACTCATGCAGGTATCTCTTGGTGGATTCTGGAAACGGGGCCGATCAGCCGAAGTGCGACAGCACGCCGGCGATCGTGGCGGTCATGAAGGTAGCGATCGAGCCGCCCAGTACCGCGCGCAGGCCGAACTTGGCCAGGTCGTGGCGGCGCTCGGGGGCCAGCCCGCCGATGCCGCCGATCTGGATCGCGATCGAGCTGAAGTTGGCGAAGCCGCACAGGGCGTAGGTGGCGATCAGCGTGCCTTCCTTGCTCAGCGCCACGCCCGGCAACTGCCCGTTCACGATCTGCGACAGCTCGGTATAGGCGACGAACTCGTTGAGCACGACCTTCTGCCCGATCAGGCCGCCGACCGTGGTCGCGTCCGCCCACGGCGTGCCGATCACCCAGGCCACCGGCGCCAGCACGTAGCCGAGGATCGTGGACAGGTTGGTCGGCTTGCCGATCGCGGCCGCGAGGCCGGTGACCTCGCCGAGCCAGGTCAGCGGCGCGTTGACCAGCGCGATCAGCGCGATGAAGGCCAGCAGCATCGCGCCGATGTTCAGCGCCAGGCGCAGGCCGTCGCCGGCACCGGCCGCGGCGGCGTCGATCACGTTGCTGGTGGTCTTTTCCACTTCCATCCTGACCGTGCCGCGGGTGAGCGGGGTGCCGGTCTCCGGCACCAGCAGCTTGGCCACCACCAGCGTCGCCGGCGCGGCCATGATCGAGGCCGCCAGCAGGTGCTTGGCGTAGAACGCCTGCTGCACCGGGTCGCCGCCGCCCAGCATGCCCACGTAGGCCGCCAGCACGCCGCCGGCGATGTGCGCCATGCCGCCGATCATCATCGTCAGCAGCTCGGACTGGGTCATCTTGGGGATGTACGGGCGCACCGTCAGCGGCGCCTCGGTCTGGCCGATGAACACGCTGGCGCAGACGCTGGTGGTCTCCGCGCCGGACACCTTCATGACCTTGGTGATCGCCCAGGCCATCGCCCGCACCACCGCCTGCATCACGCCGAGGTGGTAGAGCACGCCCATCAGCGAGGAGAAGAAGATGATGGTCGGCAGCACCTGGAAGGCGAAGATGAAGCCGTAGCTCTTGGCGTCCATCAGGCTGCCGAACACGAAGGACGAGCCTTCGCCGACGAAGCTCAGCACCTTGACGAACAGCTTGCCGAGCCAGTCGAACACGTCGCGGCCGCCCGGGACCAGCAGCACCACGGCGGCGAAGGCCACCTGCAGGATCACGCCGGTGCCGACCAGGCGCCAGTCGACCGCCCGCTTGTTGTTGGAGAACAACCAGGCGATGCCGATCAGGACCGCCAGCCCGAACAGGCCGAAGCCGATCCTCCCCAAACCCTCGACCATGCGTAGCCCCTGTGCCGGCAAAAGCGGAAAGCCTAGGGCAGGGGCGTGCGGGGGGCAAGGACAACCCGGTTCATCCCGGGAATTTCCCGCCGGAACGGCGGCTTCATACGGCTGCCCGGCGGCGCGCCGTACACTGCCGGGCGACGCGGCGATGCCGCCATCCTCGAAGACTTGTCCAAGGAGTCCCCGCATGCTCTACCGCCGTCTTGGTGCCGCCGGCCTGCAACTGTCCGCGCTTTCGTTCGGCGCCTGGGTGACCTTCGGGCGCCAGGTCGGCCGCGACGAGGCCCGCAACCTGATCGCCTGTGCCTGGGACCACGGCGTCAACTTCTTCGACAACGCCGAAACCTACGCCGCCGGCGAGGCCGAGCGGGTGATGGGGGACGTGATCGCCGACCTGCGCCTGCCGCGCGATGGCTATTGCGTGTCCAGCAAGGTGTTCTTCGGGGCGACCGAATCGCCGCGCCCGACCCAGCGCGGGCTGTCGCGCAAGCACGTCGTCGATGCCTGCCACGCCGCGCTGCGGCGGCTGCGGGTCGACTACCTCGACCTGTATTTCTGCCACCGTCCCGACCCGGAGACGCCGATCGAGGAGACCGTGCGCGCCATGGACCTGCTGGTCCGCCAGGGCAAGGTGCTGTACTGGGGGACCTCGGAGTGGACGGCCGCGCAGATCCTGCAGGCGCAGGAGATCGCCCGCGCCGGGCACCTGTTCGGGCCGTCGATGGAGCAGCCCCAGTACAACCTGCTGCATCGCTCCAGGGTGGAGCGCGAATACGTGGAGCTGTGCCAGGCCGGCCTCGGCCTGACGATCTGGTCGCCGCTGGCATCGGGACTGCTCACCGGCAAGTACAACCAGGGCGTCGGCGCCGGCACGCGCCTGGACCAGCCGGGCTACGCCTGGCTGCGCGAGGAAGTGCTGGGGGCGGACGGCGGCGCGCGGATCGTGCAGGCGCGCCGCTTCACCGCCATCGCCGAGGAACTCGGCGAGCGCCCCAGCCAGCTGGCGGTGGCCTGGTGCCTGCGCAACCCGCACGTTTCCAGCGTGATCCTGGGTGCGAGCCGGGTCGCGCAACTGGAGGAGAACCTCGGCGCGCTCGACCTGCTCGATCGCTACGACGCCGACGTCTGGAGCCGGATCGAAACCGCCGTGGCCGGCTGACGGGCTTCGCCGGCCGATTGAAGGAGGCTGGTGGGAGGATTCCAGCCATCGCCAGCATCAATCGATAAGGATGAGAACGCCTCTTGATTGCTTTGTGAGAATAATTATCATTTGATCCGACACCCTTCTGGAGTACGGATCATGACTGCCCAACCCGTCCTGCTGCGTCCCGAAACCCTGTCCCTGCGGGATCGTCCCGTGCGGCCGGTACCGGCCGAGGAAACCATCGCCAGCGACGCGCTGCTCAAGGGCCGCCGCGAAGTGCTGATCCAGCATGGCGACCGCGTCTACCGCCTGCGCCACACCAGCAACGACAAGCTGATCCTCACCAAATAACCGGTGTCGCCGGGCCGTGCCGGGTGCCGGACGGGGCCGGCCGGCGCGGCTCCTCTCGAAAGCGCATCGCACCCCTCAGGAGATCCGCATGCGACATCCGGCCCTCTCCCCCACGTTCTCTCCCCCCCGGTCGTCCGGCCGCGTCGCCGCGATGCCGGCGCCGGGGGCTCTTGCCACGCCGGTACCGGCCCGGACCCGGCCGGCCGATCGGTCGCTGCCGCATCCCTCGCAACTGGCGGCATTGGGGACCGTGCTGTGCCTGTCCCCGGCCGCATCCGGCAGCGAGCTGGCCGGCTGGTCGCACGCGGTCCGGCTGGCCGCGCAGTCGCAGATGGACAGCGACGGCTTGCGCGAAAGCCTGTGGTTCTTCGACGCCGGCGGCCGCTGCTGCTGGCGCCTGCACCTGCTGCCGGACAGCGATTTCCTGGCCTGGGACCGATTGGCTTCGGTCGTGCCCCGCCTGCCGGCGCAGGAGCCAGGGGGCGGGATCGGCGAGCGCCTGTGGCGCCGGCTGGCCCACCGCGTGCGTGGCGACGCCTGGAGGATGGGCGTGGTGCGCCTGCATGCCTTGGGCCGGCTCGGCGACGACCTCGCCGCCAGCCCGGCGCCTTTGTCGGCGCTGGGCGCGGGGCTGTTGCGCAGGATCGCGCAGGCGGAGGGGCTCGACCTGCCGGGACCGGCGATCGCGCACGACGGGGCCTGCAACGGCGGTCGCTGAGGCGGGCGTGCCCGCGCCGCGCTATTCCTTGAACATCAGGAACGCCGCCACCGCGATCAGCGCGAACGCGGCCCAATGGTTCCACTTCAGCGGCTGGCCCAGGTAGGCGAAGGAAAACACCGCGAACACCAGCAGCGTGATCACCTCCTGGATGCCCTTGAGCTGCGGCGCCGAATACACCGCGCTGCCCAGGCGGTTGCCGGGCACCTGCAGGCAGTACTCGAAGAACGCGATGCCCCAGCTGACCAGGACCACCAGCATCAGCGGCGCGGTCTTGAACTTGAGGTGCCCGTACCAGGCGAAGGTCATGAACACGTTGCTGGCGAGCAGCAACAGCACGGGATAGAGGTAGGCGGTGAACGGGGAGGCGGGCATGTCGGCGCGCGAGCGGGAGAGGGCGGCAGCATACCGGGGATGCCGGAGCGGCGCCGGCATGCGCCGGCGCCGCCTGGCCGGTCAGGACGCGCGCAGCGCCAGCGCCGGCGGCGTGGAGAGGATCCGTCGCGTGCCGGACCAGCCGGCGAGCATGCTCAGCACCACGCCGGCCGCGCCGCCCAGCAGCAGGACCGGCCAGGGCGGGGCGAAGGCGAGTTCGAACGCCTGCCGCGCCACGGCCACGCCGATGCCCGCGGCGGCCAGCACCGCCAGCAGCGAGGCGCACAGGCCGAGCGCGCCGAACTCCACCAGCACCGCGCCGCGCAGCTGCGGACGATTGGCGCCCAGCGTGCGCAGCACCGCGCTGTCGTAGCGGCGCTCGGCCGCGGTGGCCTGCAAGGCCGCCAGCAGGACCAGCACGCCGGCCAACAGGCTGAAGCTCATGACCAGTTGCACCGCCTGGCCGACCTGCTCCATCACTTCGCGCACCCGTTCCAGGATCGCGTCGATGTCCAGCACCGAGATGTTGGGGAATTCGCGCGTCAACGCCGCCAGCCGCGGCGCCCGATCCGTCGGCAGGTGGAAGCTGGAGATCAGGTTGTAGGGCGCATCGCCGACCGAGCCGGCATTGAGCAGCAGGAAGAAGTTGACCCGGAACGAGTCCCAGTCGGCCTTGCGCAGGCTGGTGACGGTGAAGCTGCGCCGCTGCTCGCCCATCTGCAAGGTGATGCGGTCGCCCAGCTCGACGCCGTAGCGCTGCGCCCAGCCGTCCTCCACCGAAGCCTCGGCGGCGGCGCTGCCGGGGTTCCAGAAGCGGCCCGCGGTGAGCGTATTGGCGGCGGGGAAGCCATGGCGCCAGGAGAAATTGACCGGCCGGTCCTCGCCCTCGTCGTCCTCCGGGCGGTCCAGGCGACGCGCCGGGCGATCGTTGATCGCGACCAGGCGGCCGGTGCTGAACGGCTCCAGGTCGGCGTCCTGCACGCCGAGCGCGGCCAGGTGCCGGCGCACCGCGTCGGTCTGGTCGGGCTGGATGTTCATCAGGAAATAGTTGGGCGTATCCATCGGCAACCGGTCGCGCCATTGCCCCAGCAGGCCCGGCCCGACCACCGCCAGCAGCAACAGCGCGCACAACGACAGCGACAGGCCGACCAACTGCACGACGCTGAGCGCGCGGCGCCGGGTCAGCGAGGCCAGCCCCAGCCGCCATGGACCGCGCAGGCGCCGCTGCAGCCGGCGCAGTCCCGCCAGCAGCAGTGCGCCGAGGCCGCCCGCCACCAGCGCCAGTGCCGCCAGTCCACCCAGCACCCAGCCGGCCAGCACGGCATCGCCGGTGGCCTGGATCGTCAGCGCCAAGGTGGCGGCCAGCGCCGCGGCGTAGGTCGCCAGCGAAGTCGGCGGCGTGGCCGCGAAGCTGCGGTTGAGCACGCGCATCGGCGGCACGTCGCGCAGCCGCAGCAGCGGCGGCAGGCCGAAGCCGAGCAGCAGCACCAGGCCGATGCCGGCACCGGTGAGCGCCGGCGTGGCCTGCGGCAGCGGCAACCGGTCCGGGACCAGGCTGCCGAGCGCCCGGACCAGGCCCTCCTGCGCGAGCATGCCGATCGCGATGCCGACCAGGCAGGCCGGGACCGCCACCAGCAGCAGCTGCAGCGCGAGGCTGGCCAGGACGTCGCGCTGGCGCGCGCCGAGGCAGCGCAGCACCGCCACCGTGTCGATGCGGTGCAACGCGAAGCGGTTGGCGGCCAGCGCGGTCGCCACGCCGGACAGCAGCACCGCCAGCAGCGCCGACAGCGACAGGAAGCGGCCGGCACGGTCGAAGGCGGCGCGCATGCCGCGCTGGGTATCCTCGATCCCGACCAGCCGATAGCCGTTGGCGCGCGATTGCAGCCATTCGCGCAGCCCGGCGATCGCTTCCGGCTCGCCGGCGAACATCAGACGGTACGAGGCGCGGCTGCCGGGGCCGAGCAGGCCTGCGGCGTCGACGTCGGCGCGGTTGACCATCAGCGGCGGGGATATCTGCAGCAGTTCGCCGGACGCGTCCGGCTCGGCGCGCAGCACGCCGGTGACGGTGAGCGTGCCGGCGCCGAATTCCAGCGCGTCCCCGAGCTCCAGCCCCAGCGCCTCCATCAGGCGCGGGTCCGCATACGCCTCGCCCCTCGGCGGCGCGCCGCCCGGCACGGCGTTGGCGGCGCCGGCATCGCGCGCGACCAGCAATTGCCCGCGCAGCGGATAGCCGTCGCCGACCGCGCGGATCGTCGCCATCTGGCTGGCCTCGCCGTGGAACAGCACGCTCGGGAAGGCGACCATGCGCGTGCTGCGCAGCCCGCGCCGCGCGGCTTCGTCGGCGAAGGCTTGCGGGATGTCCTGGCGGCCGGTGACGCCCAGGTCGCCGCCGAGCACCTCGGCCGCGCTGGAAGTCAGCGCCAGCGTCACCCGGTTGACCAGCGTGCCGACCGCGGTCATCACGGCCACCCCCAGCACCAGCGCGGCGAACACGGTCAACAGGTCGCCGGCGAGGAACTCGCGCCGCACCGAACGCAGCGCCTGGCGCAGCACGTTCATGCCGCCGCGCCCGGATACAGGCGGCCGCCGTCGATGCGGTAGACGTGCTGGCAACGCCGCGCCAGCGCCATGTCGTGGGTGACCAGCACCAGCGTGGTGTCGCTGTCGGCATTGAGGGCGAACAGCAGGTCGCTGACGTGGCGGCCGGTGGCCTGGTCGAGGCTGCCGGTGGGCTCGTCGGCGAACAGGATGCGCGGCCGCGCCACGAACGCCCGCGCCAGCGCCACGCGCTGCTGCTCGCCGCCGGAGAGCTGGCGGGGATAGTGGCGCGCGCGCGCCTTCAGGCCGACCGCGTCGAGCACCTCGCGCACCCGCGCCGGGTCCTCGCGGCCGGCCAGCTCCAGCGGCAACGCGACGTTCTCCTCGGCGGTCAGCGACGGGAGCAGGTGGAAGCTCTGGAACACGAAGCCGACCTCGCGCGCGCGCAATGCCGCGCGCGCCTCCTCGTCCAGCGCGCCGAGCGCGTTGCCGGCCAGGCTGATGCTGCCGCGGGTAGGCAGGTCCAGGCCCGCGAGCAGGCCCAGCAGCGTGGTCTTGCCCGAACCGGACGCACCGACGATCGCGACGCTGTCGCCTTCACCGACCGTCAAGCTGATGTCGTCGAGGATGTGGAGCGTGCCCTCCGGGCCGTCGACGGACTTGCCCACGTCGCGGACATCGAGTGCGATGGGAGAGTGTGGGGGCTTGGAAGCTGTCATGCCATTTTCCATGAGATGCGTCGTCCGTCGGCGGTGCGGGGCCGTTGCAGCGTGGTGCGGCCTTGGCTGGCGGCCAGGCCAAGCGGCGCGGCGCCGGCCCGGCGCCGCTGGCGGACACCCCCCCGGGAAGTCGCCCGGCGAGCGCCGGTACCGGCTTGCGCGCCGTGTCTCGGCGCGCCCCAGGCGGCTTCGCACTCGGGGAAAATGGCATGACACGCTCTAATGTCGATGAGGAGTTCTCCGTGATGCGGGAAAGCGGTTTGCGGTCGTGCCATCGCGCCATGGCGACATGGTGGTTGCTGCTTGCATGCTGGCTGCTCCTGCCGGCGCTCGCCTATGCCAAAGGTCCGGGGAACGGCCCGATCCTTGTGCTGGGAGACAGCTTGAGCGCTGCCCACAACATACCGGTGCAGTCGGGCTGGGTCAGCCTGCTCGAGCAGCGCCTGAAGCAGCAGATGAAGGCGCCGCCCGCCGTCGTCAATGCCAGCATCAGCGGCGAGACCAGTTCCGGGGCGCTGACCCGGCTGCCCGGCCTGCTGGCCAAGCACCGGCCGGGCGTGGTGGTCATCGAGCTCGGCGGCAACGACGCCCTGCGCGGCCTGGCGCCGGCCCAGTTGAAGGCCAACCTGGACAAGATGATCGGCCTGAGCCGGCAGGCCGGCGCGCAGGTCGTGCTGCTCGGCATCGACGTGCCGCCCAACTACGGCCCGGCGTATCGCGAGCGGTTGCGCGCCGTCTACCGCGACCTGGCCGAGCAGTACCGGCTGCCGCTGGTGCCGTTCCTGCTGGAGGGGGTGGCGCTGCAGCCGGGATTGATGCAGTCCGACGGCCTGCACCCCACCGCGGCCGGCCAGCCCAAGGTGCTCGACAATGTCTGGCCGACCCTCAAGGGCGTGCTAGACAAATGATTTGAAAGGGATTTTTCCCGTCGTCCGGTCTTCACGCCATATCGACCCAGGATGGGGCATGTTTCACAAAGCTGAAGAAAGCTGAGATCGAGGGGTTTCCATGCGTCAGACCAAGGAGACGTCCGGGCTTGTTCTGGTCGTCGAAGACAATCGCAACATTTCCGAGATGATCGGTGAGTATCTCGAGGGCCGCGGTTTCGAGGTCGATTACGCGGTCGATGGGCTGGACGGCTATCGCCTGGCGGCCGAGAACAGCTACGACGTGGTCGTGCTCGACCTGATGCTGCCGCGGTTGGACGGCATCGAGGTCTGCCGGCGGCTGCGCAACGACGCGCGCAAGTCCACGCCGGTGCTGATGCTGACCGCGCGCGACACGCTGGACGACAAACTGACCGGCCTGGGCTTCGGCGCAGACGACTACCTGACCAAGCCGTTCGCGATCCAGGAGCTGGAAGCCCGGTTGCGGGCGCTGATCCGCCGCGAGCGCCGCCAGGTGGGCTCGGAGGTGCTGAAGGTCGCCGACCTGGTGCTCGACCCGGTCAGCATGCGCGCCACCCGCGCCGGTACCGAACTGCAGCTTTCGCCGATCGGCCTGAAGCTGCTGACGATCCTGATGCGGGAATCCCCGCGCGTGGTCAGCCGCCAGGAGATCGAGCGCGAGATCTGGGGCAACGGCCTGCCCGATTCGGACACCTTGCGCAGCCACCTGTACAACCTGCGCAAGATCATCGACAAGCCGTTCGACCGCCCGCTGCTGCACACCGTGCAGAGCGCCGGCTACCGCATCGCCGACATCGCCCAGCCGATGGGCTGACCTGGCCCGGCCCCGCGCCGGCCCATCCCGACCGCCATGCGGCGCCGCGGCGCCGCATGGCGGCTTCCGGCACAGGTGGGTGGGGAGGTCTCTTCCTATAATCCGGGCGCGCATCATCTGGACGCCGAAATGCCCTACGGCTTGCCCCGGAAAATACGCATCGCGTTCATCGTGCAGACCGTGCTGGCGAGTCTGGCGATCGTGGTGGGCGCCTGGCTGGTCACGATCGTCGTCAAGTACAGCCTGATCCGTACCGTGCTGGAGGACGAGGCGGCGCACTTCTGGCAGCTGTATCAATCCTCGCCTGCGCAGCCGCCGCCCAACACCTCGTTCGTCCGCGGGTACCTGGTGCCCGCGGGCGAGTCGCGCCTGGTGCTGCCGGAGTACATGCGCCCGCTCGCGGACGGTTTCCACGAAATGGAACGGCAGAACGAGCTGGTGCTGGTGCAGAGCCGGCCGCAGGGGACGCTGTACCTGGCGTTCCTGCGCTCGCAGGCGCAGCACCTCGCCTTCTGGTTCGGCGCGGTGCCGGTGCTGCTGATCCTGCTGGCGGTGTATGCGGTGTCGTGGCTGACGTACCGCATGTCCAAGCGCCTGGTCTCGCCGGTGAACTGGCTGGCGCGGCGCGTGGCGAACTGGGACCCGCGGCATCCGGACGCGAGCGACCTGGCGCCCGTGCACCTGCCGGCCGACCTGCAGGGTGAGACGCGGCAACTGGCGCTGGCGCTGCATTCGATGGCCACGCGCGTCGGCGAGCACATCGCGCGCGAACGCAACTTCACCCGCGATGCCAGCCACGAGCTGCGCACGCCGCTGACGGTGGTGCGGGTGGCCACCGACATGGCGATCTCGGAGGAAGGCGTGCCGCCGCGCGTGGAGCGCAGCCTGCGCCGGATCCAGCGCGCCGGGCGCGACATGGAGGCGGTGATCGACGCCTTCCTGATCCTGGCGCGCGAGGCGGAGGTCACGCCGCAGAGCGAGACGTTCGATGTCGCCGATCTCGTCGAGGAGGAGGCGGAGAGCGCCCGCGAGCTGCTCGGCGAGAAGCCGGTGCGCGTGGACGTGAGGCTGGTGCACGCGTTGCAGCTGCACGCGCCGCCGCGCGTGTTGCGGGTGGTGTTGAGCAATCTGCTGCGCAATGCCTGCGCCTATACCGACAACGGCAGCGTGGTGGTGGAGGTGCACGCGTACGGCATCGTGGTGCGCGACACGGGCATCGGCATGAGCGAGGAAGCGCGGGTGCGGGCGTTCGAGCCGTTCTTCCGGGGGGAGCCGGGCCGGCCGCAGGGGACGGGGCTGGGGCTCTCGATCGTGCGGCGGTTGTGCGATCGGTTCGGGTGGCGGGTGGAGCTCGAGAGCGAGCTTGGGGTGGGGACTACGTTTACGGTGCGGTTCGGGTAGTTGCCGGTCGGGGGAATCTTCTGCCGTCGTTCCCCGCGAAGGCAGGGCGAAGAACCGGCGTCCTTGGCGTTATCTGTCCGGCCCACGCAATCCCACGGTTCTGCTGAATCTCTCTATTCGTCATCCCCGCGAAGGCGGGGGCGAAGGGCCGCTGCTTGCGAGCCACTGGCTCGCGCGGCACAGAGCGCCATCGGGCTATGCCCGATGGCCGAGGATCGAAGATCCAATGACTTTCGTCATCTGTCAGTTTCAAGAGATCTATCTACCGTCATCCCCGCGAAGGCGGGGATCCAGGGACGTTGCTTCTGGGGCTTTGGCAATAGCAACAAAGGCAGAAGCTTTCGCCTTTGGCGAGTTACTTTTCTTTGCTTGTGCAAAGAAAAGTAACCAAAAGAAGCGCTTCACAGCAGCCGAATGGCTGATCAAGCACACTCCGCCTGCGCGCCCGCAGCTTTGCTGCGGGTCCGCGGAGCCGGCGGGATTTTCGGACGCGACATCCTGTCGCGGCCGAAAACGACGCACTCGTCCGCTGCGCGGCCGAGTCCGGGGCATTCGCCGCGCGGCGAATGCCCGCCCGCCGGGGCGAAGCAGTGCTTCGCCTTTTTCCGGCGAGCCCATGCACGTCGCCCTTGGGGTTTTACCCGCCGTCTCCGCCGCTACGGAGGGGCCCGCGCCGCAGTGACATTCGTGGGCCGTGGAGGTTGGCGCGCCGCCGCGCGAGGAGGCGTTACCCAATCCAAAGCAAAATCACGAGCAACAGCAACAGCAACAGCAACAGCAACAGCCTATTTCTGCGGGCTTTACTTGCGCGTCAATTCCGGGGCCACCGCGTCGCGCCAGATCTCGTAGCCGGCGCGGGTCATGTGCAGTTGGTCCTCGCGGAACAGTTCGGGGCGCGGTTTGCCCGAGGCGTCGAGCATGCGGCTGTAGACGTCGATGAAGTCCACTTTCGGGAAGCGCGAGGCGGCGTGCCGGATCATGCGGTTGGCCTCGGCCATCTGCGGCATCAGTTGCGCGCGCGAGGGGCTGGGCTTGATCGAGATGTAGGCGATGCGGGTGTCCGGCAGGTCCTTGCGCACGCGCTGGACGAAGGCGACGAAGTCGTCGCGCACCTGCGCGGGGCTGCGCCCGGCGGCGAGGTCGTTGTCGCCGGCGTAGAACACGATCAGGCGGGGCGCGTACGGCACGACGATGCGGTCGGCGTACCAGGTGCTGTCGCGTACCTCCGAGCCGCCGAAGCCGCGGTTGATCACCGGCTGGCCCGGGAAGTCGGTGGCCAGCGTGTCCCAGAAGCGGATCGAGGAACTGCCGACGAACAGGACGCCGTGCTGGGGCGGCGGTTGCACGGCGTCGGCCGCCGCGAACTTTCGCATGTCCTCTTCCCAGGCGGCATTGGATACCTGTTCGGGGATCTTCGGCGCGGGACGGTCGAGGGCATGGGCCTGGGCACCGAGCAGGGCGAGGACGAGCAGGGTTGAGCGGACGATGCGGTGTTTCACGGGCGATCCTGATGCATGGAACCAGGGGCGCATGGTGCGTCACCGGGCCGGACGCGGGCAAACGGCCGGGCCGGCGGGGCGGCCGGAACGGCGGATGTGGCAGAATTACGGGTTCATCATCCTTGTCCTTGCGCCGATGACCGTCCGCCGTCGCCCGTTGCGCCTTCGCCGAATCCCGGGACGCCGCTGAGATGGCCGACCAGTCCGGCCATCTCCCGCGCGGGCCCAGGCGCATCCTCAAGGCGGCCGTCTGGTCGTTCCAGGGCCTGCGCGCGGCCTGGCTGCACGAGTCCTCGTTCCGGCTGGAGGTCTACCTGTCGGTCGTGCTGGTACCGCTGGCGCTGTGGCTGGGCCAGACGCCGGTCGAGCGCGTGCTGATGATCGGCTCGCTGCTGCTGGTGCTGGCGATGGAACTGGCCAATTCGGCGATCGAGGCGGTGATCGAGCGCTACGGCCCGGAGCACCATGAACTGGCCGGGCGGGCCAAGGACATGGGGTCGGCCGCGGTGTTCGTGCTGATGGTGAACGTGCTGGTGTGCTGGGGCCTGGTCCTGGCCCCGCGCTATCTCTGACATCCCCTCCACATTCGAAGGTTTCCCCCATGTTGCTTGAGTTGCTGACCGATCCCAATGCCTGGCTGACGCTGGTGACGCTCAGTGCGCTGGAAATCGTGCTGGGCATCGACAATCTGGTGTTCATCTCGATCGCGGTCAGCAAGCTGCCGGAAGCGCGCCGCCCGTTCGCCCGCCGCCTGGGCATCGCGGTGGCCTGCATCACCCGCATCGTGCTGCTGGTCTCGCTGGCCTATCTGGCGCACATGCAGGCCGATCTGTTCAGCGTCGCCGGCATGGGCATCTCGATACGCGACCTGGTGCTGATCATCGGCGGCCTGTTCCTGCTGGTGAAGGGCGGCAAGGAGATCCGCGAGCTGATCACCGGCGGCGAGGACAGCGACCCGACCACCAGCAAGGCGACCGGCGTGTTCGGGCTGGTGATCCTGCAGATCGCGATCATCGACATCGTGTTCTCGCTGGACTCGGTGATCACCGCGGTCGGCATCGCCGAGCACATCCCGGTCATGGTCGGCGCGATCCTGCTGTCGGTGGCGGTGATGCTGCTGGCCGCCAACCCGCTGGGCCGCTTCATCGACGCCAATCCGACCGTGAAGATGCTGGCGCTCGCCTTCATCCTGATGATCGGCGCGGTGCTGGTCCTGGACGGCCTGGAAGTGCACGTGCCCAAGCCGTACATCTACGCGGCGATGGGGTTCTCGGTGCTGGTGGAGTGGCTGAACCTGCTGATGCGCCGCCGCGCGGTGGCGCACCACGTGCCCGGCGCCGGCAACTGGTGACCGCGCAGGGGGGGGGCGGCCGCCCGCCGGTCCGGGACCCCGCCCCGCCGGCCCTGCATGCCACGCATGCGGGGTTCATGGCATGCTGGATGCCCCTAGAACGCACCGGAGTCGTGCCATGCGCCTGTTGATCCGTTCGTTGCTGCTGTGGGTGGTCGTCGCCTCGCTGGCGGGATGCGGCTACAACACGATCCAGCAGAAGGACGAGGCGGTGAAGGCCGGTTGGTCGGAGGTGCTCAACCAGTACCAGCGCCGCTACGACCTGATCCCGAACCTGGTCAATACGGTCAAGGGCTACGCGCAGCACGAGCAGCAGGTGCTGACCCAGGTCACCGAGGCGCGCTCGCGGGTCGGGCAGATCCAGGTCAACGCCGAGGACGCGCAGTCGCTGCAACAGTTCCAGCAGGCCCAGGGCGAGCTCGGCAGCGCGCTGCAGCGCCTGCTGGTGGTCAGCGAGAACTATCCCCAGCTCAAGGCCGACCAGTCCTTCCGCGACCTGCAGGCGCAGCTGGAGGGCACCGAGAACCGCATCACCGTGGCGCGCGGCCGCTACATCCAGTCGGTGCAGGACTACAACACCTACATCCGCCAGTTCCCGCAGGTGATCACCGCCAAGATCACCGGGGCCAAGGAGAAGCCCAATTTCAGCGTGGCCAACGAGGCCGAGGTCTCGCGCGCGCCGACGGTGGACTTCGGCGGCCCGCAGCCGCAGCAGGCCCCGCAACAGGCACCCACGCCGGGCCACTGAGGCGGCCGTCCCCGTGACGCCTGTCCTGCGGCGATGCATGGCGGCGCTGGCGCTCTGGCTGGCGCTGCTGGCGCCGGCCTGGCCGCAGCAACTCGCGGCGATCCCGGCGCTCGACTCGCCGGTGGTCGACCAGACCGGCACGCTCGACGCCGCGCAGAGGCAGCAGCTCGAGCAGCAGGCGTTGGCCTTGCAGCGGCAGAAGGGCAGCCAGCTGCAGGTGCTGATCGTGTCCAGCACCCAGCCCGAGACCATCGAGGAATACACCCAGCGCGTGTTCGACGCATGGAAGCTGGGGCGCAAGGGCGTGGACGACGGCGTGCTGCTGGTGGTCGCCAAGGACGACCGGCGGGTGCGCATCCAGCCCGGCTACGGGCTGGAGGGCGCGATCCCCGACGCGATCGCCAACCGCATCATCCAGGAGTACCTGGTCCCGCGTTTCCGCCAGGGCGACTACGCCGGCGGCGTTCAGGAAGCGAGCGGCGTGCTGGTCAAGCTGATCGAGGGCGAGCCGCTGCCGGCACCGGTCAGCGGCCACGACGACGCCCGCCGCGGCGGAGGCGGCGCCGGCTGGCTCGTGGCCCTGTTCGTGGGCTTCGTCGTCGCCAGCATCGCGCGCGGGGCCTTCGGCTGGGCGCCGCGGCCGGTGCGGGCGCTGCTCAGCGGCGGCGCGGCCGGGCTGGCGGCGCTGTGGTTCACCTCGTTGTTCCTCGCCAGCGGAGCGGCGGCGCTGGTCGGATTCCTGGTCGGGCTGGTATCCGGCTCGCCCGGCAGCTTCGTCCGCCATGGCGGCTGGGGTGGCGGGGGCGGCTTCGGTGGCGGTGGTTTCGGCGGTGGAGGCGGCTTCGGCGGCGGTGGCGGCTGGGGCGGGGGTGGCGGTTCGTCGGGAGGCGGCGGCGCCTCGGGGAGCTGGTGATGCGACTGTTGCGGCACCTGTTCGCGCCCTCGGCACAACGCCTGTTCCCGCCTGCGCGGCTGGATGCGATCGCCGCGGCCATCGAGGCCTGCGAGCGGGCGCATCGCGGCGAGATCATGTTCGCGGTCGAATCGGACCTGCCGATCGCGGCGGTCCTGCGTGGCATGCCGCCGCGCGCGCGCGCCGAGCATGCGTTCGCGCAGCTGCGGACCTGGGATACCCACGCCAACAACGGGGTGCTGATCTATCTGCTGCTGGCCGACCATGCGATCGAGATCGTGGCCGACCGGGGATTGCGCGGGAAGGTGAGCGAGGCGCAGTGGCGCGAGGTCTGCAGGCGCATCGAGGAAGGCCTGCGCGCCGGCGAGGCCGAGGTGGCGGTGATCGGCGGCATCCGTGCGGTATCGGACTTGCTGGCCCTGCATTTCCCGCGCAGCGGCGACGAGCAGGACGAGGACGAGTTGCCCAATCGACCGCAGCTGCTGGGGTGATCGCGGCGCCGCGGCAACCGCAGGCACGCGCCATCGCGGCTCGCGCCACTCCCGGCACCGTTCCCGGCAGCCGGTGAAGGCCGGTACAGCCCCGCGGGCGGCTTAGCTGGCAAAATGGCGGCCTCGCTTTGGCCGGGTTCCGCCGCGCATGACCTATCTCCACGACATCGACCCGATCGCCTTCTCGCTGGGACCGGTGCAGGTGCACTGGTACGGGCTGATGTACCTGCTGGGCTTCCTCGCCGCATGGTGGCTGGGTCGCCTGCGCATCCGCGCCGGCCGGCTGCCGGGCGTGGACGCGAACGGGTTCTCCGACCTGCTGTTCTACGCGATGCTCGGCGTCGTGCTGGGCGGGCGCATCGGCTACATGCTGTTCTACGCGTTCGGCGCGCTGGTGCAGAACCCGCTGGTCCTGTTCAAGGTGTGGGAAGGCGGCATGAGCTTCCACGGCGGCCTGCTCGGCGTGCTGGTCGCCGTGGCCTGGTGGGCGCGCAAGCATCGCCTGCACATCTTCGACGTGGTCGACTTCATCGCGCCGCTGGTGCCGCTGGGGCTGGGCTTCGGCCGGCTCGGCAACTTCATCGGCGGCGAGTTGTGGGGCAAGTTCACCCAGGCCGGATGGGGCGTGATCTTCCCGCATGCGCCGCTGAGCGACATACCGGCCGGCCAGCCGGCGATGGAGCAGTTGATGAGCGCCGCGCAGATCCAGCAGCAGTACGCCGCGGGCCTGCTCGACCGCTACGCGCGCCACCCCTCGCAGCTGTACGAGGCGGCGCTGGAAGGACTGGTGATGTTCGCGGCGATCTGGCTGTTCTCGCTGAAGCCGCGCGCGCGCTATGCCGTATCCGGCCTGTTCGCGCTGCTGTACGGCGTGTTCCGCTTCACGGTCGAGTTCGTGCGCATGCCGGACAACGGCGTCTACGTCGCGTTCGGCTGGCTGACGCGCGGCCAGATCCTGAGCCTGCCGCTGATCGCGGTGGGGCTGTTCCTGCTGTGGCTGTCGCGCCGCGCGCCGGTGCTGCAGCCCGTGCCCGCCGCGGAGGCCGCCAAGTGAAGCAATACCTCGACCTGCTGCGGCACGTGCTGGAGCACGGCACGGAGAAATCCGACCGCACCGGCACCGGCACGCGCAGCGTGTTCGGCTGGCAGATGCGCTTCGACCTGGAAGAAGGCTTCCCGCTGGTCACCACCAAGAAGCTGCACCTGCGCTCGATCATCCACGAGCTGCTGTGGTTCCTGAAGGGCGATACCAACATCGCCTACCTCAAGGAGAACAAGGTCAGCATCTGGGACGAGTGGGCCGACGCCAACGGCGACCTCGGCCCGGTCTACGGCAAGCAATGGCGCAGCTGGGCCACGCCCGAGGGCGGGGAGATCGACCAGATGCGCTGGGTGGTGGAGGAAATCAAGCGCAACCCGGATTCGCGCCGGCTGGTGGTCAGCGCCTGGAACGTGGCCGACCTGCCCAAGATGGCGCTGATGCCGTGCCACAACCTGTTCCAGTTCTACGTGGCCGATGGCAAGTTGAGTTGCCAGCTCTACCAGCGCAGCGGCGACATCTTCCTCGGCGTGCCGTTCAACATCGCCAGCTATGCGCTGCTCACGCACCTGGTGGCGCAGGCGACCGGGCTGCGCGCCGGCGACTTCGTGCACACGCTGGGCGACGCGCACCTGTATTCGAACCACTTCGAGCAGGCGCGCGAGCAGCTGTCGCGCGCGCCGCGGCCGCTGCCGAAGCTGCGGCTCAACCCGGCGGTGAGCGACCTGTTCGCCTTCGGGTTCGACGACATCGCGATCGAGGGCTACGACCCGCACCCGGCGATCAAGGCGCCGGTGGCGGTATGAGGGGAAGCGGGGACCCGGAGAGCGCCGATCGGGAAGGCCCCGCGGCTGCTCTTCCCGCGCCCCGGCTTTCCCTGATCGCCGCACTCGATCGCCGCAACGCCATCGGCCGCGACAACGCGATGCCCTGGCACCTGCCGGACGATTTCCGGCACTTCAAGGCGCGCACGCTCGGCAAGCCGATCCTGATGGGCCGCAAGACCGCAGAGTCGCTCGGGCGCGCGCTGCCGGGGCGCTCGAACCTGGTGCTGACCCGTTCCGGCCGGGTGCCGTTCGACGGCATGCAGGCGGTGGCCACGCTGGAAGAGGCCATCGCCCGCGCGCAAAAGGCCGGTGCCGGGGAGCTGTGCGTGATCGGCGGCGGCGAGGTGTACCAGCTGGCGCTGCCGCGCGCGGACATGCTCTACCTGACCCATGTCGCGGCCGAGGTCGAAGGCGCCGATGCGTTCTTCCCCGCCATCGATGCGGCGGAGTGGGAGCCGGTGGCGCGCGAACGCCACCCCGCCGATGCGAGGCACGCGTTCGCGTTCGACTTCGTCGACTACCGCCGCCGCTGAGCGCGGCTCAGTCCTGGCCGGCGGGCGAGGGCGCGTCCTGCCTGGGCTGGCCCTTGCCACGCGCGCGGGAACGGCGCCCGCGGCGCGCGGGCCGCTCGGAGGCCGGCTTCTTCGGCGCGCGCGATGCCGGCGGCGGTCCGTCCACCTCGCGGCCCGGCACCTGCACGACGCGCAGTTCCTCGCTGTCCAGCTGCAGCGCGGTGAGCTTGCCGCCCCAGACCGCGCCGGTGTCGATCGCGTGGATGCCCTGGGTGATGGTCAGGCCGAGCGTGGACCAGTGGCCGCAGACGATCTTCAGGTCGCGCTCCACGCGGCCGGGCACCTCGAACCAGGGGTACATGCCCTGGGCCTGGGTGCCGGGCGTGCCCTTGTCCTCGGTGGCGATGCGCCCGCGCGGGGTGCAATAGCGCATCCGGGTGAGGATGTTGATGATGGCGCGGCTGCGGTCGTAGCCGCCGAGGCCCGGCGACCAACTCGGCTGGTCGCCGTACATGTTGCGCAACAGCTTGCGGTAGCCGTTGCCCTGCAGCTGTTGCTCGACCTCCTGCGCGTACTTCTCGGCCATCTGCGTGGTCCACTTCGGCCCCAGGCCGGCGTGCACCATCATCCAGCCCAGCGCGCGGTCGACATGCGCCAGCTTCTGCATGCGCAGCCAGTCCAGCAGCACGTCGCGGTCCTCGGCGAGCACCACGCGCTGCAGGTCCGGGTTGACCTTGCGTTGCTCCTCCTCCGAGCGCGCGCCGATCGCCAGCAGCGACAGGTCGTGGTTGCCGAGCACGATCACGCTGCGCTCGCGCAGCGAGTGCACCAGCCGCAGCGTTTCCAGCGACTGCCCGCCGCGGTTCACCAGGTCGCCGCAGAACCACAGCGTGTCCTGCGCCGGATCGAAGCGGATCTTCTCCAGCAACCGCTGGGTGACGTCGTAGCAGCCCTGCAGGTCGCCGATCGCCCAGATGCTCATGCCCGGGCCTCCATCAATGCAGGGTCCTGGGCACGCTCAGCACGAACGTGGCGATCGGCGCGGCGAACTCGGTGCCGTCGTCGGCGACCATGTCGTAATGGCCCTGCATCTGGCCGTGCTCGGTATCGAGCATCACGCCCGAGGTGTACTGGAACTGCTCGCCCGGGCGCAGCCGCGGCTGTTCGCCGACCACGCCTTCGCCGTCGACGTGCTGGACCTGGCCGTTGCCGTCGGTGATGCGCCAGTGGCGCGCGACCAGGCGCGCGGCGATGTCGCCGGCGTTGCGGATGCGGATCGTATAGGCGAACGCGTACCGGCCGTCGGACGGCGCGGACTGCTGGTCGAGGAAGCGGGGCGAAACCTCGACCTCGATCCGGTAGCGGGGACTGTCTTGCATGCGGGAAAGTTTAGGGGCTGCCGGGATTCCCGAACAGGCCGCGCCTGCCCGGACGTCCCCGGCAGTGTGGCGGCCCGCCGTGCGAGCCGCCGTGAAGCCGCGGGCCCGGTCGCCGTGGCGCGCGCGGTTCAGTCCGCCGCCACGTTGGCGAGGCGGATGAAGTCGGCGACGTCCAACTGCTCGGCGCGCGCTTCCGGACGCACGCCGGCGGCCTCGAAATGGCGGTTGTCGCAGACCCCGGACAGCGCGTTGCGCAGCGTCTTGCGGCGCTGGCCGAACGCGGCGCGCACCACCTCGGCGAAGCGGCCGGCGTCGTCGATGCCGATCGTGGCCGGATCGCGCGGCACCAGCCGCGCCACCGCCGAGTCCACCTTGGGCGGCGGCCGGAACGCGCCCGGCGGCACCACGAACAGCGACTGCACCTGGCAGTACGCCTGCAGCATCACGCTGAGCCGGCCGTAGACCTTGCTGCCGGGCGCCGCGGCCATGCGCTCGACCACTTCCTTCTGCAGCATGAACACCATGTCGGTGATCGCCGCGGCGTGTTCCAGCGCGTGGAACAGGATCGGCGAGGACAGGTTGTAGGGCAGGTTGCCGACCAGGCGGATCCGGCCTTCGCCGGCCAGCGCGGTGAAGTTCACCGCCAGCACGTCGCGGTGGATGATCTCCAGCGTGCCGAGCCCGCGCGCGGCCTCGGTGAGCGGAAAGATCAGGTCGCGGTCGTACTCGATGACGGTCAGTTCGCCGTGGCGCTTGAGCAACGGGAAGGTGATCGCGCCCTGGCCGGGGCCGATCTCCACCAGCCGGTCGCCGGGCTGCGGGTTCACCGCCTGCACGATGCGGTCGATGTAGGCGCGCTCGTGCAGGAAGTGCTGGCCGAACTGCTTCTTGGCCGCGCCGAACTCGGTGGCGGGAGTGCGCGCGGTCATAGCAGGCGGGTCCCGAGCGGCACGTCGCGGTCGGGCACGCACAACGCGACGTGGCCGTCGGCGTCGTGGAAGCCGGTGACCAGGCATTCGGACATCAGCGGCCCGATCTGCTTCCTGGGGAAGTTCACCACGCCCACCACCAGCCGGCCGACCAGGGATTCGGGCGTGTAGTGCACCGTGATCTGCGCGCTGGACTTGCGCACGCCGATCTCGGGGCCGAAGTCCACCTGCAGGATATAGGCGGGCTTGCGCGCCTGCGCGAAGACTTCGGCGGACAGCACGCGGCCCACGCGCAGCTCGACCTTGGTGAAGTCGTTCCAGTCGATGAGTTCCATGCGGGGATTATGCGGGATTTCCCCGATCCTCATTCCATGCGCTCACCAGCCCCGCTCCCTCCAGGGCATAGCGCGCGCCATGGGGTGCGCGACCTGGAGCGCCCACGCCGCTGGCGCGGGCCGGGCGCGGAGCGGGGGCGGGGTACGGGGGGCGAAGCTCCTCGCGATATCCAACCGCGCGAGGCTTCGCCCGTACCCTCATCCGCTCCTTCGGAGCACCGTCTCGCCAAGGGAGAAGGAAGGCTTCATTTGGCTTCGCGCTCGACCCAGCGAGCGCGCCTTCATCCTTGGGAGAGGGACGAGGTTTTCCGCGCCGCGGCGATCCGCGCGCAGCACGCCACCGCCGCGAACAGGCTGGACGGATCGGCCAGGCCCTTGCCGGCCAGGTCGAGCGCGGTGCCGTGGTCGACCGCCACGCGCGGGTACGGCAGGCCCAGGGTGATGTTCACGGCCTGCTCGAAGCCGCTGTACTTGAGCACCGGCAGGCCCTGGTCGTGGTACATCGCCAGTACCGCGTCGAAGCCCTTGAGCTTGCCCGGCAGGAACGCGGTGTCGGCCGGCAGCGGTCCGACCAGGTGCATGCCCCGGCCGCGCAGCGCGGCCAGCACCGGCTCGATCACCTCGATCTCCTCGCGGCCCATGTGCCCGCTCTCGCCGGCATGCGGATTGAGCCCGAGCACGGCGATGGTCGGCCGGGCGATGCCGAAGTCCTCGCGCATCGCCGCGTGGACGATGCGCAGCACCCGTTCGAGCAGCGCGCCGTCGATCGCATCGGGCACCGCACGCAGCGGCAGGTGGGTGGTCGCCAGCGCGACCCGCACGATGTCGTTGGCCAGCATCATCACCACGTCGGTGCCGGCGCGATGCGCCAGGTGCTCGGTGGTGCCAGTGTAGGCGATGCCGGCGGCGTTGATGCTCGCCTTGTGGGTGGGGCCGGTGACGATGCCGTCCAGTTCGCCGCGCAGGCAGGCATCGGAGGCGGCATCCAGCGCCGCGACCACCGCCGGGGCGTTGCGCGGGTCGGTGCCGCCGAAAGTGTTGGGCACGGCATTGCGGATCGCGCGCAGGGGCAGGTCGCCGGGGGCAGCGGCCGGTTCCGTTTCCGGGAGCAGGCGCAGCGGCAGCGACAGCGCCTCGGCGGCGGCCAGCAGGGTGTCGGGATCGGCGAAGGCGAGCAGCCGGCAGTCGGGGCGCGGCCGCTGCGCCAGGCGGACGCACAGTTCCGGGCCGACGCCGGCGGGCTCGCCCGGGACCAGTGCGAGCGCCGGCTTCATGCCCGCGCCTCAGTTCTTCGGCTGGGCCGGGGCGGGTTCGGTCGTGGCCGGGGTCGCGGTGGCGTCGGCATCGGCGCGGTCGCCGGTGCGGAAGCTCACGTAGGCCTCGCCGCGCATCTCCTGCAGGAAGCGGTTGTATTCCTCTTCCAGCTTGCGGCGGCCGATGGTCTCGCGGATCTGGGCACGCTGGTTCTGGGTCGTGACGTCGGTCTGGCGGGTGCCGACGCGCTGCACGATGTGCCAGCCGGCGTCGGTGCGGAACGGCTGGGAGACCTGGCCGTCGGCGATGCCCGCGACCTGCTGGCCGAAGGCCGGGCCGAACGCATCCACCGGGAACCAGCCCAGGTCGCCGCCCTGGCCGCGGCTGTTGGTGTCCTCGGAGGACTCGCGGGCCACCGCCTGGAAGTCCGCGCCGCCCTCGATGCGCGCGCGCAGCGTCTCGATCTTGGCCTTGGCGGCCGCGTCGTCCTGGCTCTCGTTGACCCGGATCAGGATGTGGCGGGCGTGGTACTCGGTGACCAGCTGCTGGCCGGCCGCGGAGGCGTCGCGCACCTCGACCAGCTTGAGCAGCTGGAAGCCGCTCGGGCCGCGCAGCGGACCGACCACCTGGCCGGGCTTCATGTCGTGGATCAACTGGGCGAACGCATTGGGGATCTCGTCCAGGCTGCGCCAGCCGAGGTCGCCGCCTTCCAGCGCGTTGGGGCTGTCGGAGTAGCGGACCGCGGCGGCGGAGAAGTCCAGCTCGCCCTTGTCGATCAGGTTCTTCACGCCGTCGGCCTTCTTCTGGCCGGTGGCGATCTGCTCGGCGGTGGCGCCGTCGGGCAGGGCGACCAGGATGTGCGCCAGGTGGTACTGGCTGCCGCTGTTGGCCTGCTGGGCGAGCGCGGCGTCCACTTCGCCCTCGCTGACGCTGATGCGGCTCTGCGCGAAGCTCTGGCGCAGGCGCTGCACGGTGATCTCGTCGCGCACCGAGCTGCGGAAGTCGCCATAGGAAATGCCGTCGGCGGCCAGCTTCTGGCGCAGGCCGTTGACGTCGGTGCCGTTCTGCTGGGCAATGCCGGCGATGGCGCGATTGAGCTCCTCGTCGCCGACGCGGATGCCGCTGCTTTCGGCGCGGGCCACCTGCAGCTTCACCAGGACCAGGCGCTCGAGCACCTGCCGTTGCAGCACGTCGTCGGGCGGCAGCTGGTCGGCGTGGCCGGCGTACTGCGCCTTGACGTTGCGCACGGCGCGGTCGAGCTCGCTCTGCAGCACCACGTCCTCGTCCACGATCGCGGCGATGCGGTCCAGGGGCTGGGTCTGCTGTGCCGAGGCGGCCAGCGGGAACACGCCGGAAACGGCCAGCACGGAACCAAGAAGGAATCCGCGCACATGGACGTGCGCTGCTCTTGCGAGGGACTCGCAACGGAAAAGAGCGGAGAAGGGCTTGATCATGGAATCTCGTTCGGATCGTAAGCGTCCGGATCGGTCGTGGTATTGCTGGGCGGTACCAGGTACAGGTCGTCGCGGTAATAACCGAGAATAGCACGCCGCAAAGTGCGGTCCGTGTCCTGGCCGATCGAGCTCAGGCCCTTCAGCACGAATTCAAGTTGGAACGAGTTGTCCAGCTCGCCCTCGCGGTTGCGCACGTAGCGGCGCACCAGCGCCCGCACCGCCAGGCAGCAGCTGTCCCACTGCACGCCGCCGATGATTTCCAGCGGCTTGCGGTCCAGCAGCGAGTAGTAGTAGCGGCCGACCACGCTCCAGGTCGGGTTGATCGGGTACAGGAAGGAGAAGTCCGCCTGCTTGAGCTGGTCGGTACCGTCGTTGGTGTTGCGGCGGTAGCGGTAGGCCAGGTTGATGATGCCGTCGTCCTTGAGCAGGTAGCGCGTGCGGAAGCTGGCCAGGTCCTCGCGCCGGTAGTCCGGGTTCCACTGGTAGGTGGCGCCCAGGCTCCAGCGGTCGTTGATCATGTAGGCCGCATCGGTGACCCAGGCCGACTTGCCCTTGTTCACCGCCGGCTCGGCGCCGCTGCCGAGCGAGACCCGCGAGTCCTCGAAGTACAGGATCTGGCCGGCGCTCAGCGACAGCTTCTCCTGGCCGTCGGACTGGCGCAGCCAGCGCGAGGTCACCGCCAGGGTCAGCTGGTTGGCGTCGTTCTGGCGGTCCGCGCCGGTATAGCGGCTGTCGCGGAACAGCTGGCCCCAGCTGAAGGTGAACGCGCGCGTGTCGAACAGCGGCAGGTCGCTCTGGTCGCGGTACGGCGCATAGAGGTAGTAGATGCGCGGCTCGAGCGTGTTGAGGTAGCTGTCGCCGAACAGGTGGGTCTCGCGGTCGAAGTAGAGGCCGGCGTCCAGCGAGGCGATCGGCAGGCTGCGGGTCGGGCTGCGGTTGCCGTTGAGCTGGTCGGCCAGGCCCTTGCTCAGCTCGTAGGCGGTGTAGCGCCAGGCCAGCGTCGGGGTGATGTACCAGGCCGCGCCGGACAGCGGGAACGAGACGTAGGGCTTCAGGTCCAGGCGCGAGCCGTCGTAGTAGCGCTGGTTGATCGTGTTGGTGCGGTAGTACTCGCCCGTCGGATCCTGCGCGACGGCATACGAATCGTCGTGGGTGAAATGCACCGCCTCGGCGTAGATGCCGGCCTCGAACCAGTGCGCGAACGGCTTGTCCCAGTTGAAGAAGAGCCGCGGCTGGCGGTTGTAGGCCAGCGCCCTCTCGTCCAGCGTGTAGTCGGTGAGCTGCCAGCGGTCGGCCATGATGCCGGCATTCCAGTTTTCGCCGGTGCCGTAGACGCCGATCGTGCTCTGGATGCTCGACGCGGAGGACAGCCCGTTCAGGCGGCTGGTGAAGTCCTCCATGTAGCGGGTGTCGCTGACCCAGCGCAGGCTGGAGCGCGCCTGCCAGTGCGAGTCGATGTTGTGGTAGCCGTCGAAGCTGAAGCTGCCGCGGTCCTTGTCGCGCAGGTCGTCGTTGGGCATGTAGGTGGCGGTCGCCGTGCCCTTGCCGCCGTCGTACAGGTAGCGGAACTCGTTGCCGAGCATCCAGCCGCGCTTGCTCATGTAGCGCGGGTACAGGGTGTCGTCGTAGTTCGGCGCCAGGTTCAGGTAGATCGGCTGGGTGTAGTCGAAGCCGTTGCGCCCGGACATGCCCAGCTCCGGGTACAGCAGGCCGGTCTGGCGGCGGTCGTCGATCGGGAACTTGAACCACGGCATGTACATCACCGGGACCTTGCCGATCTGCAGCACCGCGTTGCGGGCAGTACCGAACCCCTCCTCGTTGTCCACGTCGATCTCGGGCGCGCGCACGCGCCAGATCGGCTGCGACGGGTCGCAGGTGGTGTAGGTGGAGCGGTGCATCTGCCCGACCGCGCCCTGGATGTCCACCGAACGGGCCACGCCGTTGCCGCGCCGGTCCACCAACTGGTACCTGATGTTGCTGATCTTGTGGGTATCGGAGTCCTGGTTGCCCTCGGCGCGGTCGGCGACCATCCGGATCGACGAGTCCTGGTAGCGGACATGGCCGTCGGCCACGTAGTTGCCGCTCTCGGTGTCGAAGCGCAGGTTGTCCGCGTGCAGGTACTGGTCGCCGCGGTTGAGGGTGACGTTGCCGCTGTACTCGGGCACGACGTTGGTGCCGGAGAGCTGGTCGCCCTCGATGTCGGTCGGCTGCTGGGTGCGGTCCTGGGCGGCCTGCTGCGGGGTCGCCGCCGGCACGTTCTCGAAACCCGGCAGCGGTTCCGTGATCGGGCACAGCCCCCAGTTCAGGGGCTTTTCGGCCGCCATCGCCGGCAGGCTGATGGCGATGCTCAGGGGCAGGGGCAGCAGGCGGAGAGCTCGGCGCACGCGGTCGGATCGGGGTGAAAACGGCGGTTAGCTTGCCCGATGGGCTGCATGGGGGCAATGAAGACGCGGTCGCGCGGGGGGAGGAGATTCAGGCCTGGCGCGGCCTTGGACGGCCGCGCGGCTAGCGCAGCGCGGCCACGTGCGCGACGCTGCTCTCGCGCAGGGCCTCCAGGTCGTAGCCGCCTTCCAGCATCGAGACCACCCGCCCGCCGGCGTGGCGGTCGGCGATGCCGCGCAGTTCCGCGGTGAGCCAGCCGAAGTCGTCGGCCTCCAGCATCAGGTCGGCCTGGGGATCGCGCATGTGCGCGTCGAAGCCGGCGGAGATCATCAGCAGCTGCGGCCGGAACGCGCCGATCAGCGGCAGCATCTGGTCGGCCCACAGGTTGCGGAACCGGAACCCGCCGCTGCCGGGCGGCAGCAGGGCGTTGTGGACGTTGCCGACCCCGCGCTCGTAGACCCCGCCGGAATAGGGGTACAGCCCGGACTGGTGGCTGCTCAGGTACTGCACGCGCGGGTCGCGTTCGAAGATCGCCTGGGTGCCGTTTCCATGGTGCACGTCGAAGTCGACGATGGTGATGCGCTCCAGGCCATGGCCGTCGCGGGCATGCGCGGCGGCCACGGCGATGTTGTTGAACAGGCAGAAGCCCATCGAGGCCTGCCCGGTGGCATGGTGGCCGGGCGGGCGGACCGCGCAGAACGCGGTGGTGGCCTGGCCGTTCATCACCGCGTCCACCGCCGCGACCCCGGCGCCGGCGGCGCGCAGGGCGGCCAGGTACGAACCGGGCGACATCGCCGTGTCGACGTCGAGCATCCGGTGGCCTTCGAAGCGCGGTTCCAGGATGGCGTCGATCTGTTCGCGCTCGTGCACCCGGGCCAGGTCGCCGAGCTTGGCCAGGGGCGCCTCGCGCCATTCCAGGTCCGGGAAGGCGGCGCGCAGCGCCGTGGCGACCTCGTGCAGGCGGGCCGGGCGTTCGGGATGGTCGGGGCCCGGGTCGTGGTCGAGGCAGGCCGGATGGGTGAAGACGAGCATGGGGCGAATATACGGGCTTGTCGGGGCTCCGGCCCTCGCTGGCTTCGGCCGGCCGGCGGCCCGTGGGGCGCCGAGGGCCGGGCATCCTCCCGCGGCGGGCGGCGTCAGCGGCGGTCGTGGCGCCAGAGCACCTCGCCTTCGCCGGCGTCGCGGGCGAGCACGCGGGCCAGGACGAACAGCAGGTCGGACAGGCGGTTGAGGTAGCCGAGCGCCTCGGCCCGCACCGGCTCCTGGCGCGACAGCGCCACCGTCTCGCGTTCGGCGCGCCGGACGATGGTGCGCGCCAGGTGGCAGCGCGCGGCGGCCTCGCCGCCGGCGGGCAGGATGAACTCCTTCAACGGCGGCAGGCCGTCGTTCAAGGCGTCCAGCTGCCGTTCGAGCGCTTCGATGTCCGCCGCCTGCATCGCGGCATGGCCGGGAATGCACAGCTCGCCGCCGAGGTCGAACAACCGGTGCTGGATCGCGGTGAGCAGGCCGCGGACCTCGGCGCTGATGCCGGGCGCGGCCAGCAGCAGGCCGATCGCCGAGTTGGCCTCGTCCACGGTGCCATAGGCGCAGACCCGCAGCGCGTCCTTGCCGGTGCGGCTGCCGTCGCCGAGCCCGGTGCTGCCGTCGTCGCCGGTGCGGGTGTAGATCCGGGAAAGCCGGTGGCCCATCGCCGCCTCAGTTGGCCAGCGGGCGCTGCAGGGCGCGATGGCCGAAGCGTTCCGAAGCCCACTGCACGGCGGCGGCGATCCCCACGTACAGGGCGGACGTGCCCAGGTAGGGCAGGAACCAGTCGGCGTAGTTCCGCGCCCAGCCGGCGATGCTCGGCGCGGGCACGCTGGCGCTGGTCCAGTAGAAGCTGGCCTGCGCGATCAGGTGGCACAGCGCGACCGAGGCCACCAGCGCGCCGGCGGCGCGGCCGAGTGCCGGCAGGTCGGCGCCGCGATAGCGCCCGCGCAGCCAGGCGCCGCCGGCCCACAGCGCGAAATAGGCCGGGACCAGCGCGATGTAGCCCGGCGAGACGCAGTAGTGCCGCCAGAAATCGATGCCCTGGCCGCGGATCACCGCCCAGTCTATCGCCACCGCCAGCGCCATCAGCGAGGGGAACGCCCAGCGCACCTGCCGGCGCAGCTGGAATCCGGCGACGAAGAACAGGGCCCACGACGCGTCCGGCACCGGGGCGAAGTGGTTGATGCGGGTGGCGAGCATCAGGCCGGCGAGCACGGCCAGGTGCGCGAGGGAGCGGCGGGACTCGTTCATTGCGGGGCGATTGGAAACCGGGCGAAGGCTGATCTTAGAGCGTGTCATGCCCTTTGGGGCGGAATGCGCGGGCCGCCGGCGGTGCGGAGCCTGCGCGGCGCCCCGCGCCGGTGGCCGGGACCGGACCGCTTTATCATGGCGGGATGGAACCCACACACGATGTACTGATCGTCGGCGGCGGCCTGGTCGGCGCCAGCCTGGCGATCGCCCTGGACCGGATCGGCGTGGACGCCGGCCTGGTCGAGGCCGCTCCGCCGGGCGAACTGCCGGCGGTGTTCGACCAGCGCAACCTCAGCTTCGCCGCGGCCACGGTCAATGCATTGACCTCGCTCGGGGTGATGGCCAGGCTGCGCGCGCCGACCGGGCCGATCCGGCGCATCCACGTCAGCCGCGCCGGGGACTTCGGCCGGGTTCGGCTCGATGCCGCCGACTACGCCCGCGACAGCTTCGGCCAGGTGGTGGTGGCGCGCGATTTCGGCGAGGCGCTGGAAGCGCGCCTGGGCGAGCTCTCGCACCTGACCCGCTACCGTCCGGCGCGTTTCATCGGCCTGGACGCGGCCGAGGATGGCCATCGCACGGTCCGCATCGCCGATGCGGACGGCGAGCGACGGGTGCGCGCGCGGCTGGTGGTCGGGGCCGACGGCACCCGCAGCGCGGTGCGCGAGCTGCTGCACATCGGCACCGACGAGCACGACTATTTCCAGACCCTGTTCGTGGCGCGCGTGCGCGCCGCACGCCAGCCCGACGGCACCGCCTGGGAGCGCTTCGGCGAGCACGGCCCGACCGCGCTGCTGCCGCGCGGCGACCGCCATTACGGCGTGGTGCACGGCGTGGCGCGCGAACAGGCCGCCGCGGTGGCCGCGCTCGACGAGGCGGGTTGGCTGGCGCGCCTGCAACAGGCCATCGGCTGGCGCGCCGGACGGCTGCTCGCCAGCGGCGAGCGCAGCGCCTATCCCCTGGTGCAGGTGCTGGCCAAATCGCTGGTCGCCGAGCGCGTGGTGCTGCTCGGCAACGCCGCGCAGACGATCCATCCGGTCGGCGCGCAAGGCTTCAACCTCGGCCTGCGCGATGCGTTGACCCTGGCCGAACTGATCGAGCGCGACCGCGGCGACGCCGGCGCGCCCGGGCTGCTGTCGGCCTACGTCGCGCGCCGGACGCCGGATCGCGAGCAGACCATCGGCTTCTCCGGCGGGCTGGCGCGATTGACGTCCAATCCGGCGCCGCTGCTGCGGCCGCTGCGCAGCGCCGGCCTGCTGGCCGCATCGCAGGTGGCCGGGCTGCAGGCGCTGATGGTGGGCGGCGCGATGGGCTTCCGCGGCGAGGTGCCGCAGCTGTGCCGGAGCGCGTCGTGAACCGGCGCGGCGGACTGGACGCGGTGATCGCCGGGGGCGGCGTGGTCGGCGCCGCCTGCGCGCTGGCGCTGGCCGAGGCGGGCCTGGACGTGGCCCTGGTCGAGGGCCGCGAACCGCCGCGCTGGAGCGCGGAACGCCCGGACCTGCGCGTGTACGCGTTCGCCCAGGACAACGCCGCGCTGCTCGATGCGCTGGGCGTGTGGCCGCAGGTGCGCGCGGCGCGCGTGCAGCCGTACCGGCGGATGCGGGTCTGGGATGCCGGCGGCGGTGGCGAGCTCGGTTTCGACGCCGACGCGTTCGGGCGCGAGCAGCTCGGCTGGATCGTCGAGAACGACCTGCTGGTGGACCGGCTGTGGGCCGCGTTGCCGGCCGCGGGCGTGCGCCTGCACTGCCCGGCGCGGCTGGAGGCGATCGAGCAGGACGAGCGCGGCGTGAGGGTCAGGCTGGACGACGGCAGCCGCATCGATGCGGCGATGGCGATCGCCGCCGACGGGGCCGAGTCCACGCTGCGCGCGCTGGCCGGCCTGGACGTCGCGCGCCACGACTACGGCCAGCGCGGCGTGGTCTGCTTCGTCGAGACCGAGCGCCCGCACGAGGACACCGCCTGGCAGCGGTTCCTGGCCACCGGGCCGCTGGCGTTCCTGCCGTTCGCGCAGGGGCGCAGCTCGATCGTCTGGACCTTGCCGGACGCCGAGGTCGAGCGCGTGCTGGCGCTGGACGAGGCCGCGTTCGAACGCGAACTGGGCAACGCGTTCGCCGCGCGGTTGGGCAAGGTGCGGCTGGCGTCGCGGCGCGTGGCCTTCCCGCTGCGCCGCCAGCTCGCCGCCGACTACGTGGCCGGCCGCGTGCTGGTGCTGGGCGACGCCGCGCACGTGGTGCACCCGCTGGCCGGGCAGGGCGTCAACCTCGGCCTGCGCGACGTGGCCGCGCTGCGTGCGCTGGTGCGCGAGGCGGCGGGCCGGCGCGCGGACTGGAGCGCCCCGCACCGGTTGCGGCGCTGGGCGCGCAACCGCCGCAGCGACAACACCGTGGCGGCCTACGGCTTCGACGCGATCAACACGCTGTTCTCCAACGACGAGCTGCACCTGACCCTGCTGCGCGGGCTGGCGCTAGGCGCGGCCGGGCGCATGCCACCGGTGGTCGACATGCTGTGGCGCGGCGCGGCGGGGTTGCAGCGTTGACGCGTGCGGCCGGCGCGGCCGGCCTTGACGCGGTATGAATGGCGCGCAGGCGCAAATGCGCGGATGTCATCGACTCGGGAGGGCTGGACGATGCAGGACGTTTTTTCGCGACGGGATTTCATGCGCGGCGCATTGCTGGCGGGCGCCGCGACCGCCTTGCCGGGCGGCGCGTTCGCGGCCACGCCGCGCAAGCCGCTGGGCGTGGCGCTGGTGGGCCTGGGCGGCTACAGCGCGGGCCGGCTCGCGCCCGGGCTGCAGCTGACCCGCTACTGCCGCCTGGCCGGGGTGGTCAGCGGCACGCCGGCCAAGATCGAGGACTGGCAGCGCCGCTACCGCATCCCGGACCGCAACTGCTACAGCTACGACGACTTCGCGCGCATCGCCGACAACCCGGACATCGACGTGGTCTACGTGGTGCTGCCCAACCACCTGCACGCCAAGTACAGCATCGCCGCCTCCGAGGCCGGCAAGCACGTGTGGTGCGAGAAACCGATGGCGATGAACGCCGCCGAGGCGCAGCGGATGATCGATGCCGCGCGCGCCAACAAGGTGCAGCTGGCCATCGGCTACCGCATGCAGCACGAGCCCAATACCCGCCGCCTCATCGGATTCGCCGAGAGCACGCCGTACGGGGCGATCCGGCAGGTGCGCGCCGAGGCCGGCTTCAACGGTTTCGACGGCGCCGACCGGAGCAACTGGCGCCTGGACCCGGCGCGCGGTGGCGGCGCGATGTACGACATGGGCGTCTACTCGCTCAACGGCGCGCGCTACGCGGTCGGCCGCGAGCCGGTGGCGGTGAGCGCCAGGCACGAGGTCGCGCGCCCGCAGATCTTCCGGGGCGTGGACGAGACCACGCGCTTCACCCTCGAATTCCCGGACGGCCTGGTCGCGCAGTGCGCCACCAGCTTCGGCCAGAACATGAACCTGCTGCGCGTGGACTGCGAGCGCGGCTGGTACGAACTGTCGCCGTTCCAGTCCTACGACGGCATCCGCGGCCGCACCAGCGACGGCAAGCCGTTCGACGCGAAGGTGCAGCACCAGCAGGCGCTGCAGATGGACGAGGACGCGCTGGCGATCATCCAGGGCAAGCCGCCGCGCGTGCCGGGCGAGGAAGGCCTGGCCGACATGCGCGTGGTCGACGCGATCTTCGCCTCGGCGCGCGACGGCGGCCGGCGGATCGCCCTGGGTTAAGCGCCGCTGCACCGCCTGGCCTTGGCTCCCGCGCCAGCGGGAGTCCCTGGCCGCCGTCGTCGCGAGGGGCTCTCGTCGTCGTTGCCTTCGCGCGGGCGACGGGGAACGCGACGGGATTCAGCCCATCCATCCCTTCAGGTCGGCCTTGCTGAGGCGGCCCCGGTGGTGGACGTCCACGGCGTCGAACTCGGCGCTGAGGGTGGGGTCGGCCTTGGCTTCCTTGCGGTCGATGTAGCCGTCGTGGTTGCGATCGAGCTTGTCGAAGTCGATGCGGTACTGGCCGACCACCGAGTCGGGCTCGACCGAATTGACCTGTACCGGCTGGCCGTCGACCTGCAGGTGGGCCGTTCCGGTGACCTGGCCGTCTTGCGCCCAGGCCGCCAGCGGGGCCAGGGCGAGGGCGAGCGAGGCAGCCAAAGCGCGTGGGGCGATGTTCATGGCGTACTCCTCTTGGTTGGGAGCTGTACGCTAGGCCCGCCTCGATTAATGGCGACGAAAAAAATCCGGCCGGAAACGGCGGCGGGAAACTCCGTTTAGCACGGCGTTCGCGATGTGGTGGATTCGCTAAGTCCGCGGCCGCCCGCCTGGGTGCGCAGCGCCGGGAACGACGCCGGTCGCGGACGGCGCCGTTCCGGCGGGGCGCAAGGCCGCCTGCCTACTTCAGCCAGCCGGCCAGTTGTTCGCGGCCCAGCTTGCCGCGGCGGGCGGTGTCGAGCGAGTCGAACTCGTCGGCCAGCGCAGGATTGGCCTGCGCTTCCTCGCGGCTGATGAACCCGTCGCCGTCGGTGTCCAGCGCGGCGAAGTCGATCTTGTAGTCGCCCACCACGCTGTTGGGCTGGATCGTGCGCACCGTCACCGGCGCTTCGCCGACCGGCATGGCGAGATGGGCCTGGTGGGTGACCTCGCCGTCGGCGAGGGGCTCGCTGCGCACGTTGACCGGCACGTCGCGCAACGGTTCGCTGACGGCGCTGTCCTTGGGGACCGTCCCGTAGGTCTGCGCGCCGGCGAGGCCGCTGGCGAACAGGCCGCACAGCGCGATGGCGTGGATGGAGCGGGCGAGTGTCATGGAACGGGGGGAAGGTTGCGAGCGCCCTCCCTCGAGCGCCATGCCGCGGGCGGAATGCGGAAGCGCCGTGCGCCGCCGGTTGGCTCGCAGCGACGGTACCAGCAGCGGCACCACGATGTTGACGATCTTGATGACGCCTTCGGCGCGCCCTCGCCCCGTTCCCCTCTCCCGTGGGACGGGAGAGGGGCGAAGGCGTCGAACGCGGCCGGCTCCGGTCAGAGCAGCGGCACCATCAACAACGCGACGATATTGATGATCTTGATAAGGGGATTGATCGCCGGCCCGGCAGTGTCCTTGTAGGGGTCGCCCACGGTATCGCCGGTGACCGCCGCCTTGTGCGCCTCGCTGCCCTTGCCGCCGAAATGGCCGTCCTCGATGTACTTCTTGGCGTTGTCCCAGGCGCCGCCGCCGGTGGTCATCGAGATCGCCACGAACAGGCCCGTCACGATCGTGCCGATCAGCAGGCCGCCGAGCGCGCGCGGTCCGAGCAGCAGCCCCACGACGATCGGCACCACCACCGGCAGCAGCGAGGGCAGGATCATTTCCCGGATCGCCGAGCGGGTCAGCATGTCCACCGCGCGGTCGTACTGCGGCTTGCCGGTGCCCTGCATGATCCCGGCGATCTCGCGGAACTGCCGGCGGACTTCCTCGACCACCGCGCCGGCGGAGCGGCCCACCGCTTCCATCGCCATCGCGCCGAACAGGTAAGGGATCAGGCCGCCGATCAGCAGGCCGATGATCACCGTATGGTCGGACAGGTCGAAGGCGAACGTCTCGCCCGGGTGCGCGGCCTGCAGGTTGTGGGTGTAGTCGGCGAACAGCACCAGCGCCGCCAGGGCGGCCGAGCCGATCGCATAGCCCTTGGTCACGGCCTTGGTGGTGTTGCCGACCGCATCGAGCGGATCGGTGACGGCGCGCACCTCCGGTGGCAGTTCGGCCATTTCGGCGATGCCGCCGGCGTTGTCGGTGATCGGGCCATAGGCATCGAGCGCCACCACCATGCCGGCCATCGACAGCATCGCGGTCGCGGCGATGGCGATGCCGTACAGGCCGCCGAAGTGGAACGCCCCCCAGATCGCCGCGCACACCGCGATCACCGGCAGCGCGGTCGATTTCATCGATACGCCGAGCCCCGCGATGATGTTGGTGCCGTGGCCGGTGGTGCTGGCCGAGGCGACGTGCTGCACCGGCTTGTAGTTGGTGCCGGTGTAGTACTCGGTGATCCACACGATCAGCCCGGTCAGGACCAGGCCTATCAATGCGCATGCGTAGATCGCGTTCGCCCCGTGCTCGTTGCCGGCCATCAGTGCGCGGGTGATGGGCCAGTAGGCGATCGCCGCCAGCACGCCCGAGACGATCACGCCCTTGTACAGCGCGCCCATGATCGAGCCGCCGGCCTTGGCCTTCACGAAGGCCGCGCCGATGATCGATGCGACGATCGACACGCCGCCCAGCACCAGCGGATAGAGCACCGCGTGGGGGCCGGTTTCGCCGGCCATCAGCCCGCCCAGCAGCATGGTGGCGATCACGGTGACCGCGTAGGTCTCGAACAGGTCCGCCGCCATGCCGGCGCAGTCGCCGACGTTGTCGCCGACGTTGTCGGCGATCACCGCCGGGTTGCGCGGGTCGTCCTCGGGGATGCCGGCCTCGACCTTGCCCACCAGGTCCGCGCCGACGTCGGCGCCCTTGGTGAAGATGCCGCCGCCCAGGCGCGCGAAGATCGAGATCAGCGAGCTGCCGAACGCCAGGCCCACCAGCGCATGCAGCGCCTGCTCGCCGCTGGCGCCGAGATGGCGGGTCAGCACGGCGTAGTAGCCGGCCACGCCCAGCAGTCCCAGCCCGACCACCAGCATGCCGGTGATCGCGCCGCCGCGGAAGGCCACGTCCATGGCCGGGCCGAGCCCGTGCCGCGCCGCTTCGGCGGTGCGCACGTTCGCGCGGACCGAGACGTTCATGCCGATGTAGCCGGCCAGTCCGGAGAGCACCGCGCCGATCGCGAAGCCGACCGCGGTGTACCAGCTCAGGAACAGGCCGACGAGGACGAACAGTACGATGCCGGCGACGGCGATGGTGAGGTATTGCCGGTTGAGGTAGGCACGCGCGCCTTCCTGGATGGCGCCGGCGATCTGCTGCATTCGTTCGTTGCCGGCCGGTTGTTTCAGGATCCAGCGCGCTGACACCACGCCGTAGAGAATCGCAAGCAGTGCGCAGCCCAGTGACAGCGCCAACCCGTACTGTTCCAGCATGACCCCTCCCAAGGATGATGGATGTCGCCCAGCCGGGGACGAACAAGGGGAGCGGTGCGCGGCGAGTGGAACGGCGAAAACGGACTCGTCGGCCCGGGAGGGCCAGAAGCGCACGTCGCGATGTTCATGCCTGCCTGGGTCTGGGCCGAGTATGCGCGCGGGGTGGCGCGATCGCCACTGTGCCGTTTTGTCGCGACGTTCAGTCGGGTCGTGCCAGCCTGCCGGTCCCGACCTTCCAGGAGCCATGCGATGGATCTTCGTCAGTTCGCCTTGGTGGGCTTGCTGCCCGTGGCCGGCCTGGCCATGGCCGCCGATCCCGTGCCGGAGCTGCAGCGCCCGGTAGGAACGCCGCAGGCGGTGGGCGCCGCGCATACGCTGCGGCAGATCCCGGAGGCCTGCGCGCGGCTGGAGGGCATGTTCACCGGCGATGCCGCCCAGCCGTACAGGTTCGCGACGGTACGCACCAGCCCGACCTGCCAGCCGCGCGCGCGTTTCGTCGATTTCGACAAGGCCCAGCCGAGCGAGGCGGGAGGCTGGAGGCTCAACGACGTCATCCGCGTGCCGAGCGCGGAGTGCCCCTCGCAGCAGGCGGTGGTGCGGGTATGGCACAAGCGGGTGGACGGCAAGCCGCAGCTGGATGGGCAGGGCCAATCGCGGATCTATCTCGAGGAGGCCCGGCAGCAGGCGGCGGCGGGCCAGATCGCGCAGATTCCCATGTACGCGGCGCAGATGAAGGTGGAAGGGAAGGCGTGCCGATAGGCGCGGAAGCTTTCCTGGGGGCTTCCCGATGCCGTCTTCCGTGGGAGGGATTCCGGCCCCGGCGGGCTTTGCCGGTGTCGCCTGGTCTGCCGCCATCCCCGCGCAAGCGGGGATGCAGGCCCTCTGCTATCGCCGGACGAACGTCGCTGGGTTCGCGCCTGCGCGGGGACGACGGACTCCCGTCTTGCCGTTGCTAGTCGAAGCGCCCTTCAAACCAGTCCGAAGCGCCGCAGGACCCGCCGCATCGAGGCCGCATGGGCCACGGTGTCCGCATGCAGGCCGGCCGCGCGGGCGCCGCGGACGTTGACGAACAGGTCGTCGACGAAGAGCGTGGTCGCGGCGCGCGCATCCAGTCGCGCCAGGGCCCGCGCATAGACCTGCGGTTGCGGCTTGCGCCCGCCCAGCGCGCCGCTGCACAACACGCGCCCCTGCAACGCGCCCGCCAATGCCGGAACGATGCGCGGCACCACCGTGGCCATGAGCGGGCCGTTGTTGGTCAGCACGGCGATCGGCATGCGGGCGGCGACGTCCGCCACCAGTGCCTGCGTCCGCGGGTCGGCGCTGCATGCGGCGATGCGCGCGGCGATCCAGGCGGCTTCGTCGATCTCGGCACCCAGGCCTTCGCCCAGCCGGCGCAGGTAGTCGGCCGTCGTCAGCTCGCCGCTGTCGTAGGCGGTTTCCAGGCCCGAGGCGAACAGCACTTCGTCCACCCGGGCGGCCGTGGTACCGGCGCTCCGGGCGAGGTGGGCGCAACGCAGCGGGCGGGCATAGCGCGCCAGCACGCCGTCGAAGTCGAGCAGCAGCAACTCGAGCGAAGGCCTCATCGGCGCCGGCCCATGACGGATGCGCGCGCGATGCCGTGGATGTCGTGGGCAGGCAAGGGTGGCGAGGGGTTGGCGAGGAGACGGACAGGATAGTCGCGGGCCGGCCGCCGGGTAGGCGGCGAGCGATGCGGCAACGAGTCGCGCGAGCCGTGGATACCCGGCCGGGATGGTGGGCCCCACCCATCCGTAGCGGACCTACCCGCCGGATGTGATCGATTCGTTAATCGCCGTGGCTATGGTCGATCCATGCCCGACGTGGCTACTGGCCGGCCAGGGGAACCGGCGCGACGCAATCCGATCACCACCACTTCTTCCGGGGGTTCCGAGTAATGGGCAAGCGCATCAATTCCGATCGTTTGGCGTATTCGATTTCCAGGGCGCTCGGCGCCAGGCCGCAGGCCGGCCGGCTCGCCGCGGCCGTGCTGCTGATGGGGCAGGTGGCGCCCGTGCTGGCCGCGGACGCGCCGGCCGACGACGCCAAGACGCTGGATGCGATCACGGTGATCTCCACCGGCACGCGCAAGAGCAACATGGCGGTCACCGACAGCCCGGCGCCGATCCAACTGGTCAGCCTCGAGAAACTGGCCTCCACCGCCGCGCCGGACCTGCAGAACGCCATCGCCAACCAGGTCCCGTCGTACAACGCCAACCAGGTCGGCAGCGACATGGCCAGCCAGACGCTGACCGCCGCATTGCGCGGCCTGTCGCCCAACCACACCCTGATCCTGATCAACGGCAAGCGCCTGCACAACACGGCCAACGTCAGCGCCGGCACCGGCGCGGCCGCGCCGGACCTGTCGTTCATCCCGGAGGCGGCGGTCGATCACGTGGAAGTGCTGACCGACGGTGCCGCGGCGCTGTACGGCTCGGACGCCATCGCCGGCGTGATCAACATCATCCTGAAGAAGAACCCCGATGGCGGCGAGGTCACGGCCGGCTACTCGGGGTACCAGGACGGCGGCGGCCGCGACTTCAAGTGGGGCGCCAACCTCGGCTTCGGCGACACCCAGAACTTCTTCAACCTGAGCGTCGAGGCCGAGAACCGGCAGTCGGTGTACCGGTTCGTGCCGTCGGCGATGGGCGCGTGCATCCAGAACCCGGCCGACTGCCGCGCCAATGGCCTGGGCATGCAGGATTTCGCGCTGAGCGCCGCCAACCTGCAAGCGGTGTTCAATCCCAAGTTCCCCTACCTCAACAACTGGCTCAATCCGCCGGAGGTGCATCGCAAGGCGCTGTACTTCAACTCCGGGGCGGTGCTCAGCGACAGCGTGTCGTTCTACGCCTTCGGCGGCTACGGCAAGAAGACCGCCTCGTCCGAGGAGAACTACCGCGCGCCCGACCAGTTGATGGGCTACACCGATGCCTCGGGCACGGAGCAGTACAGGTACCCCTACGGCTTCAACCCATCGGAATACGCCGACGAGGACGACTACACCTTGACCGCCGGCCTGACCGGTTTCGTCGCCGATTGGACGTGGGACGCCTCCACGACCTACGGCAAGGACAAGATGGACGTCTACACGATCAACTCGATGAACCAGAACCTGTGGAACGAGTTCGGCTATACGCCCACCGACTTCTACGACGGCACGTTCACCGCCAGCCAGTGGACCAGCGACCTCAACGCCACCCGCGATTTCGACGTAGGCCTGTCCTCGCCGCTGACCTTCAACGCCGGCGTGGAGTACCGCCAGGACAAGTACGCGATCTCGCCGGGCGACGCCGCCTCCTACTACAAGACCGGCGCCTCGTCCTTCCCCGGCTACAACCCGGCCACCAATACCGGCAGCTACAGCCGCAACAGCTATTCGGTGTTCGCCGACGCGATCTTCTATCCGCTGGAGAAGTGGCTGGTCGACACCGCGGTGCGCTACGAGCACTACAGCGACTTCGGCAGCAAGACCATCGGCAAGCTGACCACCCGCTACGACTTCAGCGACAGCTTCGCGGTGCGCGCCACCGCCAGCACCGGCTTCCGCGCCCCGACCCTGGGCGAGGAGTACTACTCGGCGGTCAACGTCAGCCCGTCGGGCGCCTACCCGCAACTGCAGCCCAACGGCAGCGCCGCCGCTTCGCTCGGCTTCGGTGCGCTCAAGCCGGAGACCAGCACCAACTTCTCGCTCGGCTTCGTGTTCAATCCGCTGACCCATCTCACCAGCACGCTGGACTTCTACCGCATCACCATCAAGGACCGCATCGACCGCGGCAGCTTCTGCTACGTCAGCGGCAGCGCCCCGTGCGACCCGGTCAGCGGCGCGGAAACGGACAGCTACAACACCGCGCTCGGCCAGGCGCTGGTGGACGGCGGCTACCTGGGCAGCATCGATCCGACCGCGAGCGACGAGGGCTCGTTGGACACCAGTGCGCGCCAGAACATCAGCGTGTACCTGTTCAATAACGCCCTGGATACCCGCGCGACCGGCGTGGACTGGGTGACCAACTACCTGACCCCGTTCGACTGGGGCTCGGTGGACTGGATCCTGGCGGCCAACTACAACAAGCTCGACGTCATCAAGGTCAAGGAAGCGCCGGCGAGCCTCGGCGGCGGTTCGATGTACAGCACCGCCACGCTCATCAACATGGAAAACGCCTCGCCGAAGTTCCGCGTCAACCTCGGCGCCACCATCAACGTCGGCAAGTTCAGCATCAACGTCACCGAGGCGATCTACGGGCCGCAGTACCAGTGGGCCGACACCAACACCAACGACGAGGGCATGGGCAACGAGTTCCCCGACGAGGTGCTGGCGCAGCTGGATACCAGGGTCATGGACGGCCGCACCTACTACAAGGAGAAGATCGGCGTGCTGGCCACGACCAACCTCAGCATCTCCTTCAAGCCGAACGACAAGTGGACCCTGACCGTCGGCGGCGACAACATCTTCAACAAGTACCCGGACAAGTATCCGGCGGCGGTCTGGGACTGGGTGACCTCGCACTACGAGAACCAGTGGGGCTACCTGACCAAGTACCAGACCGGCAGCCCGGTCGGCTACTTCGGCGGGCGTTGGTACGCCAAGTTGGCGTACCGGTTCTGAGCGGCCGGCGGCGGGTTCCCGGCGCGACTCCCGTGCGGCCGTCCGCCCTGGCGGGCGGCAGCGCGACGGGAAACGCGCCGGTCCGCTAGCCGCGGCATCGGAGCGCACGCTCCGGCCTACCCGCTCCATCCCGACCTACCCGCGGCGGGTGGCTTCCGCCGCCACGCCTGCGGCTATGGTCATCGTGCAGTCCGCCTGGCGCCGTGACGAGGGCCAGCGCCGACATGCGGTCCCTATGAGGCTTCGTTGAAGATGCAGGCAAGATCCCGTGGAGCGATGACGCGCCGCCAGCTGCTGGCCAGGATCGGCATGGCGGCCGGTGGCGCGATGATGTACCAGGCGATGAGCAGCCTGGGGATGGCGGCGGAATCGGATTTCCGCGAAGGCTTCAGGCTCGAGGGCGATGCGCGCGGCGCCTCGGTGCTGATCCTCGGTGCGGGCCTGGCCGGCATGACCGCGGCATACGAGTTGCGCAAGGCCGGCTACAGCGTGCAGGTCCTGGAATTCAACGATCGCCCCGGCGGGCGCAACTGGACGCTGCGCGGCGGCGACCGCTATACCGAACTGGGCGGGGCCAGCCAGGAGTGCCGGTTCGACGAGGGCCACTATCTCAACCCGGGGCCGTGGCGGATCCCGCACCACCATCGCGCGGTGCTGGGGTATTGCCGGCAGTTCGGCGTCGTGCTGGAAGCGTTCAACCAGGTCAACCACAACGCGCTGCTGCACAGCCAGCAGGGCTTCGGGGGCGTGCCGAAGCGCTTCCGCGAGATCGACGCCGACTACAAGGGGCACGTTTCCGAACTGCTCGCCAAGTGCACGCGGCAGCATGCCCTGGACCAGGCGGTGAGCAAGGAGGACCAGGAGCTGTTGCTGGAATCGTTGCGCGCCTGGGGCGCGCTCGACGGCAAGTTCGGCTACGTGAAGGGACGCGAGAGCAGCGAACGCCGCGGCTTCGCCAAGTATCCCGGCGGCGGGCTCTCCGGCATGCCCGAGTTCTCCGAGCCGTTCTCGGCGCAGGACGTGCTGCGCTCGCGGTTGTGGGCCACGCTGGCGGCCGGCAGCAACTACGAGATGCAGACCACGATGTTCCAGCCGGTGGGCGGCATGGACCAGATCGGCAAGGCGTTCGCGCGCCAGCTGCCGGGCCTGATCCGCTACAACGCCAAGGTCACCGGCATCGACCAGGATGCGCACGGCGTCACCGTCACGTGGCAGGACACCGCCAACGGCCACGCCGAGCAGGTCGCCAAGGCCGATTGGTGCATCTGCACGATCCCGCTGTCGGTCCTCAGCCGCATCCCGGTCACCGCCAGCGAGGCGATGACCAGCGCGATCGCGGCGGTGCCCTATGCCGCCTCGGTCAAGGTGGGCCTGCAGTTCAAGCGCCGCTTCTGGGAAGAGGACGAGGCGATCTACGGCGGCATCAGCTATACCGACCTGCCGATCACCCTGATCAGCTACCCGAGCACCGGCTACCACGGCGCCGGCAAGGGCGTGCTGCTGGGCGCCTACGTGTGGGGGCTGGAAGCCTACGAGTTCACCTCCATGGCGCCGGCCGAACGCGTGCGCAAGGCGGTGGAATACGGGACGCAACTGCATCCGCAGTACCCGCGCGAATTCGACAACGGCATCGCGGTCGGCTGGCACCGGGTGCCGTTCACGCACGGCTGCTTCGGCATGTGGAGCGAGCAGGCGCGCGCCGACCACTACCGCAACCTGTGCCAGATCGATGGCCGGCTGGCGCTCGCGGGCGAGCACGCGTCCTACATCCCGGCCTGGCAGGAGGGGGCGATCCTGTCCGCCCACGACGTGATCCGGCGCCTGCATGGGCGCGTACTGTCCGAAGGAGGCCGCGCATGAAACCGCTGCAGGTATCGACGATCGCCGTGGTACTCGCCGCGATCGCCTGGCTGATGGCGCCGCCGCTCGGGCCGCAGGCGCGCGCGCAGAGTTCCGATGCCACGCCGCTGTATCCGCAGGCCGGTTTCGGCGCCGTCGACGGGCGCACCGTCTACCAGGCGATCTGCCAGGGCTGCCACATGCCGGAGGGCCAGGGCGCGCGCGGTGCCGGCGAGTATCCTGCCCTGGCCGGCAATCCCAAGCTCGCCGCCGCGCCTTACGTGGCGATGATGGTGATCGACGGCCATGCCGGCATGCCGGGCTTCGGCGAGATCCTCAACGACCGGCAGGTGGCCGAGGTGGTCGGCTACGTGCGCAGCCAGTTCGGCAACCAGTATGCCGACACGCTCAGCATCGAGGACGTGCCCAGCCTGCGCCACTGAACCGAACCTCCCTTTTCGTTTCCACGCCACAAGGAGCCAGCATGTTCCCGTCCAAGTCCTCCATCGCCGGCCTGTTGCTGCTGTTGCCGCTGGCCGCCAGCGCCGCCGACGTGGTGCGCCACAAGATCCCGGGCAGCGATTTCCCGATCGCGGCGGCGGTCGAGATACCGGCCGGCAAGACCACGGTCTACGTCAGCGGCAAGGTGCCGGCGGCGATCGACCCGAGCGCGCCCAAGGACTCGCAGGCGGCCTGGGGCGATACCAAAGCGCAGACCATCAGCGTGCTGGCCCAGATCAAGCAGCAGCTCGAGTCGATGGGGCTGGGCATGGGCGACGTGGTGAAGATGCAGGCGTTCCTGGTCGGCGATCCCGCGCTCGGCGGCAAGATGGATTTCGCGGGGTTCATGGCCGGCTATACCCAGTTCTTCGGCACCAAGGAGCAGCCCAACCTGCCGGCGCGCTCGGCGTTCCAGATCGCCGCGCTGGGCAATCCGCTGTGGCGCGTCGAGATCGAAGTCGTCGCGGTGCGTCCCTGACGCCCTTTTCGAGGAGGATCGCATGAAGCCTTCGCTCTCCCGCCGCGCGTTCCTGCGCGATTCGGCCCTGTTCGCCGGCAGCGCCGGCACGCTCACCGGCGCGCCCTGGCTGGCCCAGGCCGCGCCGCTGGCCGGCCGGGCCACCGCCGATGCGCCGGTGATGATCAACGCCAACGAATATCCGGACGGTCCCTCCGCCGCCGCGTTGAAGGCGATCGCCGAGATCGCGCCGCAGGGCGGGCGCTACCAGTGGGCACTGCAGATGGAGTTCCTGCAGACGATCGCGCAGCAGCTCGGTGTCGGGATGGATCACCTGATGGCCTATGCCGGCTCCACCGAACCGCTCGATTACACGATCCTGGCGTTCACCTCGCCGCAGGCCGCGCTGGTCACGGCCGATCCCACCTACGAAGCCGGCTGGCGCGCCGCCGCGCGCAACGGCGCACAGGTGATCAAGCTGCCGTTGCGGCAGGACGATTCGCACGACGTGCAGGCGATGTGCGCGGCCGATCCGAAGGCAGGCGTGATCTATATCTGCAACCCGAACAACCCCACCGGCTCGGTCACCGCGCGCGCCGACCTGGAATACGCGCTGGCGCACAAGCCCAAGGGCAGCGTGCTGGTGGTCGACGAGGCCTACATCCATTTCTACGACGGCGCGGCCAGCGCGGTGGACATGGTCGCTGCGGGCGAGGACGTGGTCGTGCTGCGCACCTTCTCCAAGCTGTACGGCATGGCCGGCATCCGCCTGGGTTATGCGGTGGCGCGCCCGGACCTGTTGCAGAAGCTGAAGTTCTATTCGGTCAACAGCCTGCCGGTAACCGCCGTGGCGGCGGGCCTGGCCAGCCTGCGCGACCCGCAGCTGGTGCCGCGGCGTCGCGCGGCCACCGCCGCGATCCGTACCGACACGATCGCCTTCCTCGAAGGCCAGGGTTATCGCTGCACGCGCGCGCAGAGCAACTGCTTCATGGTCGACGTCAAGCGGCCGGCCAAGGGCTTCATGGACGACATGGCCACCCATGGCGTGTTCGTCGGGCGCAGCTGGGAGGTATGGCCGAACGCGTCGCGCATCACCGTCGGCACCGCCGCGGAAATGGCGCGCTTCAAGCAGGCCTTTGTCGAAGTGGCGGCGGGCAGGCGCGGGCCGTTGCCGGTGCCCTCGCCGGGCATGGCGTTGTACGATCCGATGAACAGGTTCTTCCGCTGCGCATGAGCCGCGACCGGTCGTCGCAGGCACGCCCATCGATCGTTCTCCCAGGGCGTGTCGTGGGCTTGGAACGAGGGTGAAGCGGCTGGCGTGCGTCGAGGCAAGGCGCGCGCTGCGCCCCAGGCATCCCATTCCAAAGTCGATAACACGCTCTAAAATCGCATTCCAAACCGCCGCCTCGAAGGAGCGTCTCTTGAAGCTGTTGCAGAAGTTCGCGTTGCTGTCGCTGTGTTTGGTCGCACCCGCCGCCTGGGCCAAGACCTGCGCGGTCACCATCGTCGGCAACGACCAGATGAAGTTCGACCAGAGCGCCATCAAGCTCGCGCCGGACTGCACCGAGGTCAGCCTGACCCTCAAGCACAGCGGCAAGATGGCCGCCACGGTGATGGGCCACAACTGGGTGCTGACCCGTACCGCGGATTTCCAGGCGGTCGCCAATGCCGGGCTGCGCGCCAAGATCGAGGACAGCTACCTGCCCAAGGACGACAAGCGCGTGATCGCCCACACCAAGGTGATCGGCGGCGGCGAGAGCACCACGATCAAGTTCCCGACCAGCAAGCTGGAAAAGGGCGGTGCCTACACCTTCTTCTGCTCGTTCCCGGGACACTGGGCGATGATGAAGGGTACGCTGAGTTTCGGTTGATGCGGTGAGTTCGACTCGAGAGCCCCTCTCCCTGCGGAAGAGGGGTTGGAGTGAGGGTACGGGGCGAAGCCGCGCCGCACGAAATCCATGGTGGCAGCCACGATGAACGCGTCGCCACGCGCCCAGACGGCAAACGATGCGAGCCTGCGCTCTGATGGTTTGCCTTTACCGACGCGTGGCGACGCGTTTTTCGATACGACGACAGTGGGTTCCCTGCGGCGCGGTTCCGCCCGTACCCTCATCCGCCCTTCGGGGCACCTTCTCCCGAGAGGGAGAAGGGAGTGTCCCTGGTGACCGTTAGGCGTCCGACAACGGCAAAGGTCCGTTGTCCTGACCTCTCAAAACCCCCCGCTGCAGGGCATTCGCCAGCGCCGCCTCGCGGGTGCGCGCATCCAGCTTCCGGTAGAGGTTCTTCAGGTGGAACTTCACCGTGTTCTCGGACAGGTGCAGGTTCCGCCCGATCTGCTTGTTGGAATGGCCGCCGGCCAGTTGCGCCAGCACTTCCAGCTCGCGTTCGCTGAAATCCTCGCTGAGGGCGTCCTCCTCGCCGCTGAGCCGGTCCAGCAGCGCCTGGATGGTGAGCGCGCGCGTGGTGCCGGCGACGATCTCCGGATCGTGCTGGCGCAGCGAACGCAGCATCGCCTTGGCCGGCAGGCCCAGCTCGGCCACCACCTGCCAGCTGTGGGTCAGCGCGACGTGGTCCAGCACGCTGTGCAGGTGGGGCAGGGCGTCGTCCAGCTCGCCGCGCTGCTGCAGGACCAGCGCCATGCGGATGTGGGCGCGCATGCGGTGGTGCTGGTTGCCCTCGGCGGTGCAGGCCTCTTCCAGTTGGCGCAGGATCGCCAGCGCCGCGCTGGTGCGCCCGGCCAGGCCGTGCCAGCGCGCCAGCGCGAAGCCCAGCGCCGCGCGCTGGCGCCAGTGGTGCGCGTGCCGCAGCGCGTGGGCCAGGCCGGCCTCGCCGCCGGCGCGTGCGATCAGCAGGTCGGCGCCCGCGTGCGCGGGCAGGTCCAGCACCACCTGCAGGCGCCAGGCCACCGCCAGTTCCGAGAGCCGGGCCAGGTGGCGCGCCTGCGCGATCGCGTCGATGTGGTCCAGCAGCGCCAGCGCGCCGCGACCGCTGCGGTCGCGTGCCTTCGCCAGGCCCAGCGCGGTTTCGTAGCCGCTGGCGAACAGGTCCAGCCATCCGTCGTGCTGCTCCAGGAACGACAGCGAGGATTCCAGCAGGTCGGCCGCCTGGTCGTGGCGCCCGCGCTCGTACTGCAGTTGCGCCAGCAGGCAACTGGCGGCGGCCTGCAAGGTGCGGTCGGTGTGCTCGTGGCGCTGCGCCAGCTGCATCGCCTGCTGGTAGGCGGCTTCGGCCTCGTCCAGCGCGCCGCGGTAGTAGCGGCTCTGGCCGAGGTGCAGCAGCGCGTAGTTGACGCCGATCTCGCTGCCGCAGCGCCGCATGTCCTCGCACGCCGCCAGCGCGTGGCGCTCGGCCGCCGCGAAGTCGGCCTGGCCCAGCGCGGTGGTGGCGCAGATGCAGGCCAGCGTGCCGCGACCGAGGTGGTCGTCCTCGTCGAGCGCGGCGGCCTGCGCGGCGATCTGCACGCGCCCGTGCGGGTTGCCGCAGATCTCGTCGAACAGGTCGCGCAGCAAGGCCACCACCACGGTGTAGTCGCGCTGGAACGGTTCGCGCATCGCCGCCGGGAAATCGCGGAAGCGCTCCAGCAGCAGGCGCGCGTGCGCGAACTCGCCCAGCTTCATGTGCAGGTAGGCCTGGGTGAGGTTGAGCGCGGGCGTGTCGCGGATCGTGCGGTGGTCGAAGTGCCGCAGCAGCGTGCGCACCTGCGCCGGGCCGTGCCGCAGCAGCAATTGCCAGGTGCCGGCGCGCGCGATGTAGCCGGCGGCCAGGTCGCCGGCGCCGCCGCGCGCGGCATGCCGCACGGCCTCGGCCAGGTGGCCGTGCTCGCCGAGCCAGCGCGCCGCGCGCTGGTGCACCTGTTGCAGCTCGCCGGGGCGCTCGCGTTCGAGCTGCTGCTGGAGATAGTCGGCGAACAGCGGGTGATAGCGGAACCAGGCGTGCTCGTCGTCGAGCGGCACCAGCAGGCCGTGGAAGCGTTCCAGCCGGGTCAGCAGCAGGCCGCTGTCGGTGCTGCCGCGCACGTGGTCGGCGAGCGCGCCGTCGAAGCGTTCCAGGGGCGCGGTACGCAGCAGGAAGTCGCGCGTGGCGGCGTCCAGGTCGTTGACCACCTGCTCGGCCAGGTAGGCGGCGATTTCCGCCGAGCGCCCGCTGAAGCGCGCCATCTGCGCCGGGCGCTGGGCAGCATCGCGCGCCAGCCACAACCGCGCCAGGTGCAGCGCCACCGGCCAGCCCTCGGTGCTGCGGCGCAGTTCCAGCGCGACATCCTCCGGAACCTCCGCACCGAGCAGGGCGAGCGTCTCGGCGGCGTCCAGCGCCAACTGGCCGCTGCCCAGCCGCGCCAAGCGCCCTTGCGATCCCAACCGCGCCAGCGGCAGCGCCGGCGCGCGTCGCGTCGCCACCACCAGGTGCAGGCGCGGGCCGGCGTGTTCCACCAGCCGCAGCACCACGTCGTCGACCAGGGCGCAGCTGGCGCGTTCGTAGTCGTCGAGCAAGACGGTGAGTTCGTGCGGCGCGCCGTGGATGGCACGGATCAGCAGGTTGACCGCCGCGCCGCAGGTCTGCGCATCGCAGGGCTGCTGCAGCAACTGCGCGCATGCCGACGGCTCCGCGCCCGCGCTCTGCAGCGCCAGCGCCAGATGGCCCAGGAAGCGCTCCACCTCGGTGTCGTCGTCGTCCAGCGACAGCCAGGCCACCCCGGCGCCCCGTTCCTGCAAATGGCGGTGCCATTGCGCCAACAGCGTGGTCTTGCCGAAGCCGGGCGGCGCCAACAGCAGCGTCAGCGGCAGCGCTTGCGCCTGCTCGAGCTCGCGCAGCAGCGCATGGCGGGCGATCGCGCTGGCCTGGACCTGCGGCGGATCGAGCTTGTAAGGAAGGACCCAGTCGGGCAGCCCGGGCTGGTCGCGCGCGGGCTGTGGACGCGGATTGAGCAACGCAACGGGCTTGAGCATGGGCGAGGGGCATGCCAGGCGGTCGACCCACTGCGCACCGGCCAGCACGCTCGGGGACGGGAATGACCAAGCGCGGAACGCGCGTGCCGCCCGGGGCGGCATCGGTTCGTGCGCATTGTGTCGAGGGTCCCCACCCATGCCCTTCCATGGACACCGGGCGTCAACTTATGACAGCGAAAAGACAAAAGCAAAGGCCGCCTGCGATCACGCCGCGTCGCCGGCGCTCCAGCGACACCGGCTCGATAGCTGCCATCAATCAGGGAGCGGCTTTGCGGAAGCGGCTTCCGTCAGCCGGCGCTGGCGCGGAACGCCTCGCGCGCCGCGGCCACGGTCGCCTCGATCGTCGCCGCGTCGTGCGCGCTCGACACGAAGCCGGCCTCGTACGCCGAGGGCGCCAGGAACACGCCGCGCTCCAGCATCGCGTGGAAGAAGCGGTTGAAGGCCGGGATGTCGCACGCGGTGGCCTGGGCATAGGTCTCCACCTTCTGGTCGGTGAAGAACACACCGAACATCGCCCCCACGCGGTTGGTGGTGACGGCGACCCCGGCTTCGCGCGCGGCGGCCTCCAGCCCGTCGCACAGGGTGGCCGTGGCCGCGGCGAGCCGGTCGTGGAAACCCGGCGCCTGGATCAGTTCCAGCATCGCCAGGCCCGCTGCCATCGCCACCGGGTTGCCGCTGAGCGTGCCGGCCTGGTAGATCGGCCCGCTCGGCGCGATCTGCGCCATCAGCTCGCGCCGGCCGCCATAGGCGCCGACCGGCATGCCGCCGCCGATGATCTTGCCGAAGGTGGTCAGGTCCGGCGCGATCCCGTAAAGCGCCTGCGCGCCGCCCAGGGCGACCCGGAAGCCGGTCATCACCTCGTCGAAGATCAGCAGCGCGCCGTGCTGCGTGCACAGCTCGCGCAGGTGCTGCAGGTAGCCGGGCCGCGGCGGGATGCAGTTGGCGTTGCCGACCACCGGTTCGATGATCACCGCGGCGATCTCGCCGCCGATCTCGTCGAACAGCCGCGTCGCCCCTTCGAAGTCGTTGTAGCTGAGCGTGGCGGTCAGCTCGCTCAGCCCGGCCGGCACGCCCGGCGAGGTCGGTACGCCGAGCGTGAGCATGCCGCTGCCGGCCTTGACCAGGAACGAGTCGCCGTGGCCGTGGTAGCAGCCCTCGAACTTGACGATGCGCTGGCGCCCGGTGGCGCCGCGCGCCAGGCGGATGGCCGACAGCGTCGCCTCGGTGCCGGAATTCACCATCCGCACCATCTCGCATGACGGCACCAGCCGGGTGATGGCCTGCGCCATCGCCACCTCGGCCGGGCACGGCGCGCCGAACGACAGTCCGTCGCGCACCGCCTTCTCGACGGCCTCGCGTACCGCCGGATGGTTGTGCCCGACGATCATCGGACCCCATGAGCCCACGTAGTCGATGTAGCGGTTGCCGTCCACGTCGAACAGGTAGGCGCCATCCGCGCGCTGCACGAAGAACGGCTCGCCGCCGACCGACTTGAACGCGCGCACCGGCGAGTTCACGCCACCGGGAATCAGCGCCTGCGCCTGGGCGAAGAGATCGTGGGAACGGGCGTTGTGCATCGGCGGATCCTCGGAGGCTGCGGGGGAAGACGGGCGCCTATTGTCGCGGCTTCCTCCGGTCCGCGCCTAGGGCGTGTCATCCAATCCCGAACAGGTCGCGTTGGCTCTGGAAAGCCGTCAGTTGGTGTTGCGTGGCGCAGCGCCTGACTGGCCGTCAGGTCAAGCCGCGCGGCGCCGACTGGCGGCTTTCCAGAGCCAACCCGGAGGGCCGCCGCTGCGCGCGCCCGGAGCCGCGTCATCACTCGGGCGTGGACGGACGTCCACTTCCTCGCTCTTCCTTGCTCCGAGCACGCGTAGCGACGGCGCGACCTGCTCGGGATTGGATGACACGCCCTACCCGGCCGGTGCGGACCTACCCGCCGTGGCGATTCCGGAGCCGCGACCTGCTCGGCCACTCTCGGCGGAGCGGGGACATGAAGTCATGGCCGATGGTTATTGGGCAGATGCCATCCCCCCTGAACAAAGTGTTCCGGTGGTCCCGCGCTGGCAGGCCACCTCTGTCGTTCGTTTCGTCATCGACGATTTTCATTCCGGGGAATAGAGAAAGCATGAACAAAGTCATCCAGAGGCGCGCCCTGGCCTTGGCCTTGGCGGTCGCCATCGGCGGCGCGCACGCGCAATCCACCACCGGCAGCATCGTCGGCAGCGTGGCCGACGGCGCCGGCAAGACGGTATTGGTGGAGAACAACAGCGGCTTCAGCCGCGAAGTGCCGGTGGACGAGCGCGGCCGCTACAGCGTCGGCAACCTGCCGCTGGGCACCTACAAGGTCACCGTGAAGCGGGACGGGGCGGTGCTCGACAGCCGCGAGAACATCAGCCTCACCGTCGGCGCGAACACGGACGTGTCCTTCGCCGCGGGCGCGATGCAGACGCTGGACAGCATCAGCGTGGTCGGCTCGCGCCTGCAGGCGATCGACGTTTCCAGTGTTGATACCCGCACCGTCATCTCCGCCGAACAGCTGCAACAGCTGCCGCTCGGGCGCAGCGCCGAAGCGATCGCGCTGCTCGCGCCGGGCGTGGTCGTCAACAGCGGCGGCTTCGACAACGGCCCACTGGGCGGGTCGCTGCCCAGTTTCGGCGGCTCGGCGGCGTCGGAGAACGCGTACTACCTCAACGGCTTCAATACCACCGACCCGGCCCGCGGCCTGGGCGGCCTGACCTTGCCTTATGGCGCCATCGACCAGCAGGAAATCTTCACCGGCGGCTATGGCGCGCAGTACGGCCGCAGCAACGGCGGCGTGATCAACCAGATCGGCAAACGCGGCACCAACGAATGGAAGTTCGGCGCGGCAGTGGTCTGGGAGCCAGACGGCCTGAAGGCCAAGCAGCGCGACCTGTACTGGCGGCCGGACAGCCAGGCCTCCACGGTCAACAACACCGCCTACAACTACGCGCGCGCGGCCAACGGCTTGTACCAGCCGCAGAGCGAGGCCGAAGCCAGTTCGACCACCTATAGCGCTTATGTCGGCGGCCCGATCGTGAAGGACAGGCTGTTCTTCTTCCTGGCCGCCGAGGAGGTCAAGTCCGACGGCATCCGCGTGGCGAGCAATCGCGACGTGGGCGCCGGCATCAGCAGTTCCGGCGTAGGCACCAGCGGTGGCCTGACCGACTACGACTACACGCAGAAGCGCTGGTACGCCAAGCTGGATTGGTACATCACCGATAACCACCTGCTGGAATTCACCAGCGCCGGCGACAAGTCCGAGACGGGCGGGAAGATCTACAACTACGACTACGCGAACCGCGAGCGCACCACCTATTACGCCGACGACCAGAAGCAGGAGACCGGCCCGACGCTCAACACGGCCAAGTACACCGGCTATTTCGGCGACAACGTCACCCTGACGGCGCTGTACGGCAAGATGCGCACGCCCGACCGGGTCACGCCCTACCAGTACGATCCGGCCAACGGTGCGCGCATCATCGATGCGCCCCTGCAGAACCCCGCCTACAACGGCGGCAACGAGATCGAGGGGGCGCAGAAGGTGGTGTCGGTCAGCGCTTCCGACCGCGCGTATGAGAAGGACAACCTGCGCCTGAACCTGGAATGGCGCCTGGGCGACCATGCCGTCAGCGTCGGCATCGACAACCAGAAATCGGAAGGCATCGACATCGGCTCGATCCTGTCGGGGCCCGGCTACTCGTGGACCTATGGGCGGACCAACGACCCGTACGGCCTGCAGACGGGCGGCCTGGTCAGCCAATCGGCGAACGAGGCCGGCGGCGTAGGCGCACCGAGCCCGGGCCTGGTCGATCCCACCTACGGCTCGCAGGGCTACTACGTGGTCCGCAACGTCAACACCAGCCTGTATTCCTATGAAGCCAAGCAGAAGGCGTACTACATCGAGGACAAATGGCAGGTCACCGACAACCTGCTGCTCAGCCTGGGCCTGCGCAAGGACGAGTTCACCAACTACACGCCCTTCGGCCAGGCTTACATCAACGTCGACGACGCATGGGCGCCGCGCCTGGGCTTCAGCTGGGACGTCAACGGCGATTCCAGCCTGAAGGTCTACGGCAACATCGGCCGCTACTACCTGGGCCTGCCGTTGTCGCCGGTGGGGTTGTTCACGCCCGCCATCAACACCGATACCTATTTCACCTACAGCGGCATCAATGCCGACGGATCGCCGATCATCTCCCAGCAGTTGGGCTCGGCGGTCTCGGCCAACTCGCGCTTCGGCCGCATCGCGGACATACGCACGGCCGTGGCCAAGGACATCGAGGGCGAGAACCAGGACGAGATCATCCTCGGCTTCGCCAAGCAGTTCGAAAGCGGCTGGGTATTCGGCGTCCGCGGCACGCACCGGCGCCTGAACGCCGGCATCGACGACCAGAACTACGACGTGTCCAATACCGCGCTGATCGACGCGGCGGCGGCGCAAGGCGTGACGATCGACTGGTCCAAGGTGTCCGGCGCGGCCCTGATCAATCCCGGGCAGACCAACACCTGGGGCGTGATCGGCACCGACGGCCAGTTCCATGAAATCAAGGTGAGCCGCGAAGCCTCCGGCTTCCCGAAGTTCAAGCGCAACTACTCCGCGCTCGAGTTCAACCTGGAGCGCCCGTTCGACGGCAAGTGGTACGCCAAGCTGAACTACGTGTGGTCGCACAGCTACGGCACCACCGAGGGCCAGCTGCGTTCGGACCTGTGGCGCACCGGCGGCACGCTGGGCAGCTACCAGGGGCAGGCCTCCGTCTCCACCACCCAGAGCTGGGACCACCCGGCGCTGATGGAGCATTTCAATGGCGACCAGTCCAACGACCATCGCCACCAGATCAAGTTGTACGGCTATTACCAGCTGACCCGCGAGTGGGGCGTCTCCGGCAACCTCAGCCTGATCTCGGGCGCGCCGCGCAGCTGCCTGGGCAATTACTACGGCGACGACTACAGCGGCAGGGATCCGGCCGGCTACGGCGGCAGCGCGATCACCGGCGGTCCCTACCACTATTGCTACAACCCGCAGACCGGCGTCGGCGAGCCGTCGCCTCCCGGCTCGCACGGCAGGCTCGGCTGGATCAACCAGTTGGACGTGGGCGTGACCTACAAGCCCGGCTTCGCCGACGGCAAACTGGCGTTCAACCTCAATGTGTTCAACATCACCAACGAGCAGACCGCGACCAACATCTATCCGTTCTCGCAGCTGCCGGACGGCTCGGTGAACCCACTGTGGAACCAGCCGGTCGCCTACCAGGCGCCGCGCTACGCAAGGCTGACGGTGAGCTACGACTACTGACCGGGTCTCCGGCCCGCCGTCCGGCGGGCCGGAGCGCAGCTTTCTGTGGGAGGGGCTTCAGTCCCGAGGCTTTGCCAGGATCGGTAAAGCGTCGGGACCGAAGTCCCTCCCGCGTTCATTCCAGGCGTAACGCGCGTTCTTGCCTATCCGACCAAGCCGAAGCGGGCGCGATAGGCCCGCAACACCGCCAGCGGATCGTCCGCCGAATACACGCTGCTGATCGTTGCGACCAGCTCGGCCCCCGCATCAATGGCCGGGCCGCAGTTGTCCGGCGTCAAGCCGCCGATCGCCACGCGGGGCACGCCCAGGGGCGCGGCATCGCGCAGCAACTGCGGCGTGGCCCGGCAGGTCGTCCGCTTGCTCGGGCTGGGGAAGAACGCGCCGAAGCCCACGTAGCTGGCGCCGGCCGCGACCGCGCGCTCGGCACGCTCGAGCTGGTCGTAGCAGCCGGCGCCGACGATCGCCTCCGGACCGAGCAGCGCGCGGACCTCGGCGATGTCGCCGTCGTTGGCGCCCAGGTGCACCCCGGCGGCGCCGACCGCCTGCGCCAGCTTCGCGTCGTCGTTGACGATCAGCGGCACGCCGGCCGCGGCGCACAGCGCCTGCAGGGCCGAAGCCTGTTCGCGGCGCAGCGCCGCGTCGGCCTGCTTGTTGCGGTACTGCAGCCAGGCGATTCCGCCGAGCAGCGGCCGCGTGCGCGCCAGCAGGCGCTCGGTATCGGGCTCGTCGGGAGTGACGAGGTAGACGCCACGGACGGCAGGGGGGACGGTCATCGGCAAAGCTTCCTGAACGGAGGGCGGGATGGGACAATGCGAAGTCCCATCCGCACCGCGATTATCCGATGAGCAATACGCCCGAGACCACCTATCGCAGCTGGATGTGCGTCGTCTGCGGCTTCATCTACCACGAGGCCGACGGCCTGCCGGAGGAGGGCATCGCGCCAGGCACGCGCTGGGAGGACATCCCGGACACCTGGACCTGCCCGGACTGCGGCGTGACCAAGGACGATTTCGAGATGGTGGAGCTGTAGTTCCTTCTCGCTCCGGGTGGCTTGCGAGCCGTTGGCTCGCCACACGGCTGAACGCGCGGTGCGCTGCACCGGGCCGGACGCGGAGCGGAGTGCCCGCTTTTCCCTTCCCCTCCGGAGAAGGTGGCGCGAAGCGCCGGATGAGAGTACGGGCGAAGCCTCGTGCATGCTCAACCTACATGAGGTTTCGCCCGTTCTCGCCCCAACGCCCGCTCTGTGCCCCGGCCCGCGCCAGCGGCGCGGGCGTTCAAAGGCGCTGCTCGCGCTGCGCTAATGCGCGTAAACCGGCTGGCTGCCCAGGTCGATCAGGTGCTCGCGCATGCCGGCCGCATCCTGTGCCTGGGGATTCAGCTGCAGGTAGCGCGAGAGGTCCTCGCGGGCGCCGCTGGCATGGCCGAGCTGCAGGTAGGCCAGGCCGCGGTCGCGCAACGCTTCGGCCTGGTCGGGCATCAGCTTGAGGATGCGGTCGGCGCTGCGCGCGGCGCGGTCCCATTGCGCCTCGTCGGCGTACACGCCGTGCAGGTTGCGCAGCACGCGGACCAGGATGGCGCGGTGCGGGGCCGGGTCGAGGATGCGCGCCAGGGCGCCATCGTCGGGGATCTCGCCCAGGTGCGGGCGGGCGCGTTCGCGCAGCTCGTCCACGCCGAGCGGGCGGCCGCCGTTGAACGGATCCATCACCAGCAATCCGTCGTCCACCGGCAGGCGCACCAGGAAGTGGCCCGGGAACGACACGCCGTCGAGCGGGATGCCGAGCCGGCGCGCCACCTCCATCTGCACCATCGCCAGCGAGATCGGGTTGCCGAGGCGGCGCTCGAAGACCTGGTTGAGGTAGCTGTTGCGCGGGTCGTAGTACTCGTCGTGGTTGCCCGAGTAGCCGAGTTCGTCGAACAGGTGGCGGTTGACCGCGGCCATCTTCAGCGGCCACGGGTCGATCGACTCGACCTCGTGGCGCAGGTGGTCGACGTGGTTCTGCACCAGCGCGTCGTAGCGGTCGGCGTCGAGCTCGGGATATTCGTCGCGCGCGATCAGCAGCGCGGTCGCCAGCAGCGGCAGTGAGTCGTCGTCCTGCTTCGCCAGCGTGTTCCAGACGGGCAATGTGAGTCGTTCCCCCATGCCGCAAAGACTGGAGGCAAAACGTGGCATCTTCAAGTCCGGCGGGCGCGGACGACGACGGGGCGAGCCCCGCGCGGGGGCGTGCGGGCTCGCGCGGATCGGCAGGTCAGTGCAGCGTGGGGATGCCCGGGCCGAAGACCAGCTCCGCGCCGTCCTGCAGGTCCAGCCGCCGGGCCTGCCCGGCATTGAGTTCCAGCACGTAGCGCGCCGGCCGGTTGCTGGGATAGGCCGGGCAGGCGTTGCCGGCCGAGCACGGCGGTACGTCGCGCTGTTGCGACACCAGCCGGCGCTGCTCGTCGAAATACAGGATGTCCAGCGGGATCTTGGTGTTCTTCATCCAGTACGCCTGCGGTTCGGTGGCGTCGTGGATGAACAGCATGCCGTGGTCGGCCGCCATCTCGTCGCGGAACATCAGCCCGCGCGCGCGCGAGGCATCGTCCTGCGCCAGCTCGACCTGATAGCGCTGGCCGGACAGTTCCACCCATTTGCCGCCGGCACTGGCGCAACCGCTGGCCAGCATCATCAGGGACAGCACGCAGGCGCGAAGCAGGGCATTCATGGCGGGGTTCCGGCAGTGGGGCGCTGCGCACCTTCGGGGAAGGGGGCCGGGTTCGTCAAGCGGTTCCGGCCGGGATCCGGGTCAGCTGGTCGAACAGTTGCCGGCTTTCGCGCCGCAGCCGCTCCAGTATCGCGGGCGGCGGCTGAGTGAACAGCTGGCAGGCCAGGGCGAGGGACACGGCGTCCAGGCCCAGCGGATCCTCGGCGTGGCGGCCGAGGCTGAAGAAGCGGTCGTAGAGATCGAAGCGGCTCTCGACCAGGTGCACGATGCCGGCGCCGAGTTCGTCCTGCACGTCGCAGTCCTGCAGGTGCAGCGGCAGTGGCCATCCGCGCGGCGGACGGGCCGGATCGAACAGGACGTCGCCCGCCGGTGTCGCCCCCGGCAGGCCCGGCCGGCGCGCACGGCAGGCCAGCCAGAACCGGAACAGGCCGAGCTCGGCCATGGCCTGGCGCGGCTGCGGGTGGCGCGACAGCAGGTCGGCGTAATGCCGGCGATAGTCGAGCGAAGCGTAGACGGCGATCGACAGCGCCGGGCCGGACAGGGCCGGCGACGGGCCACGCAGGTGCTGGTGCATGGGTGTCTCCTTTCGGTGGGCGGAACGTCCTTGCGGCTATGAAACCAATAAGTTCACTATAATGGAAGTGATAGGTGAGTTCACGCTGAGCGTGCTACGTAACGTTGCGCGCCATGAGCGACGAACATCATCAGTTCTCCCGCCGCCTGGCCGAGGCGATGCGCGCCAATGGCTACGAGCCGCGCCCGGCGGTGCTGTTCCGTCTGTTCAACGCGCGCTATGCGGGGCGTTCGGTGACGTTCCAGAGCGTGTCGCGCTGGTTGCGCGGGCGCTCGATCCCCGAGCAGGACAAGCTGCAGGTGCTGGCCGACCTGTTCGGCGTGGCGCCGCACCTGTTGCGCTATGGCGGCGGGCACCGGGTGAGCGAGCCGCAGGCGCCCTGGCCGCCCCAGGCCGGGACGCGCGAGCGCGAGGTGATCGAGGCCTATCTCGCGTTGCCGTTGCGGCAGCGCGAACTGGTGGGGGAACTGGTACAGGCGCTGGCGGGCAAGAAGTCCTGAGCCTGGACGCCGCGCGGCGCGACGGGGGCCGCCATCGGTGGACTCGCACGGGGAGCGGCCCGTGCCGCCCCCGCGGAAGGCTGGCCGCTCAGAACACCTGCGGGGGTTCGCCGCCGACGATCACCACGTCGGCACGACGGCGCGCGAACAGGCCCACGCAGACCACGCCCGGGATCTGGTTGAGCTGGGCCTCGAGCTTCACCGGGTCGGCGATGTGCAGGTTGTGCACGTCCAGCACCACGTTGCCGTTGTCGGTGACCACGCCCTGGCGCCAGACCGGCTGGCCGCCGGTGAGCGCCAGGATCTCGCGCGCGACCAGGCTGCGCGCCATCGGGATCACCTCTACCGGCAGCGGGAACGCGCCCAGCACCGGCACGCGCTTGCTCGGATCGACGATGCACACGAATTGCTTGCTGGCCTCGGCGATGATCTTCTCGCGGGTCAGCGCCGCGCCGCCGCCCTTGATCAGGCACTTGTGGGGATCGCATTCGTCGGCGCCGTCCACGTACAGCGACAGCGTGCCGGTGTGGTTGAGGTCCAGCACCTCGATGCCGTGCTGGAGCAGGCGCGCGGTGCTCTGCTCGGAACTGGAGACGGCGCCCTTGATGCGCTGCTTGATCCGGCCCAGCGCGTCGATGAAGTAGGCCACGGTCGAACCGGTGCCGACGCCGACGATCATGCCGTCCTCGATGTAGTCGATGGCCTTTTCGGCGGCCAGCCGTTTCGCTTCGCTCATGGGGACGTGATTCGTGATTGGTGATTCGTGATTGGTGAAAAGCGATGCGTGAGCCGTGGGCTGGTGCTTTTGCGAATCACCAATCACGAATCACGAATCCCGGCTACTCCAGCGACAGCAGCAGCTTCCACTGCGCGGCGGTGACCGGGAACACCGACAGCCGGTTGCCGCGCGCGGTCAACGGGAAGCCTTCGCCCAGCGCCTCGGCATGCCGCTTGATCTCGTCCAGCGGGATGGTCCGCGCGAGCTTGCGCTCGAACGCCACGTCCACCAGGAACCAGCGCGGCTGTTCGCGGCTGGCCTTGGGATCGTAGTAGTCCGACTTCGGGTCGAACTGGGTCTCGTCCGGGTAGGCTTCGCTGGCGACCGTGGCCAGCCCGACGATGCCCGGCACCTTGGCGTTGGAGTGGTAGAACAGCACGCCGTCGCCGACCTTCATGCCGTCGCGCATGAAGTTGCGCGCCTGGTAGTTGCGCACCCCGTTCCAGGGCTCGGTGCCGACCCGTTCCAGGTCGTCGATCGAGAAGGCGTCCGGTTCGGACTTCATCAGCCAGTAGCGCTTGCGGGCGGTCATGCGGGAAGGGTGTCGCGGGAAGGGAAGGTGGCCAGTTCGGTGCAGACCGCATCGACCGGGACATCCCAGTCCTCGACCGCGAGCGCGGGGGTCTGCTGTGCGGCGAAGCCGACGCCGACCAGCCAGGGCGGCGGCGCCTGGCGATGCCGGAACGCGAAGCTGCGATCATACCAGCCGCCTCCCATGCCCAGCCGGTGGCCGGCCGCATCGAAGCCCACCAGCGGCGCGACCACCAGGGCCATCGCCTCGGCGGGCAAGGCGGTGGTGGGATCCACGTCGGGCTCGGGAATGCCGTAGCGATTGGGCTTGAGCGGTTCGCCCGGGCGCCACGGCGCGAACCGCAGGTGCTTGCCGTGCAGCACCGGCAGGCAGTAGCGCACGCCGGACGGCAGGGAAAGCTGCCAGCGATGCAGGCCGATCTCGCCGTCCATCGCCCAGTAGCCGGCGACATGGCCTTCGCGCGGCGCGAACGGCAGCGCGAGCAGGCGCTCGGCCAGGGCATCGGCGGCGGCGATGCGCTCGGCGGCGGGGATCGCGCGGCGGCGTTCGCGCAGGTGCCGGCGCAAGGCGTCGCGGTCTGGAGTGGTCATTGGCGGAAGGAGCGCAGCGAAGAAGGGCCCCTCTTCGCTTCGGGCGAGAGGGTGGGGGCAGGGTAGGGGCGAGGCCGCGTGCAGCTCAATACCCCGGGGCGTCGCCCACGCCTCATTCGCCGCTTTTGGCAACCGCACCTGAAGGGAAAAGGATCGCGTGGACCGCCGCGAGGGCCCCACCCTCGGGATCCACGCACGTGATCTGCGGGCGCTTGCGGGGACTCGCCCCTTGGGTCCCTGCACACGGATGTGCGAGCCCCTGCGAAGGACTCGCCCTTTGTACCCCCGCACAAGGATGTGCGGGCTCCTGCGAAGGACTCGCCCTTTGTACCCCCGCACAAGGATGTGCGGGCTCCTGCGAAGGACTCGCAAAAAGAAACGGCGCCTTGCGGCGCCGTTCCTGGAATATTGCATTCTCCGCGGTGACGATGCGTGCGAAACGACCTTGAACCCGGGGTTCAAGTGGGAACGCTGGGAGGCCATCGGGCTTTCCGCTGCAAGGCGGACTTGCACACCCGGCGTCGTCGCGCCCCCGTGGTCGTCATTAAGGGACAAGGCGAATGTTTGCACACGCCGTCGCTCACAGCAGAGAACGCGTGGCCATTATAGCCGCCACGCCCCGGCTGGGAAGGCCGTTCGTCGGTTGCCGGTTCCCGTGGAATTCATTTTTTCCATCGGGAGCCGCATTGGGTTTCAACGCAGTGTATCGGGCAGGTTGTCCATGCGCCGGTTCAGTTCGTCCAGCGTGCGCGCCAGTTCGCGGTTGTACTGCGCCTGCTCGTCGCGCAGTTGCTGCAGCTCGTGGGCCAGGTTGAGCGCGGCCAGCACCGCGACCCGGTCCAGCGCGGCCATCCGGTTGCTGCCGCGGATCTCGCGCATGCGCGCGTCGAGCAGGCGCGCGGCGGCGGCCAGGCTGTCGCGCTCCTCGGCGGTGACGCCGACGGTGTATTCGCGGTCGAGGATGCGGACGCTGACCGGTTCGCTGGCGTGGCTCACGTGTGCTGCTCCAGCGACTTGAGGCGGGCGATCATTCCCTCCACCCGCGAGCGCGCCTGTTCATTCTTGGCCAGCAGTTGCGAACGTTCGCCGATCAGCTGCTCCTGCTGGTGGCGCAGGCTGCGGTTCTCGTCGGCCAGGCGCTGGCTGCGTTCGACCAACGCCTCCACGCGCGCGGCCAGTGCGCGGAGCTGGGCGAGGGCGTCGGCGTTGTCCATGCGCGGAAGATAGGCGTCGGCCGGAGCGACGGTCAAGATGGCAGCGGCTCGACCTGCCCGACCAGCGGCTTGCGCCGCAGCAGGATCTCGCAGGCCTCCGGCTCGAGCGCCGGCGAGACCAGGTAGCCCTGGATCTCGTCGCAGCCGTGGCGGCGCAGGAAGTCGAGCTGGGCCGAGTCCTCCACGCCTTCGGCGACCACCTTCAGCGACAGCGCCCGCGCCATGGCGATGATGGTGCTGGTGATCGCCCGGTCGTCGGGGTCGCGGTTGAGGTCGACGATGAATTCCTGGTCGATCTTGAGCGTGTCCACCGGCAGGCGCTTGAGGTAGGCGAGCGAGGAATAGCCGGTGCCGAAGTCGTCGATCGCCAGGCCCACGCCGAGTTCGCGCAGCGCGCGCAGCGCGCCGGCATTGCCGGGCGCGTCGTCCAGGGCGGCGCTCTCGGTCAGTTCGAGTTCGAGCCGGCCGGGGGCCACGCCGGTCTCGTGCAGGATGCGCTCCAGCGTGGCGGGCAGGTGGCCATGGTCGAGCTGGACCGCCGAGATGTTGACCGACATGGCGATGTTGTCGATGCCGCGCTGAGCCCACTGCTGCAGCCGCAGGCACGCCTGGCGCAGCGCCCATTCGCCGAAGGCCACGATCAGGCCGGTCTGCTCGGCGAGCGGGATGAAGCGGTCCGGCGAGACCGAGCCGAACTCCGGGCTGTCCCAGCGCATCAAGGCCTCGAAGCCGACGATGCGGTCCTCGCGCAACGAATAGCGCGGCTGGTAGACCAGGCGCAGCTCGTCCTCGATGCGCAGGCGCCGCAGCGCATTGGTCAACAGCGCGCGCTGGCGCGCGCCTTCGTCCATGGGCGGCGAGTGGAGCCGGTAGGTGCGCCGCCCGGCGGCCTTGGCGCGGTACATCGCCGCCTCGGCGGACTCGACCAGCGGATCCGGCCGGCGGGCATGGTCGGGGAACAGGCTGATGCCGATCGACGGGGAGATCGCTACCGCGCGCGCCTCGTCCAGCACGAACGGCCCCTCGAAACCGGCCAGCAGCCGGCGCGCGGCCTGTTCGGCTTCCTCGGTGTGGGCGAGGTCCTCGAGCACGATGGCGAACTCGTCGCCGCCGAAACGGGCGATGGTGGCCTCCCGCGGCATGGCCTGGCGCAGGCGTTCGGCCACCAGCCGCAGCACGCGGTCGCCCGCGCCATGGCCCATCGAATCGTTGATGTCCTTGAAACGGTCCAGGTCGAGGAACAGCACCGCGAGCCGCGCGCCGCGCCCGAGCGCCTGTTCCAGGCGTTCGGACAGCACGGCCCGGTTGGGCAGGCCGGTCAGCGCATCGTGCCGGGCCAGGTGCTGCATCGCCCGTTCGGTGGCCCGGTGGGCGCGGCGGTGCCCGCGCCGGGAGAGCCACAGCCAGCCCCCGACGAGGCCGGCGCAGGCCACGGCCAGCGCCGCGGTCCAGGCCGGTAGCGCCGGCATCGGCGCGGCGGACCCCACGACGACGCAGGCGGGCAACATGGGACGGGGGTCACTCTTTTGGATGGAGGCGGCAGAGTGTAGGCGCCGACGTGGAAGCCGCACAAGGCGATGGCCGGGCATGCGCAGTCCGGTCCCGGAACGGACCGCGCCGGGCCGCGGAGGACCGGCCGGGACGGCTCCTCGCGCAGTGGCGGGAGGGGGCCCGTTTCCTCCTCGTGCTCGACCCGGGGCACGCAGCGGGGCGAAGCAACGGGCCGGGCCGGTGGGTGCCGGTTGCTACACTGCGCGATCTGGGTGGAAGGACCGTCGTCCGTCCGCCATCGTCCACCGGATCGAGATTGCGGAATGACCACGAATCACCTGCCCGACGTGCTGGCCGTGCAACGCGAGAGCCAACAGTTGGGACTGGCCGCCAGCGCGGCGGAATTGCACGGCGGATTGAGCGGCTGGCTGGCCGCCGGCGGCGAGGACAGCGAGCGCTGGCCGGCGCGCATCTTCGCCGACGACAGTCTGCCCCCGCCGGCGCCGGCCGGGGCGCTCGACCAGCTGCGACAGGCCACGTCCACCCAGTTGGAGGACCGCGACTTCGCCTTCGAGCTGTTGCTGGCGGAAGACAGCGCACCGCTGGCGGCCCGCGCCGATGCGCTGTTCGAGTGGTGCCGGGCCTTCCTGGGAAGCTTCGGCCTGGTCTCGGGCAAGCGGCCGGCGCTGTCGGAGGACGGCGAGGAGGCGCTGCGCGACCTCGCCAAGCTGGCGCAGGCGTCCAGCGCCGATTTCGACAGCACCGAGGAAGACGAGGACGCGCTGGCCGAGATCGAGGAGTTCGTGCGCGTGGCGGTGCTGTTGCTGCACAGCGATTGCGTGCTCGGCCCGCGCTACCGGCAACGCTTGAACTAAGGCCTGCCGGGAGCGGGACGGGTGCTGATGAAGAAGCTCACCGGCATCGGCGCGGCCGAGTACGCGCGCCGCCGCAGGCAGCTGATGGAGATGGCGGGCGAGCACGCGATCCTGGTGCTGCCTGCGGCTCCCGAGCGCGTGCGCAGCCACGACACGCATTATCCCTATCGCCAGGACTCCGATTTCTGGTACCTGAGCGGGTTCCCGGAGCCGGACGCGGTGCTGGTGCTGGTGCCGGGCCGCAGGCACGGCGAGGTCATCCTGTTCTGCCGCGAGCGCGACCCCGAGCGCGAGGCCTGGGATGGGCCGCGCATCGGGCAGGAGGGCGCGGTCGAGCAGTACGGCATGGACGACGCGTACCCGATCGAGGACCTGGACGACATCCTGCCGGGGCTGCTGGAAGGACGCTCGCGGGTCTACTACCACTTCGGCCGCGATGCCGACTTCGATCTCAAGCTGATCGGCTGGGTCAACCGGGTGCGTGCGCAGGTACGCCACGGCGCGCAGCCGCCGCACGAGTTCCTGGAGCTCGGGCACCTGCTGCACGAGCAGCGCCTGTTCAAGTCGCGCGACGAGATCGCCCTGATGCAGCGCGCCGCCGACATCAGCGTGCGGGCCCATCGCGTGGCGATGCGCTCGGCGCGCCCGGGCATCCATGAGTACGAACTGCAGGCGGACATCGAGCGCGAATTCCGCGCCGCCGATGCCTGGCCGGCCTACGGCAGCATCGTCGGGGCCGGGGCCAACGCCTGCGTGCTGCACTATCGCGCCAACAACGCCCGCGTGCGCGAGGGCGAACTGGTGTTGATCGACGCCGGTGCCGAGTACCGCGGCTACGCCTCGGACATCACCCGCACGTTCCCGGTCGACGGGCGTTTCAGCAAGGAACAGCGCGCGCTGCACGACCTGGTGGTCGCGGCGCAGGCGGCGGCGCTGGAACAGGCCCGGCCGGGCGTTCCCTACGAGGAAGGCCACCTGGCCGCGGTCGAGGTGCTGACCGAGGGGCTGCTGCGGCTGGGCCTGCTGAAGGGCGACCTGGAGGAGAACATCGTCGACGGCAGCTACAAGCGCTTCTACCGCCACAAGACCGGCCATTGGCTCGGGCTGGACGTGCACGACGTGGGCGACTACAAGCTCGCCGGCGAGTCGCGCCTGCTCGAGCCGGGCATGACGTTCACGATCGAGCCCGGCCTGTACATCGCGCCGGACGACGCCAGCGTCGAGCCGAAGTGGCGCGGCATCGGCATCCGCATCGAGGACAACGTGGTGATCACCGAGGACGGGCACCACGTGCTGACGGCGGCGCTGGCGCGCACGGCGGAGGAGATCGAGGCGGAGATGGAGAAGGGGCGGGATTCGTGATTCGTTAAAACAACTGCCTGCAGCTGAACCGTGAAAGAGGGCCGCCCAATGCGCGGCCCTCCGCTTTTACGAATCACGAATCACGGCCACCCTCAGGTGGCCAAGAACGCCGGCCGGGTCAGGTTCTCCGGCTCGCCGTCGGTGCACGCGACCTCGTCCTCGATGCGGATGCCGCCGTAGGGCTTGAACTGGTCCACGCGCTTCCAGTCCACGCTGGCGGCGTGGCCGGCCTTCTTCACCTCGTCGAGCAGCATGTCGATGAAGTAGAGGCCGGGCTCGATGGTCACCACCATGCCCGGCTCCAGCACGCGGGTCAGGCGCAGGTAGGGGTGGCCGGCCGGCCGCTCGATGCGGCCGCCGCGGTCGCTGGCGGCGAAGCCGGCCACGTCGTGCACCTGCAGGCCGATGCCGTGGCCGATGCCGTGCGGGAAGAACGCTGCGCTGACGCCGGTGGCCAGCGCCGCCTCGGGCGAGACGGTGATGACGCCGAACTCCTTGAGCACGCCCATCAGCGCCAGGTGCGCGTCGATGTGCAGTTGCTTGTAGTCGAAGCCGGCGCGCACCGCCCGGCCCATGGCCAGCTGCGCCTTGTCGACCGCATCGATCAGGGCCTGGAACTCGCTGCCGGTATCGGCCGCGTAGGTGCGGGTGATGTCGCTGGCGTAGCCGTGGGCGGACGCGCCCGCGTCGATCAGGAAACTGCGCAGCGACGGCGGCGCGGTGCGGTCCAGCTCGGTGTAGTGCAGCACGGCGCCATGCTCGTTGAGCGCGACGATGTTGCCGTAGGGCAGGTCGTTGGCGTCCTGGCCCACGGCGCTGCAGTACGCCATGTGGATCGCGAACTCGCTGTGGCCGGCGCGGAAGGCGGCCTCGGCGGCGCGATGGCCGCGCACCGCCAGCGTCTGCGCCTGGCGCATCAGCGCCAGCTCGTACGGCGTCTTGAAGGCGCGGTGGTACTCCAGGTAGTTCACCACGGCGTCCGGGTTGTTGGGCGCGTAGTCGCCGAGCGCGCTCTGCGGCTCGCCCAGGATCGCGCAGCGCGCGGCGTCCTTCGGCAGCAGCGCCAGCGCTTCCCGCGGCGTGCGGATGATGTGCACATCGCAATGCTCGACCCACCAGCCGCTCGGCGCATCCGGCACCACGTGCCAGTAGTCGAAGGGCTGGTGGAAGATCACCTTCGGCCGTTCGCCCGGCGTGTGCACCAGCCAGCTGTTCGGCACCCGGATCAGCGGCACCCAGGCCTTGAACTGCGGGTTGACCGCGTACGGGTAGTCGCGATCGTCGAAGGCCTGGTAGTGCAGCGTGCCGCTGGGAACCACGAGGTGGTCGAAGCCGCCGCGCGCCAGCGCCTCGTCTGCGCGCTGCCTGAGGACGGTGAGGTGCGCCGGATACAGCGTGGCAGGGTCTTGCACGGTCATGGCGATGGCTCGTCCGGTGTTGCGGAAAGACATCGATTTTGCCGCAAGATCGCGCGAGGCGCCGCTTCGGGGGCCGTCAACGCCGTAGGGCTAGGTCCCGCCGACCCATTCGCGCAGGCGCTCGCGATGCGCATCGGAAAGCGCGACGAAGCGGAAGCCGGCCCAGGCCTGGCCGGGCGCATGCGCCGGCTCGGACCACAGCAGGTGCACGCCCGCGTCGATCTCGACCTGGCGGCCGTCGCGGTCCGGCAGGGCAAAGCGGAGCTGGTAGAGCGCATCCTCCACCAGCGGCACGGAGGCGAGCAGCAGCATGCCGCCTTCGGACAGGTTGCCGAGCCGGCCGATCGGCGCATCGGCGATGAAGTCGTGCACCGGGATCGTGCCGGTGGGCTGGCGGCGCGGCGAGCGGCGCGTGTCGTGGCTCATGCGGAGGGCTCCTGCGGCGGCGCCGGATGCGAGGGAGCGGCCAGGGACCGCAGCATGCGCACCGCGGCCTGCCAGGCGCGGTCGATGCTGCGGCTGCGCTCCTCGGTGACGATGCGCAGCCGGCCGTCCGCCATCATCCGGGCCAGGGCATCCAGCGAGTACTCGCCGGCCTTCTGCCCGCGCTGGTTGACGAACAGGGCATGGTCGGTGACCGGGCTGTACCAGGACAGGCGGCGCCGCTGCGCGGTGCCCTGCGCCGGCGCGAGGAATTCGAACCAGGTGCCGAACGGCAACGTGCGCAGCTGGTCATGGCAGGCCTGTTCGGCAGGCGTGCGCGGCGCGGCGGGCGTGGACGGGGTTCCGTCCACGCCGCCCAGGCGCGGGCGTGCCTTGAGCCGGGCGGCCAGTTCGGTGCGCGAGGTGGCGTCGTCCTGGCCTCCGGGCGTGGACAGCCGGCGGGCGATCGCGGCGGCTTCGTCGGCGGGGTAGCCGACCTGCACCAGGGCCTGCTCGATCTCGCCGCCGAGCGCGGTGTCCGGCGTTCCGCCGGCGGGCCGGCACGTCGCTTCGGCGATGCGGGCGGTGAGTTTCCGCCGCTCTTCCCATTCCCCGGACGACTCGCCCTGCCTCAGCAGGGTCAGCGTCAGCACGTCCGACCAGGCCTGCCTGAGCAGGGTCTGCACGAACCGGGGCGGGCCGGCCTGCTCGCACAGGCGATCGATGCTGTCGCCGGCCAGCCGCTTGGCCAGCTCCAGCCGTTCCTTGCCGCGCGCGGCCTCGACGTGGCGGCGTTCGGCCATCTCCGCCTTGCGCGCCTGCGCCTCGCGGTGCGCGTGGACTTGCCGATGGGCCTGTTCGAACACGGCGTCGTCGCCCTGGTAGCGATCGACGACCTGGTCCACGGCGCGGGCCAGTTCCTGCAGCAGTTGCGGATCGGTGTCGTCCTCGGCCAGCCAGGTCGCACCGGATTCGGCTACGGCGTTGAGCAGCTCGCGCGCGGGATGCCGGTCGCGCACGAAGAAGGTGGGGTCGGCGAGCGCCGCGCGCGCGACCGGCACCTGCAACCGTTCCAGCAGCCCCGCCGCCGGCGAGCCGGGCTTCACTTCGCGCGCGACTTCGCCGTAGAGCAGGCCGAGCAGGTCGAAGGTGTCGTGGTCCTGCGCGGAGAGGTCCGCCTGCGGTCCGTGCGCCTCGCGCAGCATCGCGAGCAACTGCTGGCGCACGTCGCGGATGCTGCGCCCGGCTGCCGGAGGCATGGGGTGCCCGGCTTGCGAGCGTGCCTGCAGCAGGCCGAGCGCCTGGGACAGCGTGGCGGGCCGGCGCGGCGCGGGCGACGTGCCGGCGGGGGCGCTGCGGGCGACGTCGAGCCACTGCCGCAGGCGCGCGAGGTCCTGCGCATGGCGTTCGTCGCCGGTGGATGCGGGGGCCGTGGCTGGACCGCCAGGAGCGGGAAGTGGCGGCCCCGCGCCCGGATGCCCGCCCAGCATCGCGCCGTGCCAGGACGCGGCCGGGCCCTGGCCGGCCCAACTGGTCGAAGGGCGCATGCCGACGGGGGCGGATGGCGCGCCCGGCGATGCGGCATCCGGCGGACCGGCCGGGCGCCGCCGCGGCGAGCGGCGGCCCAGGTAGGGCAGGTAGACCAACCCGGGCAGCACGCCCTCGTGGGCGAGCAGCGCGTTGGCGCGTTCGAGCAGTTCGACGAGGCGGTCGCGCATCTGCGCTTCGAACGCGCGGTAGAGCAGCAGTTGGGTGCCCAGGCGCAGCCCGAGCGTTTCGCCGGCGTCGCGCAATATCCGGCACAGCGCGTGCGGGCCGATCGGTATCTGCTCGATCTCGAAGGCCGGCCGCGCGGCGAGCACGCCGAAGCGCTGCGCCAGCAGCTGCAGCGAGGTGCCGCAGCGCAGCGACTCGCGGCGCGCGATGTCGTGGAGGGCGATGTCGCGGTCGATGTCGATGTGCTCGACCAGGGCCAGCGACAGTTCCGCCGGTTCGCCGGCGTCTTGCTTGCGCTCGGGGGCGGGCCGCAGCGCCAGCGCGTCGGCCAGGCCGGAGATCATCGATGTTTCGAAGCGTTCGCCTTGGCTGCGCACGCGCTGCATCTCGGCGTGGAGATCCGCCTGCATGTGGCTGGCGGTGCGCTCGGCTTGCCGGAACAGTTCGCGCTCGAGCTCGACCATGGTCAGCTTGAGCGGGTTGGCCAGGGACTGCGCGAAGCGGGCATGCAGCGCTTGCAGGATCCCGCGTGCGCGTACGGAAACCGGCGACGCAGTCCATGGATCTGCCGGGCCGATGGGCGGAGGGGATGCGGACGCTGACATCGCGGGTGACGCCGGATTTCCCTGGGAGGGGCGTTATGTAACCACGTTGCCGGGGGAGCGGCCAGCAGGCGTTTTTTCTTCGGGGAAAGGCTTAAGTTCCGGCGTTTCTTGCCGATGTCGTTCGACCGGGTGAAGGAACCTCGCGGAAGGGGCTTCAGTCCTGGCGGGCCTTGCCGGCGTGGTTCGGCCTTTGCTTTTGTTCTGGAAGCAGAAGCTTTCGCCTTTTCGGGTGTGCCCATGCATGTCGCCCTTCGGGTTTCTTCCGCTGGCCCCGCCGCTGCGAATGGGCCCGGCGAGTCAAAGGCGGAGCAACGACAACGGCAAGGTCGCGAGCAACGGCAACCGCCGTTGTCTTGCTCTCCCGTCAGTCCAGGAACAGCTCGATCACGTCGTTGGTGAAGCGACGGCCCAGTTCGGTGGGCGTCCAGCGTTCGCCGGTCCCGTCCGGTTCGAGCCAGCCGCGTTCGCGGGCCTGCGCCAGCGGCGTGGCGATGGTGCTGCGGGGCAGTCCGGTGCGGGCCTCGAAGTCGGCCAGGCGGAAGCCTTCGTGCAGGCGCAGCAGGTTGAGCATGTACTCGAACGGCAGTCGCCCGGGCGGGACGATGTCGTCGCCGCCGATCGCCTGCGCGCTGCCGGCGCTGTCCAGGAACGCCTGCGGGTGTTTGTGCTTCCAGCGCCGCACTACGTGCTGCTCCGCGCCGGAGCTGATCTTGCCGTGCGCGCCGGCGCCGATGCCCAGGTAGTCGCCGAAGCGCCAGTAGTTGAGGTTGTGCGCGCACTGCCGGCCGGGACGGGCGTAGGCGCTGACTTCGTACTGGACGTAGCCGGCCTCGGCCAGCAGGCGCTGGCAGTGCTCCTGCATGTCCCAGGCCGCGTCGTCGTCGGGAATGCCTTGCGGCGGCCTGGCGTAGAAGACCGTGTTCGGCTCCAGCGTCAGCTGGTAGTGCGAGATGTGCGCCGGCGCCAGCGCGAAGGCGCGTTCGAGGTCGGCTTCGGCCTGCGCCAGGGTCTGTTCGGGCAGGGCGTACATCAGGTCGAGGTTGAGGTTGTCGTAGCCGGCGTCCTGCGCCAGCTTGACCGCGCGCTCGGCTTCGCCGCTGTCGTGGATGCGGCCCAGGCGCTTCAGCGCGCCGTCGTCGAAGCTCTGGATGCCGAAGCTGATCCGGTTCACCCCGGCGGCGAGATAGCGGTCGAAGCGGCCGTGCTCGGCGGTGCCGGGGTTGGTCTCCAGGGTGATTTCCAGGTTCGGCGCGAAACGCAGCCGCGCGCTGGCGGCCTGCAGGAAGCGGTCGATCGCCTCGGGCGGGAACAGGCTGGGCGTGCCGCCGCCGAAGAACACGCTGTTGACCACCCGGCCCCAGACCAGCGGCAGGTCGAAATCGAGGTCGCGCACCAGCGCGTCGACATAGGCGTCGAACGGCAGCGCCCCCTTGGCCGCGTGCGAGTTGAAATCGCAATACGGGCACTTGCGCACGCACCAGGGCAGGTGCACGTAGAGCGAAAGCGGTGGAGGAATGAGCATGGAGGCCATGGCGGGCTGTGCGTTGCGCAGGAGCGGCTCCAGCCGCGGTGAGGTTCGCCGGGAGGGGGGCATCGCGGCTGGGGCCGCTCCTCTGCATGAGAAGGGCGGCGACGCGCGGCGGTTCAGCCCTGGAAGCGCGCCAGTTGCTCGCGCAGCTGCTCCAGCGCGCGGGCGCGGTGGCTGAGCCGGTTCTTGGTGGCGGCATCCATCTCCGCGGCGGTCATGCCGTGCTCGCGGTCGAAGAACACCGGGTTGTAGCCGAAGCCGCCGCTGCCGCGCGGTTCGAAGGTGATCTCGCCTTCCCAGCTGCCCTCGGCGATCAACGGCTGCGGGTCCTCGGGGTGGCGCAGCAGCACGATCACCGCGTAGAAGCGCGCGCCGCGCTGGCCGGCGGGCACCTCGCGCATCGCCTCCAGCAGCTTGGCGTTGTTGGCCGCGGCATTGGTCGGGGTGCCTGCATAGCGCGCGCTGTACAGCCCGGGCGCACCGCCGAGCGCGTCGACGATCAGGCCCGAGTCGTCGGCCAGCGCCGGCAGGCCGGTGACCGCACTGGCGTGGCGGGCCTTGATCAGCGCGTTCTCGACGAAGGTCAGGCCGGTTTCCGGCACGTCCTCCACGCCGAGTTCGCCCTGCGCGACGATCCGCAATGGCAGGTGCGCGAGCATGGCGCGCAGTTCTTCGAGCTTGCCGGCGTTGCCGCTGGCCAGTACCAGTGTCTTCATGATTTCGGTTCCAGCAGGTCCCAGGTGTTGCCGTAGAGGTCGCGGAACACCGCGACCGTCGCATAGGGTTCCTCGCGCGGTTCCTCGAGGAACTCGACGCCGTGGCCGCGCATCGCCCGGTAGTCGCGCCAGAAGTCGTCGGTGTGCAGGAAGAAGCCAACCCGGCCGCCGGTCTGGTCGCCGATGCGGGCGCGCTGCGCCTCGTCGCTGGCGCGCGCGAGCAGGAGGCCGGCGCCGCGGCCGCCGGGCGGGGCGACGACGACCCAGCGCTTGCGGCCCTGGTCGAGGTCCTGCACCAGCTCGAACCCGAGCTTGCCGGTGAACCAGGCGATCGCTTCGTCGTAGTCGGCCACCACCAGGGTGACCAGGGCCAGCCGGCGGTTCATCGTGCAGAGCCCGTCATCGGGTGGGGCGGGAAGGCCGCCAGCCGGCGTCGCGCGAATCGACCCGACGGCCCCTCAACGCCAGGGACCGCGTCACGCAACACCCCCGGACGGCCTTCCGGATCCGATGCGATCCGCTGGAGAGCCGATGGCGGACTCCAGCGCCTGGCGCTGCAGGGCGAACAGTTCGGCGGTGCCCTTTTCGGCCAGCGCCAGCAGCGCGTCCAGTTCCTCGCGGCGGAACGCATGGCCCTCGGCGGTGCCCTGCAGTTCGATGAAGCCGCCGCCGTCGTTCATCACCACGTTCATGTCGGTGTCGCAGTCGCTGTCCTCGGCGTAGTCGAGGTCGAGCACCGGCACGCCCTTGTAGATGCCCACGGAAACCGCCGCCACCGCGCCGACGATCGGCGAGCGGTTGCCGGAGGGCGGTTTGATGTCGCGCTTGTCGATCAGCCCCTGCACGGCATCCACCAGCGCCACGTAGGCGCCGGTGATCGCCGCGGTGCGGGTGCCGCCGTCGGCCTGCAGCACGTCGCAGTCCAGGGTGATGGTGCGCTCGCCGAGCAGGCCGCGGTCCACGCACGCGCGCAGGCTGCGGCCGATCAGGCGCTGGATTTCCAGGGTGCGGCCGCCCTGCTTGCCGCGCGCGGCCTCGCGGTCGGAGCGGGTATGGGTAGCGCGCGGCAGCATGCCGTACTCGGCGGTCACCCAGCCTTCGCCCTTGCCGCGCAGGAACGCCGGCACCTTGTTCTCGACGCTGGCGGTGCACAGCACGCGGGTGTCGCCGAAGCTGACCAGCACCGAACCTTCGGCATGGCGGGTGAAGGCGCGTTCGATGCGTACGGGACGCAACTGGTCGGCCTGGCGGCCGCTGGGTCGGGAGAAGCTCATGCGAAGGTCCGGGAGTCGGGATGGAGAGTCGCCGCCGGCGCTGTTTGACCGGGCTGTCGAGCGCGCTAGGTTACCATTTGAGCTTTTCCGCCAAGGGACTGAGCATGATCCGAAGCATGACCGCCTTCGCCGGCAGCGAACGCACCACGCCCTGGGGGACCCTGGGCTGCGAGCTGCGCTCGGTGAACCATCGCTTCCTCGAGCTGGGCGTGCGCCTGCCCGAGGAACTGCGCGCGCTCGAGCCGCAGCTGCGCGAGCGCGTGGCGGCACGCATCAGCCGCGGCAAGCTCGACCTGGTGGTGCGCCTGCGCGCGCCGGAAGACGGTGCCGCGCTGGCGGTCAACGAGCCGATGCTGGAGCGCCTGGCCGAACTGGCGCGCCGGCTGGACGCGAAGTTCCCCGACCTGCGCGTGGAGTTCACCGAGCTGCTGCAGCTGCCCGGCGTGCTGCAGGCGCCGGCGGCCGACCCGGCCGCGCTGCAGGCGCAGGCGCTGGACGTGCTCGACGAGGTGGTCGACGGCTTCGTCGCCGCGCGCGAGCGCGAGGGCGCCAAGCTGGCGGTGGCGATCTCCGAGCGCGTGGACGCGATCGAGCGGATCGCCGGCGAGGTGCGGACGCTGATCCCGGCCATCCGCGAGGGCCAGCGCGCCAAGCTCGCCGCGCGCCTGGCCGACCTGCCGCACCCGGTCGATGCCGGGCGCGCCGAGCAGGAGCTGGTGCTGTGGCTGCAGAAACTGGACGTGGACGAGGAGCTGGACCGCCTCGGCAGCCACATCGCCGAGATCCGCCGCGTGCTGCGCCAGGCCGAGCCGGTGGGGCGCCGGCTGGACTTCCTGCTGCAGGAGTTCAACCGCGAGGCCAACACGCTCGGCTCCAAGTCCGTGGACAGCCGCACGTCCAACGCGGCGGTCGAGCTGAAGGTGCTGATCGACCAGATCCGCGAGCAGGTGCAGAACATCGAGTAGCCGGCCCCGGCCGCCGCCGCATTTGCTCCGGCGGCCCAGGCTGGTTATCGTGCGCCGCCCCGAACCCCATCGACCCAGGGACCTGAGCGATGATGCGTGGCACCCTCTACATCGTCGCGGCGCCCTCCGGCGCCGGCAAGAGCAGCATCGTCAACGCCACGCTGGCGCGCGACCCGCAGATCGCCCTGTCGATCTCCTTCACCTCGCGCGCGCCGCGCCCGGGCGAGCGCCACGCCGAGCACTACCACTTCGTCTCGGCCGCGGAGTTCGAGCGGATGATCGCCGCCGGCGACTTCTTCGAGCATGCGCTGGTGCACGGCGACTGGAAGGGCACGGCCCGCCAGTCGGTGGAGCCGCAGCTGTCGGCCGGCCGCGACGTGCTGCTGGAGATCGACTGGCAGGGCGCCCGCCAGGTGCGCGCCCAGGTGCCCGATGCGGTCAGCGTGTTCATCCTGCCGCCCTCGCGCCAGGCGCTGGAGGAGCGCATGCGCAAGCGCGGCCAGGACAGCGAGGAGGTGATCGCCCGGCGGCTGGCCGCCGCGCGCGAGGAGATGTCGCACTACGGCGAGTTCGACTACGTGATCATCAACGAGGACTTCGAGACGGCGGTGTCCGAGATGTGCTCGATCTTCGTCGCCAGCCGCCTGCGCCGGCAGGCCCAGGCCGAGCGCCACGCCGGGCTGATCCGGACGCTGCTGGCCGAATGAGAGGCTCGCCCTCATCCGCCCCTTTCGGGGCACCTTCTCCCGCGGGCGCGGGGGAAGGGATGGGGTGCCGGAGACGGCGAGGTGCGCGCTTGCTTCGCCTTCCCTGCTCCCGCTTGCGGGAGAAGGGCACGCCATCGGGCGCGCCGGGCCGCATACTGTCCTTCCCCTCTCCCGCTTGGAGAAGGTGCCCCGAAAGGGGCGGACAAGAGAGCGCAACTGCCTGATCGGAAAGGAAACTGAACCGTCGCAACTTGCGATCCGGGACCGGCCGGCGGTACAATCCCCGCCCTTTCCCCATTCAGATGGCGCGACCCTGACGGTCGCCGGGAGCCCGCATGGCCCGCATTACCGTAGAAGATTGCCTGGAAGTCGTTAACAACCGTTTCGAGCTGGTCGTGATGGCGTCCAAGCGCGCCCGCCAGCTGGCCAACGGCGTGCAGCCCCTGATCGACAACAGCGAGAGCGCGGACAAGCCGACCGTGCTGGCCCTGCGCGAGATCGCCGCGCGCAAGATCGACAACGCGCTGATCGACCAGGTCGAGAAGGCCGAGCGCGAGCGCGCCGAACGCGAGGCGCTGGAGTGGGCCGCGGCCGAGGTGGTGGCCGACGAGGACATGTCCAAGAACGACGATTGACCGCGTCCCCCGGGACGATGGATCGCGTCACCCGCAGCCCGCGACCTCGCGGGCTGTTTGTTTTGCGCGGAGCCTTCCGCGAGCGCCCGGCCATCCATCGCCGGGAGGCCGGATGAAGCTGCCCGCGACGGTTTTCCCGCGGTAATTGCCGTCCTCTTTCCGCTGGCATAGTCTTCCGGCATGAACCCAGGCCCTACTGCCCAGGCAGCCGTCGCCGCGCCTGCGCCCTCCGGCGCGGAGACGCCGGACTACGTCCTTCGCCTCGAGCACGCCGCCAGCTACCTGCCGAAGGAACAACTGCCGCTGCTGCACCGCGCCTGGGAAGTGGGCGCGGCCGCGCATGCCGGGCAGACCCGCAAGTCCGGCGAGCCCTACATCACCCATCCGGTCGCGGTGGCCTGCATCCTCGCCGAGCTCGGCCTGGACGTGGAGGCGCTGATCGCCGCGATCCTGCACGACACGATCGAGGACACGCCGCTGACCCGCGACGAGCTTTCGGGGGAGTTCGGCGAGACCGTCGCAGAGCTGGTCGACGGCGTCACCAAGCTGGACAAGCTCAAGTTCCGCGATCGCCAGGAGGCGGCCGCCGAGAGCTTCCGCAAGATGCTGCTGGCGATGTCGCGCGACCTGCGCGTGATCATGATCAAGCTGGCCGACCGCCTGCACAACATGCGCACGCTCGGCGCGCAGAGCAACGAGGCGCGAGGCCGCATCGCGCGCGAGACGCTGGAGATCTACGCGCCGATCGCGCAGCGCCTGGGCATGAGCCTGGTCAAGTCGGAGCTGCAGAACCTCGGCTTCAAGGCGCTGTACCCGTGGCGCCACGCGATCCTGGAGAAGCACATCCGCAGCCAGCCGGTGGTGCGCCGCGAGGCGATGGCGCAGGTGGAGGTGCAACTGTCGCAACGCCTGGCCAAGGAAGGGCTCGAGCACCGCCTGGTCAGCCGGATCAAGACGCCCTGGAGCATCTACAACAAGATGCGCGAGGAGAACAAATCCTTCGACCAGGTGATGGACGTGTTCGGCTTCCGGCTGGTGGTGCGCTCGGTGGCCGACTGCTACCACGCGCTCGGCGCGGTGCACGCCACCTTCAAGCCGCTGGACGGGCGCTTCCGCGACTTCATCGCGATCCCCAAGGCCAACGGCTACCAGTCGCTGCACACGGTGCTGTTCGGGCCGTACGGCTCGCCGATCGAGGTGCAGATCCGCACCGAGGAGATGGACCTGATCGCCGAGCGGGGCGTGGCCGCGCACTGGACCTACAAGCTCGGCGCGGATTCGCCCAACAGCGCGCAGAGCCGCGCGCACGCCTGGATCGTGGAGCTGATCGAGAGCCAGCGCGCGGCGGGCTCGTCGCTGGAGTTCCTCGACAACGTCAAGGTCGACCTGTTCCCGGACGAGGTCTACCTGTTCACGCCCAAGGGCAAGATCCTGGCGCTGCCGCGCAACTCCACCGCGCTCGACTTCGCCTACGCGGTGCATACCGACGTCGGCAACAAGGCGGTGGCCTCGCGCGTGGACAAGAAGCTGATGCCGCTGCGCACCAAGCTGGCCAGCGGCCAGACCGTGGAGATCATCACCGCGCGCTCGGCCACGCCCAAGCCGCAATGGCTGGAGTTCGTGGTCAGCTCCAAGGCGCGCACCGCGATCCGCCACCAGCTCAAGCAGCTCGAGCACGAGGACGCGGTGCAGCTCGGCCACCGCATGCTCGACCGCGCGCTGGAAGCGATGGATTCCTCGCTGGAGCGGCTGCCGAAGGGGCGGCTCGACGCGTTCCTGGCCGAGCACCGCTATCCGCGCCTGGAGGCGCTGCTGGCGGACATCGCGCTCGGCAACTGGATGCCGACCCAGGCGGCGCAGGCGCTGATGGCGTATGCCGAGCTGCGCGGCGGCGCGCATTCCAAGCATTCGCAGGAGAAGATCCTGATCGACGGCAGCGAGCGCGGCGTGATCAGCTTCGCCAACTGCTGCCAGCCGATCCCGGGCGACGAGATCATGGGCTACCACACCGCCGGCAAGGGCATCGTGGTGCACCGGCTGGACTGTCCGAACCTGGCCGAGCTGCGCAAGTCGCCGGAGCGCTGGGTGCCGATCGACTGGGACTCCAACGTCGGCGGCGACTACGACACCGCGCTGATCGTGGAAGTGGAGAACCGCACCGGCGTGCTGGCGCAGCTGGCCGCGGCGATCGCGCAGAGCGAGTCCAACATCGAGCGGGTGGACTACCTGGACCGCGATTTCAACGCGGCGGTGCTGCGCTTCAACATCCAGGTGCGCGACCGCCGCCACCTGGCCGAGATCATGCGCCGGCTGCGGCGGTTGCACGTGGTGCAGAGCGTGCGGCGGCAATAGGAGAAGCCGGGACTCGGGACCGGGGACCCGGGACTCGGAAGAAAAAGCGACAAGCCTGCTTCGGATTGCGTGCTGTTATGGGAGGGACTTCAGTCCCGACGGGCTTTGCCGGCCCTCGGTCGGGACTGAAGTCCCTCCTACAGAAAGCAAAAAAGCAAAAAAGCTGCAAAGAAGCATCAGATCGCTTGACGGCGAAAGTCAGGCAAAGAGGCTTTTCCCGAATCCCGAATCCCGAATCCCGAATCCCGAATCCCGAATCCCGAATCCCGAATCCCGAATCCCGGCTTCTAGCCCTGCACGATCTTGGGCAAGGCCGGGTTGTCGTTGCCCTGTTTCCAGACCATGTGCAGTTCGACCGGTTCGGCCGGCACCAGCGGGTGTACCGGGCGGTAGACGATGCCCTCGTAGCGCAGGCCGCTGGCGGCTTCCGGCACCAGGGCCACGCCCAGGCCGCCGCGCACCAGGGCCAGCACCGAATGGATCTGGCTGACGTATTGCACGTAGTGCGGGCGGATGCCGCGCGCGCCGAACAATTGCGCGACCAGGTCGTGGAAGTAGCGCGCCTCGTCCGGGGAATACATCACGAACGGCCGAAGGTTGAAATGCTCCAGCGCCAGCTGCGGGCGCTGGGCGAGCGGGTCGCGTTCGGGCAGGGCGGCGATCAATGGTTCGCGTGCCACGCAGCGGCTGTTGAAGCCTTCGCGATGGATCGGCGGGCGCAACAGCGCCACGTCCAGGCGGCCGGCTTCGAGCGCTTCCAGTTGCGCCATGCTGACCATCTCCTTCAGTTGCAGATCGACGTCCGGCAGTTGCGCGCGCCAGCGCGCGATCGCCTCGGGCAGAAAGCGGTAGCCGGCGCCGGCGGTGAAGCCGATCGAGACCGTGCCGGCTTCGCCCAGGCCGACCCGGCGCGCGCGCAGGCTGGCGTTCTCGGCCAGGCGCAGGATCGTGCGCGCCTCGGCGAGCAGGCTGCGCCCGGCCGGGGTGAGCCGCACCGAGCGGTTGTTGCGTTCCAGCAACGCGGCACCGACGTGATGTTCGAGCATCTGGATCTGCCGGCTCAGCGGCGGCTGGGTCATGTGCAAGCGTTCGGCGGCGCGGCGGAAGTGCAGTTCTTCGGCGACGGCGACGAAGCAGCGCAACTGGTTGAGGTCGAACATCCGGGGCTCCTGCCGGCGTAGGCCAGCGGTTTCATGTTGCAGTCCAGCAAAAGCGCCTGGTTCCCGGGGCATGGGCTGCATCCGGCCGGCGTCCGCCGATGCCCGTTGCCGGGACGCGGCGAGCCGGAATGCCTGCAATGGCGCGGTTTTCGGGCAAATCCCTGGGCTTTGATACCGATAGGGTATCAGTCGATTCGATATTTGGCTTGGACGCGCATGAAAAGCGGTTCCTAGCATCGCTCCCGACTTCACACCGACGGCCCTGTACCCCCATGAGCAAGTACACCCCCACGGAAGTGGCCAAGGCGCTCGGCGCCGGATTGCTTTCCTTCCCGGTCACCCATTTCGACGCGCAGTTCGCCTTCGACGAGCCGGCCTACCGCGCCAACCTTGGGTGGCTGGCCTCGCACCCGGCCTCCGGCCTGTTCGCCGCCGGCGGCACCGGCGAGCTGTTCTCGCTGTCGCTGTCGGAGGTCGACCGGGTGGTGCGCGCCGCGGTTGCCGAGACCGCCGGGCGCATGCCGGTGATCGCCCCGGCCGGCTACGGCACCGCCATCGCGGTGGAGATGGCGCAGGCGGCCGAGCGCAACGGCGCCGACGGCATCCTGCTGTTCCCGCCGTATCTGACCGAGTGCGATGCCGCTGGCGTGGCCGACCACGTCGAGCGCGTCTGCAAGGCGACCTCGCTGGGTGTGATCGTGTACGGCCGCGCCAACGCCAGGCTCGACGACGTGGCCCTGGCGCGGGTGGCCGAGCGCTGCGCGAACCTGATCGGCTACAAGGACGGCATCGGCGACGTGGACCGCATGACCCGCATCTACGCGCGGCTGGGCGACCGCCTGCTGTACGTGGGCGGCCTGCCCACCGCCGAGACCTTCGCACTGCCGTACCTGGAAATGGGCGTCACCACCTATTCCTCGGCGATCTTCAACTTCCTGCCGGAATGGGCGCTGCGCTTCTACGCCGCGGTGCGCGCGCGCGACCACGCGCACATCTACCGCGAACTCAACGATTTCGTGCTGCCGTATACGCTGATCCGCAACCGCCGCGCCGGCTATGCGGTGTCGATCGTCAAGGCCGGCATGCGCGCGGTCGGCCGCCCGGCCGGGCCGGTGCGCTCGCCGCTGAGCGATCTCAACGACGACGAATTCGCGCAGCTCGAGCAACTGATCGGGGACCGCCGCTGATGTCCGCGCTCACCGGCAGCCAGTGGATCGGCGGCGAGGCCGTGCGCGGCGGCAACGGCGCCTTCAAGGCGGTCGACCCGGCCACCGGCGCCGAGCTGGAGCCGGCCTTCGGCCTGGCCACGCGCGCGGACCTGGAGCGTGCCTGCGCGCTGGCCGAGGCGGCGTTCGATGGCTATCGCGAAACCTCGTTGCAGGCGCGCGCGACGTTCCTGGAAACCATCGCCGAGCGGATCGTGGCGCTGGGCGATGAACTGATCGAGCGCGCGATGGCCGAGACCGGCCTGCCGCGCGCACGCCTGGAGGGCGAGCGTGGCCGCACCGTCGGCCAGCTGCGCCTGTTCGCCGGGGTGGTGCGCGAAGGCAGTTGGCTGGAGGCGCGCATCGATCCGGCGGTCCCGGAGCGCACGCCGCTGCCGCGCAGCGATCTGCGCCAGCGCCATGTCGCGCTCGGGCCGGTGGCGGTGTTCGGCGCCAGCAATTTCCCGCTGGCATTCTCGGTGGCGGGCGGCGATACCGCTTCGGCACTGGCCGCCGGCTGTCCGGTCGTGGTCAAGGCGCACAACGCGCATCCGGGCACCTCCGAACTGGTCGCGCGCGCGATCGGCGAGGCGGTACAGGTTTGCGGCTTGCCGGTGGGCGTGTTCTCGCTGCTGTTCGGCGCGGGCAACGAGATCGGCAGTGCGCTGGTGGCCGATCCGCGCATCAAGGCGGTGGGCTTCACCGGTTCGCGCAACGGCGGCACCGCGCTGATGAAGATCGCCGCGGCGCGCCGCGAGCCCATCCCGGTGTATGCCGAGATGAGCGCGATCAATCCGGTCTATCTGCTGCCGCAGGCATTGCAGGCGCGCGCCGAGGCGCTGGGCAAGGCGTTCGTCGGTTCGCTGACCCTGGGTTCGGGACAGTTCTGCACCAATCCCGGCCTGTTGCTGGCGATCGATTCGCCGGCGCTGGATGCGTTCGTCGCGGCGGCCGTGGACGCGGTCGAGGCGGCGGCGGCCGGGGTAATGCTGACGCCGGGCATCGCCGATGCCTATGCGCGCGGCGTCTCGACGCTGGCCGGGCACGCTCAGGTGCGGACATTGGCGCGCGGCCTGCAGGCCGAGGGTCCGAACCGCTGCGAGGCGGCGTGGTTCTCGACCAGCGCCGAGGCCTTCCTGGCCGACGAGGCGCTGCAGGCCGAGGTCTTCGGCGCGTCTTCGCTGCTGATCCGCTGCAAGGATCAGGCGCAGTTGCTGGCGCTGAGCGAACACCTGGAAGGCCAGCTGACCGCAACCCTGCAGATGGAGTCCGGCGACGCGGCCCTGGCGCGCGCGTTGCTGCCGGTCCTGGAACGCAAGGCCGGGCGCATCCTCGCCAACGGTTGGCCGACCGGCGTGGAGGTGTGCCATGCGATGGTGCACGGTGGCCCGTATCCGGCCACGTCCGACGGCCGCACCACTTCGGTGGGCACGCTGGCGATCCGGCGCTTCCTGCGCCCGGTCTGCTACCAGGACCTGCCGCCGGACCTGCTGCCCGAGGCGCTCGCCCCCGGCAATCCGCTGGGCATCTGGCGCCGCATCGACGGGACGCTTGGCAAGGACTGAAAGGATGCTGACACGGATGTTCCGGCGGGCGCGAGGAAGGGCGTGCCCGTGATCGAACACTTCAATTCAAGCGAGGCGGCCTCTGCCGCCTCCATCGTCGGAGAGGGATGATGGTGAAACAGCAATCGACGCGCCGCGGCGCGCTTCCGGGCACGACCAGGCATGCGGCGTACCGTCGCAATGCAGGCATCGGTTCGTGGTCGCGGACCGCGAGGAGGGTCTTCGCATGAGCGGCCACGATATTCCGCGCAAACGCTATCTGATCCTGTTGATGCTGTTCGTCGTCACCACGATCAACTACGCCGACCGCGCCACGCTTTCCATCGCCGGCTCATCGGTCCAGAGCGAGTTGGGCATCAGCTCGATCGAGATGGGCTACATCTTCTCCGCATTCGGTTGGGCCTACGTGCTGGGGCAGATCCCGGGCGGCTGGTTGCTGGACCGCTTCGGTTCCAAGCGGGTCTACGGCATCTCGATCCTGACCTGGTCGCTGTTCACCCTGCTGCAGGGATTCATCGGCTGGGTCCCGGTGGCGATGGCGGTGGGCACGCTGTTCGTGCTGCGCTTCCTGGTGGGCATCGCCGAGTCGCCGTCGTTCCCGGGCAACAGCCGCATCGTGGCGGCGTGGTTCCCGACCAAGGAACGCGGCATGGCGGCTGCGATCTTCAACTCGGCCCAGTATTTCGCCACCGTGGCGTTCGCGCCGTTGATGGGCTGGCTGGTGCATGCCTGGGGCTGGGAGCACGTGTTCCTGGTGATGGGCGGCGTCGGCGTGGTGATTGCCATCATCTGGAAGCGGGTCATCCACAGCCCGCGCGAGTATCCGGGGCTGTCGCGGCAGGAGCTGGACTATATCGCCAGCAATGGCGGCCTCGTGGACATGGACAGCGCGTCCAAGGCCGTCAACAAGGCCAAGGGCTCGCAGTGGCACTACATCAAGCAACTGTTGGGCAACCGCATGCTGCTGGGCGTGTACATCGGCCAGTACTGCATCACCACGCTGACCTATTTCTTCCTGACCTGGTTCCCGGTGTACCTGGTCGAGCAGCGCGGCATGTCGATCCTGAAGGCCGGTTTCGTGGCCTCGCTGCCGGCGCTGTGCGGTTTCGCCGGCGGCGTGCTGGGCGGCTTCATCTCCGACTCGCTGATCCGCCGCGGCTTCTCGCTGACCGCCGCGCGCAAGATCCCGATCGTGGGCGGCATGCTGTTGTCCACGAGCATCGTCGGTTGCAACTACGTCAGCGCCGAGTGGATGGTGGTCGGCCTGATGGCGCTGGCCTTCTTCGGCAAGGGCATCGGCGCGCTGGGCTGGGCGGTGGTGTCGGATACCTCGCCGAAGGAAATCTCCGGCCTGTCCGGCGGCCTGTTCAACACCTTCGGCAATACCGCCGGCATCACCACGCCGATCGTGATCGGCTACATCGTCGCTTCCACCGGCTCGTTCGAATGGGCCCTGGTGTTCGTCGGGATCAGCGCCTTCGTCGCGGTGGTGTCCTATCTGTTCGTCGTGGGCGAGATCAAGCGGGTCGAGCTGAGGCACCTCGATGGCGCTTCGGGCGCCCCATCCGCCGTTTCGCCCTGATCTTCCGGTTTCGAGGTAGCCAATGAACATCCCCGCCGTACACACCACCGCGAGCGCCACGCCGCGCGCCACCGAGATCCGCGTCGTGCCCGTCGCCGGCCAGGACAGCATGCTGCTGAATCTCAGCGGCGCGCACGGCCCGTACTTCACTCGCAACGTGCTGATCATCAAGGATTCGGCCGGCAACACCGGCCTGGGCGAAGTGCCTGGAGGCGAGGGCATCCGCCGGACGCTCGAGGACGCCGCTGCGTTGATCGTCGGCCGTCCCATCGCCGACTACCAGCGCATCCTGCGCGAAGTGCGCGAAACCTTCGCCGATCGCGATGCCGGCGGCCGCGGCCTGCAGACGTTCGACCTGCGCATCACCATCCACGCGGTGACCGCGATCGAGTCGGCGCTGCTGGACCTGCTCGGCCAGTTCCTGGAACTGCCGGTGGCCGCTTTGCTCGGCGAAGGCCAGCAGCGCGACGCGGTGGAGATGCTGGGCTACCTGTTCTACATCGGCGACCGCACCAGGACCGATCTGGCCTATCGCGACGGCCGCGGTGCGCGCGATGCGTGGGAGGCGGTGCGCGACCAGGAAGCGATGACGCCGCAGGCGATCGTGCGGCTGGCCGAGGCGGCCTACGAGAAGTACGGCTTTCGCGACTTCAAGCTCAAGGGCGGCGTGCTGCGCGGCGCCGAGGAGGTCGAGGCCGTCGTCGCGCTGCACGAGCGTTTTCCTCAGGCGCGGGTGACGCTCGATCCCAATGGCGCCTGGTCGCTGAAGGAAGCGATCGCGCTGTGCCGCGACCTGCACGGCGTGCTGGCCTATGCCGAGGACCCGTGCGGTGCCGAGAACGGCTACTCGGGCCGCGAGGTGATGGCCGAGTTCCGCCGTGCCACCGGCCTGCCGACCGCGACCAACATGATCGCCACCGACTGGCGCCAGATGGGCCACGCGATCTCGCTGCAGTCGGTGGACATCCCGCTCGCCGATCCGCATTTCTGGACGATGCAGGGCGCGGTGCGCGTGGCGCAGATGTGCCGCGACTGGGGCCTGACCTGGGGCTCGCATTCCAACAACCATTTCGACATCTCGCTGGCGATGTTCACCCACGCCGCGGCGGCCGCGCCGGGCAACGTCACCGCCATCGACACCCATTGGATCTGGCAGGACGGCCAGCGCCTGACCCGCGAGCCGCTGAAGATCGAAGGCGGTCTGGTGCGGGTGCCGGAGAGGCCGGGCCTAGGCATCGAGCTGGACGTCGAAGCGCTGGAAGCCGCGCACGCGGTGTACCAGGGCATGGGGCTGGGCGGGCGTGACGATGCGGCGGCCATGCAGTTCCTGCTGCCCGGCTGGAGTTTCGACAACAAGCGTCCGTGCATGGTGCGTTGAGCATCCGCTGACCAAGCCCCCTTTCGCAGGAGCGGCGCGAGCCGCGACGGCTCCATCGATGACGCCTCGCGGCTTACGCCGCTCCTGCGGCTCGGGTATCGCTCCTTCAAAGCACGACGGGGCGCGCGTTGCGCCACGGCCCGACTGCATCCGCAGTCACACCACATCGGGAGAGGAATGGTGAATCTTCATGCATGCGGGCCCATGCGGCCCTTCGGGAAAACGCTGGTCGGCGCGCTGCTGGCCACATCGACGCTGGGTGCCGCGGGTATCGCCCAGGCCGAGGTCAAGCTCGACGGTGACGGCTTCAACGCGTCGTCCGACGACGGGCGCTACACGTTCGGCGTACACGGCCGCGTCCAATTCGATGGCGGCTGGTTCGACAACGACGACCGTGGCGCGGACAACGCCAACGGGACCGAGTTGCGCCGCGTTCGCCTGGCGATCTCCGGCAAGCTCGATGACTGGAGCTACCTTGCCGACTTCGATTTCGCCGGGGGCGAGATCACCGGCCAGACCGTGGCGATCTCGCGCGCGCTCGGTCCGGGCACCTGGAGCATTGGCCAGATCAAGCCGTTCTTCTCGCTGGAGTACACCACCGACGATTTGTGGGTGTCGATGCAGGAACGCTCCTGGATCAGCGACGTGATGGCGCCGGGGTATCGCTACGGCACCCAGTGGGTCGGCAACAACGAACACTGGGTATACGGCGTCAATCTCTACAACCAGGCCAACATGGACAGCGATCGCAACAGCGGCGTGGGCGGTTCCGGCCGCGTGGTGTGGCTGCCGCTGGATCGCGATGCGGGCGTGCTGCACCTGGGCGCGGACGTGGGCCGCGACCAGATCGGGCGCGGGCCGGACGACGCATACACAGGCACCAGCGCCTCGGTGCGTGCCGCTGGCCACCTGTCCGACCAGTCGCGCTTCACCTTGGTCAAGCTCAACGACGGCCGCGAGGTGGACATCGACAAGTACGTCGGCGAGTTCGCCTATTCGCGTGGTCCGTTCTACGTGCAGTCCGAGTACGGCAAGTCGCACTACGACGACGGCGCGCAGGACGCGGATCTGACCACCGGCTATGCCATCGTCGGCTGGTTCATCACCGGCCAGACCCGTGGCTACGATCGCAAGCGCGCGCGCTTCACCCGGCCTGACGGGATCGGCCCTGGCGGCGCCTGGGAACTGGCCCTGCGCTACGACATGGCGCAGGGCGAGCAGACCGGCCGCGACATCAAGGTGCAGGCCACGGCGCTGGGCGTGAACTGGTACGCCTCGCGCAACGTGCTGTTCCGCCTGGACTACATCCACAGCGAGGCCAAGGACCAACTGGCCAATGCCATATTGGACAAGACCAACGCGGTCACCGGCCGCGTGCAGATCGCGTTCTGAGGTCGCACAATCCGGCGCGTGCCAGGCGGCGGCCCGCGGTATTGAACAGGCAGCAAGCAAGGTGAATCCGATGTCCACAGTTTCCGCTCGACCGCAATGGCGCAGCATCCAGCTGCGCTCCGAAGACAACGTCGCCGTCGTGGTCAACGACGACGGCGCTCCAGCCGGTGCGATATTCCAGGACGGCATCGTCGCCGTCGAGGCCATCCCGCAAGGGCACAAAGTCGCACTGGTCGATATCCCCGCCGGCGCGGCGGTCACGCGCTACGCCACGCCGATCGGCTATGCCAACCGCGATATCGCGCGCGGGCAGTGGGTGCGCGAGGACATGCTCGACATGCCCGCGGCCCCCGAGCTGGATGCGCTGGACCTGAGCCTGCGTCCGGCCCGCCCGGCCGAACCGCTGGAGGGCTATACCTTCGAGGGTTACCGCAACCGCGACGGCAGCGTCGGCACGCGCAACATCCTCGGCATCATGACCAGCGTGCAGTGCGTGGTCGGCGTGCTCGGCCATGCGGTCGAGCGCATCCGCGCCGAGTTGCTGCCGAAGTATCCGAATGTCGACGACGTGGTCGCGATCAACCACGTCTACGGCTGCGGCGTGGCGATCACCGCGCCGGAAGCGATCATCCCGATCCGCACCCTGCGCAACATCGGCCGCAACCCGAACTTCGGCGGCCAGGCGCTGATCGTCGGTCTCGGTTGCGAGAAGCTGGTGCCGGAGAAACTGCTGCAGGACGACGCCAGCGCCTACGACGGCGGCGTGTATCGCTTGCAGGAAGCGACGATGGGGTTCCAGGACATGGTCGCCTCGATCATGGGGCTGGCCGAGGAACGCCTGAAGCATCTGGACCAGCGCCGCCGCGAGACGGTACCCGCATCCGAACTGGTGGTCGGCATGCAATGCGGCGGCAGCGACGCCTTCTCCGGCATCACCGCCAACCCCGCGCTGGGCGTGGCTGCCGACCTGCTGGTGCGCGCAGGCGCCACGGTGATGTTTTCCGAGAACACCGAGGTGCGCGACGGCATCCACCTGCTGGTGCCGCGCGCCGCCGATGCCGACGTGGCCAAGGCGCTGGTGCGCGAGATGGACTGGTACGACCGCTATCTCGCGCGCGGCGGCGCCGATCGCAGCGCCAACACCACGCCCGGCAACAAGAAGGGCGGGCTGTCCAACATCGTCGAGAAGGCGATGGGGTCGATCGCCAAGTCCGGCAGCAGCCCCATCGCCGGCGTGGTGGCGCCGGGCGAGCGGGTCAAGGGGCGTGGCCTGCAGTACTGCGCCACGCCGGCCAGCGATTTCGTCTGCGGCACCTTGCAGACCGCCGCCGGCATGAACCTGCACATCTTCACCACCGGCCGCGGCACCCCTTACGGGCTGGGCATGGTGCCGGTGATCAAGGTGGCGACCCGCAGCGAACTGGCGCGGCGCTGGTCCGACCTGATGGACGTGGATGCAGGCGTGGTCGCGACCGGCGAAAAGAGCCTGGACGAGCTGGGCTGGGACATCTTCCGCATGTACCTGGACGTGGCCAGCGGCCGCCGGACCTGGGCCGAGCGGCACCGGCTGCACAACGACCTGGCCTTGTTCAATCCGGCGCCGATCACCTGAGCGGCGCACGGCGGGCGGACGTGATCTCGCGGCGCGCGGGCCGATACAATGCGCGTTCGTTTTCAGCGTCCACGGAGCCGCCATGTCCCGCCAGATCATCCACACCGACCAGGCCCCCGCCGCGATCGGCCCGTACTCGCAGGCCGTGCGCGCCGGCAACACGGTGTATTTCTCGGGCCAGATCCCGCTGGACCCGGCCACCGGCGAGATCGTGCCCGGCGACATCGGCGCGCAGGCGCGCCGCGCGTTCGACAACCTCAAGGCGGTGGCCGAGGCCGCCGGCGGGTCGCTCGACAGGATCGTCCGCCTGGGCCTGTACCTGACCGACCTGGGCCAGTTCGCCGCGGTCAACGCGGTGATGCAGGAATACTTCCAGGCACCGTTCCCGGCGCGTTCGACGATCGAAGTGTCCGCCCTGCCGAAGGGCGCGGGCTTCGAGGTCGACGCGGTGATGGTGCTCGACTGACCGGTGCCGCGCGCGCGCGCGCCCTCGCCGAACCTGGCTGCAGCCGGCGACGCGGCACTGACGGTGCTGCCCGGCGTCGGCGCCAAGGTCGCCGAGAAGCTCGCCGCGCGCGGCATCGCCACCTTGCAGGACCTCTGGCTGCACCTGCCGCTGCGCTACGAGGACCGCACCCGCATCACCCCGATCGCGCAACTGCAGGCGGGCGTGCCCGCGCAGGTGGAAGGCCGGGTGGAGGCGGTCGAACGCGGCTTCCGCTACCGGCCGATGCTGCGGGTGGCGCTCGCCGACGATTCGCGTTCGACGCTGGTGCTGCGCTTCTTCCACTTCCGCGCTGCTCAGGTCGCGCAGTTCGCGCCCGGTGCGCGGGTGCGCGCATTCGGCACGCCCAAGCCCGGCCAGTACGGCTGGGAGATCGTGCATCCCTCCTACCGCGTGCTCGGCGCCGATGAGCAGCCCGGCCTCGGCGATACGCTCGACCCGGTGTACCCGGCGATCGAGGGCGTCGGCCCGGCCAGCCTGCGCAAGCTGATCGGCATGGCCCTGGAGCGCCTGCCCGACAGCGCGTCGCTCGAACTGCTGCCCCCGGACTGGCTGGCCCGGCAACATCTGCCGTCGCTGCGCGACGCGGTGCTGACCATGCACAAGCCGCCGCTCGGCAGCGATACGGGCGCGCTGCTGGCCGGCAAGCACCCGGCGCAGCAGCGGCTGGCGATCGAGGAACTGCTCGCGCACCAGCTCAGCCTGCGTCGCCAGCGCATCGCCCTGCAGCGCCACGCGGCATCCGCGCTCGATGGCCGCGGCGCGCTGGTGCGCGAGTTGCTGCGCACGCTGCCGTTCCGGCTGACCGGCGCGCAGCAGCGCGTGTTCGAGCAGATCCGGGCCGATCTGGCGCGACCTTCGCCGATGCTGCGGCTGGTGCAGGGCGACGTCGGCAGCGGCAAGACCGTGGTCGCCGCGCTGGCGGCCTTGCTGGCGGTAGAGCAGGGCAAGCAGGTCGCGCTCGCGGCGCCGACCGAACTGCTGGCCGAGCAGCATCTCGCCAACCTGCGCACCTGGCTGGAACCGCTGGGAGTGCGCGTGGTCTGGCTGGCCGGCAAGGTCACCGGCAAGGCGCGCGCCGCGGTGCTCGCGCAGGTCGCCTCCGGCGAGGCGCAGGTCGTGGTCGGCACCCATGCGCTGATGCAAGAGGCGGTGGTGTTCGACGACCTGGCATTGGCGATCGTCGACGAGCAGCACCGCTTCGGCGTGCACCAGCGCCTGGCGCTGCGCGACAAGGGCGCGGCGACCGGCCGCGTGCCGCACCAGCTGGTCATGACCGCCACGCCGATCCCGCGCACGCTGGCGATGTCGGCCTACGCCGACCTGGACGTCTCGGCGATCGACGAGCTGCCGCCCGGCCGCACGCCGGTGCAGACCCTGGTGCTCAGCGCCGAGCGCCGCCCGGAACTGGTCGAGCGCATCCGCGCCGCATGCGCGGAAGGCCGGCAGGTCTATTGGGTCTGTACCCTGATCGAAGAGGCGGACGAGCCCGCGAAGACCGCGACGGGACCGGCCCGCGCGGGCGGCCGCCCCGCGAACGGCATCGAGGCGCAGGCCGCGCAGGCCACTTACGAAGCGCTCTCGGCGCAATTGCCCGGCCTGAAGGTCGGGCTCGTGCACGGGCGCATGAAGGCGGCCGAGAAGCAGCAGGTGATGCAGGCGTTCAAGCAGGGCGAGATCGGCCTGCTGGTCGCCACCACCGTGATCGAGGTCGGCGTGGACGTGCCCAATGCCTCGCTGATGGTGATCGAGAACGCCGAGCGCCTCGGCCTGGCGCAATTGCACCAGCTGCGCGGCCGGGTCGGGCGCGGCGCCACCGCATCGAGCTGCGTGTTGCTCTACCAGGCGCCGCTGTCGGCCATGGCGCGGCAACGCCTGGAGACGATGCGCCAGACCAGCGACGGCTTCGTGATCGCGGAAAAGGACCTGGAGCTACGCGGCCCCGGCGAGCTGCTCGGCACCCGCCAGACCGGCCTGGCCAGCTTCCGCGTGGCCGATCTCGCGCGCGACGCGGCCTTGCTGCCGCGGGTGCAGCGGCTCGCCGAGGACCTGTTGCGCGACCGTCCCGACATCGCCGACCGCCTGGTCGCGCGCTGGATCGGCGGCGCGGTGCGCTATGCGGCGGCGTGAGGCCGCGATTGGCGATTGGCGATTCGCAAAAGCAGGTAGGCTATCCCCGAACCACGAATCGCGAATCACATGACCGACAGAATTCCGTTGTTGATCGACACCGACCCGGGCGTGGACGACGCGCTGGCCCTGCTGATGGCCTTCAACGACCCGCGCCACGACGTCGTGGGCCTCACCATCGCCGCCGGCAATGTCGGCTTGCAGCACACCGTGCGCAATGCGCTGAAATTGTGCGAAGTGGCCGGGCGCAGCGACGTGCCGGTGTTCGCCGGCTGCCCCGATCCGCTGGTGCACCCGTCGGTGGACGCCGCCCACGTGCATGGCATCGATGGCTTCGGCGACGTCGGTTTCGAGCCGGCCGGGTGCCAGGTCGAGGCCGAGCACGCGGCGCTGGCGATCCTGCGCCTGTCGCATGAATACGCCGGCGACCTGCTGTTCGTCGCGTTGGGGCCGCTGACCAACGTCGCGCTGGCGCTGAAGCTCGACCCGACCTTGCCGCAGCGGATCAAGCGCTTCGTTGTAATGGGCGGGGCGATCACCGGCCACGGCAACATCACGCCGGCCGCGGAATTCAACATCGCCTTCGACCCGGAGGCGGCCCATATCGTGTTCGGCGCCTTCCCGCACCTGGAACTGGTCGACTGGGAGGCCACCATCGCCCACGGGCTGCTCCACAGCGACGTCGGGCCGTGGCTGGCCGCACCTTCGCCGCGGGCGCGCTTCTACGAGGAAATCTCGCGCAAGACCCGGCTCTGGTCGGAGGACAGCCGCGGCGAGTACTGGTACGCCGCCGACGCGCTGGCGATGGCGTACGCACTGCAGCCGGAAGGCGCCACGCGGCTGGAGCCGCGCCCTGTCTCGATCGAGCTGGCCGGGCGCTTCACCCGCGGCATGACCGTCGTCGACTGGAACCGGCAGGAAGGAACCGCGGACAACGCCACGCTGCTGATCGGCTACGACCAGGCGCGCTTTCAGGCGCTGGTCAGGGACGCGCTGGCCGCCGGCTGACGGACGCCGGCCCTGCTTGCGGGGCAGGGCGGCCGTGCAGGCGGTCTTGCCCGCCCTGCAAAGGCCCGCTTGGCTCCGGGGAGGGGCCTTTCCCGGACAATCCGGCCGGCGGCTTGTGCCGGCCGGCCGGGCATGGCTATAATGCCGCTCTTGTCCAGCAGCCCTTAACGGTGCGAGCCCATGAAGGCCGACATCCATCCGAATTACCGCGACGTCGTCTTCCACGACGTGACTTCCGATTTCAAGTTCCTGACCCGTTCCACGATGGCCACCAAGGAAACCATCAAGTGGGAAGACGGCCAGGAATACCCGCTGATCAAGGTCGAAATCTCCTCGGCTTCGCACCCGTTCTACACGGGCAAGCACAAGGTGATCGACACCAGCGGCCGCATCGACAAGTTCCAGAAGCGCTACGCGCGCTGATCCGTCGACGCCAAGGGTTGCAAGCGACGGCCGCGCCCAGCGCGGCCGTCGTTTTTTCGTACCTGGCCACCCGCCCGGGCGGGAATGCAAGCCGTGCCGGAGCAACGGTGCGTCGCGGGCGCGCACCGGCCTCTACGACTTCCGTCCAAGCGACGGGAAAAATGTTGCTGTGCGATAATGGCGGAATCCAATGGGCCCCGTATGGAGCCCGCTGGACGTCCATCACGTACCTGCCCTCGCCAGGGCGGGTGCCTTCCACTGAGGAGCGCACACTGTGTCCGATCTTGATCAGGTCACGCTCAACGCCGGCGACAAGTCGGTCGTTCTGCCGGTTCTGAAGCCCACCCTGGGCAACGATTGCGTCGACATCTCCAAGCTGACCAAGGAAACCGGTCTCTTCACCTACGACTCGGGTTTCACCGCCACCGCCAGCTGCAAGTCGGCCATCACCTACATCGATGGCGACAATGGCGTCCTGCTGTACCGCGGTTACCCGATCGAGCAGTTGGCCCAGCATTCCAACTTCCTGGAAGTGGCCTACCTGCTGATGAACGGCGAGCTGCCGAACAAGGACGAGTTCGCCAAGTTCGAGCACGAAGTGACGCATCACACGATGATGCACGAGTCGCTGAAGGCGTTCCTCAAGGGCTTCCACTACGACGCCCACCCGATGGCCATGCTCGCCGCCTCGGTCGCCTCGCTCTCGGCGTTCTACCACGACAATCTCGACCTCGACGATCCGGAACAGCGCCGCCAGGCCGCGATCCGCCTGATCGCCAAGGTGCCGACGCTGGCCGCTGCCGCCTACCGTTACTCGATCGGCCAGCCGATCCGCTATCCGCGCAACAACCTCGAGTACGTCACGCGCTTCCTGCACATGATGTTTGAGGTGCCGAGCGAGCCGCTGGAGCTGAACCCGGTCGTGGCCAAGGCCATGGACCTGCTGTTCATCCTGCACGCCGACCACGAGCAGAACGCCTCGACCTCGACGGTGCGCCTGGTCGGCTCGACCGGCGCCAATCCGTACGCGTCGGTCGCCGCCGGCATCACCGCGCTGTGGGGTCCCGCGCACGGCGGCGCCAACGAGGCGGTGCTGAAGATGCTGGAGGAGATCGGCGATGCCAAGAACGTCGATTCCGCCGTCGCCAAGGCCAAGGACAAGAACTCGTCCTTCCGCCTGATGGGCTTCGGCCACCGCGTCTACAAGAACTTCGACCCGCGCGCCAAGATCATCCGCGAGATGACCCACAAGGTGCTGGGCGAGCTGGGCGTCAACGACCCGCTGCTGGAAGTGGCGCTGAAGCTGGAAGAGGCCGCGCTGAAGGACGACTACTTCGTGCAGCGCAAGCTGTACCCGAACGTCGACTTCTACTCGGGCATCATCTACAAGGCGCTCAACATCCCGGTCGAGATGTTCACCGTGATGTTCGCGATCGCCCGTACCGCCGGCTGGGTCTCGCACTGGCTGGAGCAGCAGACCGACCCGGAAATGAAGATCGGCCGCCCGCGCCAGATCTACACCGGCTACGACAAGCGCGACTACACCGCCGCCAAGCGCTGACCGGCAGGTCCGCGCACCGGAAAACGCCCCGCGACGCGGGGCGTTTTCGTTCGCGGGCGCGGCGCTCCATCCTGGCGGCGTGCCGGCATGCCGCCGGGGTGGCGGTCCTGCAGCGCAACCGGCCGGATGCGTCGCTTCCAGGCTGTACCGCAAGCGCCCAAGCTCAGGGCATCGCCTGCTCGTAGCCGCGGATGTCCTCGTCCACCAGCATCTGCCGCAACTGCGGCGCGGAGGCGCGCTGCATGGGGCGTTCGTCCACCTGCGACAACGGCGCCTGGCGCAGCGCGATGCGGGGCAGGACGGCGATGTCGAAGGTCAGCTCCTCGGCGCTGAACAACCATACCGGCACGTCGGCGCTGCGTTCGTGGTCCAGGCGCAGGCGGCGCATGCGCGATTCGGCCGGGACGCCCTGTTCCTCCAGGAACCGCTGCACGGTTTCCGGGTCGTCGCTGTGCAGGTGCAGGTGCACCGGCGAATGGCCGTCGGCGGTACCGTCGAGGACCGGCCCGACCAGCCGCGGCGCGAAGGCGTCGAAGAAGTCCATGGCCCGCAGCGCGGCCTCGCGGCGCTGGCGCAATCCCCGGGCGTGCCCGGGGCCGGCGAACAGGCGCTGGTACTCGCGCAACGCCTCCTCGATCTCGCGATTCCGCGGCAGCGAGGCGTCGTCGAAGATGCCGAGCCGGTTGGCGGCCTTGAGCTTGGCCTGGTGGTAGTCGCGGATGCCGCCCTCGGCCATGAGCCGGGCGGCTTCGTGGGCGAGGCGATGGCGGCGTTCGCGGGTGCGGGTCTCGGCGTGCTTGCGTGCGTGATGCATGGCCGGCTGCCCTGTGTGGAACCTGGGCCGACTCTACCGCATGTGGGTTCAAAAGCCGTGATTCGGAGAAGAGAGGCCGGGACCGGGTTGGAGACCAGGGGGCGGTGCTCGGAAAAGCGGACGAGCCGGCTGCGGATCGAAGGCTGTTGTGGAAGGGACTTCAGTCCCGACAGCTGGCCGGTAAAGCCCCGTCGGGACTGAAGTCCCTCCTGCAAAAAGCAAGGGAATCCGCGAAAAGCATCGGATCGCTTGGCGGCCGGACCCAGGCAAAGAGGCTTTCCCGAATCCCGGATCCCGGCCGACCGTCAGAAAATATCGAACGCCTTCTCGTCCGCCTGCTGGTCCTGCAAGCCGTAGTCGTAGTCCTGCAGGCGATCCAGGTCCTCGTTCTTCACCCACTCGACGGCGCCGTTGATCGTGGTCTGGGTCATGCCGTCGGGCGGGTTGTTGGCGGCGATGGGCTGGTCCTTGAGCGCCACCCGCATGTAGTCGATCCAGATCGGCAACGCGGCCTTGCCGCCGTACTCGCGGTATCCCAGCGACTGGAAGTCGTCGCGACCGACCCAGACGGTGGTCACGAACGGCCCGCCGAAGCCCGAGAACCAGGCGTCGCGATGGTCGTTGGTGGAGCCGGTCTTGCCGCCCACGTCCTCGCGGCCGAGCACCTTGGCCGCGGTGCCAGTGCCGCGCTGGACCACGTCGCGCATCATCGAGACCAGCTGGTAGGCGGTGCGCTCGTCGATGGCGCGCGGGGCGATCTTCGCGTCGGCCGGCGGGGCGGGTGCAGGCTCGGCCTCGGCGGCCGGCTTCTGCGCATCCTTGGCGGGCGGCGGCGCGGGCGCGCCGAAGTTGAAACCGTCCACCACCTGGCTCACCGGCGCGACCTTGTCGCCCTGCAGGGCGCAGCTGCGGCAGGCGACGGCCGGGTTCTCCTTGAAGAGGACGTTGCCGTCGCGGTCCTTGACCTCGTCGATGACCCAGGTGTCCACGCGCGAGCCGCCATTGGCGAACACCGCATAGCCGCGCGCCACCGACAGCGGGGTCAGCGAAGCGGTGCCCAGCGACATCGACAGGTTCGGCGGCAGTTCGGCTTCGTCGAAGCCGAACTGGTGGATGTACTTGCGCGCGAAATCCACGCCGATCGCGTCCAGCAGCCGCACCGACACCAGGTTGCGCGACTGCACCAGCGCCTCGCGCAGCCGCATCGGGCCCCTGAAGCCGCCGCCGTCGTTCTGCGGCGACCAGGTCTTGCCGCGGCGGTCGCGGAACACGACCGGGGCATCGAGCACGATCGAGGCGGGATTGAAGCCCTTTTCGAACGCGGCCGCGTACACGAACGGCTTGAAGCTCGAGCCCGGCTGGCGGCGCGCCTGGGTGGCGCGGTTGAACTTGTTGCCGGCGAAGCTGAAGCCGCCGACCATCGCCTTGAGCGCGCCGTTGTTGGCGTCCAGCGAGACCAGCGCGGCCTGGCCGCGCGGCAACTGGTCGATGATCCATTCGCCTTCCTTCGCGCCCGCCCGGATCCGGGTCAGGTCGCCGCGCTTGAGCAGGCTGGCCGGGGTCTTGTTGGTCCAGCGGCTGGCGGAGGCGGGCAGGGTGAGTTCGGACTTGTCGTGGCGGACCACCGTGACGCCGCCGTCGGGATGGGTGCGGGCCACCACGACCGGGATCAGGCCCGACTGGGTGAAGATCCCGCTCAGGTGCGAGGCCAGCGCCGCCGCATCGGCATCGGCGGGCACGTCGAAGTGCTGCTCGACGCCGTGCCAGCCATGGCGGTGGTCGTACAGCAGCAACCCGTCGCGGACCGCGGCATCGGCGGCGGCCTGCATGGTTGCGTCGATGGTGGTGGTGACGTGGTAGCCCTTGTTGAGCACGTCGCCGCCATAGCGCGCGATCATCTCCTGGCGCACCATCTCGGCGACGTAGGGCGCGTAGACCTGCACCGGCGGTTCGTGCGGGGTGGCGTGCATCGGCACCGCCTTGGCGGCGTCGGCCTCGGCCTGCGTGATGAAGCCCAGGTCGGCCATGCGCTGCAGCACGTAGTAGTCGCGGCGCTCGCGGGCGCGCTCGGGGTTGCTGATCGGGTTGCCGCTGGACGGGAACTTGGGGATGCCCGCCAGCGAGGCCATCTCGTCCAGGCTCAGTTCGTTCAGCTTCTTGCCGTAGTAGTACTCGGCCGCGGCGGCCACGCCGTAGGCGCGGTTGCCGAAGAAGCTCTTGTTGAGGTACAGCTCGAAGATCTCGTCCTTGGTCAGTTCCGACTCGATCTTGCGCGCCAGCAGGATCTCGGCCAGCTTGCGGGTGTAGCTGTACTCGGAACTGAGGAAGAACTGGCGGGCCACCTGCTGGGTGATGGTCGAACCGCCGGGTACGCGCTTGGCATCGGTGGTGGCCAGCAGCCAGACCGCGCGGGCGATGCCCTTGTAGTCCACGCCGCCGTGCTCGTAGAAGCGGGCGTCCTCGGTGGCGAGGAAGGCCTGCTTCAGGCGCTCCGGCACGTCCTCGATCCGGATCGGGTAGCGCCGGGTCTCGCCGTAGACCGCCATCAGCCGGCCGTCGCTGGCGTAGACGTACATCGGTTCCTGCAGCTCGACCTGCTTGAGGGACTGCACGTCCGGCAACTTGGACGAGATGGCGTAGTAGACGCCGCCGGCGGCCAGGCCACCCAGCAGTGCGAGCACGACGAACGCGGCCAAGATCCAGCCCAGCCAACGACGGACACGGGGCATCGAGACAGATTCCGATTGCAGATTTCGTGGTCGCAGAGTATAGATTACGCCAGGTCTGGCCGGGGCCGGACCAGGGGATGCCGTTGGACACCGTTGGGGTCGCGTGATCGCCTTCTCGGCTTTCGTGCGAAGTGGTTGCCAACCGAAAAAAAAACTGATTATTAATGCCGGGGTACAGAAGGCGCGTCCAAGTGCCCGCCGGCAGGGGAGTTTCCGTGGGGCTTATTTCCAAGGGGCAGTCGCCGCTCGTCGGCGTCGATATCAGTTCGAGCGCGGTAAAGCTCCTGCAGCTTTCCCGTAGCGGCAACCGTTTCCGTGTGGAGCACTACGCGGTCGAGCCGCTGCCGCCGAACGCCGTGGTGGAGAAGAACATCGTCGAGGTCGAGGCGGTCGGCGAGGCCATCCGCCGGGCGCTGAACCGGTCCGGGTCCAAGGCCAGGTTCGCCGCGGCGGCCGTGGCCGGCTCGGCGGTGATCACCAAGCTGATCCCGATGCCGGCCGAGCTGGACGAGCACGACATGGAGGCCCAGGTCGAGCTCGAGGCGACCAACTACATCCCCTACCCGATCGAGGAAGTGAACCTCGATTTCGAGGTGCTCGGCCCGATTCCCAACAATCCCGAGATGGTGCAGGTGCTGCTGGCGGCCTCGCGCTCGGAGAACGTGGAGTTGCGCCAGTCCGCGCTCGAGTTGGGCGGGCTCGCCGCCAAGGTGATGGACGTGGAGGCGTTCGCGGTCGAGAACGCCTTCGCGCTGGTCGCCAGCGAGCTGCCGGTGGCGCAGGACGCGGTCGTGGCGCTGGTCGACATCGGCGCGACGATGACCACGCTCAACGTGCTGCGCTCCGGGCGCAGCCTGTACAGCCGCGAGCAGGTGTTCGGCGGCAAGCAGCTCACCGACGAGGTGATGCGCCGCTACGGCCTGACCTACGAGGAGGCGGGGCTGGCCAAGCGCCAGGGCGGCCTGCCCGAGAGCTACGAGATCGAGGTGCTGGAGCCCTTCAAGGAGGCGACCGTCCAGCAGATCAGCCGCCTGCTGCAGTTCTTCTACGCCGGCAGCGAGTTCAACCGGGTCGACCACATCGTGCTGGCCGGCGGTTGCGCCGCGCTGGCCGGCCTGCCGGACATGGTGGAGGAGCAACTGGGCGTGGCGACCACCGTCGCCAACCCGCTGGCGCAGATGACGCTGGGGCCGAAGGTCCAGGCCCAGGCGCTGGCGCAGGACGCCCCGGCCCTGATGATCGCCACCGGTCTGGCCCTGAGGAGCTTCGACTGATGGCACGCATCAACCTGTTGCCCTGGCGCGCCGAGCGCCGCAAGCAGCGCGAGCGCGAGTTCTACTCGATGCTCGGTTTCGCCGCGCTGGCCGGCGTGTTGCTCTCCGCGCTGGTCTGGTTCTACTACGACCGGCAGATCGACGGCCAGAACGAGCGCAATGCCTACCTGACCGCCGAGATCGACAAGGTCAAGGCGCAGAACAAGGAAATCGACGAACTCGACAAGAAGCGCGACCGCCTGCTGGCGCGCAAGCGCGTGATCGAGGAGCTGCAGGCCAACCGCTCGCAGATGGTGCACCTGTTCGATTCGCTGGTGCGCACGATCCCCGACGGCGTGGTGCTGACCACGGTCAAGCAGGAGGGCGAGGTCCTGACCCTCGAAGGGCGCTCGCAATCCAACGCCCGCGTCAGCAACTACATGCGCAACCTCGAAGGCTCGGGCTGGATGACCAGGCCCGACCTGTCGATCATCGAGGCGAAGGCGCAGGACAAGACGGCCAATGCCGCGCCGGTGCTGGATACCAAGGCGCTGCCGTACGTGTTCACGCTGAAGGTCACGCTGGCCAACCCGAACCAGAAGGCCGAGGAACAGGCCGGGACCGAGCCGGGCAAGGCCGGCGCGGCGCCGGCGGGCGGCCAGCCGCAGCAGGGGGCGAAGTCGTGAGCCAGAAGAAATTCAGCATCAAGGACCTCGATTTCAACAACATCGGGATCTGGCCGCAGCAAGCGAAGATCGTCTTCTGCGCCCTGGTCGGGGTGTTCATCGTGGCCATGGCGTGGTTCCTGGTCATCAAGGGCAAGAGCGACGAGCTGGAAACCCTGGAGCAGCGCGAGGCGCAGCTGCGCGCCGACTTCGAGAAGGAGCAGGGGCGCGCGGTCAACCTGGAACCGTTGAAGCAGCAGCTGGCGCAGATGGAGCAGGTGCTGCAGCAGATGCTGCGCCAGCTGCCCAGCAGGACCGAGATGCCGGACCTGATCATCGACATCTCGCAGACCGCGCTGTCGAGCGGCCTGAACAACGAGCTGTTCCAGCCCGGCCCGGAGACGCCCAAGGAGTTCTACGCCGAGAAGCCGATCGCGTTGCGCATGGTGGGCAGCTACCACCAGTTCGGCGCCTTCGTCAGCGGCGTGGCGTCGCTGCCCCGCGTGGTGATCCTCACCATGCACGACATCAATCTCAAGCCCAAGGACCCCAAGAGCGGCATCACGCAGCGCGGGGCGCTGGAACTGTCCGGCACGGTCAAGACCTACCGCTACCTCGACGACGAGGAAATGGCGGAACAGGAGAAGGCCGCCGCCGAGGCGGCCAAGAAGAACAACAAGAAGAGCTGAGGCATGAGCACGATGTCCTACGAGAGACTTTGTTGTGAGTCCCTCACGAAAGCGGCGCACGTCCCTGTGCGCGGACTCTTTTCCTGCTTCGCTCTGGTGCTCTTGCTGGCCGGTTGCGCGCGCGGGGTGACCAGCACCCCGGGCGATGCCCCGAACCTGGAACGCTGGGTGGCCGAGGTCCGTGCGCGTCCCGCGCCGCCGCTGGAGCCGTTGCCGGTGATGCAGCAGTTCGAGACGTTCGAATACGCCGCGCAGGGCATGCGCGATCCGTTCGCCGACGCCTGGGTCAACCCCGACGGCGGCAACGGCCTGCGCCCGGATCCGAACCGGCGCAAGGAACCGCTCGAGGCTTTCCCGCTGGACAGCCTGGACATGGTGGGGACCATCGGCACCGGTCCGGGGCTGGTGGCGCTGGTGATGGCACCCGACAAGGTGACCTACCGGGTCCGGCCCGGTATCTACATGGGGCAGAGCGATGGGCGCGTGACCGGGGTGTCCGAAGACCACATCGACCTGATTGAACTGGTGCCGGATGGTGCGGGCGGCTGGCTGGAACGGCCGGCTTCGATCGCGCTCGATGATCAATGATTCGATAGGGGATAGCACGATGACTTTTTCCAAAGCCCTGGGCCTGCGTCCGGGCCGGCGCCGGACGACGATCCAGGCTTGCGCGTTGGGGTTCGCGCTCGCCCTGGCGAGCGGTGCCTCGTTCGCAGCCACCGGTGCGGCCGACCTCAACGCCCATGACCCGGCCAAGACGGTGCCGGCCAAGGTGTCGGTGTCCAAGATCGACTTCAAGCGCGGCGAGGACGGTTCCGGGCGCCTGATCCTGCAGTTCGACGGCCAGGGCGCGAGCCCGGACCTGCGCACGCAGGGCAACAGCGTGCTGGTCGAGGTCGGCAACGCGCGCCTGCCTGCCGAGCTGCAGAAACCGCTGAACGTCACCGACTTCGCCACGCCGGTGCAGCGCATCGACGCCAAGCCACATGGCGGCGGCTCGCAGCTGGTGCTGAGCATCAACGCCCCGTTCGAGTCGCTGGCGTACCAGAGCGGCAACGAGTACGTGGTCGAGATCAGCCCGCGCAAGGGCCAGCCGGCGATGGGCGCGGTCACGGCCGAGTCGGTGAGCAAGGCCGCCGCGCAGATCGCCTCGCGCGGCTACAGCGGCCGCCCGGTGACGTTCAACTTCCAGGACGTGCCGGTGCGCACGGTGCTGCAGCTGATCGCCGAGGAATCCAATCTCAACGTCGTGGCCTCGGACACGGTGCAGGGCAACGTGACCCTGCGCCTGGTCAACGTACCGTGGGACCAGGCGCTGGACATCGTGCTGCGCGCCAAGGGCCTGGACAAGCGCCGCGACGGCAGCGTGATCTGGGTGGGCCCGCAGGCCGAGCTGGCCAAGTTCGAGCAGGACAAGGAAGACGCGCGGATCGCGATCGAGAACCGCGAGGACCTGATCACCGACTACATCCAGATCAACTATCACTCCGCATCGGCGATCTACAAGGCGCTGACCGAGGCCAAGGGGATCGGAAACAGCAACGGCAACAACGGCGGCAGCGGCAACAACCAGAACGAGAACGGTTTCCTGTCGCCGCGCGGGCGCCTGGTCGCCGACGAGCGCACCAACATGCTGATGATCAGCGACATCCCGAAGAAGGTCGCGCAGATGCGCGAGCTGATCGACCACATCGACCGCCCGGTCGACCAGGTCCTGATCGAGGGGCGCATCGTCATCGCCAGCGACACTTTTGCGCGAGATCTGGGTGCGAGATTCGGCATCAGTGGCGCTACCGGCAGGGGCGTCCTGAGCGGCTCCCTGGACAGCAACGTCAACTACATCAATACCTCGGCGCAACGGGCGAACGAGATCGCCAACACCGGGACGAGCGACACCCTGGCTTCGCACCTGTTCCCGAAGGGGTTGAACGTGAACCTGCCTGCGTCCAGCTTCACGAGCGGCACGGCCAGCGGCATCGCCTATACCTTGCTCGGAACCAACTTCAACCTGGACCTGGAGTTGTCTGCGCTGCAGGAGGAAGGTCGTGGCGAGGTCATCTCCAACCCGCGCATCGTCACCGCCAACCAGCGAGAAGGCGTGATCAAGCAAGGCAAGGAAATCGGCTACGTCACCATCACCGGCGGCACGGCCGGTACGGCGGCCACCCCCAACGTGCAGTTCAAGGAAGTGCTGCTGGAACTCAAGGTCACGCCGACCATCACCAACGACAACCGCGTCTTCCTGAACATGAACGTGAAGAAGGACGAGGTCGAGCGCTACATAGAACTGTCCGATTACGGCACCGTCCCCGAGATCAATCGCCGCGAGATCAATACGGCGGTATTGGTGGAGGATGGCCAGACGGTCGTCATCGGTGGCGTCTATGAATTCACGGATCGCAGCAGCGTAAGCAAGGTCCCGTTCCTGGGCGATGTGCCGTTCCTCGGCAACCTGTTCAAGAAGCGCGGCAAGAGCAAGCAGAAGGCGGAGTTGCTGGTCTTCGTCACGCCGAAGGTATTGCGTGTGGCCAAGGCCGGGGGCTGATCGGCTCCGCTCGGGATCGCGGAAGGGCCGCCGAGGCGGCCCTTCGCTTTTCCTGCATCCCGGCTGAGCGGCGAAGCGGCGGAATTGCCCCCGATGCTGAACCAAACCGGCGCGGATGGGTCAAACTGGGCCTATGAACATGCCTCCCCAGCTCCCTACCGAACCGTTGGGCGGCACCGGCGACGCCCGGTTGCACGCTGCCTTCATCGAGCTCCGTGACGCGCTGTCCGCGCGCATCATCGGCCAGGCCGGCCTGGTCGAGCGCCTGCTGATCGCCTTGCTGGCCGATGGCCACCTGTTGGTGGAGGGCGCGCCCGGCCTGGCCAAGACCACCGCGATCCGGGCACTGGCCTCGCGCCTGGAGGCGGATTTCGCGCGCGTCCAGTTCACGCCCGACCTGCTGCCGGCCGACCTCACCGGGACCGAGATCTGGCGCCCGCAGGAAGGCCGCTTCGAGTTCGTGCCGGGGCCGATCTTCCATCCGATCCTGCTTGCCGACGAGATCAACCGCGCGCCGGCCAAGGTGCAGTCGGCGCTGCTGGAGGCGATGGGCGAACGCCAGGTGACGGTGGGCCGGCACACCTATGCGCTGCCGCCGCTGTTCCTGGTGATGGCCACGCAGAACCCGATCGAGCAGGAAGGCACGTTCCCGTTGCCGGAGGCGCAGTTGGACCGCTTCCTGATGCACGTGCGGATCGGCTACCCGCAGGCCGAGGCCGAGGCCGAGATCCTGCGGCTGGCGCGCGACAGCGCGCGCGAGGTGCTCGACCGGGCCGAGCATGCGCCGGCGAAGATGCCGCTGGAAGACGTGTACGCTGCGCGCCGCGAGGTGTTGTCGCTGCACGTGGCGCCGCAGCTGGAACGCTACCTGATCGAGATCGTGCTGGCCTCGCGCGACGCGCAGCGCTACGACGCGGCGCTGGCGCGCCGGATCGCCTGGGGCGCCAGCCCGCGTGGATCGATCGCGCTGGAACGCTGCGCCCGGGCGCGTGCGTGGCTGGCCGGGCGCGACTACGTCACGCCCGACGATGTGCGCGCGGTGGCGCCGGACGTGCTGCGGCACCGTGTGCTGCCCAGCTACGAGGCGGTCGCCGAGGGCTGGGACGGCGAGCGGCTGGTGCAGGCGTTGCTCGACCAGGTGCCGCTGCCGTGAGCATGCGCTGCGACGGCGGTGCACGGCCGGTGGCGGGCGTGTCGATCGGATGAGATGGGCGTGACGTTGGCGAACGTTCTTTCCGGACAGATGGCCGGATCCGACGGCCTCCGGCCCACGTTGGCCGAACTGGCGGCGCTGCGGCGGAGCGCCGTGCGGCGGCCGCCGCCGCGGCGCGGCCGGTACGGCATGGCCGGGCCGGCCCCGGCACCGCAGCGCGGGCGCGGGATGGAGTACGCCGAATCGCGCGAGTACGTGCCTGGCGACGACGCGCGCCACATCGACTGGCGCGTCACCGCGCGCAGCGGCCGGGCGCATACCAAGCTGTTCCAGGCCGAGCGCGAACAGCTCAGCCTGATCGTCGCCGATACCGCGCCCGCGCTCTATTTCGGTACCCGGGTGCGCTACAAGTCGGTCCAGGCCGCGCGCGCGGCCGCGGTCGCGGCATGGGCGGCGCAGCGGCGCGGCGATCGCATCGCGGCGTTGCGCGGGAGCCTGGCCGAGGCGCCGGTCGCGCCCGCGACCGGCCAGCGCGGCGTGCTGCGGGTGCTGGATGCATTGGTGCGCTGGTATGCGCAGCCGCCGCGCGAGGATGCCGGGCTTCCGGTCGCGCTCGACCATGCCGGGCGGCTGCTGCGGCCGGGCGCACGCCTGTACGTGTTCGCCGATCCGGTGAGCGCGGGTGCGGTGCCGCTGGCGCGTTGGGCCGCATTGGCGGCGCACCACGACGTCACCGCCGTGCTGCTGGTCGATCCGCTCGAAACGGCGCCGCCCTCGCAGGCACTCGCGTTCATGGCCGGCGATGCGCAGGTGCAGGTCGACCTGGGAAGCGTCGAGGGCATGCAGCGCTGGCACCAATGTTTCGGCGAGGCGGCGGCGTCGTTGCAGCGCGAGCTGGCGGCGCGGGGCGTGCGCGCGCACCTGCTGTCCACGCCCGATCCCAGCGATGCCTGGATGGGCGGCGGCGTCCGGGAGGGCGTTCCGCAATGAGCCCGGCGCAGCTGCCGTTGCGGGACGTCCACCTGCCGCCCGCGCCGTCGTGGTGGCCGCCGGCGCCGGGCTGGTGGATCGTGTTCGGGATCCTCGCGCTGCTCCTCGGCGTTGCGTCGGCATGGTGGTGGCGCCGTCGGCGGCAGCGTGCGCGCTGGCTGGCGTCGTTCGACCGCGAGGTCGCGGCCGCGCCGGACGATGCCGGCCGCCTGGCCGCGTTGTCCTCGCTGCTGCGCCGGGCTGCGCGCCGGGTCGAGCCGGGGGCGGACCGCTTGCAGGGCGAAGCGTGGTTGCGGCTGCTCGACGGCGCCAAGCGGCGCGACTTCAGCCAGGGCATCGGGCGGGTGTTGCTGGAAGGCGGCTTCCAGCGCGATCCGCAGGTCGAACGGTTGGCGCAGGTCGAGGCGTTGGTGCGCCGGCGCTTCGTCGAACTGATGGCGGGGCGGCGATGAACGGCTTCGATCCGGCGCAATGGCAGCCGTGGTTCTCGCAGTTCGCCTGGCCGTGGGCTTGGGCGCTGCTGCCGCTGCCGTTGCTGATGCGCCTGCTGCCGCGTCGGGCCGAACGCCAGGCGGCGCTGAAGGTGCCGTATCCGGAACGGATCCGCGAGCTGGCGCAGGCGACGACGCTGTCGCACCTGCGTCCGGGACGCTGGCTGGCCTGGTTGGCCTGGGCGCTGCTGTGCGCGGCCCTGGCGCGCCCGCAGGTGCTCGGCGAGCCCATCAGCCCGCCCCAGCAGGCGCGGCAGATGATGCTCGCGGTGGACCTGTCCGGCAGCATGAGCGAACCGGACATGGAGCTGGGCGGCCGCGTCGTCGACCGGCTGACCGCGGCCAAGGCGGTGCTGGCCGATTTCCTCGACCGCCGCGAGGGCGACCGGGTCGGCCTGCTGGTGTTCGGGCAGAAGGCGTATGCGCTGACGCCGCTCACCGCCGATCTCGCTTCGGTGCGCGACCAACTGCGCGACAGCGTGGTCGGGCTGGCCGGGCGCGAGACCGCGCTGGGCGACGGAATCGCGTTGTCGGTCAAGCGCCTGCGCGACCAGCCGAGCGGGCAACGCGTCCTGATCGTGCTCACCGATGGCGTCAATACCGCCGGCGTGCTCGATCCGCTCAAGGCCGCCGAGCTGGCCAAGGCCGAAGGCGTGCGGGTATACACGATCGCCTTCGGCAGCGATGGCGGCGGCATGTCGCTGTTCGGCATTCCCGTGCAGGCCGGCGACGAGGACCCGGTGGACGAGAAGACCCTGCGCGCGGTCGCCGAGCGGACCGGCGGGCGTTTCTTCCGCGCCCGCGATACCGCGGGATTGGCGCAGATCTACGCCGAACTCGACCAGCTCGAGCCGGTCGCCGCCGCGGCGCCGGCGGTGCAGCCGCGGATCGAACGCTATGCATGGCCGCTGGCGGCGGCGCTGCTGCTGGCCGGCTTGGCTTTCGTGTTGCCGGCGAGGTGGCGATGAACGCCGCGCTGCAGGACTGGAACGCCTTCCTGGGCGCGCTGCATTTCCTGCGCCCGGGCTGGCTGTGGGCGTTGCTCGCGGTACCGCTGGCGGTCGCGCTGTGGGTGTTGCGCCGGCGTCGTGGCGAGGTGTGGAAGCACAACGTCGATGCGCACCTGTTGCCGCACCTGCTGGTTCCGGGCACGCGGCGCGCCTGGGGCGGGCTGGTCGCGCTGGTGCTGGGCACGGTGCTGGCGATCCTGGCGTTGGCCGGGCCGAGCTGGCGCCAGCAGGAACAGCCGCTGTATCGCCCGCACCAGCCTTTGGTGATCGCCCTCGACCTGTCCACCAGCGCGCTGGCCGGCGATCTGCCGCCGTCGCGATTGCTGCAGGCGCGCGCCAAGCTGGCCACGCTGCTGCGCGAGCGCCGCGGCGGCGACGTCGCGTTGCTGGCGTATGCCGGCGAGAGCTTCACGGTGGCGCCGCTGACCGAGGACGCGGCCAACGTCGCGCTGTTCCTCGATGCGCTGTCGCCGGACGTGATGCCGGTGGACGGCAAGCGGGCCGATCGCGCGATCGAGGCGGCGGCGTCCCTGCTGGCGCAGGCGGGCTATCGCCAGGGCGACATCCTGCTGCTGACCGACCAGGCCGATGCGCGCACGCGCGCCGCGGCCGCGGCGGCGCTGCAACGGGGTTTCCGCGTGTCCGCGCTGGGCCTGGGCACCGCAAATGGCAGCGCCTACCGCGATCTGCAGGGACGGATCGAGCAGGCGCGCCTGGACGAGGACGCGTTGCGGGCGCTGGCCGGCAGCGGCGGCGGCCGCTATGCACGCCTGACCGTCGACGACGCCGACCTGCGCAGCCTGGGCGTGCTGGATCCGGCACGGGCGCAGGCGGGAGCCGATGCGTCGTCCAATGGCCAGGCCTGGCTCGACGATGGCTACTGGCTGCTGCCGCCGGTGATGCTGCTGGCCCTGCTGGCGTTCCGCCGGCGCGGGGTCGCGGCCTCCGTGCTGGCGTTGGGCCTGTGCCTGCCGCTGGCCTTTCCGGCGCGGGCCGCCGACGAGGGCGGCTGGTGGCGCCGTGCCGACCAGGTGCGGCAGCAGCGCATCGAGCAGGGCGTGCAGGCGTATCGCAAGGGCGATTTCGCGCGCGCGCAGCAGGCGTTCGACGGCATCGACAGCGACGAGGCGCAGTACAACCTCGGCAATGCACTGGCGAGGCAGGGGCGCTACGACGATGCCATCGCCGCTTACGACCGCGCGCTCGCGTTGCACCCGGGCATGCCCGACGCCGTCGCCAACCGCGCCGCGGTCGAGGCGGCGCGCAAGCGCCGGCAGAACGGCCAGAAGCAGGGCCAGTCGGGCCAACAGGAGGGACGGCAGCCGCCATCCTCGTCGTCCCCCGGCAATGGCACATCGCAACCGCCGCAGGACGCGCGCGACCGGTCGTCGCAGCAGGACGATGGGCAGGCGCCCTCGCAGCAGGAGGATCCTCGGCAGGACAAGCCGCAGGACGGCCAGGGCCGCAACGGCAAGGAACCGCCGCCACAGGACCCGAAGGCCGAGGATGCCCAGGCGCAGCAACAGGCCAACCGGGCGCAGCAGCAGCGCATGCAACAGGCCCTGGACCGGCAGGACCCGGCGCGCAAGCCGGACGCGGCGGCGACGCGGGCGGATGAAACGCCGCAGCAGCGCGAGCAGCGCCAGGCGGTCGAGGCATGGATGCGGCGCGTGCCGGACGATCCGGGCAGCCTGCTGCGGGCCAAGTTCCGGCTCGAATACGAACGCAAGCAACGGGAAGGGCAATGAATCCTCGGCAAGCCTCGTCGACATGGGGATGGATGCCGTCCGTGCTGCTGCTGGCGCTGGCCGGCGCGGCGCAGGCGGAAACGCGCGCCTGGCTCGACCGCGATGCGGTGGCCGTCGGCGAGCCGGTCACGCTCAACATCGAGACCGACCAGGGCTCGGTGGTGCCCGATTACTCGCCGTTGCGCGGCGATTTCTCGCTCAGCGGCGAGAGCAGCAGCCGGCAGATGCAGGTGGTGAACGGGGCGATGTCGGTGCGCGCGCTGTTCGGCGTCGTGCTGACGCCGCGGCGTGCCGGCGACCTGGCGATCCCGGCGCTGCGGGTCGGCGGCGAGACCACCGCACCGCTGCGGCTGCGCGTCTCCGGCGACGCGCGGGACGCCGCGCCGGCGGCCGTGCAGGGCAACGAGCGGGTGTTCGTCGAGACCGTCGTGGACGACAAGCAGCCCTACGTGCAGCAGAGCGTGGGCGTGGTGGTGCGGCTGTACTTCGCCACCCAACTGGCCTCGGGCGAACTGGACCTGGCCACGCCGGACGGCGCCTCGCTGCAGCGTGTCGGCGACGACGTCAGTTCGGTGAAGACGGTCAACGGCCGCCAGTACAACGTGGTCGAACGGCGCTTCCTGCTGGTGCCCGAGCGCAGCGGTCCGCTGGCCTTGCCGGGCGCGCGGTTCGACGGCCGCGCGATAGGCGGCTTCTTCGACGATTTCTTCGATCGCGGGAGCGGCACGTTGAGCGCCCGCGGCGCCAGCCAGACGCTGCAGGTGCGTGCGCAGCCGGACGACGCGCCGCAGCCGTGGCTGCCGCTGCACGACCTGCGCCTGCGCTATACCGCCACGCCGCAGCAGGCCATCGCGGGGCAGGCGGTGCAGGTAGTGGTGGAGGCCACCGCCGAAGGCGCGACCCGGTCCCAGTTCCCCGACCTGCCGACGCCGACCGTGGCCGATGCCCAGGTATTCGCCGAGCCGGCGCAGTACGACGAGCGCTTCGTCGGTGGCACGCCGCAGCTAAAACTCACCCGTCGCTATTCGATCGTGCCCAACCGGGCCGGCGCGCTGGTGGTGCCCGGCCTGCGCATGGACTGGTGGGACGTGGCGGCCGGTGCCGCGCGCGAGGCGCGCCTGCCCGACATCAAGTTGCAGGTGGCGCCCGGGAGCGGTGGCTTCGCCACCCCGCCACCGCCGGTGCCGGCGCAGTCCGCGCCGGCGGAAGCGAGCACGCGAGCGCCTGGCAACGACGTGGAGGCTGGCGCGGCCGCGCCGCGGCCATGGCGCTGGATCGGCCTGGCCGGCCTGTTCGCGTTGCTCTGGCTGGCGACGCTGGCCTGGGCGCTGGTGCGCCGCCCGGCCGCGCGCGCGCCGGCTGCGGCCGTGGCGAAGGGGTCGGGCGCCACGCCGGCGCCGTGCTACGCCCTGGCCGACCTGCGCCGCGCGCTGGACGCCGACGGCCTGGACGAGGTCGGGCGGGTGCTGTGCGCGATGGGCGGCGTGCCCGACCTGGACCAGGTCGTGGCGAAGCTGGATTCCGCGCCGCAGCGCGAGGCCATCGTGCGCCTGCAGCGGGCGCGCTGGGCCGGCGAGGGCGACGTGGCCGGCGCCCGCCAGGCCTTGCGCGAAGCGTTCCGGCAGGGGCCGCAGTGGCGCGCCGCCGCACCCCGGGAGCAGGACGCGCTGGAATCGCTTTATCCGCGGTGATCGCGGATGCTCCGCTTCCGTGCGGGGGCGGCTTCTGTGGGAGCGGCTTCAGCCGCGATGGGGCTTTCCCGATAACGCTCCATCGCGGCTGGAGCCGCTCCCACAGGGGGCTTGCGCGGGAGGGTTGGCGTGACCTGGGTCCCGGTAGGGTTGGGCGCGTCCGGCCCGGCGGCCGGGCCGGGCCTGCTAAGCTCGCGGTTTGTTCAGCCGACAGCAGGTAATGCCGATGACCCCAGCCCCCTCCGCGCCTCGCAAGAAGCTTCCGCTGCATTGGAAGATGGGCATCGGCTTCGGCGTCGGCCTGCTGCTGGGACTGGTGAGCTACTACCTGGCCGGGGACGCCGGCTGGGTGCGCGGGGTGACCACCTGGGTCACCACGCCGCTGTCCAAGCTGTTCCTCAACCTGATCTTCATGCTGATCGTGCCGCTGCTGTTCTCGGCGCTGGTGATGGGCGTGACCGAGATGGGCGACATCCGCGCGCTCGGCCGGATCGGCTGGAAGACCCTGGGCTACACCGTGGTGTTGTCCGGCGTGGCCGTGCTGCTGGGGCTGGTGCTGGTCAACGTGCTCAAGCCGGGCGCGGGCGTGGACCCGCAGCTGGCGCAGCAGTTGCTGGCCGAGAACGCCGAGCGCAGCCGCGAGATCGTCGCCTCCAGCGGCACCCAGCCCAAGGGCATGGACATGCTGATGTCGATCGTGCCGAGCAACGTGGTCGAGGCGGCCTCCAGCAACGGCGCGATCCTGTCGCTGATGTTCTTCGCGGTGATGTTCGGCGTCGGCATGGTGCTCGCGCCGCAGGACAAGGTGGATACGCTCCGGCGCGGCATCGAGGGCGTGTTCGAGATCTCGATGACGCTGATCGGGCTGGTGATCCGCCTGGCGCCCTACGCGGTGGCCTGCTTCATGTTCAACCTGGCCGCGCTGTTCGGCTTCGACCTGCTGGTGAAGCTGGGCGCCTATGTCGGCGTGGTGGTGCTGGCGCTGGGCCTGCACATGGTGGTCAGCTACGGGCTGGCGGTGTGGTTCGCCGGACGCTCGCCGCTGCGCTTCTTCCGCGAGACGCAGGAGGCGACGGTGATGGCGTTCTCGACCGCCTCGAGCAATGCCACGCTGCCGACCGCGTTGCGCGTGGCCGACCAGATGGGGCTGCCGCACAAGGTATCGCGCTTCGTGCTGACGGTGGGCGCGACCGCCAACCAGAACGGCACCGCCTTGTTCGAGGGCGTGACGGTGATCTTCCTGGCGCAGTTCTTCGGCGTGGAGCTGAGCCTGTGGCAGCAGTTCACGGTGATGCTGGTGTGCATCCTCGGCGGCATCGGCACGGCCGGCGTGCCGTCCGGTTCGCTGCCGGTGGTGGCGCTGATCTGCGCGATGGTGGGCGTCAACCCGGTCGGCATCGGCCTGATCCTGGGCGTGAACCACTTCCTGGACATGTGCCGGACCGCGCTCAACGTCACCGGCGACCTGGCCCTGACCACGCTGGTGTCCAAGGGCGAGAGCGACGAGGCGGAAAAGCCGGGATCCGGGGCGCAGGGACCCGGGAAGAGCGTCGGTGCGGAGGGAGCCGCGTGAAGGCCCCGTCGCGGCCTGCGCCGTTCTTGCAAGCACGAAAGCAGGGGATGCTGGTGGAAGCGGCTTCGGCAGCCACTCCATCGGCGTAGGCGTTTGCGGGACCCGGAACCCGGGTCCGGCTTCTCATGACTTATCCGGACAGGGGTGGGACAATGTAGGGCCCGGGCGCCCTGCGGCGCCCATCCCGTCGCCTCCGGAACCTCCCTCGCCGCTCATGACCCAGCCCACCCGCCGCCAGCTGGCCAACGCCATCCGTTTCCTCGCCGCCGATGCGGTGCAAGCCGCCAACTCCGGCCATCCCGGCATGCCGATGGGCATGGCCGACATCGCCGAAGTGCTGTGGAACGACTTCCTCCGCCACAACCCGAACGACCCGAAGTGGTTCAACCGCGATCGCTTCGTGCTGTCCAACGGCCACGGCTCGATGCTGCAGTACGCGCTGCTGCACCTGTCCGGCTACGACCTGCCGCTGGACGAACTCAAGCGCTTCCGCCAGCTGCACAGCAAGACCGCCGGGCATCCCGAGCGCAGCGAGACCCCCGGGGTGGAGACCACCACCGGCCCGCTCGGCCAGGGCTTCGCCAACGCGGTCGGCTTCGCGCTGGCCGAGAAGCTGCTGGCGCAGCGCTTCAACCGCCCCGAGCACGAGATCGTCGACCACCGCACCTGGGTGTTCATGGGCGACGGCTGCCTGATGGAAGGCGTCTCGCACGAGGCCGCCTCGTTGGCCGGCACCTGGGGCCTGGGCAAGCTGACCGCGTTCTGGGACAACAACCACATCTCGATCGACGGCAACACCGAAGGCTGGTTCACCGACAACACGCCGGAGCGCTTCGAGGCCTATGGCTGGCACGTGATCCGCGACGTGGACGGCCATGACCCGGACCAGATCAAGGCCGCGATCGAGGCCGCCCTGGCCGAGGAAGGCAAGCCGACGCTGATCTGCTGCCGCACCGTCATCGGCTTCGGCTCGCCGAACAAGGCCGGCAAGGAATCCTCGCACGGCGCCGCGCTGGGCAAGGACGAGCTGGAGGCCACCCGCAAGGCGCTGGACTGGCCGTACGGCCCGTTCGAGATCCCGCAGGAAATCTACGACGGCTGGCGCGCCACCGGTGCCGGCGCGCTGCGCCAGGCCGAGTGGGAGCAGGCGTTCGACAAGTACGCGCGCCAGTACCCGGCCGAGGCCGCCGAGCTGACCCGCCGCTCGCATGGCGAACTGCCGACCGCGTTCCTGGCCGAGGCCGATGCGTTCATCGCCAAGGTCCAGGCCGACGGCCCGACCATCGCCTCGCGCAAGGCGTCGCAGAACACCATCGAGGCGTTCGCGCCGCTGCTGCCGGAACTGGTCGGCGGCTCGGCCGACCTGGCGCATTCCAACCTGACCTTGTGGAAGGCCAGCAAGTCGGTCGCCACCGACGACCCGAACGCTAACTACGTCTACTACGGTGTGCGCGAGTTCGGCATGACTGCGATCGCGAACGGCCTGGCGCTGCATGGCGGCTTCATCCCGTTCGACGCGACGTTCCTGGTGTTCAGCGACTACGCGCGCAACGGCGTGCGCATGAGCGCGCTGATCCCGGCGCACGCGATCCACGTCTACACCCACGATTCGATCGGCCTGGGCGAGGACGGCCCGACCCACCAGCCGGTCGAGCACCTGGCCTCGCTGCGCTACATCCCCAACAACGACGTGTGGCGCCCGTGCGACGCGGTCGAGTCGGCCGTGGCCTGGAAGGCGGCGATCCTGCGCAAGGACGGCCCGAGCTGCCTGGTGTTCAGCCGCCAGAACCTGCAGCACCAGCCGCGCAGCGCCGAGCAGGTGAGCCTGATCGAGCGCGGCGGCTACGTGCTCGCCGACAGCGAAGGCCACCCGGAGGTGATCCTGATCGCCACCGGCTCGGAGGTCGGCCTGGCGGTGGAAGCGAAGAAGACGCTGGACGCCGAAGGCATCAAGACGCGCGTGGTGTCGATGCCTTCGACCGACGTGTTCGAGCGCCAGGACGCGGCCTACCGCGAGGCGGTGCTGCCGAACGCGGTGCGCAAGCGCGTGGCGGTGGAAGCCGGCGTCACCGGCTTCTGGCGCCAGTACGTGGGCCTGGACGGCGCGGTGGTCGGCATCGACACCTTCGGCGCCTCGGCGCCGGCCGACGAGCTGTACAAGCACTTCCGCATCACCGCCGCGCACGTGGTGGAAGCGGCCAAGGCGCTGTAAGCCCGGGCTGCCTTCGATCCGGCGATGCTCGAGAAGGGCCGGCGCAAGCCGGCCCTTCGACCTTGGCGGGATCGCCGCGCCCGCCGGCCGGGATTTCCCCGGTCCCGTGCCGCGCTCCGCGTCGATCAGCGCCGTGCGGTGCGCGCCAGCGCGAGCTGCAGCAACCGCGCCTCGACCCGTTCGCCCACGCCTTGGGGACGCTCCAAGGCCATCCGCTGCAGCGCGGCGCGGTGGTCGCCGGGCCGGCCGGAAGCGGCCAGCGCTTGCCCGAACGTGCGCAGCTTGCCGATCGGCGTTCCCGTGGCGCGCTTGAGCCAGCCGAGCGCACGCAACAGGTCCTGTTCGACCGGGGTGAAGTCGCTGCCGAGCGGGTAATCGGGGAGCGTGCCGTCGGCACGGAACGGGGCGAGCGCGCCGGCCACGTGCCGGCGCGTGTTGTGTTTCCATCGAGTCGGCGCCCGGAAGTCCTCGCGCAGCTTGCGATGGGCGCGCGCCTGGCCGAGCAGGTCGTCCTGGAAGCGCGCATCGCAGATCGAGGCCATGGCGATCACGCAATCCTCGTCGGTGCGGCCGCGCAGGTCGGCGATGCCGTATTCGTTGAGATAGACGTCGCGCAGGTGGCGCGGGATGGTGGCATGGCCGTAGTTCCAGCGCACGTTGGACTGCGCGTGCCGGCCGTCCTCGCGCACGGCGCGGAACATCAGCACGCTGCGCGCGTCCGCCAGCGCATGCGCCATCGCCACGAAGTTGTACTGGCCGCCGACCCCGGACACCACGCGCCCGTCCTCCAGGCCGTCCGAGACCGCCGCGCCGAGCGCGGTCGCCATCATGCAGGTGTTGAAGAAGCGCGCGTCGCGGCGCTGCAGGCGTTCGAGCGCCTCGTTGCCGCCGTAGAGCTGGTTGATCTCGCTGATCCGGCGCATGCCGACGGCGCGGCGGGTGGCATCGTCCATCCCGCGCAGCCAGCGATAGAAGTCCGGCGAACCCAGGTAGAAGGCGCCGTGCAGGAACTCGCCCTCGGCCTCCAGGCGCGCCTGGTCTTCCAGCGATGCCTCGCCTCGCGCCAGCCGCTGCATCAGTCCCGGGTCGTCGTGCACCTTGCGCCGGATCACGCCGCTCTCGACCAGGCGCTTGAAGCCCTCGTTGAGCATCTCGCTGCACCCGTACAACCCCGTCTCGAACGGCCCCAGGCCGCCGCTCTCGACCACCGCCGGATGTCGCTCGATGTCCGGCGCCAGCGCCCGCAGCACGCGCCGGTAGCCGGCGTTGTCGGTATGCCGCAGCACCAGCGCATGGCTGAGCGCGTCGGCCAGCGTGCCGATGCCGATCTGCAACGTGCCGCCGTCGCGCACCAGCGCGCTGGCGTACAGGCCGATCGCGTAATCGACGTCGCCGACCGGCTGGCGCGGCAAGCCGAACAGGCGCGGATGCGGCCCCGGCGGCGCGACCACGAGGTCGAAGAAATCGCGCTCCACCACCGCGCTGCCGCCGATCCACGGCAGCTCCGGATCGATCTCGGCCACCATCAGCGGGCGCGGCAGGCCGCGCGCGCGCATCGCATCGAGCAGGTCCTGGGTGATGTCGGTGTTGGACGACAGCGACAAGCGCGTGCCATCCGGTTCCGCGGCCACTTTCTGCACCACCACGTTGGGTTCGCGCGTGGCGATCGCATCGGCCGCCATCGTGTAGTTGAGGCTGGTGTAGGCGCGCTGAGCCTGGCGCGAATGCAGCAGCGCGCCCGACTGCATGTAGAACTCCTCGACCTGCACGTGCGGCGGCAGGACGTCGGCCTGCAGCGCATCGACATAGGCCAGGCGCGGGAAATCGTCGCCGAAATGGCGCGCCAGGAAGGGCTTGGCGAAGCGTGCCTGCAGGCCGCTGCCGGGCGAGGGCGGGTTCAACGAGAGCGCGGTGTACAACTGCATCGGCCGCGAGGGATCGTCGACCACGCGTGCGTACAGCGCATTGATCAGCCGGTGCGGCTTGCCGATGCCCAGTGGCGCGCCGACGCGCAATTCGCCGGGACGCCGTTCGAGGATGCGGCTGGCGGCGGCGTCGAGATCGGTCGTCAGGTCGGTCATGCATCCAGCCCGGGCTTCGTGTCCTGCGGGAACTCTAAGCGGTCGTTCCGTGAAGCGGTAATCCACGCGAGGCCGGGACCGGGCATCTTCGGCGTCCCGGGCGGACGCGGGCAGGGGGTTGACAGGGCGAATATTTACGCGCGTAATCATTAAAAATTACGAGCGTAATCGTATGGCCATCAGCGAAGCCGAAGCCGTGGTGATGCAGGTGCTGTGGGAGCGCCACCCGTTGGGTGCGGACGAGGTGGTCGCGGTGCTGGCCGAGCGCAGCGATTGGGCGGAGCCGACGATCAAGACCCTGCTCAATCGACTGCTCAACAAAGGGGCCGTCCGCGCGGCCAAGCAGGGACGCCGCTACCTGTACTCGCCGGTGCTGCAGCAGGCGCAATGGGTGGCGCAGCAGAGCGAAGGCCTGCTCGAACGCCTGTTCGGCGGCCGCGTGACCCCGCTGGTCGCGCACTTCAGCGAGCGAGGCAAGCTGTCGCGCGAGGACATCGCCGAACTCAAGCGCCTGGTCTCGGAGCTGGACGATGAACCCTGATCCGATCATCGCCGCATTGGCGAAGTCCATGCTTGCCGCGGGCGCGGCGGTACTGATGGTATTGCCGCTGCGCTGGCCGGTCCGCCGCGTGTTCGGTGCAGGAGCGGCGTATGCCTTGTGGTGGTGCGTGCCGGCGGCGATGCTCGCCGTGCTGTTGCCGGCGCGGCGCATCGTGGCCGCGGCGGTACGCCCGGAGCTGGCGGTTCCCATCCACGACGCGGCGTTTCCTGCCGGAAGCGCCGGCATCGCCGGCGCATGGGGGCTGTTGGCGCTCTGGCTGTCCGGCGCGCTGCTCGCGGCGGTGGCGCTCGCGCGCCGCCAGCGCCGTTTCGTGCGCGGGCTTGGAGCCTTGCACGCATGGGAAGGAAGCCGGGTGTTCCGCGCCGAACGTGGCGACGGACTGCCGGCGCTGGTGGGATTGCTGCGCCCGCGCATCGTGGTGCCGCACGATTTCGCCGAACGCTACACCGCGGACGAACGGCGGCTGGTGCTTGCGCACGAGTGGGCGCACCTGCGCCGTGGCGACGGCTGGGCCAATGCCGCCGCATCGCTGCTGCTCTGCGTCCATTGGTTCAATCCGCTGCTGCACCTGGCCATGCGTCGCTTCCGCCTCGACCAGGAACTGGCCTGCGATGCGCTCGTGGTCGCAAGCCATCCCACGGCACGCAAGGCCTACGGCAGCGCGCTGCTCAAGACCCAGGTCGCGGGCCCGCTCGCGCCGGTCGCATGCCAGTGGGCGCCCCGCCATCCGCTGAAGGAGCGTATCGCCATGTTGAAAAGGAAAACCCCCTCGCGTGCGAACCGGATGTCCGCCCGCGCGCTGGTGCTGGGATTGTGGGTCGCCAGCGGTTATGCGGCGTGGGCGCAACAGCCGGCGCGGGTCGTCGGCCCGCCACCGGGCAACGCGATGGCCGGGCCTGCCTCGAACGAAGCAGGCGCATCCTCCCGGGGGGCGCCACCGCAGCCGTCCCAGCCGCCCAGGTATCCCGCCGTCGCGCTCAAGCAGGCGCAGAGCGGCAAGGTCATGCTGCTGATCGACATCGACGCGCAGGGCGTGCCGACGAACGTGCGGGTGGAGAGCAGCCAGCCCAAGGGCGTATTCGATGCCGCGGCCATCGAAGCGGCATACAAATGGCGCTTGCGGCCGGAGACCAGGGACGGACAGCCCGTTGCCGGCCGCGTGCGCGTGCCGGTGTCGTTCGACGCCCAGATGCAGCCGGTGGCGGCGCCTGCCGGTCATGCGGGCGACGCATACGCCTGGTACCGGGTGAACTGGGATCCCTCGGGCAAGCAGATATGCGACCTGGTGTTGTCCGAGCCGGGCGGCGGTCCCGATGCGCCGCCGCTGTGCGGCATCCGCAAGGTGGCGAAGAAATGAGCCTGCGGCTGCCGTGGCCGATACTCGCGACATGCTTGCTGGCGGCCTGTGCCGGCCGGCCCGTGCGCGAGGCCGAACAGGCGGTGTACCGGCAGGACGTGGCCATGCAGATGCTGCCGCCGTCGTCCGGCGGGATGGGTACGGGAGCGGCGCAGAGTTATTCGTTGCAGCCGGGCGAACGTTTCCGCATGCCGGAGCCGTTGGTGGATACGGCGCCGGTGCTGCCGGAATCGGTGTTGACTCGCGAGCTGGCCCCGACCCGGATCTGCGCGCGGGTGGCGATCGGCGCGGATGGCGCGGTGATGTTCGCCGACAGCCTCACGGCACGCGAGGCGTGTACCGCCGGTGACGATCCGGCCAATGCGGCCCTGGTCGAGGCGGCCTTGGCCGCGGTGCGCGGCTGGCGGTTCCGTCCGGCGGCGCTATGCCGGTTTGCGGCCGGTGCGCCGCTGCCGGACGGTGACGGTTGCGACGGCGCGCGGGAGGTCGAGCCGGTGCCGGTGACGCTGCAGTTCGCCTTCACCTTCGCGGTGCACGCGGGGCGCGCCGAGGTGCATCGCGACGGCATGGCACGCTGAAGGCCTTGGGCCCGGGGCAGCAGCCTGCGAGGGAAGCGTCATTCCAATCGATGCACCGTCTCGGCGATGCGCTCCACCTCGTCGATGTGGTGGCTGACGTAGAGCATCGGCAGCCGTACTTCGTCGCGCACGCGCTGCAGGTAGGGGATCAGTTCCTCGCGGCGCGCGCGGTCCAGCGCGGACAGCGGTTCGTCGAACAGCAGCAGCGCCGGCTGCGCGAGCAGGGCGCGGCCGATCGCCACCCGCTGCGCCTCGCCGCCGGAGAGGTTGCGTGGCCGCCGTGCCAGCAGCGCGCCGATGCCCAGCAGCGCCACCACGTCGTCGAAACGGAAGCCAGCGTCGCGGTTGCCGTGGCGGCCGTAGCGCAGGTTGCCGCGCACGTCCAGGTGCGGGAACAGCCGTGCGTCCTGGAACACGTAGCCGACCCGGCGCCGGTGCGCGGGCAGGTCGATGCGCGCGGCGCTGTCGTACAGCACGCGCCCGTCCACCGCGATGCGGCCGCGCTGCGGGCGCACCAGCCCGGCGATCGCGTTGAGCACGCTGGTCTTGCCGGCGCCGGAAGGACCCACCAGCGCCAGCACGCGCGAGTCGCCGCGGATGGCGACGTGCCGCCGGAAGCTGCCGCGCTGCAGTTCGACGTCGATCTCGAGCATCAGTCCTCCCGCCGGGCGGGGTGCCGTCGGACCAGCCATTCGGAAAGCAGCAGCGCGGCCAGCGAGATCGCCAGCGCGACGCAGGCCAGGCGCCAGATCCCGGATTCCATCCCCGGCACCTGCATCAGGCCGTAGATCGCCGCCGACAGCGTCTGGGTCTCACCGGGGATGTTGGAGACGAAGGTGATGGTCGCGCCGAACTCGCCCAGCGCCTTGGCGAAGGCGAGCACGGTGCCCGCGACCAGTCCCGGCCAGGCCAGCGGCAGGGTGATGGTGAGGAACACGCGCCATGGCGCGGCGCCCAGCGTGGCCGCGGCCTGTTCCAGGCGGCGGTCGGTGGCCTCGATGGACAGCCGGATCGCGCGCACCATCAGCGGGAATCCCATCACCGCGCACGCCAGGGCGGCGCCGGTCCAGCGGAACGCGAACTGGATGCCCAGGTGCTCCAGCAGCCAGCGCCCGACCGGCCCTTGCGTGCCCAGCGTCACCAGCAGCACGTAGCCGGTCACCACCGGCGGCATCACCAGCGGCAGGTGCAGCAAGGCGTCGAACAGCGCCTTGCCGGGAAAACGCTTGCGCGCCAGCAGCCAGCCGCAGGCGATGCCGGCCGGCAGGCTGGCCAGGGCCGCCGCCACCGCCACTTTCAGGCTCAGCGCGATGGCGGTGGCTTCTTCCGGCGTGAACAGGGCCAATCGTCAATCCTGCAGCGAAAAGCCGCGGCGCACGAAGATCGGCTTCGCCGCCGGCGTCGCCAGCCATTGCACGAATGCGCGCGCCGCCGGGTTGCGGGCGTTCCTCAACGGCGCCACCGGGTAGACGATCGGCGCATGCGAACTGGCCGGGAAGGTGGCGACCACGCGCACCTTCGGCTCGGCCTTCGCATCGGAGCCGTAGACGATGCCGAGGGGGGCTTCGCCGCGGGCCACCAGCATCAGCGCCGCGCGCACGCTTTCGCTCTCGGCGAGGCGACCACCCAGCGCATCCCATTGGCCGAGCTTCTGCAGCGCTTCCTTGGCGTACTTGCCGGCCGGCACGCTGGCGGTCTGGCCGACCGCCAGCCGGCCGGAGGCGCCGAGCGCGGCGGCCAGCGACCCGGCCTTGGCCAGATCGACCCGTGCGGTGCTCGCGGCCGGCGCGACCAGCACCAGCGTATTGCCGAGCAGGTTGCGGCGCTGCGTCGCATCGACCTGGCCGCGCTGCTGCAGGTAGTCCATCCATTCCAGGTCGGCGGAGAAGAACACGTCGGCCGGCGCGCCCTGTTCGATCTGGCGGGCGAGCGCGGAACTGGCCGCATACGAGACGCGCACCGGCGTGCCGGTCGCCTGCTGGTAGGCCGCGGCGGCCTCGTCCATCGATTCCTTCAGGCTGGCGGCGGCGAACACCGTCAGCGGGGATTGCGCATGCGCCAGCATCGGCAGCGCGATGGCCAGCATGCACGACAGGCGCTTGGACCAGGACATGGCGTGGGCTCCTCGGTGGGGATTGCCGGGATGATGACAGGGCCGGCCCCGGCGTGCATGTGGATCAATCTCCCAGGGAAGGATGGCGCCCGCCCTGCAGGTTGGCGCGCAGCGCCGGGCGCATCAGGCGCGGTTGCGGCAGCGTGGCGTCGCGTGCGCGGCGCCGCGCGACGAAGGCGGCCTCGTCGCTGCCGTCGTGCACATGCACGTTGCCGCGGCGTTGTTCGCCGATGCTGGTCTCGCAGGCCACCGCGCGCCCGCCCGGGCCGTAGTCGTGGCAGACGAACACGCGGGTGGCGTCCGGCAGGGCGAACAGGCGCTGGATCGAGCGATACAGCTGGCCGGCATCGCCGCCGGGGAAATCGCAGCGCGCGGTACCGCCGTCGGGCATGAAGATCGAGTCGCCCGGGAACAGCGCATCGCCGATGAGGTAGGCGATGCTGTCCGGCGTGTGCCCGGGTACCGCGATCACGCGCGCCTGCAGCGTGCCCAGCTGGAACGCCTCGCCGTCGGCGAACAGGCGGTCGAACTGCGCGCCGTCGGGCTCGAAGCCGTCCGGCAGCGCATGCTGCGCGGCGAACGTGCGTTGCACGTGGCGGATGCCTGCGCCGATCGCCAGGCGCGCCTGCGGGCGCTGGCGCCGCAACCAATGGCCGGCGGAAAGATGGTCGGCGTGCGCATGCGTCTCCAGCAGCCAGCGCAATTGCCAGCCCCGTGCATCGAGCGCGTCCAGCAAGGCCTGCGCGGACGCGGTCGAAGCCTGGTCGCGCTCGGCGTCGTAGTCCAGTGCAGGATCGACGAGGGCCGCCTCGCCGGTGGCGGGATCGGCGACGAGATAGCTGAAGGTGTTGCTCTCGGCATGGAAGAACGGCAGGACCTCGGGCGACATGGCGGGCTCCGTCAAGGCGCGCCGAGCGCGGCATCGAGGATCGCGGCGAGGCGGTCGCCGGCCAGGCGCAACTGGGTTTCGGCGACCGGCCGCCAGGTCGCCACGTAGCCGTCGGGCAGCACGTGGCGCGCAGGGTACACGCCTGGCGTGACCGCGATGCGGCACGAGGCCCGTGCCCAGTCGGCGGCCGGCGGCGGCAGCGCGGGCCTATTGCCGGGGGCAGGGCGCGGCAGCGCGAGCAGTCGCGCCAGGTAGGCGTCGTCGTCCACATGGCGGTCGTAGAGCATGCCGCTGTCCCACAGGGCGTGCAGGTTGGTGCCCTTGCCATCGAACTGCAACTGGAAATCGTTGCCGCCCTTGTCGTGCGCGTAGCCGGCGTGCATGGGCTGGTGGATGTCGCCGACGAGATGGACGACGAACTTCAGCGCTTGCCGGCGCACGGCGAGCGGCTGGCTGCGGTCGGCGAGGAGGGCGGTCTGGGTCCTGAGCGCCTCCACCACGCAGTTGCCGTCCGGGCAGTCGCGCGCCGGCTCGTAGGCGCAATCGTGCTCGCCGAGATTGACGTAGTGCCAGGACGCACTGCGCTTGCCCAGATCGGGATCGGACTTGCGCAGCTCGTCGGCCCAGGAGGCGATGCCGGCCAGCGTCGGGTCGGGTTCGCCGGCGAGCAGGCGGGCGACTTCGGCATGCGCCTGCGGCGTCAGCTCGCGGTCGGCGATGCGCGCGACCAGGCGATGGCCCTGGCCGCCCCAGGCGTGCGCCTGCGGCGAGGGGAAGGAAAGCGCCAGGACGGCGCCGAGCGAAACGATGGCTGAGAACATGTTCATCGTTTCGATTCTAAAGGGCGCGGGAAGACCGGCGCGGGAGGAACCGAAGTCCCTCCCATCGCAACGAGCCCGTAGCGGGCTCGCACGGGATGTCGAACGTCAGAACCGGAAGACGTAGGACGCGCCATAGACCAGCGGGTCGATCCTGGCGGTGCCCAGGCGCGCGCCGTCGACCTTGACCTGTGTGTCGATGTCGGCCCAGCGCAGGTCCACGCGCAGCGCGCCCTTGCCGGGCAGCGCGAAGTCCAGGCCGGCATGCGCGGCGATGCCCCAGGAATCGCCAAGGTCCAGCTTGGCGCCTTGCAGCGCGCCCTTGCCGTCGGTGTCGAAGAACCGGGTGTAGTTCACGCCCAGGCCGAGGAACGGCGTGATCTTGCTGCGGTTGGCGAAGTGGTACTGCAGCGACACGACCGGCGGCAACTGCCTGGTACGGCCGATCTTGCCGAGGCCCTGGATGCCGACCTCGTGCTCGAACGGCAGCGCGCCCAGCACTTCGAGGCCGATGTTGTCGGCGATGAAGTATTCGAACGTGATGGTGGGCTTGGCGTCGCTGTCGACCTTGGCCGGCAGCGCGCCCAGCCCGAGCGCGGAACCGTCGAGGTCGCCGGCGCCGGACCTGGGATCGACCACGCCCATGCCCACGCCGAGCGTCCAGTCGCCCTTGGACTGGGCCATGGCGGGCGCGGCGGCGAGCAGGGCGGCAGCCAGGGAGGCGGCCAACAGGGAGGAAGACTTGCGCATGGCGGTGCTCTCTTGGGGATGAACCAGGGACGGGCACAGCTTTCGGCTTCCTTAACGCCGCCGCCATGATCCTGATCAAGGCGGCGGCCGGGCGGTTTCCGGCCGACGCGGTCCGGACCTTGCCGGGGGCGGCCTGCTAGAATCGAGATCCCTTTCCATCCCGCCGCGACGGTCGCGGCCGCAGGAGCTCGTGAACATGGCTATCAAGGTCGGCATCAATGGTTTCGGTCGCATCGGTCGCAACGTGCTGCGTTCGGCGGTGCAGAACTTCGGCAACGACATCGAGATCGTGGCCATCAACGACCTGCTGGAGCCGGACTACCTGGCCTACATGCTGCAGTACGACTCGGTGCACGGCCGCTTCAAGGGCGAGGTGTCGGTCGAGGGCAGCACGCTGGTCGTCAACGGCAAGAAGATCCGCCTGACCCAGGAGCGCGACCCGGCCAACCTGAAGTGGGACGAGGTCGGCGCCGAGGTGGTGATCGAGTCCACCGGCCTGTTCCTGACCAAGGAGACCGCCGAGAAGCACCTGGCCGCCGGCGCCAAGAAGGTGATCATGTCGGCCCCGTCCAAGGACGACACGCCGATGTTCGTCTATGGCGTGAACCATGAGACCTATGCCGGCGAGGCGATCGTCTCCAACGCCTCGTGCACCACCAACTGCCTGGCGCCGCTGGCCAAGGTCGTCCACGACAAGTGGGGCATCAAGCGCGGCCTGATGACCACCGTGCACGCCGCCACCGCGACCCAGAAGACCGTCGACGGCCCGTCCAACAAGGACTGGCGCGGCGGCCGCGGCATCCTGGAGAACATCATCCCGTCCACGACCGGCGCGGCGAAGGCGGTCGGCAAGGTGATCCCGGCGCTCAACAAGAAGCTGACCGGCGCGAGCTTCCGCGTGCCGACCTCGGACGTGTCGGTGGTCGACCTGACCGTCGAGCTGGAGAAGCCGGCCAGCTACGAGGAAATCTGCGCGGAGATGAAAGCCCAGAGCGAGGGTGCGCTGAAGGGCATCCTCGGCTACACCGAGGACAAGGTGGTCGCCACCGACTTCCGCGGCGATGCGCGCACCTCGATCTTCGACGCCGAGGCCGGCATCGCGCTGGACAGCACCTTCGTCAAGCTGGTGTCGTGGTACGACAACGAGTGGGGCTATTCGAACAAGTGCCTGGAACTGGCCAAGGTCGTGATGGCGAAGTAAGCGCTGCCACCGTCGTTGTACTCCGAAGACCCCGGCCTTGGCCGGGGTCTTCGCGTTCGTGGGAAGGACTCCGGTCCCGACGGGCATTGCCGGTGCTGCTTGGGGCCGATGCGCCCGTCGCGGGCAAGCCCCGGGAAACCGCATCCCGGCGGCGCTCGCGGTAGCATGGCCGCATACGAGGGAAGGCGCCTGGCGGCGTGGGGTACGTTTGGAAACGATCATCGTGGCGGCGGTATTGGCCGTGCTGGCGGTGCCGGTGCTGTTGCTGGTGGCGCTGGTCTCGATATCGGGCCTGAAACGCCGCGTTTCCGAACTGGAGCGGCAATTGGCCGAACTCCGGCAGGCAGCGCCTCGGCCGGTGTCCGCGCCGGTACCGCCAGCGCCTGTCCCGGTATGGGACGAACCGGCCCCGGTTTCGCCGCGGCCCGCGGAAGCCGGGTCCGAAGCGGCGGCCGAGTCCCCGGAACCACCCGTCCCCGAACCTGTCGCGCCGCCTCCGCTGCCTTCGCGCCCTGCCATGGACGTACCGCCCAGCGGTCCTGGCTTGCTGGAACGGGCGGCGAGTGCGCTCAAGCGCTGGTTCACCGAAGGCAACGTGCCGGTCAAGGTCGGCATGCTGGTGTTGCTGGCCGGCGTGGCGGCGCTGCTCAAGTACGCCGGCGACCAGGGCTGGCTGGCGCTGCCGCTGGAATTGCGCTACGCCGCGATCGCCGCGGCGGCCCTGGGCGGGTTGGTGTTCGGCTGGCGCCAGCGCGAGCGGCGGCGCGGCTTCGCCCTGGCGTTGCAGGGTGGGGCGATCGGCGTGCTGCTGCTGGTGGTGTTCGCGGCGTTCAAGTTGAGCGGCCTGCTGCCCGCGCCGGCCGCGTTCGCGCTGAGCGTGGCGCTGGTGGCCGGCCTGTGCGTGCTGGCGGTGTTGCAGGAATCGCGCACGCTGGCGCTGCTCGGCATCCTGGCCGGTTTCCTTGCGCCGATCTGGCTGTCCACCGGCCAGGGCAACCATGTCGCGCTGTTCTCGTACTACGCGGTGCTCAACGCCGCGGTGTTCGCGATCGCGTGGTTCCGTTCCTGGCGCGTGCTGAACCTGGTCGGCTTCGGTTTCACCTTCGGCATCGGCACGTTGTGGGGCGTGCTCGCCTACCGGCCGGAACACTTCGCCACCACCGAACCGTTCCTGCTGCTGTTCTTCGCGTTCTACCTGCTGATCCCGGTGCTGCATGCGCGGCGCGGCGACGGGCAGGCCCGGGCGATCGACGGCAGCCTGCTGTTCGGCACGCCGCTGGTGGCGTTCTCGCTGCAGGCCGGGTTGCTGCATGGCGACCGGCTGGCATTGGCGCTGTGCGCGCTTGGCCTGGCGGCGATCCACGCCGCGCTCGCGGCGTGGCTGCTGCGCGGCGAACGCACGCGGTTGCTGGGGCAGGGGCATGCGGTACTCGCGGTCGCGTTCGCCACGCTGGCGGTGCCGCTGGCGTTGTCGGCACGCGCGACCGCCAGCGTGTTCGCGCTGGAAGGCGCCGGCTTGCTGTGGCTGGGCCTGCGCCAGCGGCGCCTGTTGCCGCAGGTCGCCGGGCCGTTGCTGCAGCTGGCGGCGGCGGTCGGTTTCCTGTGGGGCGTGGCCGCCGGACCGGACGACCTGCACGCCATCGCCAACCCGACCTTCATGAGCGCGCTGTTGCTCGCGGCCGGCGGTCTTGCGAGCGCGTGGTGCCTGCGCGACCACGCTCGTTCCTCCCTTGCCCTGGTCGCCTATCTGTGGGGACTGGGGTGGTGGACGTGCGCTTGGCTGGCCGACATCGGCCGTTTCGCGCCCGGGCGCGTCGCGCCGGACCTGGTGCTGGCCTGGCTGGCGGCGAGCGCGTGGCTGGCGGCGGAGGCGCACCGCCGGCGGCCGGCCGGCGCACTGGCCTGGACCTCGATGGTCGCGCTGGCGCTGGCCTTGCCGGTAACCGGGTGGCAGACGCTGGCGCATTCGCAGCCCTTCGGCGATTACGGCGTTTGGGCGTGGCTGGCGTTCGCGCTGCTGGGCGTGCGTACGTTGGCCTGCCTGCGTGACACCCTCGGCGCGGCCCGTGGCGCGGCGCAGTTCGCCTGGCTGTTGCTGTGGCCCGCGGCGCTTTCGTTGGCCGGCGCATGGCTGGCCGATCGCCACGGCCTCGCCGGAGGTTGGCAATGGGCCTTGCTCGGCTGGCCGTGGTTGCTGCTGGCCGCGCTCGCGCTGCTGCGCTGGGCATGGCTGCGCTGGCCGCAGGGTCGGAGTTTCGACGGGCTGCGCGTCGCGTTCGCCTGCGTGGTGTTCGGCGTGATCGCGCTGGGCTGGTTGCTGGCGCTGTCCGCACCGGTGCCGCCGGCGCCCCTGCCGTGGTTGCCGCTGCTCAATCCGGCCGAACTGGCGCAGTTGGCGGCGCTGGTCTTGCTGGCGTATTGGTTGCGCTCGCCGCATGCGCCGGCGGCGTTGCGGGGCCGGCGCGCGTTCGTGCTGGCCGGTGCCGGCCTGGTGCTGGTGACCGTGACGGTATTGCGCAGCGTCCACCACTGGGGCGGCATCGCCTGGAACGGCGCGCTGCTGTCGTCCAGCCTGGCCCAGACCAGCCTCACCGTGGCCTGGAGCATCCTGGGCGTGATCGGCTGGGTGCTCGGTTCGCGGCGCGGCCAACGTGGCGTATGGCTGGCCGGCGCGTTGCTGATGGCGCTGGTGCTGGCCAAGCTGGTGCTGGTCGATCGCCAGCACCTGGGCAACCTGCTCGGCATCGGCTCGTTCATCGCGTACGGCCTGCTGTGCACGGCCGTGGGCTACCTGGCGCCGGCACCGCCGCGCCAGGGCAATCGGGAGGAGGTGGCATGAAGCGCCTGGGATGGTTGTTGCTGGTGCCGCTGGCGGCATGGGCGGACGTGCGCGGCGACTATGTGCGGCAGTGGCCGCTGCAACTCGAAGACCCGGATGCGGGCGCCTATCGGGTGGCCTTGACCGAGCCGGTCTATCGCACGGTCCGCCAGGCGACGCTGGCCGACCTGCAACCCCTGGACATGGCCGGCAATCCGCTGCCGTCGGCGCTGTTGCCGGCGGACGCGCCATCGCAGGCGCCGCGCCTGCGGGCGTTGCCGTTGTTCGCCTTGCCGCCGGTGCCGGCCGGGGGCGGCGAACTGCAGGTGATCGCCGAGCGCGACGCCAGCGGCGCGGTGCGACGGATCGAGACGCGCACGGGGCAGGCCGCGCGCGAGGGCCTGCCGGCCTGGTTGCTCGATGCCAGCGCCTTGCGCGAGCCGTTGCAGGCGATCCGGCTGGACTGGCCCGCCCAGCAGCGGTTGCAGGCCGAGCTGCGCATCGAGGGCAGCGACGATCTGAACACCTGGCACCTGCTCGATCCGCACGCCACGCTGGTGGAACTGGACAACGGCAGCGAACGCCTGCGGCAACGCCGCATCCCGCTCGATACGCGTTCTCGCTACCTGCGCATCACCGCGTTGTCGCCGCAGGCGCCGGCACTGACCGCGGCCGAGGCCGAACTGGCGCCGGAGCACCGGAGCGCGCCGCTGCAATGGCTGACGCTGGGCGGGCGATCGCGCGAGGGCGGGTTCGAGTTCGAGATGGATGGCCGGTTCCCGATATCGCGGGCCGATGTCGCCAGCGACGGCAACGACGCCGTGGAATGGCGGCTGCAGAGCCGCGACGCCCGCGACGGCACCTGGATCACGCGGGCCGGCCCCTGGCTGGCCTACCGGGTGGGGGCTGGCGCAGGCGGACGTTCCGAGCCGCAGGTGCTGGCCACGACGCGCGACCGCTACTGGCGGCTGGTGCCCGCCGCAGGCACGACGGTCTCCACGCCGCCGCGGTTGCGCCTGGGCTGGCAGCCGGAGGCGCTCGTGTTCGTCGCCCGCGGACAGGCGCCGTACGCGCTGGCCGCAGGCAGCACGCGGGCGTTCCGCAGCGATGCGCCGCTGCAGCCCTTGCTCGATGGCTTGCGGCGCGAACGGGGGCCGCAATGGCAGCCGGCACGGGCCGCGGTGGGCGAACCGGCGCGCGAGCTGGCCGGCGATGCCGCGCTGGCGCCGGTCCGCGACTGGAAGACGTGGATCCTGTGGGGGCTGCTGGTGCTGGGCGCGCTGGTGGTCGGCGGTTTCGCGCTGAGCCTGTTGCGACGATCCGGGCCGTCCGGGCATTGAGTCCCGCCGGCAGGGCGTCGCGAGTCGCCCGTGCGTTTGCCGCTCGGCCGCCGAGGCCGGACAATAGCGGTCTGTCTCCGCCACGGGAAAACGCATGTCCATCCTCCGCATGACCGACCTCGACCTCGCCGGCAAGCGCGTATTGATCCGGCAGGACCTGAACGTGCCGATCGAGAACGGCCGCATCACCTCCGAGCAGCGCATCCTCGCCTCGGTGCCGACGATCAAGGCGGCGTTGGAGAAGGGCGCGGCGGTGATGGTGACCTCGCACCTGGGCCGCCCGAAGGAAGGCACCTGGACCGAGGAGGACTCGCTGGCGCCGGTGGCCGCGCGGCTGTCCGAACTGCTCAAGACCGAGGTGCCGCTGGTGCGCGACTGGGTGGAGGGCGTGCAGGTCCAACCGGGCCAGGTGGTGCTGCTGGAGAACTGCCGCATGAACGTCGGCGAGGGCAAGGACGACGAGGCGCTGGCGAAGAAGTACGCCGCGTTGTGCGACGTGTTCGTGATGGACGCCTTCGGCACCGCGCATCGCGCCCAGGCCTCCACGCACGGCGTGATCCGCTTCGCGCCGGTGGCGGCCGGCGGCCCGTTGCTGATGGCCGAGCTGGACGCGCTGGCCAAGGCGCTGCAGCACCCGGCCAAGCCGTTGCTGGCGATCGTCGCCGGCAGCAAGGTCTCGACCAAGCTGGAGCTGCTGACCAACCTCGTCGAGAAGGTCGACCAGCTGATCGTCGGCGGCGGCATCGCCAACACCTTCATCGCCGCGGCCGGCTACGGCGTCGGCAAGTCGCTGTGCGAACCGGACCTGATCGACACCGCGAAGAAGATCGTCGCCCAGGCCAAGGCGCGCGGCGCCGACATCCCGCTGCCGACCGATGTGGTGGTGGCCAAGCAGTTCATGCCGGACGCGGAGGCGACGGTGAAGGCGGTCGACGCGGTGGCCGAGGACGACCTGATCCTCGACATCGGCCCGCAGACCGCGGCGGCGTACGCGGCGCTGATCGCCAAGGCCGGCACCGTGGTGTGGAACGGCCCGGTCGGCGTGTTCGAGTTCGAGGCGTTCGGCAAGGGCACCGAGACGCTGGCGAAGGCGATCGCCGAATCGCCGGCGTTCTCCATCGCCGGCGGCGGCGACACGCTGGCGGCGGTGGACAAGTACGGCATCGCCGACCGGGTGAGCTACATCTCCACCGGCGGCGGCGCGTTCCTGGAGTTCCTGGAAGGCAAGACCCTGCCGGCCGTCGCGGCGCTGGAAGCGCGCGGCTGACGCCGCTTCGGCGTCTCCGTTGGATTTGGCCCCTCTCCCGGTGGAGAGGGGTTGGGGTGAGGGTACGGACGAAGCTTCGCGCACTTGAGTTGCTCAAGCCCCATGCCCGGATCGTTTTCCTATCGGGCGCGTGGCGGCGCGTCCATCGTTGCTCCACTGCAAGTTCCGTGCGGCGCGACTCCGCCCGTACCCCCCTCCGGCGCTTCGCTCCACCTTCTCCCGCCGGGAGAAGGGAACAGCCTGGATCTCGTTCCCCCATGCAAACCCTCTTCTTCGACCTCGACGGCACTTTGATCGATTCCGAGCCCGGGATCATCGGCGGGCTCGTCCATACCTTCGGCGAGCTGGGCCATGCCCTGCCGTCCATGCAGCAGCTGCGCAGCTGGATCGGTCCGCCCCTGCGCGACAGCTTCCACCAGCATTTCGCCGGCGACGCGGCGCTTGTGGGGCAGGCGCTGGCGCTGTATCGCGACCGCTACGACAGCGTCGGCTGGACCGAGCACAGCGTGTTCGACGGCATCCCCGAAACCATCGCGGCGCTGCGCGCGGCGGGCCACCGCATGGCGGTGGTCACCTCGAAGAACGAGCGTTTCGCCCGCCGCATCGTCGAGCACCTGCCGTTCGGCGACTGCTTCGAGGACGTGATCGGTACCAGCGACGACGGCAGCCGCCGCTTCAAGGTGGACCTGATCGCCGAGGCGCTGCGCCGGTTGTCGCTGCAGCCGGCGCAGTGCGTGATGATCGGCGACCGCCGGATGGACATCGAAGGCGCGAACGCGCACGGCATGCGCAGCATCGGCGTGCTGTGGGGCTTCGGCGACGAGGCCGAGCTGCGCACGGCCGGTGCCGGGGCGCTCGCGACCGTTCCGTCCGAGCTGCGCGCACTGGTGGCATAGAGGGCGCCTGCGGCAGGCCGGCGTGCCGGGACGGGCGCTTCGCCATCGGCGCCCAGGCGCGGGTGTCGCGCGATGTCTCCATGCGGTCCCGCATGGCATGCAAGACATGCCGCATTCGCGTCGGGGCTATTCCGCAATGCCATCCTGCGAAGCGTGCAGCTGTGCTACTTTTCCGGACTTTTCCGGGGGAGCCCACACCGCCATGATCGAACGCCAGCGCCGCACCAGAATTCTCGCCACCCTCGGCCCGGCCACCGATCCCCCGGGGGTGCTCGAGGAGCTGTTCCGCGCCGGCGTCAACGTGGTGCGCCTGAACTTCAGCCACGGCGATCCGTCCGGGCAGGCCAAGCGTGCCGCGGAAGTCCGCGCCGCCGCCGCGCGCGTCGGTGCCGAGGTCGGCATCCTGGCCGACCTGCCGGGCCCCAAGATCCGCATCGAGCGCTTCGCTGAAGGCAAGGTCGTGCTGAAGGCGGGCGACCGCTTCGACCTGGTCGCCGACGCCAACGCCGCTCCCGGCGACGCCACCCAGGTCGGCGTGAGCTACCTGGGCCTGCCGAAGGACGTCGGCCCCGGCGACGTGCTGCTGCTCGACGACGGGCTGATGCAGCTGCGCGTGGTCGAGGTACAGGGCGAGCGCATCGTCACCACGGTGCTCAACGACGGCGTGCTGTCCGATCGCAAGGGCCTGAACAAGCAGGGCGGCGGCCTGTCGCTGGGCGCGCTGACCGAGCGCGACAAGGAGCTGATCGGCATCGTCGCCAAGATCGGCGTGGACTTCATCGCGGTGTCGTTCTGCCGCAACGCCGACGACATGAACGAGGCGCGCCGCATCGCCCAGTCGCACGGCAGCGATGCCTGGCTGGTGTCGAAGATCGAGCGCACCGAGGCGATCGAGAACCTCAGCGAGATCGTCGAGGCCTCCGACGTGGTGATGGTCGCGCGCGGCGACCTCGGCGTGGAGATCGGCGACGCCGAGCTGCCGGGCCTGCAGAAGAAGATCATCAAGGAGTCGCTGGCGCGCAACAAGATCGTCATCACCGCGACCCAGATGCTGCAGTCGATGGTGGAGAGCCCGATCCCGACCCGCGCCGAGGTGCTCGACGTGGCCAACGCGGTGATCGACGGCACCGACGCGGTGATGCTGTCGGCCGAGTCCGCCGCCGGCGCCTATCCGGTCAAGGCGGTGGAGGCGCTGGCGCGCATCTGCCTGGGCGCCGAGCGCCAGTTCGAGATGGACACCGACTTCGAGGCCGCCCAGCGCAACCTGGAGCGTGCCGACCAGGCGATCGCGATGGCGACGATGTTCCTGTCCGAGCACATCAACCTGGGCGGCGTGGTCGCGCTGACCGAGAACGGCGGCACCCCGCGCTTCCTGTCGCGGTTCCGCTCCAACGTGCCGATCTACGCGTTCACCCGCCACGACGGCGCGCGCCGGCGCATGGCGCTGATGCGCGGCGTGTTCCCGATCAGCTTCGACAGCCGCGGCCTGACCCCGCGCGAGGCCGCGCGCGCGGCGATCCGCCTGCTGGTCGACGGCGGCCGCATGGGGCCGGGCGACCGCGTGGTGTTCACCAGCGGCGAGCACATGGAAACCCACGGCGCGACCAATACCCTGCGCCTGCTCGAGGTCGGCCCGGACGGCCGCGCCAGCGGCCTCGGCGAGCTGTAATCCGAGGCGGGGCCATCCGCGGGAGCGGCTCGTGGAGCGGCTCCTGCGGAACCCTGCCTATCCTTGTGCGGTGATTGCGGGTGCAGACAGCGCAGCCGCTCACATATCCAATTGAGCTGTAATCGTTTGCACGCCATTCCATGACGGAATGTGTACGTTCCGCCCGGCTATAATTGCGGTCTCCCCCGCTGCTGCCACAGGAACTACATGAGCATCGAACAGCTTGCCGAAACCGCACAGGCCATGGTCGCCCCTGGCAAGGGCATCATCGCCATCGACGAGTCCACCAGCACCATCGCCAAGCGCTTCGCCGGGGTGGGCATCGAGAACATCGAGGAGAACCGCCGCGCCTACCGCGAGCTGCTGCTGACCACGCCGAAGCTGAGCGACTACATCTCCGGCGCGATCCTGTTCGACGAAACCATCCGCCAGTCCACCAAGGACGGCGTGCCGTTCCCGAAGTACATGGCCGAGCACGGCATCATCCCGGGCATCAAGGTCGACAAGGGCGCCCATCCGCTGGCCGGTTGCCCGGGCGAATTGGTGACCGAGGGCCTGGACGGCCTGCGCGCGCGCCTGGAGGAGTACTACAAGCTCGGCGCGCGTTTCGCCAAGTGGCGCGCGGTGATCAACATCGGCGAGGACATCCCGTCGGGCACCTGCATCGAGGCCAACGCCCATGCGCTGGCGCGCTACGCCGCGCTGTGCCAGGAACAGGGCCTGGTGCCGATGGTGGAGCCCGAGGTGATCATGGACGGCGACCACGACATCGAGACCTGCTACGAGGTCACCGAGGCCACGCTGCGTTCGCTGTTCGGCGCGCTGTACGAGCAGAACGTCGTGCTCGAGGGCACCATCCTGAAGGCCTCGATGGTGATCTCCGGCAAGGACTGCCCCGAGCAGGCCGGCGTCGAGGAAGTGGCCGAGTCCACCGTGATGTGCCTGAAGTCGACCGTGCCGGCGATCCTGCCGGGCATCGTGTTCCTGTCCGGCGGCCAGACCGACGAGCAGTCCACCGCGCACCTCAACGCGATGAACAAGCTCGGCAACCTGCCGTGGCCGCTGAGCTTCTCCTACGGCCGCGCGATGCAGCAGGCCGCGCTGAAGCTGTGGTCGCAGGACATGAAGGGCAACTTCGCCAAGGCCCAGCAGATCGTCTACGAACGCGCCAAGGAGAACGGCCTGGCTGCCCAGGGGCAGTGGAAGGGCTGATCCAGCAAGAACAGGAACGCCGGCGCAAGCCGGCGTTCTCGTATGTGTCCCGCGCTGGCGGGAATCTCGTGGAGGGCCCCTCGCAGAATGGCGCTCGACGGGGACATCGCCCCGCGTGGCGACGCGGCGGGTGCCACGGCTCACTGACCCTGCGGGGCGGACTGAAGCCCCTTCCACGCACAGCGGGAAGCCGCGGCCTCAGGCCGCGTTGCTCTCGCGCTGCGCCATCAGCACGGCCTGTTGCAATGCCTTGGCGGTGGCCTCGTTGTAGGCGACCAGCAGGATGCGCTTCGGCACCGCGTGCGACTTCTGCCAGGCCAACGTTTCGGTGGCGGCGATCCTGGCCGCCTGGTGCAGCGGATAGCCGAACACGCCGCAACTGATCGCGGGAAAGGCGATCGAATGCAGGCCCATCTGTTCGGCCAGCTTCAGCGACTGCCAGTAGCAATTGGCCAGCAACGCGGGCTCGTCGTGGTGGCCGTCGCGCCACACCGGCCCGACCGTGTGCAGGACATGGCGCGCCTTGAGCCGGTGCCCGCCGGTCGCGCGCACCTCGCCGGTGGGGCAACGCACGCCCGGCCGGAGTTCCGGCAACTGGCGGCATTCCTCCAGCAGGCCCGGGCCGGCCGCGCGATGGATCGCGCCGTCCACGCCGCCGCCGCCGAGCAGGGACTCGTTGGCGGCGTTGACGATGGCGTCCACGTCCAGGTCGGTGATGTCGCCCTGCCAGACTTCGATGTTCATGCGGCGATCTTCATGCGATGAGGATGAGCGAACCGTGAGCGGAAGCCGGCCAGCATGAGCCGAAGCTGTCTCCCGGAGTGAGACGCTGGGAGAGGCGAGCGGGGGAACCTGCATGGGTCGCGGTGGTCCATCGTCCCGGCCCCCGGCGCCGCTGCCGCCCAGGCCGCTTCGTTCACAAGGACCGAGACCGATGAAGCACCGCACCGTTTTCCTTCGCCCTGCCGCCATGGCCCTGTTGCTGTCGTGCGCTTTCCCGGCCGCGCATGCCGGCGAGCGAGCCGACGCATCCTACGCGGCGGCGCTGCTGGAGCTGGGCAGGACCGACCAGGACGCCCGCGAGGCATGGCGGGCGCGCCATACCCCGGCCGAACTGCAGCGGGATCCCGCGCTCGCCAGGCAGGCCGCGCAGGAGCTTGCGCAGGTGCAGCGGCGGAACGAACAGGCCCTGCGCATGCTGGTCGAACGGCAGGGTTTTCCGGACCGGGACACGGTCGGGGCCGAGGCGGCCGGGGCGGCGTTCCTGGTCGCCCAGCATTCGACCGATCGCGCCTACCGCGCCTGGTTCCTCGAAGGGATGCAGGCCGCGGTGGACGCGGGACGCTACGACCGGGCCGACTGGGCGATGTTCGTGGACCGCGACCGCGTCCTGGCAGGACAGCCGCAGCGTTTCGGCACCCAGCGCCGGGCCGACGGGACGCTGTTCCCGGTCGAGGCGCCGGAAGCGCTGGCCGGACGCCGCGCGGAAGTCGGCCTGCCGCCGCTCGAACGATGACCCATGCGCAGACGCCGCCCGGGGGCGGCGTCTGGCGGGGCGGGACGTTGCGGCGCGTTCAGGGCAGGCCGGCCAGCCACTCGTCGTCGCTGCCCTCGTTGATGTCGGCGAACAGCGGGGTGGAGAAGTAGCGCTCGCCGGTGTCGGGCAGCACGGCCAGCAGCACCGAGCCCTCCGGCGCCTTTTCCGCCACTTCCAGCGCGGTGGCGACGGTCGCGCCGGCGGAGATGCCGACGAAGATGCCTTCCTCGGCGGCGAGCCGGCGCGAGGTCTCGATCGCACGCTCGTCGCTGATGCTGTACAGCTCGTCGTAGACCTCGCGGTCGAGCACGTCCGGCACGAAGTCCGGGGTCCAGCCCTGGATCTTGTGGGGTTTCCATTCGTCGCCCTTCAGCAGCGCGGCGCCGGCCGGTTCGGTGGCGACGATCTTCACCTCGGGGCGGGCGACCTTGAGCACCTGGCCGACGCCGGTGAGGGTGCCGCCGGTGCCCCAGCCGGTGACGAAGTAGTCCAGGCGCTGGCCGGCGAAGTCGCGCAGGATTTCCGGCGCGGTGGTGTTGCGGTGGTACGCCGGGTTGGCGGGATTCGCGAACTGGCTGGCGAGGAACCAGCCATGCTTCTCGGCCAGTTCCCTGGCCTTGCGGACCATGCCGCTGCCGCGTTCGGCGGCCGGGGTCAGGATCACCTTGGCGCCGTAGGCGCGCATCAGCTTGCGGCGTTCGATCGAGAACGTCTCCACCATCGTGGCGACGAACTTGTAGCCGCGCGCGGCGGCGACCATCGCCAGCGCCACGCCGGTGTTGCCCGAGGTGGCCTCGACGATGGTGTCGCCGGGCTTGAGCAGGCCGCGCTGCTCGGCGTCGAGGATGATCGCCAGGGCCAGGCGGTCCTTGACCGAGCCGCCGGGGTTGAACGACTCGACCTTGGCGTAGAGGGTCTTGCCCGTGGGCGCGATGCGGTTGAGCTTGACCACCGGAGTGCGGCCGATGGTGTCGAGGATGCTGTCGTAGATGGGCATGCGAGGGTCTCCGTGGACAGGTCAGGCGGCGTTCGCCAGCGTGGGCGAGGCGGGCTTTGCGGAAGGTGAGGACGAGGCGGCGAGCGGGGCAGGGCCGAACCAGTGCAGGCGGCCGGCCAGCGCGGCGACTTCGCCGATCACCAGCAGGGCGGGCGAGCGCACCGCGTGCAGGCGTGCGGTGCCGGGCAGGTCGGCGAGCGTGCCGGTGACGACGCGCTGCTCGGGCCGCGAGCCGTTCTCGACGATCGCGAACGGCGTGGCGGCGCTGCGGCCGGCCTGCAGCAGGCGCTGCTGGATCGTGTCCAGCCCGGCCACGCCCATGTAGAACGCCAGGGTCTGCCGGTCCTGGCCCAGCGCCTGCCAATCCAACGTGTCCAGCGAGTCCTTGCAGTGCGCGGTGACCAGGCGCAGCGATTGCGCGTGGTCGCGGTGGGTGAGCGGGATCCCGGCGTAGGCGCCGCAGGCCAGCGCGGCGGTGATGCCGGGCACGACCTCGAAGGCGATGTCGTGGTCGCGCAGGAATTCCAGTTCCTCGCCGCCGCGGCCGAACACGAACGGGTCGCCGCCCTTGAGACGCACCACGCGCCGGCCGCGCCTGGCGTGTTCGAGCATCAGTGCGTGGATGTGTTCCTGGCGGGTGCTGTGGCCCTGCGCCGACTTGCCGACCTCGATGCGCTCGGCGCCGGGCCGGGCCAGGCGCAGTACCGCCTCGCTGACCAGCCGGTCGTGCAGGATCACGTCGGCCTCGCCGAGCGCGCGCAACGCATTGAGCGTAAGCAGCCCGGGATCGCCGGGGCCGGCGCCGACCAGCGTCACCGAACCGGGACGGGCGCGACGCGACGGGGCGGCGGCCGGGGTATCCGTGCTCCTTTCGACCAGCAGCCGGCGCGGCTCGGCGGCGGCGGCGACCGCGCCGGCGAGCCGGGCATCGGCATCGGCGAGGACCACCAGCCAGATCGGCTCGTCCAGCCATGCTTCGTCGAACTCGCCGGCCAGCCAGCGTACGCGACCGGCCTCGGCCCAGCGCCCCAGCGCCGGGGTGAGCGCCGGCGCGCCGACCAGCGGACGCGCGCCCGCCTGCAACAGCGCCTCGGTCCGGCGCTCGGCCACTGCGCCGCCGCCGACTACCAGCACCGGGCGATCACGCAGGTCGGCGAACAGGGGGAACGGGGCGGCGGTCACAGGGGCGAATGGCGGGAAGGGAAGGCCGTGACCGTAAACCCCGCTTATAGCCGTCGGAAATGACTTCATGAATGCAGTAAATAGCTTTCGGTTATAAGCTGCGCGAGCGAACTCCACTACAGTCTCTGGAGCGAATTCCCCACAAGAACCCGGCATATCCACGTACCGGGTCCTGGTGCGACTCCCTCACGAAGCACGGCACGTCCGCGTGCCGGTCTCTGGACTCCGAACCACGCCGATGACGCTGACCCAACTTCGCTACCTGGTGGCCATCGCCGATGCCGAGCTGAACATCACGCTCGCCGCCGCGCGCGTGCATGCCACCCAGCCCGGCCTGTCCAAGCAACTCAAGCAGCTCGAGGACGAGCTGGGCTTCCTGCTGTTCGTGCGCAAGGGGCGCAGCCTGGAGTCGGTGACCCCGGCCGGCGTGGAGGTGATCGAGCGTGCCCGCGCGGTGCTGGCCGAGGCCAACAACATCCGCACCTACGCCGCCAACCAGCGGCGCGAGGCGCAGGGCCAGCTGACCCTGACCACCACCCATACCCAGGCGCGCTTCGTGCTGCCGCCGGCGGTGGCGCAGATCAAGCACGCCTATCCGCAGGTCAGCGTGCACCTGCAGCAGGCGGCCGAGAGCGATGCGCTGGACCTGCTCAGCCAGGGCGACGCCGACATCGCGGTGGTCAGCACCGCCGGCGGCGAGCCGAGCGCCGGCGTCGCGGTACCGCTGTACCGTTGGCGGCGACTGGTGATCGTGCCGCGCGGGCACGCGCTGGACCGCAAGTCCGCGCCGGACATGCAGGCGCTGGCGGAGCAGCCGTTGATCAGCTACGAATCCTCGACGCGGCCGGGCTCGTCCCTGCAGCGCGCCTTCGCCCAGGTCGGGCTGGAGCCGCGACTGGCGCTGACCGCGCTCGATGCCGACCTGATCAAGACCTACGTGCGCGCCGGGCTGGGGGTCGGCCTGGTCGCCGAGATGGCGATCACCGCCAACGACACCGACCTGCGCGCGTGGGCGGCACCGGCGCCGATCGCCGAGTGCATCGCGTGGGCGGTGCTGCCGCGCGACCGCGTGCTGCGCGACTACGCGCTGGAACTGGTGCACGTGCTGGCGCCGCAGATCGACAAGCGCGACCTGCGGCGGGTGCTCGACGGCAACCAGGAAGCGAACTGGCCGGAGCCGCCGAGCTGGGAATCGCTGACCCAGACGATCACCAGCTAGTCGCGGGTTCCGCGCGGCGGCGCCGGATTCGTGCCCGGAACCGGGAGGGAATCCGATCCGCGCCGCGGAAGCGCCGATGCGCCAGGGGCCCAGCAAAGCCTTGTGGGAGGGACTTCGGTCCCGAGGGGCATTGCCGAGGTTGCACCAGGCGGGACGACCCCTTCGACGCAGGGTCGTGAAGCACGCCCACGACCGCCGGGAACCTGCGACCGTTCGTCGCATCGGACGCACGGACCGGATGGCTATCATGCCGGGATGATCCGCTCCCGGCCGTTCCTCGCCGCCATGCACCGGCTCGCGTTCGTCGCGACGCTGCTGATGGTGTGCGCGCCGCTGGTGAGCCGATGGCTGCAAGCGGCGCCTCCCGATCCGCAGGCGCTGTGCACCACCGAGGGCTTGCGGGTGGCCGCGCTCGCGTCGTCCGCGATGGCCGGCGCGCATGCCGGCTACGCGATGGCAACGACCGCCGGCGAGGCGCACGGCGACGGGCATGCGTCGGACGACGGGTCCGGCCATGCCGAACATGGCTTCGCCTGCGATTACTGCGTACTCGCCGCGCGGTTGTTGCCGTGGCTCGCGGTGGCCCTGCTGGTGCTGCCGCTGCTGCGTGCGATGGCGCCCGGGTTGCGCTTCGCCGCGATCGCCCCTGCTTCGACGTACTGGCCGGCGGCGGTGCCGCGCGGCCCTCCGCTGCGCGCCTGACGACACGCCTGCATTTTCCGCGCGGTGCCCGCAGGGCGCCGTGCGCATCCGCGTTCTTCCGGAGTGCATCGCAATGATTGCCCGTTTCCAAGCGCCAGCGCCGGTGGCGCTGTCCTGTTGCATCCTGCTTTCCCTGGGTTCGCCGCCGGCGCGTGCGGCCGACCCGGCCAAGACCCTCGATACTCTGGTGGTCACCCACAGCGCGCCGTCCACGCCGTTGACCTGGACCACCGACCCGAAGCTGCCGCGCCAGCCGGTGCCGGCCAGCGATGGCGCCGACTACCTGAAGACCGTCCCCGGCTTCGCGATCGTCCGCAACGGCGGCACCAACGGCGATCCGGTGCTGCGCGGGATGTTCGGCTCGCGGCTCAACGTGCTCAGCAACGACGGCAGTCTCGTCGGTGCCTGCCCGGCGCGCATGGACAACCCGTTGTCCTACATCGCGCCGGAAACCTACGACCGGCTGACCATCGTCAAGGGGCCGCAGACCGTGCGTTGGGGCCCGGGTGCCTCGGCGGGAACGGTGCGCTTCGAACGCGATGCGCCGCATTTCGAAACCGCCGCGCTGGAAGGCAACGCCAGTGCGCTGGCCGGCTCGCGCGACCGCAACGACCAGGCACTCGGGGCGACCGCCGGCGGCCCGCTCGGTTACGTGCGCCTGGACGGGAACCGTTCCGAGTCCGACGACTACACCGATGGACGCGGCGACGTGGTGCCGTCGCGCTGGCGCAAGTGGAACAGCGACGTCGCCGTGGGATGGACGCCCGATGCCGATACGGTGCTGGAACTGTCGGCCGGCACCGGCGATGCGCTGGCGCGCTATGCCGGGCGCGGCATGGACGGGGCCCGGTTCCGCCGCACCAGCTACGGCGCGCGCTTCGAGAAACGGCACTTGTCGGAAGCCTGGCAATCGCTGTCGGCCAACGCCTACTACAACGAGGCCGACCACGTGATGGACAACTACACGCTGCGCAGGCCCAACCCGGATTCGTCGATGCCGATGGCGATGGCCGCGAACGTGGATCGCCGCACGACCGGAGGACGCATCGCGTCCGAGTGGCGCTGGGGCGATGTCGAGCTGGTCGCCGGCATCGACGTCCAGGACAGCCGCCATCGCGACCGCAGCGCGATGGGGCGCGGCGCCTACCGGGCGATGCCCTGGCGCGTGGACGCGCGCCTGGCCAACCTGGGGGCGTTCTCGGAGATCACCTTCGGCGCCGGTACCGCCGCGCGCTGGGTGGCGGGTTTGCGCGTCGACCGCGCGGAGGCGAGGGACGAGCGCGCCACCATCGGCATGATGGCGATGCCCAATCCCACCGCCGGGCAGACCCGCAAGGAGCGCCTGGGCAGCGGCTTCCTGCGCCGCGAAGGAGATCTTGGCGGTGGCATCGGCTGGTATGCCGGGTTGGGCCACAGCGAACGCATGCCGGATTACTGGGAGCTGTTCTCCGCGGACCGCGGCCCGGACGGGGCGACCAATGCCTTCGCCGGCGTGCGGCCGGAAAGGACCACCCAGCTCGATCTCGGCCTGCAGTATCGCGGCGAGCGCGTGGATGCCTGGGTCTCCGCCTATGCCGGCCGCATCGACGACTACATCCTGTTCGCCTACGCCGCGGGCGGGATGATGGGGACGAGCAGCGCCGCGCGTAACGTCGATGCGCGCATCGCCGGGGGCGAAGCGGGACTGGACTGGCGCCTGCGGGGCGGCTGGAAGCTTGGCGGGACGCTCGCCCATGCCTGGGGCGAGAACCGCAGCGACGGTTCCGCCTTGCCGCAGATGCCGCCGCTGGAGTCGCGCTTCAGCGCGGACTGGCAGGGCCGGCGCTGGTCGGCCGGCCTGTTGTTGCGTGCGGTGGCGCGCCAGGGCCGGGTGGCGGTGGGCGAAGGCAACGTGGTCGGGCAGGATCTCGGCGAGAGCGCCGGCTTCGCCACGCTTGCGCTCAATGCCGGCTACCGGATCAGCGACGCGATGCGCGTGACCGCCGGCGTGGACAACCTCCTCGACCGCGATTACAGCGAGCACCTGAACCTGGCCGGCAGCGCGGACTTCGGCTATCCGGCCGATCCGGTGCGCATCCACGAACCCGGGCGCAATGCCTGGCTGAAGCTCGACTACACCTTCTGATCCCGTCCGCGGCGCGCCGGCCTTGCGCCGCCGCGGACGGGAGGAGTCTTTCGCATGAACCGCCATGTCCATCCCGCTCCAATACCGTTGGCCGGTGCCGTGCTGTGCGTGCTCGCCTGCACCGCGCATGCCGCCCCGCAGGACGATTCCGTGCTCACCCTGGGCACGGTGCGCGCCCAGGCCCGCGCCGCGGGCGAGCGCAGCTTGCCGGTGGGGCGGGTGTTCTCCTCGGTCGACGTGCTCGGCGCCGACCTGGTGCAGGACCAGCGCGTCGACTACAGCTGGGAACTGTTCGCGCGCGCGCCTGGCGTGCAGGTGACCCAGTTCAAGATGGGGACCGACGCCGGTCGCATCTCCTTCCGCGGCTTCAACGGCGAGGGCCGCATCAACGCGGTCAAGCTGCTGATCGACGGCGTGCCGTCCAACGACAACGCAGGCGGGATGCCGTACCTGGACGCGGTGTTCCCGCTCGACATCGCCGCGATCGAGATCGTGCGCGGCACCAACGATCCGCGCTACGGGCTCAACGCCATCGCCGGCGACGTCAACGTCGTCACCCGCAGCGGCGGCGACGAGGGCGCGCTGAGCGTCACCGCCGGCAGCTTCGGCACGCGCGACGTGCAGCTCGCCAAGGGCTTCGAGCAGGGGCCGTGGAGCCAGGACTATTTCGCCGGCTGGCGCGATTCGGACGGGTATCGCGAGCATGCGCGGGCGATCAAGCGCACCTTCGCCGGCAAGTGGTTCTATGCCGATCCCGAGGATCGCTGGCGTGCCGGGCTCAGTACCCGCTATTTCCACAACGATGCGCAGGAATCCGGCTACCTGGCCTATGCCGACGCGGTGGCGCGCCCGCGCAGCTCGCCGGCGTATTCCGACCAGGATCGCAGCGAGCGCCAGACCGTGCAGACCGCGCTGCACCTGGATGGCCGCATCGGGGCCGACTGGAACTGGAACGCCAAGGCCTACGTCAACCGCTACACCAACGACCGGGTGGTGAAGTTCACCGCCGCCGGCGCGCGGCAGGAGCGCTACAACGACGAGACCCACCGCGGCCTGCTCGCCAACGCGACCTGGACGCCGCAGGTGGCATGGGCGCGCGAGTTCGCGCTGGAGGGCGGCGTGGACGCGCAGTGGCAGGACAACGTCGCGCGCCGCTTCGGCATCGTCGACGGCGCGCGCGGCACGGTGCTGCGCGACTGGGCCTACGCGCTGGACACGCGCGGCGCCTACGTGCAGGCGGTGATCCGCCCGGGCGAGCGGCTCAAGCTGGTGCCGGCCTATCGCATCGACCGCGTCCACGGCGATTTCGACGACGTCGCCAACGGCGCACGCTATCCGGTCTACGGCTACGGCATGATCCGGCAGCCGAAGTTCAGCGCCGCCTACCGCCTGGGCGAGACCTCCACCGCCTATGCCAACTGGGGCCGCAGCTTCCAGATCGGCACCGGCAACGGCGCCTACCGCACCGGGGCCAACGACCTGGCGCCATCGATCAACACCGGGTGGGAAGCCGGCCTGAAGTTCCGGCCGGGGCCCTGGGCGGACGCACGGCTGGCCTATTGGGAGCAGCGCGCATCGGGCGAGGTCGCCACGGTGCTCGGGGTGAACGGCGGCGTCGCGGTGGGCGACGTGGCCAACGTCGGCAGGACGCTGCGCAGGGGCTGGGACGCGCAGTTCAATCTGCAGCCGGGCGAGCGCTGGCGCGCGTGGCTGGCGTATTCGCGGCAGAAGGCCACGATCGTGGCGCCGGACCCGGGCGCGCCCGACACGCGCGGCAAGGAGATCGAGAACGTGCCCCGCTGGTTGGCGAACGCGGGCGTGGAATGGCAGGCCGGCGCCCGGCTCAAGCTCAGCGCCTGGGGCAACGGCCAGGGCGATTACTACGTCGAGCGCACCAATACGCTCGGCCGCTACGGTGGCTACGTGCTCGGCAACCTCGGCGCGACCTGGACGCCGGATGCGCGCAATGCGTTCTCGCTGCAGCTGAAGAACGTGACCGACCGCTTCTACGCCTACGCCTGGTACGACAGCGGGTCGTCCGGCTATTCCCCGGGCGATGGCCGTGCGTTCTACGTGAACTGGACGAGGCGCCTGTGAGCCGGTCGCGCGAAGGCGAGGCGGCGCCCTGGCGCGTCTACCGTGCGGTCTGGCGCTGGCATTTCTATGCCGGCCTGCTGGTGCTGCCGTTCCTGGCCTGGCTTGCGTTGACCGGCGCGGCGTTCCTGTACCAGAAGCCGATCGACCGGTTCTTCCACCACGATCTGAAAGTGGTGGCGCCGGCGGACGGACCGCGGCAGCCGGCCCGGGCGCAGTTGGAAGCGGCGTTGCGCAGGCAGGCCGGGCAGGTCTTCCGCTACGTCGCGCCCGAGCGAGCGGATGCCAGCGCCGAGGTCGGCATCGTCGCGCCGGACGGGAGCCGGCAGGTGGTCTATGTCGATCCGTACCGAGCGCGCGTGCTCGGCACCTTGCCCGAGCACGGCACGGTGGCCTGGACGATCCGGCGCCTGCACAGCCTGGACCTGCTCGGCGTGCCGGCCAACGCGATGATCGAGGTCGCGGCGGGATGGGCGATCCTGCTGGTGCTGACCGGCTTCTACCTGTGGTGGGCCTCGGCGCGAGCCCCTCGCAAGCGCCCGCACGGCCCCGCGCGGGGATTTGGGTTCGCGCCGCGTGGGCGGCCGCGGCAGCGGCTGTTCTGGCGCGACCTGCACGCGACGCTGGGCGTGTCCGTCGGCGGCGTGTTGCTGTTCCTGGCGCTGACCGGGCTGCCGTGGTCGTTGCTGTGGGGCGCCAAGGTCAACGCATGGCTCAACGGCCATGACTACGGCTATCCCGCCGGGCTGCGCGTGCAGGTGCCGATGTCCGACCAGCGCCTGGCCGACGCGACGGTACCGGCGTGGTCGTTGCGGCAGGCGCGGCTACCGCGTTCCGAACCGCATGCCGGGCACGAGCCGGCGGCACATGCGGCGCATGCCATGGCCGCCGGCGCGGGCGACTACGCGCCGCAGCCCGGCGCGATCGGCCTGGACGCGGCGCTCGCGCGCTTCGGTGCGCTGGATGTCGCGCCGGGCTATGCGGTGTCGTTGCCGCGCGGCGCGGAAGGGGTCTATACCGCTTCGGTCTACCCGGCCGACCTGGCGCGCCAGCGCGTGGTCCATCTCGACCAGTACAGCGGCCGGGTGCTGCTGGACATGCGCTATGCCGACTACGGTGCGCTGGCGCGCGCGGCGGAGTGGGGCATCAACGTGCATCTCGGCCAGCAGTACGGGGTCGCCAACCAGCTCGTGCTGCTGGTGGCGTGCCTGGGCATCGTCGTGTTGTGCGCCAGCGCCGTGGCGATGTGGTGGAAGCGCCGGCCGGCAGGGCGGCTCGGCGTGCCGCCGGCACCGGTGGACCCGCGCACCTTGCGCGTGGTGACCGCGCTGCTGGCGATCGGCGGCGTGCTGTTCCCGCTGACCGGGCTGTCGATGCTGGTGGTGCTGGGATTGGACCGTTTGTGGCCGGGACGGCACCGCTGATCGTCGGCCGCTGAGCAGGCCGGAACAATCATTGTGGGAGCGCGTACTGGTGATGGGGCTGTTCCGATGACAGAGGTGCCGCTGCCGGCGGCGCTGGAAATGATTGTGGTTGGGCTGGCGTGCCTGCTCGCCGGCCATCGAGGGCCTGAATCATCGTGGGAGCGACTTCAGTCGCGTCAGGGCTTTGTCGGTAAGGCCTCATCGCGACTGAAGTCGCTCCCACAGAAGCTGCTCCCACAGAAGCTGCTCCCACAGAAGCTGCTCCCACAGAAGCTGCTGCCACGGGAGTCATTGCCATAGGAGTCACCAGGCGCTTATCCGCCGGGCCGCTCAGATGTCCTCGTGGATGCCGCACTCGCGCTTGAGGCCGAAGAAGCGGGTGTCCTCTTCGCGCATGCCCGGTTCCCAGCGGCGGGTGGTGTGGAAGTCGCCGATCGAGACGTAGCCCTGTTCCCACAGCGGGTGGTAGGGCAGGTCGTGCGCCTTCATGTACTGCCAGATGTCGCGGTCGGTCCAGTCGGCGATCGGGCTGATCTTCCAGCGCTCGCCGCGCTGCTGCACGATCGGGGTGTTGGCGCGGCTGGTGGCCTGCTGGCGGCGCAGGCCGGTGAACCAGGTGCCGACCTGCAGTTCGTCGAGGGCGCGGCGCATCGGCTCGACCTTGCGCAGGTTGTTGTATTGCTCGATGCCGACCACGCCCTGTTCCCACAGGCGGCCGTGGCGCGCCTCCATCCAGGCGCGGCTGACCAGCGGGCGGTAGACCTTGAGGTTGAGGCCGAGCCGTTCGGTCAGCGCGTCGGCGAAGCGGTAGGTCTCCGGGAACAGGTAGCCGGTATCGATCAGGATCACCGGGATGTCCGGCTTCTGCCGGGTCAGCATGTGCAGCGTCACCGCCGACTGCGCGCCGAAGCTGGAGGAGAGCGCGGCCTGCTTCGGTCCGTGCTCGAGCGCCCAGGCCACGCGTTCGACGGCATCGAGCTTCTCGAGCCGCGCGTTGACCGATTCCAGGTCGTAGGGGGCGTCGTGGTCGTTGGAGGCGGGACGGGCGGTCATGCGCGCAGTTCCAGTGAGATTTCGCGATGGGTGGGATAGGCGGGCAGGGCGATCTCGCCGCTGCGGTGCAGGAAATCGCCGAAACCCTCGTCGCCGCCGCGCTCGGCGGCGTAGCGGGCCAGCAGCGAGTCGAGCGCGGCCAGGATCTCGGGTTCGGTGATGTTTTCTCGGTACAGCGTGTTCAGGCGCTGGCCGCGGTGGTCGCCGCCGAGCATCAGGTTGTAGCGGCCGGGCGCCTTGCCGACCAGGGCGATCTCGGCCAGGTACGGGCGCGAGCAGCCGTTGGGGCAACCGGAGATGCGCAGCAGGATCGGCGTCTCTGCCAGGCCGTGTTTTTCCAGCAGGGGCTGCAACCTGGCATTGAAGTCGGGCAGGTAGCGCTCGGCCTCGGCCATGGCCAGCGCGCAGGTCGGCAGCGCGACGCAGGCCATCGAGGCGCGCGCCAGCGCGGTCGGGGCGCGGTTGTCCTGGTCCAGGGCATGGGCGCGGACCAGGGCGTCGATGCGTTCGCGCTCGCCGGCCGGCACCCCGGCGACGATCAGGTTCTGGTTGGCGGTCAGGCGGAACTCGCCGCGGTGTACCCGGGCGATCTCGCGCAGGCCGCTCAGGTGCGGCGTGCCGGGGCGGTCCGCGATGCGGCCGGTCGGCAGCGACAGGGTCAGGTGCCAGCGCCCGTCCTCGCCCTCGACCCAGCCGAAGCGGTCGCCGTTGTGGTCGAAGCGGAACGGCCGTGCCGGCTGCAGCCGGAAGCCGGCGCGTTCCTCCATCAGCGCGACCACGGCATCCAGGCCGAGGTCGTCGATGGTGTACTTGAAGCGCGCATGCTTGCGTTCGACGCGGTCGCCGTGGTCGCGCTGCACCGTCACCGCGGCCGCGGCGATCGCCAGTACCTGGTCGGGCGCGACGAAGCCGATCACGCTGCCCAGGCGCGGATAGGTCTTGGGGTCGCCATGGCTGGCGCCCATGCCGCCGCCGATGGTCACGTTGAAGCCGGCCAGGCCGCCGTCCGCATCGACGATGGCGATCAGGCCGAAGTCGTTGGCGAACACGTCCACGTCGTTGGTCGGCGGCACCGCCACGGCCATCTTGAACTTGCGCGGCAGGTAGGCCTTGCCGTAGACCGGGTCCTCTTCCTCGCCGCTGTCGGCCAGCTTCTCCTGGTCCAGCCAGATCTCGTAGTAGGCGCGGGTCCTGGGCAGGAACTCGGCCGACAGGCGCTGCGCCCACGCGTGCACTTCGGCATGCAGGCGCGACTGCAGCGGGTTGCTGGTCGACAGCACGTTGCGGTTGACGTCGCCGCAGGCGGAGATGGTGTCCAGCGCGGCGGCGTTGATCGCCTGCATGGTCGCCTTCAGTTCGCGCTTGATCACGCCATGGAACTGGAAGGTCTGGCGGGTGGTGACACGCAGCGAGTGGTTGGCCCAGGTGGTGGCGATGGCGTCCAGCTTCAGCCACTGCTCGGGGCTGAACACCCCGCCCGGGGCGCGGATGCGGATCATGAACTGGTGTGCGGGCTCCAGCTTCTGCCGGCGGCGCTCGTCGCGGATGTCGCGGTCGTCCTGCTGGTAGGTGCCGTGGAACTTGACCAGGCGCTGGTCCTCGAACGACAGCGAGCCGGTGACCGGGTCGGCCAGGCCTTCCAGCAGCGTGCCCCGCAGGCCGCGGCTGTTGATCTTGATGTCTTCGACGGAAGGATGGCTCATGGGGCTTGCATTCCGATGTGGAGGGCGGCGACCGGTCGCGCGGGTTCTCGTTCCTGCGGATCCGGACCGCCGTGCCGGCTTCTTTCAGTAGACGTCGCGGCCGTAGCGGCCCTCCGCCTGCAGGGCGGCGAGGTACTCGGCCGCGGCTTCGGCGTTGCCGCCGTTGTGCGCGGCCACCACGTCCAGCAACGCGGCGTGCACGTCCTTGCCCATGGCGATGGAGCCGCAGACGTAGAAGTGCGCGCCGCCCTGCAGCCAGGCGTACAGCTCGGCGCCGCGCTCGCGCAGGCGGTCCTGGACGTAGACCTTGCGCGGCTGGTCGCGCGAGAACGCCAGGTCCAGGCGGTGCAGCTCTCCGCGGTGCAGCGCTTCCTGCCACTCGGTCTGGTAGAGGAAGCCGGTATTGAAGTGCTGGGCGCCGAAGAACAGCCAGTTGCGGCCGCGGGCGCCGGTCTCGGCGCGCTCCTGCACGAAACCGCGGAACGGCGCGACGCCGGAGCCGGGGCCGACCATCACGATGTCGCGCTCGCCGTCGGCGGGGACGCGGAAGCGCTCGTTGGCCTCGACGTAGACCGGCACGCTGTCGCCCTCGGCCAGCGCGGCCAGGAAGCCGCTGGCGCTGCCGACGTGGGGGTGGCCGTGCGCCTCGTAGCGCAGCTCGTCGACGGTGAGGTGGACTTCCTCGCCGACCCGCTTGCGGCTGGAGGCGATCGAATACAGGCGCGGGGCGAGCGGGCGCAGCGCCTCGAGCAGGCCCTGCGGGTCCCAATCCGCCGGCCAGCGGCGCAGCACGTCGACCACCTGGTGGTCGGCCAGCAGCGCCGCCAGGCCGGCGGTCTGGGCCGGGTCGAGCAGGCGCTTCAGCTCCTCGGCGCCGCTGCGCTCGGCGTGCGCGGCCAGGAACGGCCGCGACAGCTTGGTCAGCTCGCGGCGCGCGGCCAGCCATTCGGCCAGGCGCTGGGTTTCCTTGCCGAGCGCGACCTCGGTACCGGCATCCAGGCGCGCGGCCTGCAGCACGGCCTCGACCAGCACCGGCGGATTGCGGTGCACCACGCCCAGGGCGTCGCCGGGTTCGTAGGCCAGGCCGCTGCCGGCGATCGACAGCTCGAGGTGGCGTACGTGCTTGGATGCAGGACCGTAGACGCGGAACGCCGGCCCCTTGAACTCGCGGCCGCTGATCGGCTGGTTGGCCAGCACCTCGGCGGCGAACGGGTGGGTGGGCGACCAGGCGTGCGCCGCCGGCGCGGCATGGCGCAGCGGGGTGACGTTGCCGGCCGGCGCGGTGTCGAGGAATTCGCGGGCCCGGGCCAGCGCCTGCTGGCGCCACGGCGCGGCCACGGTGTCGATGTCCAGGTCGGCCTCGCCCAGCGGCTGCAGGCGGGTGGCGCCGAGCTCGGCCAGGCGCGCGTCGATGCGGCGGCCGATGCCGCAGAAGTCGGCATAGCTGGAATCGCCCAGCGCGAGCACCGCGTACTTCAGGTCGGGGAGCTTGGGCGCGCGCCGGCCGGCCAGGAACTCGACGAAGCCGATCGCGTCGTCCGGCGGGTCGCCCTCGCCTTGCGTGCTGATCACCACGTACAGCAGGCGCTCGCCGGCCAGCTCGCGGGTGGGGTAGGCATCGGCGCGGACCAGCCGGACCGACAGCCCCGAGGCCTCCGCCTCGGCGACCAGCTGCTCGGCGGCACGGCGCGCGTTGCCGGTCTGGCTGCCGTACACGACGGTGAGGCGCTGGCCGGCCGTGGCCGCCACCGCACCGCCGCCGCCCGGCACCAGCGCCAGCGAAGGCGGCGCGGCATGGCCCTGGGCGAGCCCGGCGGTATAGCCGGACAGCCACCACAGCGATGGACCGTCCAGGCCCTCGACCAGCTTCGCCAGCAGGGCCCTGCGGTCCTCGGGCAGGGGACTGGGAAGCGATGGGGCGGTGGCGGCGGTCATTCCCGTTCCGGATACAAAAGGAGGACGTCCGATGTTAGAGAAGCGTTTTTCCGTTCAGAAAGGACCAGCGGTTATCCGCTTATGCCCGTCGCTTATTTCGCCGCGTGACGGCCGGACGACACACTGCCGGTCCCGGTCGCCTGGCCGGGCGTGGCCGCTGCTACGCTGGGCCCTGCCTTTATCCGCCTGCTTCGTGGTTCGATGAGCGCTCCTTCCCTGTCCCACCTCGACCGGCTCGAGGCCGAAAGCATCCACATCCTGCGCGAGGTCGCCGCCGAGTTCCGCAACCCGGTGCTGCTGTATTCGGTCGGCAAGGACAGTTCGGTGTTGCTGCACCTGCTGCTGAAGGCGTTCGCACCCGCCCCGCCGCCGATCCCGCTGCTGCACGTGGACACGCGCTGGAAGTTCCGCGAGATGATCGCCTTCCGCGACCGCCGCGCCGCCGAGACCGGCGTGGAATTGCGCGTGCACATCAACCCGGAGGGCGTCGCCCAGGGCATCGGGCCGATCAGCCATGGCGCCGCGATCCACACCGACGTGATGAAGACCCAGGGCCTGAAGCAGGCGCTGGACAAGTGGAAGTTCGACGCGGCCATCGGCGGCGCGCGCCGCGACGAGGAGAAGTCGCGCGCCAAGGAACGGGTGTTCTCGTTCCGCAACGACAAGCACCGCTGGGATCCGAAGAACCAGCGCCCGGAGCTGTGGAGCGTCTACAACGCCCGCATCCACCCAGGCGAGAGCGTGCGGGCGTTCCCGCTGTCGAACTGGACCGAGCTGGACATCTGGCTCTACATCTACCGCGAGAACATCCCGGTGGTGCCGCTGTACTTCGCCGCCGAGCGCCCGGTGGTCGAGCGCGACGGCGCGCTGATCCTGGTCGACGACGAGCGCCTGCCGTTGCGCGAGGGCGAGGTGCCGCAGCTGAAATCGGTGCGCTTCCGCACCCTGGGCTGCTATCCGCTGACCGGCGCGATCGAGTCCACCGCCGACACGCTGGAGGCGATCATCGCCGAGATGCTGGTCGCGACCAGCTCCGAGCGCCAGGGCCGGGTGATCGACCACGATCCGGGCGCGTCGATGGAGAAGAAGAAGCTGGAGGGGTATTTCTGATGAGCCGGGATTCGGGATTGGGGATTGGGGATTGGCAAGAGCGGGTTGCTGCGACGGGCGCGACGGCCGGGATTCCCGCCTTTGCGAATCCCCAATCCCGAATCCCCAATCCCGGCGAAGATAGCGCCATAGGCGCCTATCTTCGCCAGCACGAAGACAAACCCCTGCTGCGCTTCATCACCTGCGGCAGCGTGGACGACGGCAAGAGCACCCTGATCGGGCGGCTGCTGTACGACAGCAAGCGCCTGTTCGACGACCAGCTCGCCGCGCTGGAGAAGGACAGCCGCCGCCACGGCACCCAGGGCGAGCGCATCGACTATGCGCTGCTGCTGGACGGGCTGGCCGCCGAGCGCGAGCAGGGCATCACCATCGACGTGGCCTACCGCTACTTCGATACCGACAAGCGCAAGTTCATCGTCGCCGACTGCCCGGGCCACGAGCAGTACACCCGCAACATGGCCACCGGCGCTTCCACCGCCGACCTGGCGGTGGTGCTGGTGGACGCGCGCAAGGGCCTGCTGACGCAGACCCGGCGGCACAGCTACATCGTCTCGCTGCTGGGCATTTCGCACGTGGTGCTGGCGGTGAACAAGATGGACCTGGTCGGCTACGACCAGGCCGCGTTCGAGGCGATCGCCGAAGGCTACCGCGCGCTGGCCGCGCAGCTCGGCATCGCGCACGTGCAGGCGATCCCGCTGTCGGCGCTGGAAGGCGACAACCTCTCCACGCGTTCGCCCAACACGCCGTGGTACGGCGGCCCGTCGTTGCTCGAGCACCTGGAAACGGTGCGGGTCGAAACGCACGGCGAGGCCAGCGGCCTGCGCCTGCCGGTGCAATGGGTGAACCGGCCCAACCAGCATTTCCGCGGCTTCTCCGGCACGATCGCGGCGGGCGAGGTGCGGCCGGGCGATGCCGTGGTGGTGCTGCCGTCGGCGCGGCGCTCGAGCGTGGCGCGCGTGCTGGATGCCAATGGCGACGCCGAGGTCGCGCGCGCCGGGCAGGCGGTGACGCTGACGCTGGCCGACGAGATCGACGTCAGCCGCGGCGACGTGATCGCCGCCGCCGGCGATCCGCCGGAAGTGGCCGACCAGTTCGCCGCGCACGTGCTGTGGCTGGACGACGCGGCGTTGCTGCCGGGCCGGCCTTACTGGCTGAAGATCGGTGCGCGCACGGTCTCGGCCAGCGTCAGCGAGATCAAGCACCGCGTCGACGTGAACACGCAGGAGCACCTGGCGGCCAAGCGATTGGAACTGAACGAGGTCGGCTACTGCAACCTGTCGCTGGACGAGCCGATCGCGTTCGAGCCCTATGCGCGCAACCACGTGCTGGGCGGCTTCATCCTGATCGACCGCCAGAGCAATGCCACCGTGGCCGCCGGCACGCTGGAGTTCGCGCTGCGCCGCGCCGGCAACGTGCACTGGCAGCACCTGGACGTGGACAAGGCCGCGCGGGCGCGGATCAAGGGCCAGTCGCCCAGGGTGCTGTGGTTCACCGGCCTGTCCGGCGCGGGCAAGTCGACCATCGCCAACCGGGTGGACAAGCGCCTGCACGCGCTCGGCTACCACACCTTCATCCTCGACGGCGACAACGTTCGGCATGGATTGAATCGCGACCTGGGCTTCACCGAGGAGGACCGCGTGGAGAACATCCGCCGCGTCGCCGAGGTCGCCAAGCTGATGACCGACGCCGGCCTGATCGTGCTGGTGAGCTTCATCTCGCCGTTCCGCGCGGAGCGGAGGATGGCGCGGGAGCGCTTCGCCGAGGGCGAGTTCATCGAGGTGTTCGTCGACGTGCCGTTGGAAGTGGCCGAGGCGCGCGACGTGAAGGGGTTGTACGCGAAGGCGCGCGCCGGCCAGATCCCGAATTTCACGGGCATCGATTCGCCGTACGAGGCGCCGGAGCATCCGGAGCTGCATCTGCGGGCGGATGGCGAAAACGTGGAGGCATTGGCGGCGCAGGTGCTGGAGTATCTGGGACTGGATCGCTGAGGGTCCGGTAGGGGGCCGAGGTCCGGCGAGCGTGCTGTACCACCATCGTGGAGGGCGTCAATAGGCGGGGCGTCAATAAAATGACGGGGGCGCCTGGGTCTGGTAGTTTCCTGGCCTGGAGAGCAAGGAATCAGGGCGCCGGCCCGAAGGAACACAGGCATGGAATCGCTGCAGGAGTTGCTGGCCCAGTCGGCGCGTCTGACCGACGCGAGCCGCTTGCACCGCTTGGAGCTGGCGGGGTTGCCGGCGCAGGTGGTGGAGCGGTGGTACGGGCGCGAGGAGGTCTCGCGGGGGTACGACTA